>JAAFKA010000052.1 GCA_013299115.1 Cytophagales bacterium
CCGAACTCTATGTTACTGTCCGTTGGAATGCCAACGTAAGCAATGGGACTGTGAATATGTCGGTTACTGGCTCTTGTGCAAGTGCTTTCCAAAGTTGCTGTGCTTCGCTGGCAATCAATATTCAGCCTACAACGGTTACCATTTCAGGCTACGTAACCAACAACTGCGGAGTTGGTGTAAGCGGAGTAAGTATTAACTTCAATGGCTTTGGAGGCTTTGCAAGTTACTCAGTTACTACAAGTTTCTCTGGTTTCTATAGCATAACCGTCCCTTATGGCTACTCCAGCACTATTACTGCGTCCAGTCCAGGTTATCAATTTTCTTCGGGGCAAAGCTATGTGAACACCACAGCAGACCGTACTGTTAATTTTTCAGTAACAGGGCAAGTTGGCATCAGTCCGTCTGCTACTTGGAATGGTAACGGACTTCTTGTTACGTTGGGTGGCTTAGTGCCAGGGTTTGAGTATGATTTTATTTATACTGATACAGCAGGCACGGTACGAAGTTATCAATTTACTGCTTCAAGTAGTGCAGAAGTAAACCAAATAAACAGAAATGATTTCCCAAAGGTTTGCATTCGCCTGCGTTGCAGTGGTAACTCACCTGCTTGTACGCAATAATTTATTTTCACACTCAAAATCTTTATTCTAATGAAAACATATTTGAAATACCTCAGCTTTGTATTAGCTGTTGTTTTGGTAGGTTGCACCCAAGAGGTTACACCGCCTACCCCTGTGGCAGTTGTCCGCACTTATCCTGTCAATCCTACGGTGTCTGCTATGAATATTAGCATTGGGGACAAAAATTTTAATATAGAAGGCAACAAAGATGGCTGGGAAGGACGTGCGTTAAGGAGTTGGCGTGCCAAAGCTGGTGTACCTACTTACATAGAACACTTCCATACGTTTGGCAAAAACACAGGTGAAGGTACAAATAGAATAGGAACAATGTTTTCTATTCGTTCTCCTAAAATGCCTATCATAGACCCTGAAGATACGAGTTTTCAGTTTGCTAAATCCTACAATTATCCTGCATTATTTAACTTCTTCAAAAAAGGAAGCTATCCTTTGGAGGTCAATTTACAGGATGAGTATGTATTTGACGGCTTTGCCATGATGGTGTCGCAAACCGACTATTCAGATATCAGTGGTAGCAATAGTTTTGGTTATATAACTGAAGGGGTTTCTCAAAAAGGAAGTAAATGGGAGTTAATCAAAATAGAGGAAGTCTATGGGCAAGGCTTTTATGCTACCTTTGCCATAGACTGCAAAACTAAAGCAAGCAAAGATGGCAAGATAGAAAGAATGGTAGGAACTATTCAGTTGGAATACCGTTACCGTCCTTTTGATTAGTAGTAACTTAAAAAAATTCCCTCCTATGTAGAAAGGGCGTAGGAGGGAGTTTTTTAGGTATCAAAAAACAAATGAAATCATCTTTATTTTTTGCATGGGTGCTTTGGATAAGCATCTGTGTAGGAGGTTGCTCTACCTCACAAGAATTAACAGAGCCACAAAAGTTTTTGGTATCTCCCAATGTGTTGGCTATGAATTTAAGTATTGCAGGCAAACCATTATCTATTGAAAATGGAAAGAATGGCTGGGAGGGGCAAACACACTCTCGTTTGTTAGTAACAAGAAATAATGAGTGGTTTGTCAATTCAAATCTTTATTTCGTTGATGTGGTAGGGGCAAATGCAACTACCCCTATTTATGCAAATTATTTTGTCAGTCTTCCCAAAATGGAAATTTCAGACACCAGTCGTTTAACTACAGAATATACACCACAAACTTTGTTTGCCCTATTTCCAAAAGGAAAGCAAGTCATGCAAGGCAAAGGTGTACCGAATGGGTATCATGTGTTGTTTTCTTATGTCAATACACAGGATATGGCTAAAAGTTATGGTTACAATACCATAGACGGCGACCAAGAAGGCAGCAAATGGGAAATAACAGCAGTCAAACAGCTGACTCCTACTTCTATTGTAGTTACCTATTCTGTGGATTGCAAACTCTATTCTCGCATAGGTGATGTAGTAAAAATGGAAGGCAAAATGATAGGCACTATTCAAGCCATTGTACAGTATAAAAAGTTGAAGTAGGAAAAAGAGTAACTTTGCTTTCATTCGTCATACAGCTTTGCAGCTGTATGACGATTTTAGTTTGTTGCAGTGGTAACTCACCTGCTTGTACTAAATAACTTATTTTCACACTCAAAATCTTTATTCTAATGAAAACATATTTGAAATACCTCAGCTTTTTAGTAGCTGTTGGTTTGGGTGCTTGCACCCAAGAAGTTACAAAACCTACTACCCCTGCGGCAGTTGTCCGCACTTATCCAGTCAATCCTACTGTAGGTGCTATGAATATTAGCATAGGGGATAAGAATTTTAATATAGAAATTAACAAAGATGGCTGGGAAGGACGTGCCTCAAGAGGGTGGCGTGCCAAAGCTGGTGTACCCACTTACATAGAACACTTCCATACGTTTGGCAAAAATACAGGTGAAGGTACAAATAGAATAGGAACAATGTTTTCTATTCGTTCTCCTAAAATGCCTATCATAGACCCTGAAGATACAAGTTTTCAGTTTGTCAAATCCTATAACTATCCTGCTTTGCTTAGTTTTTTCAAAAAAGGAAACTATCCTTTGGAGGTCAATTTACAGGATGAGTATGTATTTGACGGCTTTGCTATGATGGTGTCGCAAACCGACTATTCAGATATCAGTGGTAACAATAGTTTTGGTTATATGACTGAAGGGGTTTCTCAAAAAGGAAGCAAATGGGAGTTAATCAAAATAGAGGAAGTTTATGGGCAAGGCTTTTATGCTACCTTTGCCATAGACTGCAAAACCAAAGCAAGTAAAGATGGCAAAGTAGAAAGAATGGTAGGAACTATTCAGTTAGAATACCGTTACCGTCCTTTTGATCAGTAGTAACTTAAAAAAATTCCCTCCTATGTAGAAAGGGCGTAGGAGGGAGTTTTTATGCAGAGGTCATCTGATTCTTTCATTCGTCATACGACTTTCTTGCCGTATGACGAATTTTTTTGTATTGCAGTGGCATATCACATTTAATTTTTTCTCTTATACAAAGGCACTGTACTGCAAGGCTCACCAAACATCAAGCTACTGACCAAAGGACGCAACAGTCTGCTCAATTCTACATAAGCACTTAACGGAACAGCCTGCTTGCTACAACCTTTTACCACTACTTTGGCATCTCTGTAGGCGGCAAGGTCTAATTGTTGCAAAGCCTGTTTGAATAAAACTGTTTCTAAGTCCTCGATAGTACCAAAAATTATAGTGCTGGCGTAAGGTTGCAACTGCAAACTCAATAACATATACGCCCATGTAGGCACTATGGCGTCTGTGGTGCAGGTAATGGCTATGTGTATGCCTGTGTAACTTTCCCAATCGTGGTTTTTGAGAAAAGCACGAAAATCTTTTTCTCTCAATAATAGTCCTTCGAACAGGCAATCTTTCATATCAAATATCATTCTTTTGCCTTCGGGATAGATGGTTTCGAGGTCTATCTGCACCAGCCCACTGTTAGTTACTTTGTTGATAATTTCTTCCATTTTGTTGTTTACTTTTATATGATTGACTGTTGAGGTATTACCTTCACTAATCACTTAAATTTCAATACAAATCATCTAAAGACATACGCAAATAACGAGTGATGGCAATGTAAGCACTGGCGGTGCAGATAACAAAACCACCAATCAACAGACTAAGAAAGACAAAGACAACTTGCAACCAATTTTTGAGAATATCGAGTTCAGGAATGTTGGTGTGGGTAAACAGTAAAACTCCCAATAAAAGTAGCGAAGCCAACAAACCACCAATCAAGCCTTGCTGCGTAGCACGCCACAAAAAAGGTCTTTTAATAAAAAAAGCCGTTGCCCCTACTAACTGCATACTTCTGATAATAAACCGTTGGGAGTATAAAGCCAATCGAATAGCATTGTTAATGATAATAACCACTGTTAGTAAGGCAATCCAAACAGCAACCCCCACAATTAAGGCTAATCTGTTGATATTTTGCTTAATTTCGTCTATAAACAATTCGGTATAAACTACTTCTGCCACCCCTTGTATTTTTTCTAAGTCGGCTTTTACCAACTCTAATTGGGTTTTGGTCTGAAATTCCTCTTTTAGTTGTATGGTATAAGAACTTTGCAAGGGATTTTCACCCAAAAAAGTTACAAAATCCTCGCCTGTTTCGGCTATCATTCGTTTGGCGGCTTCCTCCTTGCTGGTGTAGCTGTATTGTGGTTTGCCGTTTTGTTGAGCCGTAAATTTGCTGTATAAAATAGCTTGCTGTACTGCCAAACTATCTTCGACTGCTAAGTTATTTTGCACAAAAACCTGTATAGCTATGCTTTCTTTCAAAATTTTGTTCAGCGTACTTGCATACAAAGCAAAAAGAGAAAACAGCCCTATCATAAACAAGGTAATGGCTACGGTTGTAATGACACTCCACTGTGGGTAACTGCCAATGTGTTTGGGGTGTGAGATAGTAGGCATCAGGTTTAAAGTAGAATCAATTTTACTATTTTGATTTCAATAATTTAGCAAAAAAACCTATAAGGTTTTCAAACCTTATAGGTTAAAAGAATGTAACATACAAACTACTAAAACCTATCCAATTCTTGCAATCAAATCTGCTGCACGAGCCGAATAACCAGCTTCGTTGTCATACCAGCCGAATACTTTTACAAAAGTACCACTTGCGGCGGTCATGTCTGCATCGAAAATACAAGAATGAGTATTGCCTACAATATCAGCCGATACAATAGGGTCTGTGCAGTATTCCAAAATCCCTTTCATTGCCCCTTCCGAAGCAGCTTTCATTACTGCATTGATTTCTTCTTTGGTTGCTGGTTTTTTCAAAATAGCAGCCAAGTCGGTCAATGAACCCGTAGGAACAGGTACACGAATAGCAGTGCCGTCTAATTTTCCTTGCAAGTGAGGCAATACCAACCCTACGGCTTTGGCAGCACCTGTGGTGGTCGGAATCATAGACAAAGCCGCAGCCCTTGCCCTACGCAAATCTTCGTGAGGTGCATCTTGCAATCTTTGGTCTTGCGTATAGGCGTGGATAGTGGTCATAAAACCTTTTTCTATACCAAAAGCATCGTCAAGGGCTTTTGCCATTGGTGCCAAGCAGTTGGTCGTACAAGAAGCATTAGACAAAATAGTTTCTGCTCCTGTCAAAGTATTTTCGTTTACACCTAATACAACGGTAGGCACTTTTCCTTTGGCGGGTGCAGAAATTACCACTTTTTTTGCACCTGCGGTGATATGCTGCCCTGCCCCGATGTCATCTACAAAACGACCTGTCGACTCCAACACAACGCTGATGTTAGAGGCTGCCCAAGGCAATAATTTAGGGTCTTTTTCGGCGAGGATTGCTATTTTTTGACCATTTACTATCAAGGTATTGCCTTCCACTGCCACAGTGCCGTCAAATTTGCCATGCACCGAGTCGTATTTCAACAAGTGTGCTAAGGTTTTTGGGTCTGTAATATCGTTGATAGCAACGATTTCGATGTTGCTGTTTTTGATAAGGTTGCGGAAAGTCAGACGACCAATGCGTCCAAAACCGTTAATGGCTACTCTGATTTTTGACATGATTTGTGTGTTGGTTATAAAAGTACAAAACTATGAAAGTTGCTTTTGCAGCACCGCTATTTGAGTTGCAAGATAAGAAGGTTTTTGATAATTCAAAGGCAAAATTTGATGATATTTTTTATTTTATGCCATAGCCAATGCCTGTTTTTCGGCATAGCGTTGGTAGAGAAGTTTAATCATACCATCTTTTAAGCCTACATCGGGAGCTATGATTTTGTCGGCATTGGCAAATTGCATGACTCCAAGATAAATTTCGGTGGCGGGAATAATCACGTCTGCTCTGTCGCTGTTCATGCGGAGGGCTATTTCCCTGTCATACATAGAATAACTTTCTATTTGGGCTTTCACTTTTTCCACTTCTTCCAGCGTAATCGTCAAGGCTTGTTTTTCGGTTGCTAACTCAAAAATTTTGTTGATATTTCCCCCTGTGCCTATGGCTGTGATGTTTTGCAAATCCTCTGTATTTTTCTTTACCCACTTTTTCATGTCTTTCCAACCTGCGGAGGTATTGCCGTTTTCTAACTTGCGAACAGAGCCAATAGCAAAAGATTTGGCAGCAATTTTTTCCTGTTTTACGTAGATATTCAACTCCGTACTTCCCCCGCCTACGTCTATGTGTATGTAATTGCGATAGTCTATGTAGCTACTAATGGCACTTGCAATGATTTCGGCTTCTCTATTGCCGTCTATGATTTCTATGTCTAAACCTATCAAAGTCTTGACTTTGTAAGCTATTTCTGCCCCATTTACCGACTCCCGCATAGCCGAAGTAGCACAAATCATATACATATCGGCTTCGTAGAGGTCTATCAGGTTTTTGTAGGTCTGCATAAGTTTGATAAACTTGACCTCACTTTCCAAGCCTATCTTGCCTTCGGTAAATACATCATGTCCTAAACGGAGAGGGAAACGAATGTACTCCACTTTTTTGAAAAAAGGTTGTCCACTGTTGTCCAACACATTGGTCAGTTGAAACCGAATGGCATTTGAGCCTATATCGATAACGGCTAATTTGGCAGTTTTCAAGACTGTAAAAGTTTGTTAATAGTTGTAAATTTTTAGTTTTTTGTCAAGACTTTTGACAAGCTGGCTTATATTTTGGTAAAGTTAAAAAAATAATGGAAATACAAGCATGATTTTAGTAATTTTAAGTCGAATAAAAAGTTATGCAAAACTTAGAAAACAACTGCGTAAAACCTAAAAGAAATTGTAACTTTGCAACAAAAAACCAAATTATGCAAATAAACGCCACCATAACAGGCTTACAATATAAAGTTTTGCTTGCCAACGAATTGGAAACAATCAAAAGTAAAGATTTTGACATCAACACTTGCCCAACTTCTTGCATTTATGCTGACAAAAAACTAAATTTTGCTATCTCAAAATGGGTTTCGCCCAAAAGAACAAGGTCGTATCCCTATGAAAGAGTGTATAACACCTTAGCAAATGGTAAGAAAATAACAGTTATTCCTGTTGTGAAAGACGAAGGTTTTGATGGTGATAGAGATTTTATTCAGTGGGATACAGTTGCTATGATGTCTTTGCTTGATGTGGAAGAATTTATGAAATTTCACTTCAAAATAATATATTTGTAACACTAAAAAATTATACAAAAATGACAATAGAGGAGTTTCAAGCTAAATTTAGGGAAATCAAAGCAAAAGGTTTCATTCCAACAACAAGAAAGAGTCCGACAGGAATTGGACACACTTTGGAAACTCATTTAGGCATAAATGAAAACAATGATGCACACCCCGACATTGAGGGTGCAGAACTAAAAGCACATAGGTCAAAAGGAAAAGGTTTGATTACTTTATTCATTTTTAACAACAAAGTTTGGAAAATGCCACCTTTGGAAGCAGTTAAAAAATATGGTTCTTTGGACAAAGATGGCAGACAAGGTTTGTATTACACAATGTCGTTAAAACCAAATAGTGCGGGATTATTTTTAGAAGTTTTAGATACTGAAATTTCTGTTAGACATATTTCAGGAAATATAGTTGCTACTTGGCAGCTTAAAACCCTTGCAGACAGGTTTATGCAAAAAATGCCAGCATTAATGTTTGTTTCTGCATTTACAGAAGAAAGAGATGGTTTGGAATATTTCCATTACTATCGTAGCCAACTAATGAAAGAAACTTCCCCCGAATTATTGGCAGACCAATTTAGAGAGGAAAATGTTTTAGTAGATTTGCGACTACACGACAAAGGTACTATGGCAAGAAATCACGGAACAGGTTTTAGAACTTATATAAACTAAATTTTTATTTTATGGAACAAGAAATTTGTAACGAATGTGGTTGTGATGTGAGTTTAGGCTCAGGACTTTATGTAAATAGAGTAACAGATTTTAACGAGGTAGAAGATAGAATTGCAATGGATAAACCTTATCCAGAGGGCAATTTTATTTGTTCAGAATGTGATAATAATATCAACCAATTATTACCAAATGTTAGAAATTAGAGAAAGTCAAATAGAGGACATATTTGCAACACAATTAGATGATGTAAAATCTATTTTATCGTTAAATGAAAATTTGACTTTAATTGATAGACAAAAACGACTAAATTCAGGTCGTATTGATTTGTTGTTTTTATCCGTTTCTTCTTTACATTTACTTGAATTGAAAGCAGTTACAAGTAAAATAGAATTTTGTGACCAAACAATTGGTTACAAAAATGATTTATTAGAACTTCAAATTAAGAACCAGATACCTTCTTTACCTCTAAAATCATATTTAGTTTGTCCCAAATTTATTCACACACATAAAGATTATTGTATTAAAAATGATATTATTCCTATAGAATTTTCGCCTTATGAACTTTTGAAAAATTATTATTTTAAGGTAAAAGCAATTTCTAATTTGATCTCTGTTAAACCATCTAATCACGGACTTTGGAATTTGCATTTATTCAATCCAATTATTTATGCTATTGAGGAAGATACACATATTGCTCGGTTAAGCAATATTACAGGAAAATCCAAAAGCACAGTGGGAAGTTATTTACGCCTTGCAAATGAATTAGGGCTAACAAATAGAGAGTTTAAAGTTACTTTAACTGATTTAGGCAAAAAATATGTTCAATTAAAAGACGATAGTATAGACAGACTAAATGAAAATCAAGTAGAATTATTAAAAGATTATATCGTAAAAAATCCATTTTCAAGTCCTGCGATTTATGGAATTTATGCAGCAGTAGAAAGTGTATTTTTGCTTTCAAAGAATTTTTATCCTATTCCATTGAGTGAAGCCCATAAGTTTTTTACTACTTTAAGCGGAAAACAAAGTGAATGGGCGGAAAAAGCCTCTAATTATGCTTTTATTATGTATTCCAATTATGCAATAGATTTAGGATTATTAGCGAAAATGGAAAGAAATTACTACATTACACCTGCGGGTATAAAATTTATACTACTTTTAGAACTAAATAAATCTATTTTATTTGTAAATTCCTTATAAAATTGTGGTTTGGAGTGTGGTATTACTGATATGTTTGGTTTTGATATGAACCCATTGGCTATTTTGATTTCAAAAGTGAAATTTACAAAAATTTCGGTAGATACAATTATTGAAACTAAAATTAAATTGCGTGACGAAGTTTTTGAGTTTGTTAAAGACGAAAATAATTTAGATAAATTACCTCTACCAAATGTTACAAACCCTAATTTTTGGTTTTCAAAAGAAGTATTAAATAATTTAAATATCTTAAAAAACTTTATTTACCAAATTGAAAATGAACAAGTTAGAAATTTTTTTGTACTTCCTTTCTCTGAAACTGTAAGAGAATGTTCATTTACACGCAACAACGAGTTTAAACTTTTCAAAATGAAAGCAGAGGATATTCTAAAATTTAATCCTGACGTTTTTGGTGTGTATTTTAAAAAACTGAATGATACTATTTTTACTTATACAAATATTTATTTTCCAAAATTGACAAATGAAGTTAATGTTAATGTAAATTATTCAGCATTTGAAATTTCAGAAAATAGTTTTGATGTCGTTTTGACAAGTCCACCTTACGGAGATAGTCGTACAACAGTTGCTTATGGACAATTTTCTACACTTTCAAACGAATGGACAGGCATAGATTATGCAAGAAAAATAGACGGAATGTTAATGGGGGGCATAAAATCAAAACAAATGTACGAAAACGGAATAATGGCTGATTATATTGCAGAAGTGGAAAAAGAAGATAAAAAAAGAGCCTTAGAAGTTTCATCTTTTTACGTTGATTTGGAAAACTCTATTAAAAAAATAGCGTCAAGCATAAAAAAAGGCGGAAAATCTATTTATGTAGTTGGCAATAGAACAGTCAAAAATATTCAATTACCAACAGACCAATTTATTGCAGAAAAATTTGAGGAAAACGGATTAAAACACTTAGTAACTTACGAAAGAGCCTTAACAAGTAAATCTATGCCCTCAAAAAACTCACCAACAAATGAAACAGGTAAAAAAGTAAACACTATGCTTTTTGAATATATTGTAGTGTGTGAAAAATAGTATGATAAAAAGCCCACTAAGATACCCTGGCGGAAAAAGCAAAGCAGTAGAACAAATTTTGCCCTTAATTCCTCATTTTGAAGAATTTAGAGAGCCTTTTGTGGGTGGTGGTTCTGTATTTTTGACTTTGAAACAACTTTACCCTGATAAAAAATATTGGATAAACGACTTATATTTAGAATTATACAAATTTTGGGAATATTCGCAAAAAGATTTACAAAGTGTTGTTAATCAAGTGAATACTTGGAAAAAAGAATTCCAAAATGGTAAAGAACTACACAAGTTTTTAGGCGAAAATATTGGTAACTTTGACGACTTGAAAAAAGCAAGTGCGTTTTTTGTTTTCAATAGAATTACATTTTCAGGAACAACCGAAGCAGGCGGATTTTCAGAACAAGCCTACCAAAAAAGATTTACAGACACAAGCATAGAAAGGTTAATGCTTTTAAAACAGGTTGTAAAAAATACAGAAATTACCAATTTAGACTATGCAAAAGTTGTAGAAATGGAAGGCGAAAATGTTTTTATTTTTCTTGACCCACCCTATTTTTCTGCAACAAAATCAGCATTGTATGGCAAAAATGGCAAATTACACAAAGGTTTTGACCACGAAAGATTTGCAGAAGTAATGAAAAATTGTAATCATAAATGGTTGATAACTTACGATAATTGCGACTATATTAAAGATTTATTTTCGTTTGCTCATATTTCAGAGTGGAATTTAATGTATGGTATGCGAAACCAAACAGAAAATTCATCTCAACTTGGCAGAGAAATATTTATCTCCAACTTTGCGATAAACAAGTTAAAGACGAACAAAATAAGCATCGCCCAGTCGCAACAACAAACGGATTGCCAGAAAGCAACTATCCTAAACAAATTATAGAAAATGATAAAAATCAAAAAAAAATCGCACATCTTTTGGGCGTTACTTTTCTTAGGTGCTTACACCGCACAGGCACAAGACCAAATCAATTTTTTCAAAGGCACATGGCAGGAAGTCTTGGCAAAGGCAAAGACAGAGCAAAAACCTATTTTTGTAGATTTTTACACAGATTGGTGTGGACCTTGCAAAATGATGAGCAAAAATGTGTTTACAGACAAAGAAGTGGCAGATTATTACAACCAAAACTTCATTGCCGTCAAAATAAATGCCGAGCAAGAAGAACAGGAATTGGTGCAAAAAGTTGGCATTACAGCTTATCCTTCGCTATTTTATTTTGCTGCTGATGGCAATATCCTAACCAAAAACGTGGGGGCTTTGCGTGCCAAAGAATTTAAACAATTTGGCGAGTCGGTCATGGGCATGATAGAGTCGGTGAAAAAACTGCCCGAAATTAAGGCTGCCTATGAAAAAAATCCCAAAGATTTGGTAGCCACCCAAACCTATATCAAAGCCTTAGTATTGGCGGGCAAAACAGCGGAAGCCGAAACCTTAGCAGCCGTTTATTTGCCAAAAGTTGCACCAAAAGACCTCGAAAAGCCCGAAAATTGGGAAATTGTCAGCCGTTTTGCCAAAGATTTTAGTTGCCGAGAGATGCAATATGTGCTAAACAATCCAAAAAACTTTTTGAATACTTATGGAGAGGAGGCTTATTCCAATTTTATCTATGCTGCCATGGATTTTAACCTGAACAAAGCAGTAAAGGCTAAGGACAGCACCCAACTCAAACCTATTCAACAGGCTTTTGCCACGTTCAACGCCCAAATGGGAAGTGAACAGCCCGCCGCCTACTACAATTTAATGGTCGAGTTGTTTTATTACAAAAACATAGGCAACATGAGCAGCTATTTCAACACCTTAGTTGCACAAACCGACCAGTTTTTGCTCAATAATCCCGATGAATTGACTCGCAGAACTTTGGAACTTTTGCAAACTTTCAATGGAGAAAAAGAATTGAAAAAAGCAGCCGAGTGGTCGCAAAAACTGTTGAAACAGAAAGACGATGCCATTGCAAACTATACCTACGCCAGCGTATTGGTCAAGCAAGGCAAAAAAGCAGAGGCAAAACCTTTTGCCGAAAAAGCCCAACAGAAAAACCAAGAACCGCAAATGACACCTTATATTGAGCAGTTGGTGGTGGAGATAAATAAGCAATAGATTGATTCTTGATAGTGCCACAGACGTAATGCTCAGTAGTAATATTTTTTTTGAAAAATTTGCGTCTAATCGGATTTTAGCATGACTTGTGTGGCACTACCAACTATCATTGAGATTGCATTAAGCATACATTTTTTTCCTCAATTCCTTGATTTCAGGGCTTTGAATGTAGTCATCGTATGTCATGAGTTTGTCTATGATTCCTTTGGGCGTAATTTCAATAATTCGGTTAGCTACGGTCTGCACAAATTCGTGGTCGTGGCAGGCAAAAAGCACAGTACCTTTGTAGTCTTTCAACGAATTGTTAAAGGCAGTGATAGACTCCAAATCGAGGTGATTGGTCGGTTCGTCTAAAAGCAAAGAATTTGCCTGTTGCAACATCATGCGTGAAATCATACAACGCATTTTTTCTCCTCCCGACAAAACCGAACATTTTTTGAGGGTTTCCTCACCCGAAAACAACATTCTTCCCAAAAAACCTCTGATATAAGTTTCGTCTTTTTCGTTAGAATATTGACGCAACCAATCTATTAAATTCAAATCTACATTGAAATAAGTGGCGTTGTCGTTGGGCAAAAAGGCTTTTTTGATAGTAACACCCCACTTAAAAGTGCCTGTTTCGGGTTGTTCTTCTTCCATTAAGACTTTGAAAAAAGTAGAAACTGCAATGCTTTCTTTTGACAAAACGGCTATTTTATCTCCTTTTGACAAGGTAAAATCAATGTCTTTGAACAAGAAAACCCCATCAGATTTCTTGCTCAATCCTTTTACGGTCAATATTTGGTCGCCCGCCTCACGTTCTTGATTAAAATTAATTCCAGGATATTTGCGATTTGAAGGTTTTATTTCATCTACGTTTAGTTTTTCGAGCATCTTGCGGCGGCTGGTTGCTTGTTTAGATTTGGCAACATTGGCACTAAACCGCATAATAAACTCTTGCAATTCTTTTCGTTTTTCGTCATTCTTTTTGTTTTGGTCTGACCTCTGTTTAGCTGCCAACTGGCTTGATTCGTACCAAAAAGTGTAGTTGCCTGAATAAAGTTGCACTTTTCCAAAATCTATATCGACCACGTGGGTACAAACAGCATCGAGAAAATGCCTGTCGTGAGAAACCACAATCACTATATTTTTAAATTCAGCCAAGAAGGATTCGAGCCACATCACCGTTTCCACGTCCACGTCATTGGTAGGCTCGTCGAGCAGCAAAATATCGGGATTTCCGAACAGGGCTTGTGCCAAAAGGACTTTGATTTTGTCTTTTCCACTCAAATCTGCCATGAGTCTTTGGTGCAGGGCTTCGCCTATTCCCAAGTTGCTCAACAGCGAGGCAGCTTCGTTTTCTGCGTCCCAGCCATTCATTTCGGCAAATTCGTTTTCGAGTTCGGAGGCTCTTACGCCGTCTGCATCACTAAAATCAGGCTTGGCATAGATAGCATCTTTTTCTTGCATAATATCCCAAAGCACCTTGTGTCCCATAATAACGGTCTGCAAAACAGGGAATTGGTCGTATCCAAAATGGTTTTGTTTCAAAACGGACATCCGCGTGTTGGGCGGCATGACTATCTGCCCTGTGGTGGCATCTATTTCGCCTGACATGATTTTGAGCAAAGTGGACTTGCCTGCCCCGTTTGCCCCGATGATACCATAACAATTACCTGGTGTGAATTTTACATTTACTTCTTCAAATAACACTCTTTTGCCGTAACGGAGTGATACATTAGAAACTGCAAGCATAGCTGTTTTGCGAATTTAGGTCTAAAAAGTTGCCACAAAGGTAAGCAATTTTGCCGCTTTGCAAGCAATTTAGAAAAAATTTAGGTTGTAGTAGATTTTTTTGATGTAGAGAAAACTTACGACCTAATTTTTTACTACTTTTATACTTTGCTGTGTTTCAGCCGTAAGTAGTTGCAAAATATAAGTTCCTCTATTCCAAATAGTGCTGTTCTGGGCAAGATTAGTTTGCAAAGTGTTTAGGTTGCCCTCAAAACTCCAAATTTGTTTGCCAGTGAGGTCAGTCAAAACAGCTTTTATTGCTTGGTCAGTTGGTAGGTTGCTTTGCAAATAAAGTTGTGAGCCAAAAGGATTTGGATAAGCCTCAAAAGTTGCAAATAAAGTTTGATTTTCATTCGCAAGCTGAATAATAGGGCTGTAAACAAATTTTTCGTTGTGGTCTATCTGTTTGAGTTTGAAAAAAATAGGATATTGTTTGCAGTTCGTAGTCCATTCGTATTGGTTGAGTTGCAAAGTTGTTTTTTTGGCTGACTGTGTGGGCAAATAGCCAACTACCTGAAAATCAACGCCATTGCTGCTTTGCAAAACTTCAAAACCTTTGTGGTCTTGTTCGTTGGTGGTTTGCCACGTAACAAGAGCTTGGTCGTTTGGCAATTTTTTTACTTTAAAGTCGAGCAAAGTAACAGGTAAAATGGTAAATTCGGGTGCTGCCGACCAAGGCGAAAAGCTGGTAATGTTATTGGCAAAAACACTTCTGTTTGCACTCACAATATCGTGGCAAGTGCCAATGGCTGCGGGGCTGGTTTGCATAGTCCAAGGGGCAGTGATGCCGTTTTGCCCTCTGTGCAGCCTAAAATTGGTAGTAGCATCGGATAAAACAGTACCTACCAAATCTTGTGGCGAATAAAAAATACGCATCGTGGCGTTGTTGGCAGCTACGGAGGCTGTGATGTCAAACACTTTTTTGATACTTTCGACAGGAACACCTACCACTTTGCAGTGATAACGGTCTATGTTTACCGTACCTGCTGTGCCGTTGCTAAGGTCTATGCCTAATCCTGCTATGTTTGTTCCATTCAAATTTCGGGCTGTTGCACGCAAATAACCACCTTTGATTAGGTTATAGGTGGTGGCTGTTTTGTCTGTTACCACGCGGCTGTTGGGTCTGTCTTCTGATAAAGTGCCTGTTGTGCCTAAATCTATGTCGTTGCCGTTTAAATCCAAATCTGCTGCTCCGTTTGCCCCTACGGACAAAGTGCCTGCAACCGAAAAACCTTGATTACCCAAAGACAAATCATTGGTTCTGTTTACTGTAAAATTATTTAGGGTAGTGGGTGCAACAAACAAATCATTGGGTAAGGTAAAACTGTTGCCTGTCAAGTTGCCCGCAGTACCAAAAGTTATGTTGGAGGTAGCAATCGTTGCTATTTTGCCTCCTGTGCGTGTAATTGGCACATTGGCAAGCTGAAAAACTAAGGAATTTGCACCAATAGCATAATTTCCTGCTGTCAAAATCATTTGGCTGCCTGTGCCACTAAGGGTTTGGGTTGCTGCGGTTTGGGTTACAGTTGGCGTTGCTGCTGTATTGTTGATAGTCAAAAGTGCAGTTAAGGTGGCGGGGAGTCCGTTGCCTGTAACTTGGGCTGCTGTGCCTTTGTATTCGTAGTTTGCCCCGCCATTGTAAGTCCTTGTACCTCCTAATTGTATGTTTCCTGTTGCACCTGTGGTGGTGATGCCTTGCGGAGAACCTATTTTGAGGGTTGCCCCTGCGTTGAGTGTAAAGTTTGGTGTTCCCGAAGCATTGGTAAGGTTAAAAGTTGCACAATCCAAAATTCCTGCCACTGTGAAAGTTGGTGTACCCCCTTGCACACCAATAGGTTTGTTGGAAGTCATGCTTACATCGGCAGTTGAGGTAATGAGCAAACCATTGCTATTGAGATTGATAGTACCTGTGCCGCCGAGTTTGGCGTTTGTGCCTGTGATTTGAAATTGTCCTGATGTACTTGTTGCACTTTGCGTAACAGTGCCTGTACCTGTGATGCCGTTGCGGAAAATTTTATTTCCAGCATTTTGCCACGTAATACTACCATTTACTTCTAAAGTGCCATTGATAGTGGTAATTGCACCGCCGCCCACTGCCCCTGCTGCCGAAATTATCCGAAAAATAGGAATGGTGCTTGCGTTGGCGTTGGGAAAATAAGTTACGCCTGTGGAAGTAAAAGCAGTAGTGTTCCATTCAAAAATAGAAGCATCTTCGAAAGTAGTTTTGCCTGTGTAGGCAGCATTGTCATCACTTGCAAAACTATCTGCATCGCCACTGCTGTTGTCATCTACTCTTAAAGTTCCACCTGTTTTGATAAGCATCGTAGCACTTGTGGCAAAAGTAGGCACTGGATTATTGGCTAAAATAAAAATCCCACCGTTTTCTACAATAATATCATCGCCTGTGCCGTTGGCAATGGTAAAAGTTCCTCCTGTGTGTGTGAGTGTACCTCCATTTGCCACCACCACTTGGTCGAGGGTTTTATTGGCTGCTATGGTGGCGGTATGCCCATTTTTAATGGTGATTACGCCATCTGTACTGGAAGGGGCAGCCCCAGCAGCTACAAAAGCAGTTCCATTATATCGTTGCCAGTTGGCAGCAGCAGCAAAATTTACATTGCCAGTAGTTTGAAAATCTCCTACGGCTTGTGCCAACAAAGAAAAATTGGCAACTAACAAACAAAGCAATAAATTAGTTAATTTGTAAAAAGTTTTCATCATACAACAGTTTAAAGGTAAATTTGATAATTTTCAAAAGTTACGTATTTTTAATCTGCAAAGTTCGTCATTTAGAATTATCTTTTTGTTACACGAAGTTTAAGATATGATTTTTTTTATTACAAAATGGATAGATTGATGATGGGTGGCAAAGAAGGTTTAATGGCGTGGTTGGGCAATTAAAAATCTATATAAAAAGGTTTATTTAGATAAGCAAGAGGACAAAATATATAAGGTGTTTGGAAATAAAAGTAGCACAATTCCTGTAGGTCTTACAGCAAAAAATATAACCTTATCTAATCTAATTGAAATTATTGCAACTTTTTTATATATGCAGCCATATACTTGCCTAAAACATCAAATTCTATGTTTACAATAGTCCCTTTTTTAATTTGCTTAAAATTGGTATGTTCATAAGTATAAGGAATAATAGCAACACTAAATTTGCCTTTTTCGCTGTCCACTACTGTTAAACTCACACCGTTTACACAAATAGAGCCTTTGGATACAGTAAGGTGCTGGTGCAAGTTGTAGTCATATTCAAATACATACCGCCAACTGCCTTGTAGGTCGGTGGCTTCGATGCAGATGGCGGTTTGGTCTATATGCCCCTGCACAAAATGTCCATCAAAACGACCATCGGCTCGCAAACACCTTTCTAAATTTACAAAATCTCCTACGACTAACTGCCCCAAATTAGTTTTTTCTAAGGTTTCGGCTATGGCTGTTACTTGGTGTGTGTCTGCCACCACTGCCGTAACAGTAAGGCACACGCCATTGTGGGCTACACTTTGGTCTATTTTCAACTCTTGCGAAATAATAGACCGAAAAATAAAGCAAAGATTAGTTTGTTCTTTGTTGATTGCCACTACTTGGGCAGAGGTTTCTATGATTCCTGTGAACATGAAGAATTGGTAAATCCTTCCTTGCAAAACTCATAAACATTGCAAGGAAGTTTGTTTTTTACTGAATAGGAGCCCTATCTCCGCCGCCTATGCTATGGTATTTATTTTTGAAATGGTCGTCATATTGGTCGGCATAAACCCCTGTGCGGTTGAGCATAGCCATTGCTTCGTTTTGGTCAAGTCCTGCCAATTCTCTAATCATTTTGAGGTAGAGCCAATCTTTGTAGATAGTAAAACTTACGCCATACAATTGGTGGTTAATTTCTAAACCTTCTTTAAAAAAAGCCTCACGATTGGCAGTTGGTATTTGACAAATAGGTGCCATAGTTTGGAAGTAGCCATAATTTTCATCTTGTGAAGACAAAAATACATCTACCCAAACACTTGCAGAGCCTTTTTTCAAGTCCCATTGCCCCGGTTTTTGTCCTCTACACAGCGTAGGGTCCACACCAAGGCTTTTGATACAAATTTCGATTAGCTCGTAAAACGGATTAAGTTCCAGCATTTTTTTAGTTGGTTAAATGTAGTTAGATAAAATTTAATGAAAAAAATATACAATTACTTTTTGACAATCATGCTCATCATTTTGGTTGCGATGCCCATGTCGCCTTTTACTTTTATTTTGCCAAACATGAAGGCACTCATGATGTTTACTTTTCCGTGTAGCAAGTCATAAGCTGTATCCGTATCAGAAGTAATGACACAGTCAGCTTCTTTGTCTTCATTGGTAACAATGAGTGGGTGTTGTTTAGCATCTATAAATACACAGCCATCACTACCAACTATTTTCACAGTTGCCCCCATTTCTTTGCCGTACTTTGTTGCTAAATATGTTACTCTTTCGGTTAATTGCTGTAAATTTGCCATTTTATTGCAGTGTTTTTTGGTATGACTAAAAAAGTTGTTGCTAATTTAATTGAAGTTTTTTTTTACCAAAATAAAAATGCAAAATAATTCAAAATAAATTTGCTTGCCTGCAAAAAATTGTATTCTCTATTTCTTGTCAGTTTGGCAATTTTATGTTTTTTACACTCTTTTCAATTCCAAAACCGTAATTTCAGGAAAAATACCAATTCGCCCAGGAAAACCCAAATAACCAAATCCTCGATTGACGTAGAGGTATTGGTTGCCTTCTTGGTGCAGCCCTGCCCATTGTTTATAGACGTATTTTACAGGACTCCAGCGTATATCGCCAATTTCCAAACCAAACTGTGCCCCATGCGTGTGTCCCGCAAAAGTAATGTCTATGTCTGCAAAACGAGGTCTTACTTGTGCGTCCCAGTGCGTAGGGTCGTGAGAAAGCAACAATTTGACAGGTGCATCTGCTCCTGCGTAGGCTTGTTGGAGGTTGCCTTTTTTCGGAAATTGCGGTTTGGCACTCCAATTTTCTACACCAATGATTGCTATTTTTTCGCCATTTCGTTCTATCAATTTGTTTTCGTTCATCAGCAGTTGCCAACCCATTTGGGCGTGGATTTGCTTTAACTTTTCCAAATTTTCAACCTTTGCTTCTTTGCTTTCCCAATACACATAGTCGCCATAATCGTGGTTGCCCAGCGTAGAGAAAACACCCAAAGGAGCCGTAACTTTGCCAAAAACTTCTATGTATTCCTCCATTTCATTTGCCATGTTGTTTACCAAATCTCCTGTAAAAAACACCACATCAGGTTTTTGGTCGAGCAGCAGTTGGACACCTTTTTTTACAGCTTCTTTGTCAAAAAAACTTCCTGCATGCACATCAGAAATTTGCACTATTCGCAAGCCATCGAAATTTGGAGGTAAGTTAGGCAATTTAACTGTGTGTTTTCGCACTCGGTAGTCGTGGGCTCCCGAAAAAATGCCATAAGTCATACCCAACAAAGGAACAGAGGAAACCATCAGGGCTACTTTCATCAAAAATTCAGACCTCGACAGCCCTGCTTGGGTCAGCTTTGGCGAATCTGTAACTTTGCCCACTATCCATTGCAAAAACCTACCTAAATCGTAAACCAATAAGAAAACGAATGAAAAGAATTTGGCAATGTAAATGACAAAAACAGCCACAATGATTATTCTCCGAATGTCGTTACCCAAAATGCTGGGTTTCAGGAAGTTGTATGCCAATACAGCCAACAAAGTTAAGGTAGTAAACAACCAATACAAAGTATAAATGGTATTGCGGTTTGCCTTATCTCCAAAAACGGTTTTTACAGCCTGAAAAATGTAATAGTCAATCCCCAAAAGGACAAGTACCAAGAGGGAAACAGTGATAATTTTGCTCATGAAAAAAGTTAGTAGTCTGTTTGGTAAACGTAAAAAGTGGCTGAATGTTTGGATTGGTCGTCGATAAATCAAATAACTACTTTTGTTTTGTGATAAAAAACAAGCAAAAATTTGTAACTTTGTTAATGCACACACTAAGCGTATGCTATATTCATATAAACTGCAACTGTAAACTATGCCAACTTCTACTGCTTCGCCCAATGTTTTTGTGTTGCAACAGCATTTTCATATTCCCCAACTGCATCGTTACAGGCGAATAACCTTGTATTTGCCACCCAATTACCACAATTCCAATCTGCGTTTTCCTGTGGTGTATATGCAAGATGGGCAAAATCTTTTTGATGCTGCCACTGCTTTTGCAAGAGAATGGAAAATAGACAAAACTCTCAATGCCCTCCACAAACGCAAGCAAAGTTTGGCAACCATAGTGGTAGGTATAGACAATGGCGGGCAACACCGAGCAGATGAATATTCGGCTTGGCACCGTCCTCGAATGGGCGGGGGCGAGGCAGCACAATTTGCAGATTTTTTGGTGCATACCCTCAAACCTTACATAGATACGCACTTTCGCACCTTGCCCGACACGATGCACACCACCATTGGAGGTAGCTCTATGGGAGGTTTGTTTTCCTTGTTTGCAGGGTTGCGTTACCCTCATGTTTTTGGAAAAATTGGCAGTTTGTCGCCTTCTTTGTGGTTTTCGCCTGCTATTTATGATTTGGCAACCGAAAAAGTGCAAACCTACCAAAAAATATATGTGGCAGGTAGCAAAACAGAAAGTGCTTTTATGCACAGCCACCTCCAACGGCTCTATGATGCTTTGCACGCAGGCAACTTACCCGACTATAATTTGCGAGTGGTTTTGAGGGATAGGGGCAAACACAACGAAATATTTTGGGGAGCAGAGTTCAAAAAAATGTTTTTGTGGTTGCAGTAGGATTTTGATTTATCAATATGCTTGAAAGCTAATTATCAGACCCTTTAAAAGTGTTCGATAAATTTTCATCTATAACGTAGTCCGTAGTTCCTACTACGGACACTGGACTCCACGCAGCAGGAGCTATGTGCTACTGTTTGCAAATTTTTATCTCCTCCTCCGAAAGCCCATACAAACCAAAAACCAACGTATCTATTTCATTTTCAAGGGCTTGTGTATTTTCGCCTTGTGCCTTTGCAGCCAAAATTTTATCTACCAAAGCTTCAAAGGGTTGTTGTTCTTCAAGAGGGATTTGTGGAATAGGTAACTGTTCTAAAAACTCTTTTTTATATCTAAGTCCTGTTTCTCCTAAACCACCACCTGCGTAAAAATTTTTATACATATAATTTACTAACTTTGAATTAAGTATGCTAGTAAGATATTTTAGATAATGACCTACAATAATAAATGCAGTATCATTTGTATAAAAACCTTTCTCATCATAATAAAACTTACCTTCATTCTGAACTATATCTGCGTAAATAATCTTGGGTTTATCAAAATCGTTGATATATGCACAATTCCTAAGATTATACCAGTTATCACCTTTTTCTCCTCTGTTTTTAAAACTTTCCCCAAATTTCTCAAAATAATCAAGAATAGTAGGAAAATTGTTAGGCAAGTCGATTGGTGGTAATTTTTCAGACTTGACACCATTATGTGAGTTTATAAGATATAAACCTTTAAAATTATACCCATATTTGATTAAATCCTGACCACGTAATAATGGTTTTAATATTACTTTATTACCTTCATCCGCATTAATAAGTTGGCTGTAAGTAAGTTGATTAATAATAAAAATATTACTAGTGTTACATCTCATAAATAAGTGCCTATTTTTTATTTTACTTTTTTTGGTTATCTTTGTGCTATGAAAAGTCCCGCCATAGTTTTGAGTTCCCTACAACGTGAATTCTTAACCACCTTATCCAAACAAACTACAGGCAGTTCTCGTGATAGAGAACGGGCAACAATTATTTTACATCTCTCTGATGGTTTGTCAGGTCTACAAGTAAGTAAGTCTTTAGGTTTA
>JAAFKA010000053.1 GCA_013299115.1 Cytophagales bacterium
GGGGGCTTACGTAGTCACAGACCTATTGGGCAGAACTGTTGTGCAACCTGTTAAATTTGAAAACCAAACGACTTTAAACGTAAAACACTTGGCTTCGGGCAGTTATGTGGTGAAAATCACGACTGAGCAGGACGAGGTGGTGAGCAAAAAGTTGGTGGTGGAGTAAAAAAACAACCTCGTCAGTGGCTTTTTTGCCTTACCGATGGTTGTTTTTTGCCCCAACAATAGTTATTTTTTTTGCACCCTATCAAAAAGCCCTAACATTTCTCCAAGAGATGTTAGGGCTGAGCATTACATCTGTGGAACTACCAAATTTTTTAGCTTTTTGAAAAAAACATCTTAAATTTTTGAAAAATGATTTTTTATTAGCTACTTGTTAGCAATAATAAAAAGGGTTTATAGGCTAATTGAGGGTTTGCCAAATCTCAAAAAGAGTGAACTTCAATAACCCCACAAACACGTGGCGTGGGGAAGATGTTATTAATTTATCATAAAAAAACAACCATGCCAAACCAGTCAGCATCAACTTTTCGTTTTGATACCTTGCAAAATGAAGGACTAAATAACACACATCTCGAAAATCTCGAACAGCAATATTTGCCGACTTACCTCAAAACTTGTCGGTGGTTTGGTGGCAAAGCACGACCTATTAAGCACATAGAGGTCTTAGAATCTTTGCACATACCCACTCCCGCAAAGGAGGCGGCTTATCTTTTCATTTTGCAAGTTTTCTATGAAGATGCAACTTCTGAACTCTATCAACTGCCGTTTACTTACACCATAGAAGGTGCTGAAAGTATAAAAACCAATTTTCCAAAGGCGGTGATAGCCGAAATAGCCACGCCAAATGGAATAGGTATTTTGTATGATGCTGTATTTAATGAGGATTTTCGCAGTAGTTTGTTGCAACTGATGAATGAAAATTATCAATTACCTTCTTCGGAGGGCAAAATGTATTTTGAAGCAGGCAAAGTGCTGTTTAGCTACATAGAGCAGCAGGCAGGCGAGGCTATTCCTTCGCGTGTGTTGGCAGTAGAGCAAAGCAATACTTCGGTGATTTACAACAACAAATTTTTCTTGAAACTCTACCGAAAATTGGATAGGGCTATTAATCCCGACCTCGAAATCAACCGTTTTTTTGCCGAAAAAACTACGTATAGAAATGTGCCAACTTTTGCAGGGGCAATAGAGGTGCGTGAGGAAGGCAATGAGCCTATCGTAATGGCAATGATGCAGGAAATGATTGCTAATCAAGGAGATGCGTGGAAATTAATGTTAGAATTGGTTGCAACTTATTACGAAAAAGTATTGACTTTGCCCGCAAAAAACAAACCTCCTGTGGTGTGGGATAGTTTGCGTTTTGATTTCAAAAGTATTCATAAAGACCTGCAAAATTTAATTTCGCCCGAAGTGGCAGCCCTCATAGCTTTGTTGGGAAAACGGACAGCCGAAATGCACTTGGCTCTTGCCTCCAACCCCAATGAGCCTGATTTTGCACCTAAAAATATGACCTTAGAGTACCAAAACCACCTTGCCCAGCACTTGACTGATAATGTAAAAGAAAAGTTGCGTTTTTTGCAGTCTATTCGCAATGATTTGCAACCAACAGTAAAAAAAGAAGTGGACAAAGTTTTGGATTTAAAAGACAAATTGTTGGCTGTTTTCGACAAGCTAAAAAAACAACCCATAGACGCACAACGCACACGCATACATGGCGACTACCACTTAGGGCAGGTGCTGTTTAACGGCAAAGATTTTACGATAATAGATTTTGAAGGAGAACCCGCCACACCTTTTGCCGAAAGGAGATTTAAGCATAGCCCACTGAAAGATGTGGCAGGTATGGTCAGGTCTTTTCACTATGCGGTGTATGCAACGATGTTGCTCAACGAGCAGTTTAAAAACATAGACCGCAAACAATTAAGTGCTTGGGCAGAGGCTTGGTATCAATGTGCAAGGGGTTTTTATCTCGATGCTTACCTCCATACTTTGGGTAACCAGCCCTTAGTGCCAACGGAAAAAACGCAGATGGAAGTGGTTTTGCAAGCATTTTTATTGGAAAAAGCCGTTTATGAACTTTGCTATGAGGCAAACAACCGACCAGATTGGTTAGATATTCCACTTAATGGGATTTTAAGGTTGGTATAGGTACGTTGGCAATGGTCGCAGACCTTGACAATCATACTACAAAAGTACGATTGTCAAGGTCTGCGACCATTGTCAACGTACTAAATAAGTTACTACTCCAACTCCACCGTTGCTAATTTTACCAAATCATTTTTTACCTGCACACCTATATTTTGTGCCGTTGTGCGGTTGAGTTCAAACTGAATTTTGTTGTCTTCTGTAATAAAGTTGATACAACTTCCTCTCTTTGCCATGCCCACTTTTTCGGTAATAATCACCGTTGGTTTGTTGCCCAATAATTCCATACATTGCTCTATTTTTTCAGATTGGCGAGCAGGAATAAATAAAATATTGCATTTGCCAAAATCAGCAGGCTCAGAAAAAACTTTGATAATAATTTGTTGGTTGTTTATCTTTTTGTTGATAGCCAAATGGTGCAAATCTTTGATATGGGGCGTATAGCCCAACACACCAATCACAAAATCTCCAGCTTGATAGTTGGCAGGCCAGCTCATGTATTTCATAAAATTGTAAATATAGACTGCATAGTTTTGGCTCAACGGGGCTGCGGTTGAAATTTGTAATACAAAAATTGCTAAAAAACCAAAAAATAATTTTTTCATTTGTTGTCGTTGTTGTTATAGGTTGTTGGTGCAAATTTCTATATTTTATTGAATATTAACAACATACACTATTTTTGCACCTTGCAAAAGGTTGTGAGATGTGATAAGAAAAATGAAAAAAATTGTTTTATTTGCAAACTCTTAGACTATTCTATTAGTTATTTTGGTTTTTTATCGATAAAATTTTGAGTTTTGTCGTTACTATTGCCTTGTTGAACGAGAAGGCAGGAGATTAGGGTTTAGTATGACTTACGTAAGAAAAATGCGTTATTTCTTAGAAATTGCCTATCGAGGTACAAATTATGCGGGTTGGCAGGTGCAAATCAATGCCGAAAACACTGTGCAGGGCTTGCTCAACAAAGCTTTGGGCTACCTACGCCGCCAAGCAACTGAAACTATAGCAGGTGGGCGGACAGATGCGGGCGTGCATTGTCGCAGCCAATTTGTCCATTTTGATAGTGAGGAAATTGCAAATCCTCAACAGTTTTTGTTCAAACTCAACAGGTGTTTGCCCGATGATATTTGGGTCAAGCAACTCAGACAGGTGCACCCCCAAACCCATGCACGTTTCGATGCCCTGAGCAGGAGTTATGAATACCATATTGGGTTAGAAAAAAATCCCTTTGCGGAGGGATTAGTCTTGCGTTATTGGCAGCAGTTAGATGTGGAGGCTATGAACCAAGCAGCCAAATTGCTTTTGCAATATACTGATTTTGAGTGTTTTAGCAAAGTACATACAGATGTAAAAACCTTTGACTGCAAAATAGAACAAGCTGAATGGCAGTTGCAAGGCAAAAACTTAATTTTTTATATCAAAGCCAACCGTTTTTTGCGTGGTATGGTGAGGGCTATTGTGGGCAGTTTGTTAGACGTAGGGCGTGGCAAAACCAACCAAACCGACTTTGAAAACATCATTTTGTCTAAAAAACGGACTTCGGCAGGGCGGAATGTGTCGCCAGCGGGTTTGTTTCTGACCGAAGTGGCTTATCCTGAAAGTATTTGGGTGTGTTAATTCTAAGGTTAAGCAATATAATTTCTTGTGTAAAATAACTTACTCAGTTCTCATATAACTCCACCAAAGCAGCAAAAGCAAGTGGAGTATCTGCCCGAAGGGGGCGAAAATGAATAAAAATTACAATCTGATGCCTTGCCTCTGCAAACCACTTTGCCAAACGAGGAATGATCATCTCTAATCCTCCCCATGCAGGAGCATTGCAATAAAGCCCAATATTCATACTACTCCTTTGCGGGCAACACCAAATTGCTTACTTCTCCAAAACCAATTCTTACGCCATCTTTTTCAGCGTAGGCACGCATAATAACAGTGTCGTAGTCTAAAATAAACTTTCTTTCTGTTGTATCTATTAGTTGCAAAGGTTTAGTGCCTCGCCAAGCCAATTCGAGCATAGAGCCAAAAGAGTCTTTTTCTTTTCCGCTAATAGTTCCCGAAGCATAGAGGTCGCCAATTTGCGTGTTGCAACCATTAATGGTGTGGTGGGCAAGCTGTTGGGCTACACTCCAATAAAGATATTTGGTATTAGACTTGCAAACTACTGTTTCGGCTGTTTGTGGTGGTTGTATAGCCACTTCGAGGTGAATATCAAAGTTTTGGTTGCCTTCGGTTTGCAAATAAGGCAAAATAGCTACGTCTTGTGTAGGTTGTTCGGTGCGGAAAGGTTGCAAAGCATCGAGAGTTACCACCCATGCAGAGATAGAGGAAAAGAAGTTTTTGCCCAAGAAGGGACCCAACGGCACGTATTCCCACGATTGTATATCTCTTGCCGACCAATCATTGAACAGCACAAAACCAAAAATATGTTCTTCGGCTGCTGCGGTTGTGATGTGGCTACCCAATTCATTGCCTTTGCCCATGATAAAAGCCATTTCTAACTCAAAATCTAATTGGCGTGTCGTGCCAAAGATAGGAGTTTCGCTGTCGGCGGGCTTAAACTGCCCTTTGGGTCGGTGAAATGGCGTACCCGATACCATAATAGACGAAGCCCTGCCATGATAACCTACGGGGAGGTGTTTCCAATTTGGCAACAAAGGATTGTCGGGGCGAAACATAGAGCCTACATTGGTGGCGTGTTCTATGCTCGAATAAAAATCTGTGTAACTCGGTATCTGAACAGGCAACAGCATTTGTGCCTTGCCAACAGGGACTAACAACCCATCTTCCTCGTACTGTGCCATACGACTGTGATTGACTTCCTCGCCTTGCAAAAACTCCGAAATTCTTTGGCGTACAGCCTGCCAAACAGGTTTGCCACAAGCTATAAAAGCATTTAAAGAGGCTTGCGACAAGGTACTTTTATCGAAATATATGTCTTCTAAAAGGTCGAAACGGTTGAAAGCAACTAAATCTATGATGTGGTTTCCTATTCGCACGCCCAAAGCTGGGGCAGCAGTAGCCGTTTGAAATACGCCAAAAGGCAAGTTTTGGATAGGAAAATCCGAATTTTTTGATACCTCTACCCAAGAACGAAGGGCGGGGTTGTTGGCTGCAAGACTCATGGGTGTTGTATGTGGTTATGATAATTTGCTGTGCAAATAGCTAAAAGCTCATGTAATGTAGATTTAACTTTGAAATGAAATTTTATTTTTTCAACAAACTATTATTGGCAGTAATTATTGGAATGTCGTCAAACAAATAATCACTATCATCTGTGATAATGGCAATTTTGTTGTCTTTTGCCCAAGTGTAGAAATAATAATCATTCAAATCTGATGATAAGTTTTCAGAATAATTACTTAAAAAAGTGGGAATATTAGTATTGAGTTCCATAAATACAACATAATCTTCATAACTCCGAAAATCATCTATCAAAGTTTTCAAACGTCTTTGATAATCATCTGTTCCACGATAATCTTCTTTGAAGTTTTTATGTTTAGGATTATCCCCTTTTTTTCTAAAAAATTTATACATAGCAACCTGTCGCATATAGGCATTAAACATTTCTGCAACTAAGAGCATATTGCTAACTATTTTAGGAGAATTAGGCTTTTTTTCTATGTGTTGAGTAATGATTTTTTCTAAAAAATCACAATATTTTTTATGGTAGGATTTTTCAAAATCGTGCAACTGTGCTGCTTGCAAAACATAAATCCACACATTTGTATCGACAAAATACAAATTATGTTGATTAATGTCCAATTTTGTAATGTCTTTGATTTGAGAAGGCATGAAAAAATAGTTGGGTTTTGCTAATTAGATAATTCCAACAAACACTGTTCATGAATTTTTTTAGCTTCTTTATCAAGAGCTAATTCGATAGCATCGTCTATTTTCCCTTGCCAAAGTGTATTATTTTCTACTCCTTTTAATTGTAATAAGGTTGTAATATTTTTATCAAATTTTGAATATAAATAACCTATACTTGCATGAATAAAACCAGAGGTAACACTCCGCAAGCCTTCAAAAGACAAAACGACTTTCTCTCCTTTTAGAAGATGTTTTTCAACTTCAAGAGCTACTTTTTCTCCAAAGCCTTGTAATACCGCATTAGGTGTATTAATGATATTTAAGATTTGTAGATTTTGCATAGTACACAAGATTAGTATGCAATGATAAAATAAATTATCATAATTTCCAAATTATTTATTATTTTTATTTAAATTTTTAATGTAAGTTTTTAGTGTTTTTTATACTATCAAATGAATTGTAACTCCCTTAAAATGAGTAGGAAGCATATTAAAAATCCTTTTCTGATTTGTATCAAGATAGGTGTAAACGCCATCAGTAATAATATGAAAATTACCATGTTTACTTCTACAATAATCGTCTATACTTTTTAAACCACTACCACCTAAACATAATTTTTTTGTTGTATGTTTACCTTCCAAAGCCCATTCTATAGCTTTTTGTGGAGTGGCAATTGGTATTGCCATCGTTTGGGTATATTCATAAATAGGTTTGATAAATCCTATGCCAACATCAGTAAGACTAAACATTAGTTGTTGATTTTTTGGAAAGTATTGCCCACAAACATAGATAGGTTTTGTTGTTTTTGCATGAATTTCATAATTGGAAAAAAGTTCTAAATAAGCCGTTTGCAATATGTTTTTGTCATTAACAGAAATTTGACAACCTCTATGATTTAAAAACTCTTCTTCTACATATTCAACAAACTTATCAACCTCAGCTATGGTAAAAGATTTTAGTGTGATAGAGCTTTTTCGGGCATCTTTACAATCTTCGAAAATATTACCCATATCATTTAGGAGAGAAATGAATTGATTGCGAAATAGTATATGAAAATTATTTGGGTATTTCGTAGAATTTTCGAGCCAATATTTTTGCTCTATGTAAAAAGATAATTTATTTTGCTCCTTTAAATCATCTAACATTGCTAACCACAATCCGCAAAGGTTGGCATCAATCCAATTTAAAGAGCCTAAATCTATTTCAATTTTACAGTCTTTAAATTTTAGACACTCATAATAAAAGTTTACCAAATATTGATAACCTAAGGGGGTGGTGGAGATATAATCTCTCAAAAAGACTTTGCTCATGTATTTTAAAATATTTTAAAATACAAATATAATTTTTGTTTTTTATTTTTAAATAAAAAATGCTACAAAGGAAAAAATAAATCACTAAACTTTGTCATCAGGTAGCTTTAGGCTACCTGATAACTACTTTTGGAAGAATCTTTGATTTTTTTACTCCCCCACCTTACACAAAGCTTGTATCATTTTTTCGTCAAACCTGACAAACTTCGTTGGGCTAAAAATTTTGCGAGTGTCATTAGTCAAACGAGCAACTTGCTGTTTGATTTTGGTAGGCTTTTCTTTTTTGGCTTCGCTGGTGGCTGTTTTCAATATTTTGATAAACACCAAAATATGTTCGTGTGCCTCTTTGCCCAAAGTGCGTAATTGGCGTTGCACACTGCTCACTAATTGGTTGAAAAGGTCAATTTCACCCATCAAGCAATATTGCAAGGCAAGCATAGACTTGATTTCAATGGAGGCAAAGGGGTATCTTTTCATCGTAAGGTCATTCATCAGGTTGTTTATCCATTTGGCAGCCTCATTATATTTGCCTGCATAAAAACAGCACAAAGCCCGATACATCACATAGTTAATGTATTTTGGAATATCGTCGGGGTCATATTCAAAATCCTCAAATAGTCCTTCGTTTTCCTCATAAAGCAAGGCTTCTGTTCCCATTCGCAAGGCTCTTTCTATTTTGGTAGCAAAAAACTGGGCAGGATAGGTATAAAGACTATAATTGGCAAGTAACAAGGCTTGGTCGACATTTACGTCTTCGTAGTGCTTTTCTACTTTTTTATACACTTTGTAGTGGCTGTAATATTCCAATTTGAGGAAGTCAAAAACCAATTCTATGTGATAATAAATAGAGTCGTGCCCGTAAGACGAAAAAATTTCATCAGCTCTTTTGATTAAATCCTCAATAGGCTCACTGCTGTCTTGCGTTTGCTCCTCCACCACAAAAAGTCGGTGGAAAATATCCATACAACTTTGGTAGATAAACAAACGGCGAGAATCATACAACCTGCAAGCATTGTTCATTTCTTGGTGCAACAAGACCAAACCCAATTTTTCGGTTTCGTCGCCTGTGAGAGAATAAGAGCCAAATTTTTTGAAATAGTCTGCCAACATATCCTCTGCTTTGTCTATGGCGAGCATATAAGCCACGTGTCTGTTGTAAAGTTGCGAGTAGGTATAGTGGTCTGCCGAATTGACGTGCAATTTTTTGAGGGTTTTATACACCACCGTCAATTCGTTTTGGAGGTCGTAATCGAGGAGTTCTTTCTCCAATTTTTTGAGTGTGGCAATAGAAATAGCTCTTTTTTTTGTAAACACTACTTCATTGATATTGGCTACTTTTCGCAACAAATCTGTGCGAGGACTTTCCATTTGCTCCAATAAATACTCCTCTATTTTTTGGTTCAGACGAGAACGAAGGGTATAATAGGCGTTGGTATTTACGTCTAATTCCTCCATTACCTTGTCGTCATGTAATTGCCTTTCTCGCATAGCTTTCAAAAGATAGGCAGATTTATCTGCCCCACCCTCTATCAGTAGCTTGTGAATAGCTTCATAGTCGGGTATTGATAGTTGCTTAATGATGTTTTTGAGCTTTGCCATAAACTTAATAGTTTTGTACGAATTAATATCAGATAGAAACCCTGAGTGAAAAAAGTGATTTGGTTTGTAATATTACAACAAAATATTACATTCACAAAATATTGGCAAAAAAAACAAAAAATAAACTCTTTGCTACCATTAGAAGGAGGTTTTGGGATAGTAATTTCAAGAAAACAGAACAGAAGTAACAGTGCTTTAAGAACTGTTACTTCTCAAAAAAACGCACAAAAATTTAGGTAGTCCGCATATTTTTAAGCACATTTGCCAAAAATTATTTTCTTAAAATATTTTCTCACTCAAAAAAGAACTCGACAATGGAAGTCAATGCAAATAATTTGATTATTTCTCTACTAAACACCAACCAAACTTTGTTGCGTACTGTGCTGGATATGCAGGTGCGTATGATGGGTATGCTCGAAGGAAAAAAGCCCGAAGATTATCAAAAAGAGTTTGCTGTGGTCTTGCAACGCCAAGCCCAAGCCACACAAGAAGAATTTGACAAAATGTTTTCTGCTATGGTAGCCCAACAACTACAACAACAGCAACAAATGCAACAACCAACAGAAGAAGAAAATTTGGTATAAACTGTATATTCGCCTCCATTGCTGTTTGCTGTTGTTTGTGTCCACACAAACGACATTCCTTGCTGTTGTTTGTGTCCACATTAAACGACATTTTTGCCGTTATTTGTATCTGCACAAACGACAATAAGCCTCTACTTTCCAAGTTTTTAAAACTTGGAAAGTATTGTCAATCAATAAATTACAACTAAAAATTCACAACTAAGAATTAACAACTACCATAATGTTTTCTTTACAATCCCTCATTCGCCCCAATATTTTGGCTTTGCAGCCCTACTCCTCCGCAAGAGATGAGTTTAAGCAAGATAGCAACCAAATTGCCGACTTAGCCAACTTCACTTTTCTCGATGCCAACGAAAATAGTTTGGGCAGTGTCATTGGCAATTTTCACCGTTATCCTGACCCTTTGCAGCAACAACTGAAAAAGGAAATAGCCCAGTGGCGTGGCGTGCAACCCAACCAAATATTTTTGGGCAACGGCAGCGATGAGGCTATTGATTTGCTGTTCAGAATTTTTTGCGAACCTCAACAAGACCACGTAATTACCTTGCCACCTACCTACGGAATGTATGAAGTGGCTGCAAATATCAATAATGTAAAGATAAAAAAAATTAGCTTAACGGCTGATTATCAATTAGATACAAACAAGATTTTGCAAGCTATTGACAAGCAAACCAAATTGATTTTTGTTTGTACGCCCAACAATCCAACGGCTAACTCGATAGACCCAGCAAGTATTCACACCTTGTTAGCACAATTTCAGGGCTTGGTAGTAGTAGATGAGGCGTATATAGATTTTGCAGATTCGCCTTCATGGGTTAGCAAACTTTCGCACTATCCTAATTTGGTGGTGATACAAACTTTTTCTAAAGCCTTTGGGTTGGCTGCTTTGCGTTTGGGCATGGCTTTTGCCTCGCCTGAAATCATTGCTTATTTTAACAAGGTAAAACCACCTTATAACATCAATGCAGAAACACAACGCCTTGCTTTACAGGTGTTTGCAAAAAAAGACCAAGTGCAAAGGCAAATAGCAACCATCAAAACAGAAAGAGAAAAATTAAGGCAAGCCTTAAACTTTCTGCCTTTGGTAGAAAAAATTTACCCTTCTGATGCTAATTTTTTGTTGGTAAAAGTGCAAAATGCCGACAATTTGTACCAAAAATTGATACAACAAGGCATTGTAGTTCGCAACAGGTCAAAGGTTACGCTATGCGAAGGTTGTTTGCGAATAACAGTGGGGACACCAGAGGAAAATAAAAAGTTGATAGAAAGTTTGAAACAAATGTAGCAAAAAATAAACAGTTTGGGGAAGTTTTATCTAAAAAAATTATCCCCAAACTGTTTTTATGAAAAAAGTTAATCCTTTGCTTGTCGATTTCCATGAACAAAAAAAAAGCACAAGCCCTCGTTTTCAAACCAAATTTTGACACCATTCGCAAAACGCCTGAATATGTTTTTATTAGGTTTTATTTGATAGTAAACGGCGTGTACGCAAAGAGCAAATACAGCACAAAGGTTAAATGCCTCCGCAGTGCCGTCTGTTATGACGAGCAAACAAGCACGCTAACCATTGCAGACGACCCACAAGCTACCGAAGACCTAAATTTGCACCAGCAACTCATCAGAGCAAAATATTTGGAACTATTAACACAAAAGCCCGATGCCTCTGCCAATGATTTGTTTGCTTATCTCTCAAAAAAGAAACCAAAAACGCAACACCAACTATTGGCAGGGCAAAAGAGCCACTGCCAAAGTTTAAAACTCTCCACAGTCTTAGAAGTTTTAGAATGGTACGAAAACCACAAAAGACCACAAGGACTGACCCACGTTAGAAATACTTACGAAACAAACTTAAACTTTTGGCACAAATACCTGAAAAACAACAACTTAATCAAACTAAAAGTAGGCAACTTGCCGCCAACTTTCCTCAATGATTTCTATGAAAAACAAGCAAACACCTACAAACATAATTATCTGAATGGACTTTGTATTTTTTTTCGGTCTGCTTTTACTGCTGCCACAGACAAGCAACTGATACCAGTGGTACACCTCCAAAAATCTGACAAAGGTGGTATGGAGGCAACCAGATTAGACGAGTACCTGACCGAACAAGACTATGAAAAACTGAAAAACTTGGTTTTTGAAGGCACACCATTTCATAGGCGAATAATGACCGAAGCCCGTGATATTTACGTTTTTATGTGTGAAACAGGCTTTTCCTACATAGATTACTATACTTGTGACTATGCCAAACACACCAAACCGCACAAAGGCGAGGTGCTGTTCATAAAAAAACGGCACAAAGTAAGGCGAATAAAAAACGACATCAGAGTTAGCCAACGTGGACTGCTCACCGAAACAGCAAAAAATATATTGGCAACCTACAACAATCAACTGCCAAAATTAACCTATCATGTCTTGCGAGATAGACTAAAAACAATTACAGCTTTACTAAAATTGCCTTTGGATTTGGGTCGCACCCATTCAGCACGTCATTCGGCAGGTATGTTTCTCTTGGAGGAAGGGGCAAGCACGCACATAGTCCAGTGCGTCTTAGGTCATGCCAGCCTCACCACCACCGAAACCACCTACGCCGTAGCAGGTGCAGAACAGATAGCGGAGGCGATGATGAAGGTGAAGAAAAAGTAGGAAATTTTTTGAATAGTAAACAAAAATGTGTTATTTTTGCATAGAATTTAGCACATTTTTTTATGCAAACCACTAATTTAATAACTTCTTTTGACTTATATCAAGTTTTTATGCTTCATAGCAGCAAAGATGCTGAACAGCGAAAAATACTTGACACTATTCCATTAGCAAGAGTGATTATCAATTTATATGCTGTTATCAAGCAAACTCTTTCAACTAATAGCATAGTTGAAAGCTACACCTATCTTAAAAAAGACATAGAAAATTATATTTTATTTGCTATTCAAAATCCGCCTCCAATGAGTTTTTTTCAACAGGCAGCAGTAGAATTTTTACAAACAAAACCTACCAAAGACCAAATAGACTTATACCATTACATAGAATTGTTGCAAGAAATAGACGAAGCACAAATAGAGACAGTAGGCGAAAAATATCGAGGCAAAATAGTTCCCTTAGAAACGATTGAAACCTTGTTTCATTTGCACCCAAACGAAAGTAATCTTGGTTATATTGCAACACATCAAGAAGCCTTACTTTCTTTTATCTTTGGTTTGCAGGTAGCAAGTTTCTATAATCTTGGCAAACTCAAACTAAATAAGACTACCAAAAAAGAACTCCTACACTTTTTAGATAAATCTATTGTTTCTTATGGTGCTTGTGCCATTCTTTTAGGATTTTGGCAAATTACCAATGATGATTCAAGACCCTTGCTAAAAGAAATAGAAAATTTAGTTTTAAAGATTAAAACAGAACAACAAGAAACTTTATCTTATTTACCTGTTATGCTCACTGTATTTGATAAAACCTACTATTTGAGTTCTCCACTTCCTTGTATTGTCGAAAAAGAGGAGAATTATTATATTGTTCGCAATGAAAAATTAGATATTATCGGAACAGGTCTGACTTTGCAAGCAGCCAAAGAAAGTTTTACTTTGGAGTTTGACCATATCTATACTCGATACAATGAATTGCCAGCAAATAAACTTTCTGCAAGGCTGCGTAAAATAAAAGAAACAATCAATTTACTTGTAAAAACGGTACTATAATGGCTGCAATCGACGCAAAAAAAACATACAAAAATTTGATAAAAAAAGGCTTTGTTGCAGCCAAAAACAAAAGTTCAAACCATAAATGGCTCGAATTTTATCACAATGAAGAACTAATTTTGTCCACAAAAATAAGTCATGGCGAACAAGATTTGAATAATTATCTTATCAAACAAATGGCTACCCAGTGCAAATTAAGCACAGAGGAATTTAAAAAATTGGCTCTTTGTCCACTTTCTTATGAGCAATACATTGAGATTTTGACCCAGCAAGGACTAATTTAGTTTTGCATTAAAATAGTGTAACCTATTGACTACCAACCAATTAACCTATTTTTTTCATAGCAAGCCAATAGCAAAGTTCAATCTTTCTGCATCAAAACCTGTCCATTTTTTTGCAAGTTTTTTTTTCATTCAAAAATTTTTACTCCCCTTTGGGGTTGGGGGCTTTCTCCTTTTCCTGTTCTGCCATTCTCTCATCGAAGTAATATTTGATACCAAAGCCGAGCATGACCTCCAAGCCGCTGACGGTCTGCTGCAACAAGTTCCAATGCGTATCGTGAAACGACTTGTTCATCGATGGAAAACACACCAAAAAAATCAAGCTACCCAAAAGCAAAAAGATAATGCTAAACCGAAATTGTTTAGCCAAAAAATCCAAAAAAGCCTGCCACCCACTTTTTTCTGCCGTTGTTTGTGTCCCCACAAACGACCCTTCTGCCGTTGTTTGTGTCCCCACAAACGACTTATTTTCCTCTTTTTTTCCTACTTTTCCCTCGTTGTTTGGGAGTAGATTTTGGGGCTGTTCGGTTGTCTGTTCTGTTGTCTGTATTGTTTCCATTTGGATTAATGCTTTCGAGTTGAAAATAATGCAACGTATCTATGATACCCTGCTGAATGTGTTGCTGTTTATCTATGTTGCTTAGTTGCTGCAAAACCTGTTCGTAATGCTGCTGTTCAGTTTGGCGGTTGTTTTCCACGGTTTGAATAATTGCTTTTTGTTCGTCAAAAATCTTTTCCGACCTTTTGCGAATTTTGTACCGCACCATGAGATAAATGATACCCAAATCACGCAACCACTTGACAAAAGGATGCTCAAAAAATTTGAAAAATGCCTTGACAAACGGATTTTCAAAAAACTCAATAAAGCCCTGCAAAAGTTCGGTTACATATTCCACGAGCAAAAAAGTAAAAAGACACTGAAATAAAAATGTTTTCATAAAAAAATAGCCCCCAACCCCCGAAGGGGGCTTTTGCGATTAGTTAAGCCCCCTTCGGGGGTTTGGGGGCTGTTAGTTGGGGACTGTTTTTTTTGGTTTTACAATTTTCTTCCACCATTCGGGCTGCATCATCACACCATAAGTTAGCGTACCTGCCACCAGTGCAGCCGTTGTAACAAAAATAGGAGTCTGCCACTCTGCCCACACAAAAGGTTTATTGAGTTTTACCAGTGTATAATAGGCTTTTACGATATTGTCCCGATACACCTCCCGATTATCTCCGTTGGTTTCAGAAATATAAGCCGACCTCGAAATATCGTAAGCAAACTCCTCGATAGTCCCCTGTTTGCGGACTTTGGTATAATACTTGCTTTTGGGGTCGTAAATGAGCCGAATGTAGTCGTTAAAGCTGTCTTGTAAAGTAGGATACCACCGAAACGGAATACCTGTAGTTGCCCGATAAATTGCACCTTTCCACGAAGTACCCTCATAAGCCGTAATACCAAAAAAATTATTAGCTGTTTTGGAAACTCCCGACCCTTTGTAGCCTCGTTCTGCCACGCTTTGAGCCAACAAAAACAAAGGGTCATGCCCTACATAACTGCTGGCTTTGGCTGCATAAGGATAATATTCGGTCAAAAATTCTTGCGGTGTTGCCATATTTTGAATGTAGCATAGGCTTTAGCCCAATGCTATTAAGCTAAGAAAGTATATTTACAACCTCGAAGAGGTTGAACAATAATAGCCCTACGTGCAACGTAGGGGAAAAGGTGCAAAGCTACTCCACAACCCCGAAGGGGTTGAACATTCGTGTAGCAATATGTCATTGTTCAACCTCTTCGAGGTTGGATGCAAGTTTACAAATACTTCCCTACGTTGCACGTAGGGCTATTATTGTTCAACCTCTTCGAGGTTGTAAGTTGTTTCTTAGCTTAATAGCATAGGCTTTAGCGGGGCTGCCACCAGCCTGTGCATTGTTTTAAGAAGTTACTACTCTTGTTAAAAAAAATTACATTGTAAATGTACTTGGCGTTAAAAACTCCATCACTTCTGTTTGTCCTTCGGGGCTGTAAAGCCAAAGGTTATTGTCCATCCTTCGGGCTTTAATTCCGTTGGGCAGAGTCTTGGTTTCGGTGTTTTTGAGGTCGTGCAATCGCAAGGTGTAGCTGCTGCCGTTGTACCTGTATGAAACTACCTTGTTTTCGTGATTGAGGTCTGTAACACGCAAATCGGGACTTATTGGCGAGTCGGGATTAGTTGGCGAGTTTGCCCACCAAAGTTGATAGACTGTATAAGCCAAAGCACCCACTCCTACTGCGGTTAGCGAATAAACGGCTATTTCGGTCATGTTGGGTTTTGTTTTTTTGTTTTTCATAGGTAAAAAATTGTAGCTTTGCTATTTTTTTAACTTTGGCAGTGGCTCTTTTGCCCTGCCAATAGTTTGTTTCTTGTCCTCCGTTCAACTATTGGCAGGGCAAAAAAAGCCACTGCCAAAGTTTCACTCATTTTATTTTTACATTTCCTCACAATCCCACGGGTCCTCGGAGTTCCAACAATCCTTTTCCTTTGGTTGCACCGAAGGCACAAACACAGGAGCAGGTTTTGGCGTTTGCCCACCAAGAGGAGGCAAAGTAGTTGGTTTGACAATAGGCACACTTACCGATTGCGGCGAAGTGCTGCGAGGCAAATCCCAAACCGCAATCTTTTCTACCCCCCCTGTTGGGGGTTGGGGGGCTGTTGCCCATGCCTTTTCTGCTCCCCCTGTTGGGGGTTGGGGGGCTCCTCCCCCTTCGGGGGTTGGGGGGCTTGTCGTTTGGTGTTTCGGTGTCATCAGGTACTCATACGCTATGTATGCCAATACGCCCAGCCCTGCCACACCAAGAAAACCTACGGCTATTTTTGCGGTTGCTGTCATAAAAAATATTAAAAAATTTTGAATGTAGCATAGGCTTTAGCCTGTGCCTACTCCTGCCATTGCTTGTGTTTTACGCCATTGCTTGTGTCCTCACAAGCAATTTTTGTTGTTTGTGAGGACACAAACAACGGCAAAAAAAGTGAGCAATCGGTAGGATTCGAACCCACGAGTCATCACGTTTGCTGCGTGAGCCATTAGACCACTTTGGTACGATTGCAAAAAAAAATTACCTATTCGTTGCTGCTGCCACTCCTGCCACACCTGTTGCCAAGAGCAAAGCACCGCCCAAGAGTACCCATTTGAAAGCCTCCACTCTTACGGCAGATTTGGCTGCTAAGGGGTATTTGTCGTGCTGCACCGCCCCATAAATAAGCCCGCCAAAAGGCACGAGGTTTACCACCGCAGCCCCACCCCAACCAATGTAGTCGTCTTTGCTTTGTGGTGTGCCTGATAATCTGTTTTTGTTGGGTTTTGGTTTTCCTGTTTTCATAAAAATTTAAAAGTTGAAAAAGTGTACTGGTTTTATAAGATTTATGTTAGGTTTTGCAACCTTTTTTGTTTGTCCGTTATCTCTTTATTTAGCTTATCTATGTATGGTTGATAATTACCAGACCTCACTCTTTCGACTTGATATTGATGATTTTGATATTCCTTTATTTGCGATTGTAAATCACTAATCAATTTTTTGTAATTCGTATCATCATTAAGATACTTCGCTACTAAAATTTGTTCTTGTATTAAAATTGCATTATTTTTTTCAATATCGGCTAAAAGTTCTGTTTTGTCTTTCCTACTCTCCAGCTCTAATGCTATCCAATCAGCCTGTAAAGCTGCTATTCTCAACACATCAGTTGGTACATCTTGCAGACTAATCACAGCTAAATAACTTGCATCACCTTGTAAATACTTTTCCGTACTATAATCCCAAACCGAACTTAGCCTATTAATTTTTAAAGCATCAGTCGTGCCGTAAAACATACTATCCTCGTGTGTTGTTTTATATGCAATAAAAAAAGTACCAGCTTTTATATTTTGAATAAAGCAGGGGGCTTGGTTATATATGTCTTGGTAGGTCATATTTTTTTAAAAAAATAAAACAAAGATAATTATTTTTTTACAACCTTACAAGGTCTTTAAGACCTTGTGAGGTTTTTCAGTGCTATGCAGCACGAGTTTTGGATTTTCGGGTGGTGCGAGGTTTGGCGGTGGCTTTTTTACTATTCCTTTTTAGCTCATCCACAATCTTGCAAAATGATTCCTTCTCCTCTTGTGTTCGTGTGCTTGCAATCGTTTCATCGATATCTGGAAATTTGGGAAAAAGTGGTTTGTTCATATTTGTTAAGTGTTTAAATAAGTGAAAACTAAATCTTGTCCAACTGTTTCAGAAAAATACATTAAATTAGGTACTTTGGGCAACGGCATTGCACCATATTGTTCGTAAAGTTCTGTCAGTTGCGGTTTAGGCTCAAAGACTACAAAACCTTCGTAGCCTTTCAATACCGAAAGATAACACACAAAAGCCATCAAATTACCAGCCACACCTTTATATATTTTGCCTCTGCCTTTATTATGCGGAGCAACCTCTACAAAATCCATAAAAACATAGTTTTTTTGGACTGTAAAGCCTACCAATCCTTGCAAAACAGTAGGATTATGCAGCGTTGTTAATTTGATAACATGAAACGAATCTGTAAATCCATTCCAGTTAAATGACCAATCATGCTGTTGGTTTGCTTGTCTTAAATCTTTCATGGTAGCAGGGCTAAATTCAGTGGAAAAAATCTCTGTCGTTACCACGTTTTGTATTCTGCCTGTTACTTCCGAAAAACCTTTGAGGCTTTGCTTTTTTGCCATAGTTTTTTGCAGTTTGATACTGCCAAAGATACGAAAAAAATGGCAAATTTGGCTGCAAAAAAGTAAAAGAATTTAGATTGAAATAGCTACCAACTGTTCTGTTACTGGTTGGTCTAAAACTTTTAGAGAAAAAACAGCATTTTTGCGGTTTTCAACAGTAATATCTATTTTATCTGTTGTTCTGTTATGCAAGATTTGTATTCTTTCGCCTGTCCAAAAATTTTTGTTTGTTCCCCAACTGCCATTCATATATTGTCCGCCAAACTTTTTACCATCTATTGTGCCTTCAAACAATTTGTTTTGTCTGTCCAATTTTGTGATAACAATTTGGTAATGTGGATTAAAAACTATTGCAGACACAACGCCAACTCCTGCTGCTAACCCCAAACCTACCAGTAACCACGTATTATTTTTGGTTTTTTTGGGTTTTGGGTTGTTGTTCGTTTCGGTTTCGGAGTCGTCTATGCCGTTGAGTCGGCGGTTTCGTTTTTTGTTTTTTGTTGTTTTCATAAAATTAAAAAGTTGAAAAAGTGTACTGGTTGTTTTATCCCCGCAAGGGCTTAAAACCCACGTGGAGTTGGTAATTTACATAGCAAATTGTTTCAAAAAATCTGCCATAGTCAAGATTTGTGTGTGTTCAAAAGGATTTAAAACCAGCAAATCTTTATCTCCTGTGATAAGAAAATCAGCTTTGCTATCTTTTGCCAACGCAAGCAAATAATCATCTTTGCTATCTCTCGATAAGACAACTTTTGACTTGATTTTTACAAACTTGGTGGTCTGTTCCATCAACCTTATGGTTTCAGCTATCCTTTCTTGTGTGAGGTATTTTTTCAATTTTGGCTTTTGCACTACTTTTGCGTATTCTTCTATCAATTCCTCACACACATAGACGGTTACTGCCCGATGTAGCAAAACATCTTGCAAAATACTTAGCTGTTTACCAATGGTAAAACTCAACCAAATATTGACATCAAAGATTACTTTTATGTTTTTCCTACGCTGCATTTTTCTTTTTATTTTTTCTTACCTTGCTAACTTCACTGATTAGTTCAGCTTCGGAAATGGGTACATTTTTGGGAGCATTTTGTATATATTGCTCAACAATAGCTTGCTTAGATTGAATTTCTCCAATCTCAAAAATTCGCAACACCTCCAATAAAGCCTGTTTTTTGGCAGGGTTAATGAGCAAGGTTAATTGTTCGTTATATTGTCTTTTCTTTGCCATAATCGTAAAAGTTTCCCCAAAGATACGAAAAAAACCTTTTACCTGTACCCCACCAGCTCAAAAATATCCAAACTACCACAAGCCCCACAACGATTTTTGAAGTTTTTGGCTGTGCCGTTGGTAAGTTCGATGGTAATGTCCGAATCGAAGGCAATATCAGTAGCCCCTTTGCCCCTGTAACTGCTGTCGTGGTTTTGGCGAACCACAATGAAAAAGGCTTTGTCGGGGTACTTTGCCCGCAAGTCCTCGATGTCCACATCAGTTAAGTGCAAGTCGTTTACCGAGTCTATCACGATTAAGCTATACGGCTCTAAATTGGCTGGTACAGAGTCACCTATATCCAATTTTGGGCTTTTTGCCCCTATGGTTTGCACCTGTTCGGTAAAAATAGGACTGCCGTATTGCTCCGAACTGATATAGGCAACTTTGCCGTTGTTGTTTTCTATAAAGTCCTTTGCAAAGGCGAGGCAAGTGATTGTTTTGCCCTGTCCTTCCCTTGCTGCCAACATGACGGCTACGTTTTTTGGCGTATGTTTGCCCAAAATACTCTCCCATGCCTCACTTTTTTTCAGACTATCCACGTGCAAACTCTCCAACTCCATTGAACTTATCATTCGGGGAGTTTTTGCCCCCCTACCCCCAAAGGGGGTTTTGACCTCCTTTTTAAAGCCCCCTTTGGGGGTTTGGGGGCTTAGCTGGGGGGCTTTTAGGTTTTTTGGTTTATTTTGCTGCCAATTTTGGTGCTGTTTGCCAAAGGCTGCAAAACTATTTTCGATAGTCTTGTTTTTGTCCTCACTTTCTACTTTTGATAGACTGGGCAAGTACATTAAATTTTGCTCGTCTATACTGCCCAAATTGCTACGTCTTTTTTTCACTCCCCCTTTGGGGGTTGGGGGGCTTGTTGGCTGGGGGGCTACTATTCCTGCCAATCCTTTCAACTGCTGCTGCGACAAATAGACAAAATTGCTTGCTCCTGTTTTGTACTCACGCAAGGTAAGCATTGCCTTGTCCAGTTCTTTGCGGTAAGCATCGTTAGCGGGAATTTTGGCTGCTTGTTTCAACCAGTCCTCTACACCTTTTTTGCTTGGTGTGCCGTTTTGGTAGCTTACAAAAGTTTTGAGTAAGGCGACTGATGGCTGCACTTGCAAAACCTCTTTGCCTACCGCAGCTTGCAAGGCTGCAAGGGTGTCGGGCTGCAAAGTGAAGTCGAAACTTTGTTCTCCCAAACTCAACAAATCTTTGTGTACGGCAAACAAATTGTTTGCCACCTGCCCCATTAACTTTGCGTGTGGCTGTTTGCTATCAATCAATTTGGTTACGGCTTTTTTGTTGTAACCTTTGAGCAAAGTAGTTAATTGCTTGATAGTCTGTTTTTTACCATTTACAGCCAAGACTTTTTTCATAAATTCTTGCTCTGCCGTAAAGTGTGGCACAAATGCAGCCCCCCTATCAGCCCCCTTGCCCCCAAAGGGGGTTTTTACTTTTTTTTGTTTAGCCCCCTTTGGGGGTTGGGGGCTTTGCTGGGGGGCTTCTTTTTTAGGTGCAATCGTGCCAGCCTGCTTTTTTTCGGTTTCTTGGCTGTCAATTTCTGCTTTTGCCTTTGCTTTTTTAGCTGTGCGTTTGTTGCCTTCTTTTGGTTTTTTGCCACCTTCATACAAAGCCTCGTTTACGGCTTGCTTTGTGCGTTTGGCTTTGTAGGCTTGGCTGCGTTTGTCGGTATTGTTGCGGGTGCGAGAGGTTTTTTGCTGCTGACTGCCAATGTTCATGGCTTTCAGTTCTTGTACTGCCTGATTGTATTGTTTTCGGGCTTTTTCGTGATAGTCAGCCATCGAATTATCAGCTAAAACTTCCTGTGCCTCGTCTATGAGTTCGACAAGTTCTTGGTGCCTTTGAGATTGGTACATAAAAATAATTGTTAAAAAATGTGATAAAAATGTTGTTTGGCAACCCCGCAAGGGCTTAAAGCCCTTGCGGAGTTTAGAATTTGCGTTTTAGTTGTTTGGTTGGCTTACCAATCGTTGCAAGAACTTAATTTTTTTCTTTGCCGATTCTTGCTCATTTTCGGTCATTTCGGCTAAGTTGCGTTGCAAAAACTTAATTTTTTTGGTTGCTGATGCCAACAACTCCGCATAATCTTTCTCCCCTACTATTTCCTCTCTTTTCGCTGCCTTTGGTGCTGCTTTATGCACTACCAAACGGCTGTGCAAATCTAAGACTTTGCCTGTGGCATTTGCCTGATTTGCCTCGTAGAGTTGGTTGTAGTTGAGGTAAAACTGGTGTCCCTGCTGAAAAAAGTCGGGCTGCTCTGCCCAGTTGATTTGCTGGGCAAGGGCTGTGTAGTCCTGTGGTGCTAACATGGTTTTAGTTGTTAGTGGTTAGTTGTGAATTGTTAGTTGAAAAAGTAAAAAAATTAAAAAACTTATTTTCTCTTTTTGGGTTTGAC
>JAAFKA010000054.1 GCA_013299115.1 Cytophagales bacterium
CAAAATTCAAAATTCAAACAGGATTGCAGGATTGACAGGATTAAAAAAATTCAAAATTCAAAATTCAAACAGGATTGCAGGATTGACAGGATTAAAAAAATTCAAAATTCAAAATTCAAACAAGATTGCAGGATTAACAGGATTAAAAAAATCAAAACTGAATCTATATTTTGTCATTCTGAGTGTAGCGAAGAATCTGAGTCAGATTCTTCGCTACACTCAGAATGACAAAATGAGGATACAAATTTAAAATGTCAGTATCTAATTCAAAATTCAAAATTAATATATGCTTACTTACGAACAAGCAAGACAAAAATACGAATTGGTAGTGGGTTTGGAGGTTCATGCTCAGATGCTTACGCAAAGCAAAGCCTATTCCTCCGATTCTACGGAGTATGGCAGTATGCCCAACACCAATATCAGTGTGATAACCCTTGCCCACCCAGGCACTTTGCCCAAATTTAACAAAAAAGTGGCAGAGTTTGCTATCAAAATGGGCCTGGCTTGCCACTGCAATATTTCAGAATATAATGTTTTTGACCGCAAAAACTATTTTTATCCTGACCTTCCCAAAGGCTACCAAATTACGCAAGACAAAACGCCAATTTGCAGAGGAGGTTATGTGCCTGTCAAAACCAAAAACGGTGTGGAGAGTCAAGTCCGCCTCAATCGGATTCACATGGAGGAAGATGCGGGCAAATCTATGCACCTTGCCGAAGAAATAGAAACCTTAGTCGACCTTAACAGGGCTGGCGTGCCTTTGATAGAAATAGTAACCGAACCCGACATCAGAGAACCAGAGGAGGCTTATGCTTACCTGACCGAAATCCGAAAATTGGTGAGGTATTTGGAAATTTGCGATGGCAATATGGAAGAAGGCAGTTTGCGTTGTGATGCCAATATTTCTATCCGTTTGCATGGTGAAACCAAATATGGACGCAAGGTAGAGGTCAAAAATATGAACTCTATCCGCAACGTGCAACGTGCCATAGAACACGAATTTATGCGTCAAGTAGAGCTGTTTGAAAATGGATTAGGCGACACCTTAGTTTCTGAAACTCGTATGTTTGATGCCACCAACGGACAAACCTACAGCCTACGGAGCAAAGAGGCACTCAACGACTATCGTTATTTCCCAGAGCCTGATTTACAGCCTTTTATCATTACGCAAGACTACTTAAACAGCATTAAAACGGCTATGCCTCCGTTGCCAAATTTCCTCAAAGAGAAATTTATGAATACTTACGGCTTGCCTGAATATGATGCCTTGGTTTTGACAGATACCAAAGAAATAGCCCTTTGGTTTGAGGAGTTGTGCAGCCAAACCACCAATTATAAAGCTGCCTCTAACTGGATGATGGGCAGCGTAAAATCTTACCTAAACGAACTGAATTTGCCTATTGCTCAATTTCCTTTGCAACCAAGCCAAATAGCAGAAATTATTGGTTTGATAGAGCAAAACAAGCTAAGTTTTTCTACGGCTTCTCAAAAATTATTCCCTGCTTTGCTCGACAATCCCAAAACAACAGCTACGGAAATGGCGAAAAAATTGGATTTGTTGCAAGACAGCAGTGATGATTTGATTATGCCTTTGATTGCAGCCACGCTTGCCAAATATCCCGATAAAGTGCAGGAATATAAAAACGGCAAAAAAGGCTTGTTAGGCTTGTTTGTAGGCGAAGTAATGAAAGGCAGCAAAGGTAAGGCAGACCCCAAAAAAGTAAATGAATTGGTATTGGCAGCTTTGGAAAAATAATTGTATCTTTGTGTAAATAGCGTAAGTTGCGTGGTATTGTAGTGTGGACTTTAGTCGGGGACGCCTTAGTCCACACATAACTTACAGTTAAAATATGTGGACTAAGGCGTCCCCGACTAAAGTCCACACTACAATACTCACAGCTTACATTCAACAGCAAAGCAAATGAAAGCCAAATACGTCAATCCGTTTACTGATTTTGGATTTAAGAAAATCTTTGGGGAGGAGGCAAGCAAGCCTTTGCTCATAGATTTTTTGGGTCAGTTGTTGCCCCAAGCCCAAATTATAGACCTTAGTTTTAAGGACAAAGAGCAGTTGGGTAAAAAATTTGTTTATGTAGAAATGCCTAATTTCACAAAAAAAGAGCAAGAACTAAGCAACAGATTAGACAAATGGTTGTTTTTTCTCAAACATTTGGAGGATTTTCAAACCATTCCTACCTTGTTGCAAGACGACATTTTTCAACAGGCTTTTGACAAGGCTGAATTAGCCAAATTCAGCCAAGAAGACCGAAATGATTATGAGCAAAGTCTGAAAGTTTATCGAGACTTGAAGGGGGTAATTGATACAGCTTTTGATGAAGGCAAGGCAGAAGGCAAAGCAGAAGGTAAGGCAGAAGGCAAAGCAGAAGGTAAGGCAGAAGGCACAAAAACAATAGCCAAAGCAATGAAAGACAATCAAATTCCTTTGGCAGTAATTATGAAAACCACAGGTTTGTCGGCAGAGGAAATTGAGAAATTGTAATTATCAACGAAAAAATATGAAAAACTATTTAGGCTTTCTTTTGCTGGTAGGTTGCTTGCAATTTTGCTTTCTAAGCAATATATTGGCACAAGACAGCTTGCAAAATGTGGAAATTATTACCCCAGAAAAACCTTATCCTGTATTTTTTACTCATCTCTTTCGTGCTGAAGAAACAGCCAAGCAGCCTTTGCTTTTTGAGAACAGAAACCAATTTCCTTTGCAAGTTGTAGCCATAGACACTGCAAAAGAGTATGGTTTTAAGGCAGAAATGGGCAAAGCTATTTGGGTGCATACCAAGTTATACAGCCAGTTACCAACAGACAAAGAAGTATTTTTTACAGTTGGTTTTGCCGAAAAAATAGACGTTTATGTGGAATATAGCAACGGAAAAATTGAGCAAGGTAGTACAGGAAATAGCTTTGCTACCAACCAAAGAAGTATCAAACAAAGTAATTCGCAAGTCAAATTATTTTTGCCAAAACAACAAATCATAAAAATTTGGTTGAAAATACACCAACAACTTGGTGATGGTTATGTTTTTTTGCAGTTAAACAACCCCGAAAAAACGACAGCAACTTGGTTTGATAAATATTTTTCGTACAGTCTGTTGCTGGGGGCTTTTTTTATTATGTTTGTCTATAATTTTGTGCTTTCTTTGATACTTCGGGACAAAGCCTATTTTTATTATTGCCTTTACATCTTATTTTCGGCTCTTTTTATTGCCTATATTTTCCTTCCCCAAGAAATAGGTTGGATAGGCAATAATCTCGACCACAAATGGTTGGTGCATATTTTTTTGATTGGCAATGTGCCTATCTTATATAATTTTTTCATAATTTATTTTGTTCAACTCCACCAAATTGCCCCCAAAGTTGCTCGTTGGAATGATTACTACTTCTATTTTCGTCATACTATTAACTTTGTGTTTTATTTTTTGACCTACAATGGTATGAAAAATACCACTTTTAATACTTACGGCAATTTGGTTTTGTTGTGCGATATTGCTGAGGGCATCTTTTTAATTTTTGTTATTATCAAATATGGCAAGAATAAAGTATTAAACCGTTTTTTATTGGCGGGTAGTGGTTGTTTATTCATTGGTGGTGGTGTAGATACGCTAAATGCTTTATTCCCTTTTATAAGTTCATACCTAAGTTTTTTTGCCATAGGGTCGGCTGCCGAAATTTTGGTGTTTTCCTTCGGTTTGGGCTACCGCAGTCGGTTGGTAGAAAAAGAAAAGCAAGTTGCCCAAGCCGAATTGATTAAGCAACTGCAAGCTAACGAGGAAATGCAGCAAAATATCAACAAAGAATTGGAGAGAAAAGTACAAGAAAGAACTGCCGAAATTGCCCACAAAAATGAGGAGTTAGAAACGCAAAGTAACCAACTGCAAGAGCAAAAAGACCACCTCCAACACGCCTACACACACATTACGGATAGTGTGCGGTATGCCAAACGAATACAAACAGCCTTGTTGCCACCTGCTACCAAATTGCAAGAGGTTTTTCCTCAATCATTTATTTTTTACAAGCCCAAAGACATTGTGAGTGGCGACTTTTATTTCTTTGCCCAAAATCCGCAAGACGACAACCAAATTTTCTTTGCCGTTGCCGACTGCACAGGGCATGGTGTGCCTGGGGCTTTTATGACTGTAATTGGCAATAATTTGTTGAGCAAAATTATTACAGAAAGGCAACTGCTCGAACCTGCACAAATTTTGGCAGAATTGGACAAAAACCTACTCACTACTTTGCAACAGCAAGGTGTGGAAACTTCCAAAGACCGTATCAACGATGGTATGGACATAGCCCTGATTCGAGTGGACAAAGCAAAAAATGAAATGGTATTGTCGAGTGCTAAAAGAGTGGTGTATCAATTCAGGGCAGAGCAACTCATTGAACATGAACCCAATAAATTCCCGATTGGTAGTTCTCATTTTGGCGAAAAGACTTTTGTGCAACATAGCTTTGCTTACTTGCCCCAAGATGTGTTTTACCTTTTTACAGACGGCTACCCCGACCAGTTTGGTGGTGCAGAAAACCGCAAATTTATGATTAAAAACTTCCGAAATTTGCTTACTTCTTTGCATACCTTGCCTCCTAACGAACAGTTGCAACAATTACAAAAAGAAATAGACCAATGGAAAGGCAATACACCGCAAACAGATGATATATTGGTGGTGGGAATAAAGATATAGAGAAAACAGCATTTATAACTCTATGTGATGAGTTTTTTTGGAGGTTACAAAACGACATTATATAAGCTTTTTCTTCAACCAAACCCTGAATATACTACCTTCGTTTTCTTTGCTTTCTGCCTCTATTTTGCCGTCTAAGACTTCTATTTGGGTTTTTACCAAAAATAGCCCCAAACCTTTGCCCGCCATATCGGGATGCTGGCGTTGGTAGAGTCTAAACAATTTGGAAACGTCAAAAATACCTAAACCATTGTCTTTTACCTCCAAAATCACATAATTGTCGTCTTCCTTGGTTGTTATTTCCAATAGCAAAGGTCTGCGAGCAGCCCTGAACTTAATAGCATTGCTAACTAACTGAAAAACAGTATTTTCTATGTATTCTTTGATGCTGTAAAGCAAATTGGTAGCCTGAAAATGAACAGCCACCGCAGCACCCATTTGGTCTAATTCAGGCTGAAAATAGCTGATAACTTTCGATATAGTTTCTTGAAAATCAACTACTTCGTATTTTTTTATGTGCGTACCCTTAATGTCTAAAATGTGGTTGAGGTCTGTAATAACCAAATCCAAATTTTTGGCTGCTTCTTGCAACCTATTAATCATTTCTACACTTTCGGCATTGGTTTCCTCGTAGGTAGTGAGCAAGACAGTCAGCCCCAAAATATGGGCAATCGGCGAACGGAGATTGTGCGAAACCACGTAGGCAAACTGCTCGAGGTCTTTGTTCTGGTCGACCAATTTTTCCACAGCCTCCTCCAATTCCTCTGTTCTGAACTTTATTTTTTCCTCCAAACTGCTGTTTAGTTTTTCAATTTCTTCCTTTTGTTGGCTTACTTGTGAGTTCAGGGTCATTAGAGATTCGTTTTGAGCAGCCATTTCCTCTTGTTGCTGCATAATTTCCTCATTTCTTTCCAAAATCTCTGTTTTTTGCATCACCAGCACTTGATTTGCTCTTTGTTTTTCCAAAAATCTGTATAACAAAATTCCTGCGGAGAGTAGCAACAACAAAGCCCCACCAATCAAGGCATTGCGTTGGAGAGTGCGAATCAGGAGTTCCTCCTCTTTAATCTTCTTGTCTTTGTCCAATAATTTGATTTGAGCCTCTTGCTTGTCTATTTTAAAATCTGTTTGCAATTTATAGACCTCCAAATGCTTGTCTTCGTTCAGCAAACTATCTTGCAAAGCTATACCTCTTTCATAGTAAAACAGGGCTTTGTCGTTTTCTTTCGTTCTTTTGTGAATTTCATACAACACCAAATAATTATCACGCATCAAGTTCATAGCCCCCATGTGTTGAGAAATTTGCAAAGAATGTTGAGCAAAAAACATGGCTCTTTTCATCTTGTTGGTTTTCAAAAACAACTTAGATAATTTGGTCAGTGCATAAGCCAATCCTTCTTTGTCGTCTATTTTTTCGGCTAATTTGTGTGCTTTTTCCAAATACACACGTGAGTTTTCATACTTGTGTTGGGTAAAATAAATTTCGCCAATCTGCATATAATTGTCCACAATCCCCTGATTGTGTTTGATTTCCTCCTGCAATTTCAGGGATTGAAAATAATAGTCTAAGGCAATGGGGTAGTTAGTCAAAATTTGCTGCACCTTGCCTATTTCATACAAACTGATAGAAGTACCAAACTTGTCGCCAACTTTTTGCCTGATGGCAAGGGCTTGGTTGTGGTAGTACATAGCCGAAGAGTCGTTTTCTAAGTGGTAATAAACCCTACCAATATTACTAAACGTATTGGCTATGCTACTCTGTTTATTTATTTTTTCTTTCAGTTTCAGGCTTTCCAAAAATACTTCTAAGGCTTTTGTGTAGTGTCCTTGTTTTTCGTAAATCATGCCCATGTTGTTCAGGCTGATGGCAATAGTTTCGATGTCTTTAAGTTCTTTTCGAATGTTTAGAGATTGTTGGTAGCTGACTAAGGCATCTTGGTATTCGCCTTGATGTTGATAGATAGTGCCAATATTGTGTAAAGTAGTGGCAAGCAAGGGTTTATGATTTATTTTTTTGCAAATTATCAAAGATTTTTGCAAATAATACATTGCCTTGTTGTAGTTTCCTCGCATAATTTCGGCATAGGCTAAGGCATTTTTGGCAAGGGCTTGCCCTCTTTCAAACTTCTTGGCAGTGGCTAAGGCTAAGGCTTTGTTGCCAAAGCTAAGGGCTTGTTCGGGGTCAATGGTGCGGTATTCTTGTGAAACCTCTATGAGTAAATTGACTTTGATAGTGTCTTTGAGCAAAGGTTTGTCTATCAACCGCAGCAAACTATCGATGCTTGCTTGTTTTTGGGCAAAAGCAGACAAGCAGAGGTATTGTAAACAACACCACAAACCAAAGACCCACAAAAATTTTGCCACTGTACGTTTCATTGCAAATCCAAACTAATTTGGAAAGTTATCAAAAAATACTTTGATAACTACTGAAAATTGAAGTAAGCAAAAAAAATTGTAAAAAGCCAATAGTAGGTATGAATAATTTATAAACGAGTATAAATATCAATATGAGTGACATTTAAAGCCTATTAATTATCTCATCAGGCACATGTTCAGCAATCCTATTAGAATAAAAATTATTACAGTCATTTATGCCTAAGTATTTAATAATCTTTTGGGCTGTAAATTGTGCATTGTACATAATTTTTAGGTCTAAAATACTTAACTTTTGGATTTTTGCTTTCTACTCGATATTTTTCTACAATAATTTTACTTAGTAAACACATTGTGAAACTAAGATTTACAAAATTCGTTAGATGTTGCTGCTGTGAGTTTTCTTTTTAAGTAGCAAATAACTCTAATAACTTATCCGGCACCTCGAAGGTGTCGGATAAATGGGATTCCAAAACACTCTTTCAAAAGTCATTAAACAAGTTGCTACTTAAAAAGAAAACTCACTTAAACAGCAAAATACGAATTTCCAGCCACTTATGCTGTGCTGACAAAAAACGAAAAATATGACGAAGGCTATATTCACAATAACGTGAAAGTCCACGAGTGGTTGTTTCAGTGAGAGGTCGCACCCAACGAATACACAAAAAACTTTGCACTAATGTCAAAAATATCTTTAAATTTGCACTTGTCATGGTGCTTTCCAAACATTTTGTGAACTCGGTGATAGGAAACATAATTTTATTGTTTTAGCGGAGTGCCGCCCAGCTGTAAACCAAAACTAATAAAAATTATGTTTCCTTGTTTTTCTTTTTGAAAATGTCACTCATATTGAAATATTTATGGTATAGAAAAAGAGTACAGACTGTCAAAAGTTGCCAAGATATCGGCTTTTATGTATAGTCAAGATGATATTCAAATATTGTATGCTGATGCCTTGACCACACACTACGAAATTAAAGAAGGAAGTTTTGATATTTTAGTAGCTAATCCTCCTTTTGCGGTCAAGGGCTTTTTAGAAACTCTTGATGAGGAAGAACGAAAAAGATTTGAATTAACCGAAGTTGTAAGTGATTTAGTAAAAAATAATACGATTGAATGTTTCTTTTTAGAAAGGGCAAAACAGTTGCTAAAAGTAGGTGGTATTATGGGGATTGTCGTGCCGAGTTCTGTGCTTTCTAAAACAGAAACTGTGTATGTGGCAACCAGAGAAATGCTGCTGCAAAATTTTGATTGGATAGCCGTTGTAGAGTTTGGCAACAGAACTTTTGGGGCAACAGGCACGAATACAGTCGTCTTATTTTTAAGAAAAAAAGACGACAATCCACCCTCACGTATTCACTACAAAGAGAGGGTAGATAGTTTGTTTTCACCCAATGACGAACTCAAACAGTTGGTTTTTGAGGACAAGCATTTTGTAGATTTATATTGCCAATATATAGAAATACAAACAGCAGATTATTTATCTTTTTTGGAGGCTTTTGATGAGGTGGCAAGTATAGAAAATCTTTTGAATTATAGTATTTTTAAAGATTATCAAGCTAATTTTCAAAAAACGGCAAAGAAAATCAAAGAAAGACAACAAAAAGAAATTCAACGATGGGAGAAAAGCAAAAAGGCTGCACAAAACGCCGAACAAACCAACGAGGAATTAGTGAAAATGAAAGAAGAACACCGCAGAGAGTTAAACAGAGAGTTGATTAGCTATATTCAAAAAATAGAAAAAGACAAACTCTATTATTTTGTATTAGCACACCAAAACGGTGGACACAAACAACTCAAAAAGGTTTTGATTGTAAAAACACCTACAGACAACACAGAACAAAAAAAGTTTTTGGGTTATGAATGGAGCAAAGCAAAGGGCAATGAAGGAATTAAAAAAAAATAAATTATTGGATTGCACAAAATTTTGTAGGTACGCAAATAAACCTTCAAGGTCTTAAAGACCTTGAAGGTTTGGTCAACTATGCCAACCTCATTGATTTATTGGACTTCTCCCGAAAAGATTTTAATAAGGCTATTTCGCTGACACCTAAAAATATGAAACCCATTGCGACAAAATGGGAATACATAAAAATAGCTGATGCTTTTTTGGAAGTAAAAAATGGTAAAACTGTTAATCAAATTGAGGAGGTAGGCAAATATAAAGTTTCACGAATTGAAATCATAGCAACAGCTTCATTTGATGCCAATGCAGTAAAATCGCAGATTCATCTTACAAATGGTATTCCTGTATATAGTGCAAATGTTTTTCAGCCTTTTGGTTACATTAATAAGGAACTAATCAAAGATTTTTCGCAAAGCTCGGTTTTATGGGGAATTGATGGTGATTGGATGGTAAATTCAATACCTGCAAACATGCCATTTTATCCTACCGACCATTGTGGAGTATTGAGAATAAAAAATGATGAGTTACATTATAAGTATGTGGCTTGGGCTTTGAATAAAATAGGAACAGAAATGCGTTTTTCCCGAAATTTTAGAGCTTCTATTGACAGAATAGAAGGTATTTATATTCCTGTTCCTCCCCTTTCCACCCAAGAAACCTTAGTTTCAGAAATTGAAAAATTAGAATTGCAAATTACTGAAAATCAAGCAGTTATTTTGGGAGCAAAGGCACAGAAAGAAGAAGTTTTGAAAAAATATTTACATAAAACCAATAAAAAAATGAAAACAATTAAATACCTCATTTATAGCTGTTTAGCTATTTTCTTGCTCAATAGTCAGGTTGCAGTTGGGCAATACGTACAAGAAGCAAAACTCACAGGTACAGGCATTAATGCTTATTCGGGTACAAACAGTGTATCACATGATGGGAAAATAGTTTGCTTGGGTGGCGTACTCTTCAAAAAAACGGGTTGTAACTGGGCAGAAATTCTCAATCAAGGAGGAGGAGCCACTACGCAAACTGCTATGACTGCTACTGCAAGTGTTATAGTCATTGATGGTACTATCTACCGTAGAGTAGGTATGACAGACGTTTGGAATATAGATGTGGGCGTTGTGGGTTCTCCTTCTACCAGCCCCTATGATATTTCTAATGATGGCAATACTATTATCAACGGAAATAACATTTATGAATATGATGTAATTAATTTTACTTGGAATTTAACCTATACAATTCCATCTAATGTCGGGCTTTGTGCTGTTTATTCTTGCAGTATTTCAGGAGATGGGCTTGTTGCTATTGTAGGCACACCTTGTATTGGTGGTGGAAAAACACAAATAGCACGCAAAGTGGCAGGAGTTTGGACACACGAAGGAACAGTAACAAGTTCTACGCCCAACAGAAGTGATTTTGGTTACACAGCAGGCATTTCTGATAATGGGACAACTATTGTAGTTGGCGACCCCTTAGAAGGCAATGGTACGGCGTTTATCTTTCGGCAAGTAGCAGGAATTTGGACAGAACAATTTAAGCTATTACCTATCAACAATGCGACCAATGCAAGTTGGATAGGCAATGCTGTAAGCATTAGTGCTGATGGAAATAAAGTAATAGCTGCAACGCCTACACACACAGGGCAAAAAATAGCGTGGATAGTAGAATGGAATGGGACAAGTTGGCAGGAAACATCAAAAGTTACATTGAATTGTAGCGAAGTAGTTGGGGTTGGTGCTTTGCTTGGCGAAACAGCCTTTATCTCTGGCGATGCTTCTACGATTGGCTTGTCTTTGTTTAATGCCAAAGATGGCATGGGAGGTAGTGAAACCGCAACTTTCATTTTTTCTACAAGTGGTTGCGTAACAGGTGTACCAATCTATGTGCGTCAAGATGGCAATGACATAAACAATGGATTAACAAATAGTGTAGGAGGTGCAAAAGCTACTTTACAAGCAGCAATAAATAGTGCCACAGATGGACAAGTTATTCATATTGTCAATGCAAATGGCAGCACTTATAACGAAGAAGTTACTATTAATAAAGATGTCTTGATAGATGCAACTAATAATCCTGTTGTGAAATCCATTACCGTATCAGGTACAGGCTGTATTGGTGGGATTAGCTTAACTTTTCTTGGGAATGTAGGTATTCAAAATATACTAAAAGCAGATACAGATGCTTTTATTGCTACCAATGGCAAAGTAACTTTATTGGCTTCTGCCACCCAACAAGCCATGATTGCACAAGAACCAACAGGGGTTGTAACAGGAAACCTGAAAGTACAACGCCACCTACGCCCCAACACAGGCACCACAGGTTTAGGCTACCGTTTTATTTCTTCGCCAACTAATGATGCTACTTTTGCACAAATTTCAGAATTAAGTCCAGTGGTGAATGCAGCTTTCAATACTTCGGCAACACCGGGTAGGGTTAGCCCTTTCCCCACTTTGTATAGTTATGATGCTACCAAAGCTGGCGACCCCGCCAAAACTTTTGCTTCCTCTCCCTTCCCCGAATTTGACAAAGGCTGGGTTTCTCCCACAGCCTTGACCGAAGCAATTACCGCAGGCAAGGGTTATACAGTGAATACAGTGGCTAATCAAGTTGTAGAGATTTCAGGGTTGCCAAACAATGGAGATGTTACCATTCCTGTCATAACAGGCAATGCAGCAAGTTTGGGCTACAATTTGGTCGGCAATCCTTATCCTTCGCCTATTTCTTGGACTGCGGTGCGAGGTTTATCCACAGGTTTGCAAGATGCCATCTACCAAAATATGGCAACAGGGCAATATTCAGGGTCTTGGGCAAGTTTTGTGGGTGGCGTGGGTGTGAATGGGGCAACAGACGATATTGCAGTGATGCAAGGCTTTTTTGTAATTGCAAATGCAGCAGGTAACGTGAATTTTGACAACACAGTAAGAGCAACAACTTACAAAAATCCGAGTTCTTTCCGCACCGAAACAGACCAAAGCAACAAAGGTTTGGTAAGATTGGCAATGACCAATTCGGCTAACAAAACAGACGAAACAGTGGTGTATTTCAAAGACGAAGCTACGCAAACCTTTGATAGTCAGCATGATGCTTACAAATTTCAACTAAACGGAGGCAATTTTTCCAATATCTACACAACGGACAAAATAGCAAATACAAACGCAAATGCAAACGAAAAAGCAACTTTGTATGCTATCAATGCCTTGCCTACTTTAACAGACGACTTAATTGTGCCTGTTACTTTGCAAGCATGGACAGACGGACAGCAAAAAATTGCGATGACCGAAAAACTGAACTTTGACAGAGAAGTAAAAGTATTTTTAAAAGACAAAACAACCAATCTTTTGCACGATTTTGGTACAGGTGCTTACACAACTAACCTTGCAAAAGGCGTAACCGCAGGTCGTTATGAGTTGGTTTTCCAACCCCAATTTACCGCAGCCGAGTTGAGCAAAGGCATTGTGAATGTGTATCCAAACCCAACAGAAAATCAGCTAAACTTCTCTTTATCAGATGATTACAAAGGATTGGTAACTATAAAACTAACAGATGTAGCTGGTCGTGAAGTGTGGACAAATTCCTTGCAAAAAGACAAAACGACTTTGCAAACTGCTATCAATTTAGTAAATTTGCCAACTGGCTTGTATATTTTGACTGCACAAGGGAAAAATGCGGTAAGTCAAAAAGTGGTGAAACAGTAAAATAATTAGGAATTTTTCAATTACGAATTACGAAATCTGTGTTTCGTAATTTGTAATTTATAATTAAAAATTCAAAATTAAATCAACATGAAAAAAATACTTTTAATTTGTTTTTGTTGCTTGGCAACTTTCGTTTCTTTTGCCCAAACAGGAGGACCTACGCCTGACCCAAATGAAGGTGGGGGTGGAGTTCCCATAGATGGTGGCATTGGTTTTTTGGCTGCTGCGGGCGTGGCGTATGGAGCAAAAAAATTGTGGGAGAAAAAGAAAACGGAGTAAATTAGCTAATAATTCCTATCAAATTTCTCTTTGTAGGGCATTTGTAGGGTATTAAAATTTGCTTATCTATTTTATAAACTACTCTTTTGCAAAAGATATTTTTTGCAATGATGTAATTTGATTACCAAACAACTTTTAGGGGTTTGGTAATTTTTTTGCAATCTTTTTAGCAACTTTTTTGAGTATTGTGTGTTTAGTAGCTAACTAAAACTATTTTTGTAAATAAATCTTACTTTGACAAGAGCAAAGTTAATTTATATCATGTTGCAATATCTCAAACAAACTACCCAACAAATAGATAATTGGGTTGTCTATCACCAGCAAACCACCCAAGACGACCAGCAACTCCTTCGCATACAAGCCCTACAAAGGGTGTTGCTATGTGTGAGTATGCTTGTTTCTATCAACAGCATTAACTTGTATGCGTTGGGTTTGTACAGCCGAACTATATCCAATCCTTTTTACATTAGCTTTTTGCTTTGCTTGTTTGTGGCTATCCGCAAAGGGTTGAATTTCCAAAATTGCGTACATTTGCTGTTGGCTGCCACCTATATTTTCCTTGTTTGGGGAGTTTTGGTACATACAGGCGTGCAGTCTGCCTTAGTGGTTTGGTTTCACTTCTTGCCCTTTGTGGCTTATGCTTTCTATGGGCAGCGAAACTATGTGGTTGGGTGGAGTGTGTTGTCTATACTCACTATTTTTGTCATAGGCAGGTTGCAAATGGCAGAAATTCTTAACTCTTATCCCTTAATTTGGCAAAACGAACTCCGTTATAGCAGCCGTACCCAAGTAAGTTTTGTCGTTTTATCGGGTATCATCATCACCATTTATTACCATCAAGTGCAACGATACAAGCAAAAAGTAGATAGCCTCACTGCCACCAATTTGCAGCAGGCAAAAGAAAATTTGGCTCTCAAAGAGAAAGAACTCACCAATTTGCTGTCTTACATAGCCCAAAAGAATGAATTGCTGGAAGAAATAAGTGCAGATTTAGACCAAACTAAGCAGCAATTAGAAAATTTTACGAATGAAAACCAGCAAGCAAAGGTAGGGGCAGAGGCACAAAAAATACAAGCTATTCGGGCTTATATTCAAGAAAACACAGATTTCAATAATTTTTGGGAACAATTTATTTTGTCATTCAACCAAATTTATCCACAATTTTTCAAGCAATTAAACACTTTGCACCCCACACTTACCCAAAATGAGCAAAGGCTTTGTGCCTATATTTTGATGCAAATTTCTAACAAAGAAATTGCAGCCCTCCAAAACGTGCAATTAGCCAGTGTGGAACAAGCCAAAATTCGGCTCAAAAAGAAATTGGAACTCAAAGAAAACGAGGGAACATTGTATAGTTATTTGATGAGTTTGCAATAATACTTTACAAACTTACACCTTACAAGGTTTTAAAAACCTTGTAAGGTGTATTTTTTTATACGATTTTTCCCTTTGTAGGGTATTTGTAAGGTATCAAAATTTGCTTTGCGGGGCTATTTTGCAATATTTTTGTGGAAACTTAATTGGTGTGCTTGCGGGTTTGAGAACCCGCAAGCACACCAATTAAGTAACTGCACAAAAAATCTTGCAAAACAATATGAAATTCTTAAACCTCACTTTTGCCACCGCCCTTGTGTTGGGTTTGGCAAGCTACAACGCCCAAGCACAAAACTTGGCAGTAAACAACGATGGCAGTTCGGCTGATGCTTCGGCTATCCTCGACGTGAAAAGCACCGCAAAAGGTATGCTCATTCCTCGCATGACGCAGACACAACGCAACGCCATTGCCACACCTGCAACAGGTTTGCTGATTTACCAAACCGACAATACCATTGGCTTTTACTACTACAATGGTACAGTGTGGACACCTATGACTGCCGTAGCTGGTTGGAGTTTGGCAGGAAATGGAGGCACAACGGCAGCCAATTTTGTGGGGACTACAGACAATATGCCCCTCAATTTTAGGATAAACGCCGAAAAAGCTGGGCGAATTGGCTTGCCGACTGATGCAAGCACCTTTTTGGGCTACCAAGCTGGCAATAGTGATGATTTTTCGGACAACCAAAATACTTTTATTGGCTACCAAGCAGGGCAAAATACCACCACAGGTTTTTGGAACACAGCCATAGGCTATCAGGCTTTGCAGAGCAACGTAAGCACTGGGGCAAATGTGGCTATCGGGCATTTATCCTTGCGATTGTCCACAAGTGCCAATAACGTGGCAGTGGGTTGGAGTTCACTCACCAACAACCTCACAGGCACACTAAACACAGCCATCGGCAATGGGGCTTTGATAAATTCTGATGGAAATTCTAACACTGCCTTAGGTTTAGATGCAGGAAAAACAAACGCCACAGGAGATTTTAATACCTTTGTTGGCACAAGAGCAGATGCCAATGCAAACAATTTGAATAATGCAACTGCCATAGGCAATGGAGCAACGGTCAATGCTTCCAACAAGGTACGTTTGGGCAACAATAGCGTAACTGCCACAGATGCAGCAGGCGTATTGACTTACAATGTGCAAGGGGCTAACTCTGTAACATTCCCAAATAACAGAGGCACAGCAGGGCAAGTTTTGACGACAAACGGAGGAGGAACAACCTCGTGGACTACTGTAAGTGGTGCTGATAACTTAGGCAACCACACTGCCACCACAGACCTAAATTTGGCAACGAACAACCTCACCAACGCCAACAACCTAACCGCCACAGGCACAGCCACGCTGGGAGGTAATGCGTACCCAACCATCACAGGCACAGCAGGGCAAGTTTTGACTACAAACGGAGCAGGACTTACAACTTGGACTACGCCAACTACCCTACCCGCAGGCACAGTAAACCAAACCCTCCGCCACAACGGAACTACTTGGGTAGCCAATAATAATGTATTGGCAACTGCCAACAACCTAAACATTGGCGGGGCAACCGAAACCGCAGGCTTACGATTGAATGTAGCAGCAGGACATATCAACGCTGCGGGTGGCACTACTTCACATTACTTTTTGGGTGGAAGTAGATTTATGCACAATACAGGTTCAGACAATACTTTTTTGGGTGCATCTTCGGGCAACTTAACCCTAACAGGTATCTCTAACACAGGTATAGGCACAAGTGCTTTGACTGCCCTTACCACTGGCATTAACAACGTGGCAATAGGTCATTTTTCATTGTTCTCCAACAATGCAGGGCAAGAAAACACCGCCATTGGTAATTCTGCCCTACAAAGTAATACATCTGGCGGAGGAAATACTGCCATCGGCATAGGTGCAGGAAGCAGCAACACCACAGGTATCAGCAATACGTTTATTGGAGAATTTGCCTCGTCTTCCGCCAATAACCTTAACAATGCAACTGCCATTGGTGCAAATGCTGTTGTCAATGCTTCCAATAAAGTACGTCTGGGAGATAATGCGGTTACTGCCACAGATGCAGCAGGCGTATTGACCTACAATGCCCAAAGTGCGACAACTTCTGTTACATTTCCCAATGCAAGAGGCACAGCAGGACAAGTTTTGACTACAAACGGTGGAGGTGCAACGTCTTGGACAACCGTAGACGGATTGCCAACAGGCACAGCCAACCAAACCCTCCGCCACAACGGAACTGCATGGGTGGCAAACAACAGCGTATTGGCAACTACCAACAACCTAAACATTGGCGGGGCAACCGAAACCGCAGGCTTACGATTGAATGTAGCAGCAGGACATATCAACGCTGCGGGTGGCATAGGCTCACATTATAGATTGGCAGGTAACAGATTTGCACACAACACAGGCACAACCAGCACTTTTTTGGGTGTAAATGCGGGCAACCTCACCACCACAGGCACAAATAACACAGCAGTTGGGGCTGGTGCTTTGGCAGCTATTGCGGGTGGCGATGATAATTCAGTGGTGGGGGCTGGTGCTGCTGCTGTCCTTACTGGCGGAGCAAATGTAATCATTGGAAGTCAATCAGCCCCTAATTTGGGAAATGGCAATGAAAACATCATCATAGGACGTAGTGCTGCAATTAATTTAACGGGTGGTGATAGAAATATTATCATAGGCACAAGAGCTATGGGCAGTGCAACAGGTGGTCCTGACGATAACATTGCCATAGGACGTGATGCCCTGCCTGTTTTAGCCACCACAGGCAGAGAAAACACAGGCGTAGGCACGTTTTCATTGATGGGAACTACATCAGGCGTAAATAACACAGCTTTTGGGCATGGCACTTTGTCAGAAAACATCACAGGAAGCAACAACACAGGCATTGGGCATGAAGTTACAATGACTTCGGGCAATTTTAGCAACTCCACAGGAATTGGTGCAGGTGTTTCTATTGATGCCTCCAACAAAGTTCGCATAGGCAATACGGCTGTTACGGTCATAGAAGGGCAAGTTGCTTTTACCAATCCATCAGACCGCAGACTGAAAGACAATATTGTAGATAGCAAATTGGGTTTAGACTTCTTAATGAAACTTCGCCCAGTGCAATACACAATGAAAAATGGCAATGGCAGAACAGATTATGGTTTCATTGCCCAAGAATTGGCTACGTTGGTAAACGAAAAAGAGGTAAACCTCCTCAATAAAGATAGCGAATATTACACAGTCCGTTACAATGATTTCATTTCGCCAACCGTAAAAGCCATTCAAGAGCAACAAGCAATGATTAAATCACAAGCCGAAAAAATTGCTGCCCTCGAAAAACAGCTAACCGACAAAGACAAAACAGTCGGCGAATTGAAAGCAAGTTTGGAAACCCAACAACAACAAATCAATCAAATTCTCTTGCAGTTGCAAAATGCAACAGGCAAAAAGTAGTTTTAGTACGTTGGCAATGGTCGCAGACCTTGACAATCGTACTAAATAAAATTCCACCTATCGGGTGGCTTTGAGCCACCCGATAGGTAATAAATTTGTGCCTTTAGGCACTACATATTGGTAGAAAAATAGCTGCTATATTACGTTTGTCCCGTTAGGGACTACTTATTGGTAGCTATCATTGCCAAAGCTATCAATATAAAGTCCCTAACGGGACAAAAGGTAAGAGGAGAAGCAATATGTTCTACCAATATAAAGTCCCTAACAGGACAAAACAAATTCCATTTTGTGCTTGGGGTTTCTCAAAACCGCAAGTTACGTGCTTTGGGATTCTCAAATCCCAAAGCAGGGGTTTCTCAAAACCCCGAAAAGAGTTTAGTCAGGGTTTTGAGAAACCCTTTGTTTCGGTTTTGAGAAACCGAAACCATAATTGAGAAACCGAAACCACAATTGAGAAACCGAAACCACGTAGGATTTGTAACATTTTAACATCAAGCACCATGCACCAATTCATAAAAACCAGCAGCTTTTTCCTCTGTTTTTGGGGTTTCAGCCAACTTTCGGCACAAGCCCAAAACGTGGCTATCAACACCGACGGCACCGCTGCCGATGTTTCTTCTATTTTGGAGGTAAAAAGCACCAACAAAGGTATGCTTGTCCCTCGTATGACGCAAGCACAACGCAACGCCATTGCCACCCCCGCAACAGGTTTGTTGATTTACCAAACCGACAACACCGCAGGGTTTTATTTCTACAATGGTACAGTGTGGACTGCTATCACACCCGCAGGCGACAACTTGGGTAATCACACAGCCACCACCAACTTAAATTTAGGCACAAATAACATTACCAACGCCAACAACATCACCGCCACAGGCACAGCCACATTAGGGGGCAATACCTATCCAACCGTAACAGGCACAAATGGACAGGTTTTAACAACTAATGGAGTTGGGGGTTTGTCTTGGACTACACCTACTTTGGGCTGGGGACTTACAGGCAACACAGGCACAGTAGATGGTACAAACTTTATGGGTACTACTGACAATGTAGCCCTTACTTTCCGCACCAACAACATAGCCCGCACACGCATCACCACGAAAGGACAAATAGAAACCTTGAATACAGGGAGTTCGGTATTCATAGGCGAGGGTGCAGGACAAAATGACGATTTAAGTGCCAACCTCAATACTTTTATAGGTTTTAGTGCAGGACAAACAAATACCACAGGGGCAAGAAATGCGTTTGTAGGTTTTCAGTCAGGCATCAACAACACTATAGGGGCAAGAAACGTGGCTATGGGCGAAGCCTCTCTATTTTCTAATTCAATAGGCACAGACAATACAGCCATTGGGCAACGTGCTTTGGTACTCAATACCACCGCAAGCAATAACATTGCTTTGGGCGTGAGTGCCTTAGAAACACAAAGTTTCAACAA
>JAAFKA010000055.1 GCA_013299115.1 Cytophagales bacterium
TGGATAAGGTGGTTAAGAATTCACGTTGTAGGGAACTCAAAACTATGGCGGGACTTTTCATAGCACAAAGATAACCAAAAAAAGTAAAATAAAAAATAGGCACTTATTTATGAGATGTAACAGTAGGTATTTGATTTATCAAATGCTTTATGCTATTTTTGCCAAAATTCTTTTAAAGATTATGTTAAGAATATTTATCTGTTTTTATTTCTTGTTTTTGTTAGGTTGTCGTTCTACGCAAGACGAGGCTTTGCTTTTTTTTCATAGGGGCAAAGCAAGTTTGGAATCATCGGATTATGTGGAGGCTTTGCGTTTTTTTGCCGAGTCGTTGAAAAAAGACAGTTCCTTTGCAAAAACTTACATCAACAGAGGCGTAACGTATGAGAGAATGAAACAATACGCCAACGCCTTGGCAGATTACACCAAAGCCTTGACCTTAGACGACAAGTTGGCGGAGGCTGCTTACAACAGAGCCAATGTGTATTTTGCCCTCAAAAACTACGACCTTGCCCTTGCCGACCTTGCCCTTGCCATCGAAGGTTACAAAGATAGCACAAGTTTTTATGTGAGTAGAGGTACTGTTTATGGCAAAATGGGCAAAATTCAGGCTGCTGTTGCAGATTTTGAAAAGGCTTTGACCCTGAAAAAAGACAATGTAGATGCCTTAGTCAATTTGGGGGCTGCGTGGTATGAGCAAAAAGATTTTGCTAAAGCCGAGCAGTATCTCCGCCAAGCCATAGCTGCCAATCCTATGCAAGACGTGGCACTAAACAATTTAGCATTGTTATTGGCAGAAAAAGGGAGTTACAACGAAGCATTGACCTTAGTGGAACAAGCCCTGAGCCGAAGTCCGCATGAAGCCTACTATTTGAGCAACAAAGCCTATATTTTGACTCAACTCAATAAATTGAAAGAGGCAGAAACCGAAATTAAAAGGTCGTTGTTGTATGACGAAAACAATGGGTTTGCGTACAGAAATTTGGGTTTATTGCAAATCAAAAAAGGCGAATTGACACAGGCAATAGCAAGTTTAGAAAAATCGGCAGCCTTAGACAGCACCATTACCAACTTGTATAGCTATTTGGCTGATGCTTACCAACAAAACAAACAAACTGCCCAAGCCTGTGCCTATTGGAAAAAAGCCCAACAAAAAGGCGAAACTTTGTGGAAAGATAGGCAGTTTTGTAAATAAAATAGCAAGTGGAGATGATGAAATTTGTGCCATTAAATAGTTGGACTTGAATAATCGACAATGTTTTAAACTCTATGTGTCTGCTTATCAGATTTATCCGACACCTTTGAGGTGTCGGATAATTAGGTTTAACTACTTACTTTTCAAAATCCTTTTTTCTCAGCAAAAAACTTGTAAAATATCGAGCATCTACTAAGGCTACAGCTTGGTTTCGTTCAGAAAAAGCCAACATGGTTTGGTTATTGGCGTAAAGTTTTAGCGTATTGTTGTTTTTGGTAGTCAAATCTTCGAGGCTTACAATACAAAAAGGTTGAATTTTTTGCAACGAATCTTTGAGTGCAGGATTATCGAGGTAACGCATAGCCCGCACACTGTTCAGGTTTTGTATGTAGTTGAAAAGCAACAAAGAATCTATCTTGTTTACGCCACGCACCTGATAAAAAATTTGGTTTTCTTTTTTATACAAAGCCGAATCAAAGGTAATTGCAAAACTTTGTTCAGGTTTTTGTGGATAAGTCAAAGACAAATTTTGCAAACTATTCCAGCCTGTACTCAACAAAGTGCGGTTTTGCCATGCAGCTTCCTCCAAACCCATAATTTCGTGCAAAACAGCCTTATGTGCAGGCGTATGCACCACAAAAGGCTCACTATCTGGCAGTTGAGCATAAGTTTCATTGCCAATTCCCAAAATTTTGAAAGATTTTTGGAGTTGGTCGGCTGCAAAAAATTTGATTGCTATACCCTCTTTGGCTATTTGTTGGCTTATGCTTGCCTTGCTTTTGTCGGTCAAAGTCCGTTTAATGTCTATTTGTTGCAAAATAGTAAGCAACTGCTCCATCATTAAGACATCGGCAGGAGTTTTGTCGTTGATAAGCCATAATTTGCCTTTTTGTTTTTTGAAAACATTGTTTCCAAAAATCAACTGATTGACCGCAGCCGAGTCTTGCAGGGCAAAACCTGGTAGATTTTCTGCCACAATGGTTCGGCTGTGCCTTTCCCAGTTGCTCACGCCAACGATAGTAAGCAACAAAATGATGTTTAAGACTATTAGACCTTTGAGTTTGCGAGTCATAGCATATTTTTTTTCTGTTTTGTTTATATTTTTACTACTTAATTTATTACCAATTTTCTAAACCGCCAAACAAAACGTAGTTCCTTTTCCTACTTCACTGCTTGCTTGCAAGGTTGCCCCTGACAACAGAGCCAATTCGTAGCACAAGTTTAGCCCGATGCCTATGCCTTTTTCGCCCCGTAGCCCTGCTGTGCTTTTGTTGTTGGCAATAGCAAAGAGTTGAGTAAGTTTTTCGGGTGTTATGCCTGTGCCTGTGTCTGTGATATAAAGTTGTGTAAGTTTTTTGCCATTTTCCAATCGTTTTACTTCTGCACTTAGCCTAATTTGCCCCTGTTCGGGAGTGAACTTTATGGCGTTGCTCAGCAGGTTGCGGACTATGGTGTGCAGCGTATTTTTGTCTATCCACATCATTAAATTGTCGGCAATGTCGTTTTGTAGCCTGATTTGTTGGGTTTCTGCCAACTGCTGGAAACCTTGCAAAACTTGGGCTATTTCTGTTTGCAGTACCAACTGCTGTGGGTTTAGACTAATAGCCTCTCTCTGCACCAAAGCCCAATTCAGCAAATTATCCAACAAATTGTTGAGATTTTGAGTAGATTCGTTGATTTTTTCACTCAATTCTCGGATTTTTTCGGGCTTGTCTTTCCGCAAATAAAAGTCTAACTGTTTGGCTATGCCCTGAAAAGAAACCAACGGACTGCGGAGGTCGTGGGCTATGATGGCAAATAACCTATCTTTTGCCTGATTAGACGTATTAAGTTGCTCGGCTTGGGTTTGGATTTCCTCCTTGCTTTGTTCCAGTTCTTGCTTTTGTTTGATGATGAGGTTTTTGGCTTTTTTCTCCTTCTGTTGCCCCCGATACACAAAAAAAGCAACCACCAAAGCCGACAAAAACGCCAGCCCGAACAAGCCTAAAATGTATCTTTGGTTTGTAAGTTTTTTAGTATTTTCTATATCTTTTATTTGCTGCTCTTTTTTCAACAGTTCGTTTTCTTTGTCTTTCTTTTCCTTTTCTGTTTCTATTTGTTTCCTCATTGCAATTTGTTTATCTGTTTCTGCTTGTTGTAAAACTTTATCTTGGCTTAGCATCTCAATAGCATTTTCTTTAATGGCTTCATTTTTTTGTAATAACATAATTTCCTGTCTTTGTATTTCTTTTGCCAATTGTCCTTTCTCTACGGCAATGGTTTTAAGTAGGTTTTCATTTTGCAAAAGAATCAATTCTTTCTTTTTTTTATCTAATTCGTAATTTGTTTGGATTTTGCTTATCTCTTTAACTCTATCTGCATTAAACAAACTATCTTTTAAAGCACTGGCTTCAATATATGTTTTTAAAGCCATAGAATAGTTTGTTTGTTTTGCATACACATCAGCTAAGATATAATTAGCCTCTTTCACTTCTGGTATAAAGTTCTGTTTTTTTGCTAAGGATTTGCTTTGTGTTGCAACAAGCACTGCCTTATCTAAACTATCTGGAATAATACTATAAATTTCTGCTAATTGATTCAAACTTTTTATCAATCCTCTGTTATCTTTTATGTTTTGTTTAATTTTTTGTGCTTGTAAACATAAATTTAAGGCTTGAATGGGGTCTTTTTTTTTAAAGAAGATTTCTGCTAATCCCAATAAGGCAATAGATTTACCTTGCATATCATTGAGTTGATTGCGAATAGTAAGCAAATCATTGTATATTTTCAATGCCTCTTCATATCTTTTTTGTTTGGTATATAGAATAGCTATGTTGTTTAAACTGTTGGCTTCGCCATGTAAATCAATAAGTTCTTTTTTTATCACAATAGATTTTTGATAAACTTCATAAGCCTTCTCATACTGTTCATCTTGTGTATAAACTAAGCCTAATGTATGTAAACAGGCAGCTATGCCCGCCTTATCTTGCTTTTCTTCTCTAATAGCTAATGATTTCAAGAAATGCTGGGTAGCTAAAGGATAATTTCCAACTTGATAGTAAACAATGCCAATATTATTTAGAATCTTGGCTAAATGGTTCTTCGTTGAGCTATTTTCTTCCAATACAAGAGCTTTATTATAGTAAACCATAGCTTCATTGAGGTTGCCTTGCTGTTGCAAAACAGAAGCTATATTGCTGTAACTAAGTGCTATACTTTCTTTTTTTCCTAACTTAGTGAAATAAGCTAAGGCTTTTTCATAATTTTCAATAGCTTGTTTATAATTACTTTTTGTCCAATAGCAATTACCCATATTTGTATGAATATCGGCTATTCCTAAAATATATTTTTCTTTTTCAGCTATTATCATAGCTTTTTTCATAAGTAAAAGAGTAGAATCGGGTTGTTTTTTGTAGAGAATGTCTGCAAGACTATATAAAATTCTCACTTTTATACTATCTTCTTTGTTATACACTTTTAACAAATTTTGTAAACTATCTATTTTTTTTTCTTGCCCAAAAACCGCCAAAGAAAGCAAATTGAAAATCAACAGCAAGCAAAGAGTTTTTGCAATTTTGTAGGAAAAAATGAGCATAAGAATAAATAGTAGTTTTTTTAAGTAATAGTACAAAAACAATTTTTTTAAGCCCGTAGGGCTTTTGTTTTGGTTGTCCGACAATTTTTGTGGAAACGTAGGGCTTTGATTTATCAAAGCTCCTTTTTGGGCAGAGCATTTGATAAATCATAAGCCTATATTGTTCATTGTTTCCATTCCACAAAAATTGTCAGATAACTTTTCTATCTTAGTAGAAAAAAATTGTAACCAGAAACAATGTTATGCAATGCAGGAGATAAAAGCAAGTTTTTATTACCAAATTGATTGAAAAACTGTGGAAAATAAGCTAACTTTGGAAGTAAGTACTGAACAAGTTATTTTTATTTTATGGCAAAATATATTAATCCTTACACAGACTTCGGTTTTAAGAAACTCTTTGGCGAAGAGGGCAACAAAGATTTGTTGATTGATTTTTTGAACCAAATTGTCAAAACCAATCACCAGATTGCAGACTTGGCTTTTCGGAATACCGAAAATATGCCTGATTTGCCTGCTGAAAGGAAGGCTATTTTCGACATTTATTGTACATCAGTAAGTGGAGAAAAATTTATTGTAGAAATGCAAAAAGCTAAAATGCACTTTTTTAAGGATAGAAGCCTGTTTTATTCTACTTTTCCCATACGTGAGCAGGCAACCAAAGGCGAGGAGTGGGATTTTCGGTTGCAACCTGTCTATTTTGTGGCTATTTTAGACTTTATTTATGACGAGGAAACCGACAAGCAAAAGTTTTTCAGAGAAGTAGCCCTTAAAGACCAAGACGGAGATTTGTTTTATGACAAACTGCACTTTAAGTTCTTGCAAATGCCTTTGTTCAAAAAGAAGGAAAAAGATTTGCAAAGTCATTTTGACAAATGGTGTTATTTCCTCAAAAACTTAGGCAGTTTTGATAAAATTCCTGAGATTTTGAATGAAGCCATTTTTGCCAAAGCCTTTGGCACTTCGGAATTAGCAGCCATGACTTACGAACAACGGGTGCAGTATGAAAAAAGTCTGATGCACTATTTGGATATGAAAAATGTGGTGAAAACGGCGGTAGATGAGGCTCTTGATGCACAAATGGTTATGATAGCTAAGAATGCAATTCTGAAAGGACTTAATAATGCCCTCATTTCAGAATTGACAGGTTTATCTCTTGCAGAAATTGAAAAATTACGAAACTTAGGAACAAAAAGGGGCAGGGGGTGAGGTAAGAAACAATCGACCCTGCCTAGTACGGTACAAATCGTAATAACCTCCAATTTCGTTTTTTTAAGATTAATATTTTAAGTAACAAGACAAAATAAAAGTAAGTTTCTATTTTTGTAACTCCTTGAAAATCAATTATCGGACACTTTAAAAGTGTCCGATAAATGTGTCCACTTACTTACTTAACCCGATGTGGATTCTCCGCCAAAAAAGATTTCCAACCTTTTTTTGTGCCTCCACTGCCCGAAGAAATACGTGAATGATAAAAATGGCACACCGCAACCGCAAGGGCATCGGTAGCATCAAAATATTCGGGCAAGTTTTTCAATCCTAATTGGCTGCCGAGCATCAGGGCTACTTGTTCTTTGGAGGCATTGCCATTGCCTGTTACAGACTGTTTTATTTTTTTGGGTGCATATTCGGTAATTGGTATTTCTTTTCGCAAAGCTGCAATCATTGCCACGCCCTGCGCCCTGCCTAATTTCAACATAGCTTGCACGTTTTTGCCATAAAAAGGTGCTTCCAACGCCATTTCATCGGGCATAAACTCGGTAATAATGCTATCTACCCTCTCAAAAATCTTTTTCAACCGCAAGGAATGTTCGTCATATTTGTCTAAATGAATGACTCCATACTGCAAAACAGAGAGTTTTTGCCCTTCGGCTTTCAATACACCATAACCCATAATCACTGTACCAGGGTCTACGCCGACAATAATTTTTTCTTGTGCCATGCACAAAAGTATAACTTTTGCTTGTCTTTTCCTATAACTTTTATATCTTGGCTTTGCTTCCAAAATAAAATATGAAAAAACTACGTCATTTTGCCTTTTTTGCACTCTTTTTCGCATTTTCTTTGCCTTCTTTTGCCCAGCAAAATTTGGTAGATAGTTTGCTGGTGGTGTTGCCTACCTTGAAAAAAGATGATACGACCAAAGTGCAGACTCTCAATTTATTGGCAGGAAAATATTTTGTGGTGGACAAAAAACAAACCATGCATTACGCAAAAGAAGCTGCTGCGCTTGCCCAAAAAATAAAATATCCCGTAGGTGAATTTGAGGCTTATCGCAAAATTGGAGATGTCTATCGTCATACGTCGAGCATAGACTCTGCTTTAATGTATTTTAATAAGATGCACGAAGTTGCAACCTCTACAAAGAATAAAGTATTACAAAAACAGTCGTTTCTAAATGTAGGTGTGGCTCAACTTTTTCAAGGCTCTTTGGACAAAGCCCTTACTAATTTTGTTTCCTCCCTGCGATTGGCAGACGAACAACAAGATAAAAATACAGCTGCGCGTTGCTATGTAAACATTGGCAATATCAATCGTATGCAAAGTCGTTTCGATAAAGCTATTGAAAGTTATGACAAAGCCATCGAATATGCTACCGAACTAAAAAATGATGATTTGTTGAATAGGGCTTTTAATAACAAAGCAGCAAGCTATTTGCAGAGCAAAGACTACAAAAAAGCAGAGGAAACACTCAATTTTGCCTTAATACAAAGTCGTAAGTTAAAAGATTTAGGAAGTGAGTCGAATAATCTTGCCAATTTTGGTTATCTGTCCTCCGAGTTGGGGCAACACGAAAAGGCTTTAGTTTATTATCAACAAGCTATTGCAATTAAAGAACAACTAAAAGACAATGTTAGTATTACCAAAATAACCAATAACATGGGCGATGAATATGTAGCCCTCAAAGATTTTGCGAAAGCAGAGGCTTTTTTTGCCAAAGGCTTGCAAATGGCTAAGGACATAGGCTCAAAAGATGATATTCGACTTTCCTATGGTTCGTTGGCAAATCTGTTTGAGAAAAAAGGCAATTTCAAAAAAGCCTACGAATCTCAAAAATTATTTTCCCAGTGGAATGATTCTATTTACAACGAAAATTCCACCCAACAAATCAACGAATTACAAGAAAAATACGATACAGACAAAAAACAAAAGGAAATAGAATTGCTCAATGCTGCCAACAAAGTAAAAGATTTGGAGGCGGAGGAAAGCCGTATTCAACGCAACATGACCTTTGGTGGCATTGCCTTAATTTCCTTGCTTTTTGTGGTAACAATGGTTGGTTTTTGGCAAACTCGCAAAGCTAATAAATTAATTGCTTCACAAAATCAAAAATTGACTGTGCAAACAGTAGAACTCCAACAGCAAAAAGAGGAGATAGAAACCCAACGGGACAACATCAGCCAAGCCAACTTGCAATTAGAAAAATCTTATCGCAACATTCAGACTATCAGCGAAATAGGGCAAAAAGTGGCAGCCACTTTGGAGTCGACCACCATTATTCGCACTGTGTATGAAAACGTGAATACGCTGATGGACGCAGCAGCTTTTGGTATTGGTATTTATTACCCAAAAACGCAAAGCCTTGTTTATGAGGGTTTTGTAGAAAAAGGAGTTATGCTACCCACACACATAGAAAATTTGGCTACGCACAAAAATAGTTTAGCTTTTCAGTGTTTGCTGCAAAATAAAGCCCTGTTTATCAATGATTTAAGTACCGAATGGCAACAATATTTAACCTCAGCACCTACTGCCAATGAAGGCGAATTGCCTCTTTCTCTTATTTATCTGCCTTTGCAGATAGAAGACCGTACAACAGGCGTAATCACTGTGCAGAGTTTCAAACGCCAAGCCTATACAGACTATCACCTTACGCTGTTGCAGACCTTAGCCTCTTATATTTCGGTAGCCTTAGACAATGCAGGGGCTTATACAGAAATTGAGCATAAAAACAAGCACATTACAGACAGTATTCGGTATGCCCAAACCATACAACAAGCTATTTTGCCACCCAAAGAGGACTTGCAACGCTGTTTTGCCGATGCTTTTGTATTTTATAAACCCAAAGATGTGGTATCTGGCGACTTTTATTGGTTGGGAGAGGACGACACCAACCAGCAAATTTATGTGGCAGTGATAGATTGCACAGGTCATGGCGTGCCTGGGGCATTTATGTCCCTCATTGCCAATACCTTACTGAATAAAATTCTATTCGAAAATGGAGGTATCAAAACTGCAAATTTCTTAGATATGCTGCACCACGAAATCAGAACTGCCCTGCACCAAGACACCACAGCCAACAACGATGGTATGGATATTTGCCTTTTGCAGCTACCTAAAACTACCCAAACAACTACCTATCAAGCCACTTTTGCGGGGGCAAAAAGACCTTTGTATCACCTCAAAAAAGATGGGGAGTTAGTCGTTTGGCAGGGCAGCAAAAAATCAATCGGAGGTAGAAAAATCGACAGAAAATTTGAACAATGTACGTTGGAAGTTACCAAAGGAGATAGGTTTTACCTCACTTCTGATGGTTTTACAGACCAATGCAACGACAAACGTGAAAACTTTGGTACACTGCGTTTCAAAGAATTATTGCTAACTTTGCATACATTGCCTTTTGAACAACATTTTATCCAAATCAATGACACCTTACAAGCCTACCAACAAGAGGAAGCCCAACGTGATGATATTACCTTGTTGGGGGTGATGGTTTGATATTTTTTATAAAAAGAAAAAAATTCATACAAAATTAACTGCAACCAACTTGCATACTCAAAAATATTGCTACTTTTGCAAACCAATGGGATTTTTATTGCTACTTTTGCAATTTTTTTTGTTGAACAAATATAGCAAAAAAGTACAAAAAAGTTTAACAAAAACAAGGTTTTGTTAAACTTTTGCACAAGTCAAAATTTTATGCTTTGCTTGACTTACTTTTCTTGAATTTATTTTTGTTACCAAATTTTGATATAAACTACTGATTTTCAACTAACTACAAAACGAAAAATTTAATTTATTTTTTTGCTCGTTGCTTATTTAAAAAAATTCTTAATAAGCAAAAACAATGATTTTGATTTTTTGTTAAACAAATAGAACTGAATTTTTACGATTGTGAGAACACGCATCATTTTTAGACTCCGCAACAAAGGAGCAACCTTGCCCTTCCAACATCAACACTTGATTTTGGGTTTTATCGAAAAACTTATGCAAGGCAAAGGCTATGACCTCTATAATACGGTATTGTTCAACTTTTCGGGCTTAAAAGGTCAAATTAAAGTAGGGCGTACAGGTATTTCTTACTTGTCCACGCGTGTTACTTTGATAGTTTCCTCTTTGTCGCAAACTTTTCTCGATGATTTTTTACAAGAACTATTTAAACATAAATTGCTCGAATTAGGAGAAATTATTTTGACCCCTGAATATGTCGAAAAAGAAATTACACCTGAACTCAAAGGCTCGATGAAGTATATTTGCCTCTGCCCTATGGTGCCTCATGCTTTTACAGACCAAGCCGAATCGTTGGTAGAAAATCCAACCACCGAAGCCTTTTCAGATATGCTGTATGAGTCGACGATGCACCGCATGGAAAGGTCAGGCTTGTATAAACCCGAAGAAATAGAGCAGTTTTTTCAGTTCCAATTAATTCCAGACCAAGTATATTTGGAAAAAATGAATGTGTTTGAGAAAAAGACTTCTCGCAGCTATTTTATTTACGAAAAAGGGGAACTTTCGCAAGAAGTGATAGGCTATACTTTTCCGTTTGAGTTATATGCACACCCTAAAGTGCAGCACTTTGTATTTCATTCAGGGTTTGGCGAATTTGCCAATCACGGCTACGGAATGTTAGACGTGGCAAACTCCGACCACCACGACAGGGTAGTGCCTTATCGTGATTTTATGACTACAAAAAACAGTAATGAAGGAACTAAAACCACAACCACGCCACTATTGGCATAATTTGTGAAAATATGTAACATACGCTTTAGCGTGTGAGAATGTAGCATACGCTTTAGCGTGTGAGAATGTAGCATACGCTTTAGCGTGTGAGAATGTAACATACGCTTTAGCGTGTGAAACGTAACAGTAATTCGTCATACGACTTCGAGAGTCGTATGACGGGGAAGTTCACTGAAATATAGTTTACTGCGAATAAAATCAAGGTTCGTAGCTGCAATGACCCATGAAAATTATTTTTGCTTTGCTGTTTGTCGGTTTTGTTGGCAATTTGTTTGCCCAAACAACAGCCCCCACCAAACAGGATACGGTGTTGATAGAGCCTGTTGATTTTTTTAGGCAAATTTTGCAAAACCACCCCATAGCCAAACAAGCCAATTTGTTGTCCGATTTTGGTAAGCAAGAAATTCGTCTGGCAAGGGGCTTGTTCGACCCTAAATTTAACTCCTCCCTTGTCCGCAAAGACTTTAAAGATAAACTCTACTATGAGGTGTGGGAAACGCAACTCAAAGTACCCATGTGGATAGGTGAACTCAAAGGCGGATTTGACCGAACCAGAGGAGATTTTTTGAATGATGAAAGCAAATTACCACTCGGCGGACTCGACTATGTGGGGCTTACTGTTCCCTTGGGGCAGGGTTTGCTCATAGATTACCGCAGAGCTACCTTGCGAGAGGCACAATATATGAAAGAAATTTTGGAGGCAGAAAGAGTAAAAATTATCAACAAAGTGCTGTTACAAGCTGCCAAAGATTATTGGGCGTGGTTTGAGGCACACAACCAATACTTGTTAGCCAAAAAAGGCTACGAATTAGCTGCTGTTCGTTACGAGGGGATTGTGGAAAGAGTGATACAAGGCGATGCCGCCGCCATAGACTCCACCGAAGCCTTTATTACAGTGCAAGACCGACAAATTACGCTGCAAAAAGCACAAGTGGGCTACCAAAATGCACGTTTAATGGTGTCGAACCACCTTTGGGACAACGATGGCAATCCGTTGGAACTAACCGAATTGCAACGCCCAACCCAGCAAATTAATAGACAAAGTATCTTGACTACCAACGAGTTGTTGAGTTATGCAGCCCAAAACCACCCCGAATTGATTAAGTTTGACTTTAAACTCAAACAATTAGACGTGCAACGCCGCATGGCAATAGAAATGTTTAAACCTGTGATAGACGTGAGTTACAATTTTTTGGGAATTGGCAGTCGTTTTGATGGCAGTTTGGCAAATCCGTTTACCAATAATTTCAAATGGGGTTTTAATGTAGCTTTTCCGTTAATTTGGCGTAAAGAGAGGGCAAAATATCAACAAACCAAGATAAAAATAGCCCAAACCTCCTTTGATAGATTGCAGACAAACAGAGAAATTGGCAATGACATCAGGGCTTTGCACAATGAATTGGAAGTTACCGAAAAGCTATTGACCCAAGTGGCTGCTATGATAAACAACTACCAAATTTTGGTAGCAGGCGAATTAGAAAAGTTTAGAAATGGCGAAAGTTCAGTTTTTTTGGTCAATTCTCGTGAGGGCAAACTCTTAGAGGCAGAAGGCAAATTGATAGAATTAAAAGCGAAGTACGCCAAAATAAGGGCTACCTTGCTCTGGGCTGCGGGCAAAGGCGTGGAGGATTGATAATGCTACTTAAAAGGAAAAGTTTTTTACAAAACTGTACTTTTCATCAATTAAATTATATATTAACCCTAAAAAATTCTAACTATCTCCTACCATATTTAGTTGTATTTTTCATACATTGTTGCAATATTTTCAACAAATTTGCTCTTAGCTATGAGGTGGCTTAAAGTTACCTATTAGTTGTTGCAATATTTTCAACTATCACAACACTTTATCGAAGTAAATACAATGAAAACAACACACTTATCTTTTCGAGTTCTGTGTGCAGTGGTTTTGCTATTCCTTAGCAACCTAACCTTCGCCCAAGAACGGAGAGTAGTCCTCCAAGCCTTTTGGTGGGACTATTGGCACAACAATTACCAAGCAAATTGGTCTAATTACTTGACTGAATTAGCCCCACGCCTGCGTGCAATGGGCATAGATGCCATTTGGATACCACCAACGGTCAAAAATGGTTTCACACATGGCGTTGGCTATGCACCTTACGACAACTATGATTTGGGCGACAAGTTCCAAAAAGGAGACGTAAAAACCCGAATGGGCAGCAAAGACGACCTCCTCCGTATGATTGCGGTTTTCCACGCCAACGGAATTGACGTTATCCAAGACATTGTGCCTAATCACCTCATTGGGGCAGGCTCGGACAATGGCGGCGGCGGACAAGATGCCACCGCATGGGCAGACCAATGGAAAAACTTCCGCTATACTTCGTGGCTTACCCCTGCGGGCAACCAAACCTTAGCAGATTATTCGGCAAGAACAGGCAGATTTCACAAAAATTGGCAGAATTTCCACCCAAACCCCGACAACAACTGCACCACAGGCGACATTTGCCAGCAGATGTTCGGACCTGATATTTCTTACTCCGATAACTCGCATGGAAATAGCGGAAATTTGGCAGAACCCATCACCCAAGCCTCTGGCGGTGCAAACAACGGCTATATGCGTAAAGGTATGCGTGATTGGCTGATTTGGTACAAAAAACAAACAGGTTTTGACGGCGTAAGGCTCGATGCTGTAAAACATTATGATTACAGGGCAGGTGAAGACTTTTTGGCAAACCTCCAAACAGGTGCTGGCTGGGCAAATGGTGGAACAACGATGTTTGCTGTTGGCGAATTTGTAGGCTCTGGCACACAACTCAACAACTGGGCAGACCTTGCACCCACAGGCGTAAACACAGGTGGAATGAACGGAAGAGCAGGAACTTTTGACTTCGGCTTACGTGGTTGGTCAGATGGTTTGGCAGGTTTGACTTTCCAAGGCGGGGCTATGAATTTGGGAACTGCTATCAACAATCAACAGACCAGCAGAGGCAGAACCGTACCTTTTGTGAACAATCACGATACATACAGACCTATTTTACAGACAAATGGCAATTTCTCCAAACCTCTCGGCGACAATTCAGGCTGGCGTACAGGTGACGAATTAGCCCCTCACGTCGACCCTCGCGACCCTCGTTTGTCGGTTTCTTATGCCTTGTTATTGGCAGTTGATGGGGCTCCTCAACTTTTTATCGAAGATTTATTTGATTTAGGCACAGAGGGCAACCGTTATACTCACGACCCCAAAAGTCTTACATCTTTGAAGGTTCGCAGTGATTTAGAAAACCTGATTTGGTGTCGCCAAAACCTCGATTTTATGGGAGGTCCTTATTTGGTACGCAATCAAGGTGCAGATTTGTTAGTCATTGAGAGAGGAGGCAAAGCAATTATTGGCACAAATGATAATTGGAATACGTGGCAAAACGTATGGGTAGAAACAAGTTTTCCTGTTGGCTCTAACCTCAAAGATTATTCAGGTGCAAATGGCACAGCTATTCGCACAGTTCGGGCACCTGGTTCAGGAGGTAATCCGTTGGGTGTCAATGCAGTACAGCTTTCTATTCCGCCTTGCGATGGCACAGCCTTGCAAGGTCGCAGGGGCTATGCAGTTTGGGCTATTGACGGGGCAGTGGGTGGCTATGTGCCTTCACGCAAAGCACCCGCAGCAGGCGTAACGACCACAACCCAAGAGTGGGAAATGGCAAATGATTTGGGAGATAGTCATTGTTCTTCGTTGGGGCAAGGTGGGGCTTTGCCCGCAAGTTCTACGGTTAGTCGTTTGGTAGGCAAAGTTTATGCAGCAGCAGGGACAAATATTGTGTTGGATATGTTTTTGGAAAATAATGTTCAAGAAGTTACTATAAGTGTGCATACCTTAGATGGTTTACAAAGATATGCTACCAATAATACTTCGGGTAGTCACTTGACAGCAGCCACTTACACCGCACCCACCACAGGTTGGTATTCCTTAAAAGTGAGAAATTTAAGTTCAGCCAATCCTGCACAAAAAGTGTTTGTAAAGGCTACTTATACTGCACCCACCACCATTACAGATGCAATGGGAACAGCAGCCCTAAACACAGCAGCCGTATGGACAGGGGCATTTTCGGCAGATTGGACAGAGTGCCGAAATTGGGAACAAGGCGTAATGCCGATGGCAGGGAGAGATGTAGTGGTGCCAGATTATAGCAGTACCAATTTATTGAATATTACAGGCAATTTGCAATGTCGCAATATGTTAATTCAATCTAATATTACGATTACTGGTGCAGGTGCTATCAATGCAAGTGGAAATGTTACTTTGCAAAGTAGTATTGCCAATGCAGGAACTATAAATATTGGAGGTAGTTTTCTTGCAAATGGCATAATGATGCAAACCATTTCAGGCGTAGGAACTATTAGCATTGCAGGCAATATGACAGTCAATAAAACTGCAAATGGTTTGACAATTACAAGTTCCAATAATTTTAGTGTTGTAGGTAATTACACACATACATTAGGTACTCTTGTATTGAACAATGCAGCTTTAAATTTTGCTATTGGTGGCAATTTTTCCAAAACAGCAGGAACTTTTACGCACAGTGCAGGCAAAGTAATTTTCAATGGGGGCAATGGCAACCAAACTTTGCAAAGCAACAGTGCAGTAGCTTTTCAGACTTTGGAAATAAACAAAACCGCAGGAGCAAGCCGAGATGTGCGGTTGGTTAGCACCAATATTTCCACCGCAGTCAGCACCCAACTTACCGCAGGAGATTTGGATTTGAATGGCAACCAATTAGATATTAGCTCAGGAAATTTGCAAGAAGATTTGACAAACAGCCACGTGGTTACGGACAGAACAGGCACAGGCTTTGTTCTCAAAACAGGCGTAGTGGTTAATAATGCTTCCAATGTCAATACTTCAATTTCTGGTTTAGGAATTGGTTTGCAAAATGGTATTGTTGGTACTGCCAATTTCACCATCAGACGTTACCATAATTTGGTGGCTGGTTCTATGACCCGCAGACGTTTTGAGTTGCAAGAAACCAATGTTGGTGGTTTTTCTAACGGAAATATCCGCATTTGGTATGCAGCCGAAGACCTGATAGGTGTGGCAGCACCCGAAGCCAATTTTAGGGTTAATCAATTCACAGCCCCCAGCACTTTTGCAGATTTGGCAGGAACTATTGACGTACCAAACAAAAACATCACCAAAACAGGAGGTATTGCAGTAGCACAAAACACTACCCAAAACTTCACTGTTGGTTTCAATACCACTGATGTTTCTATAACAGCTTCACAGGCAAATATCAACGAAAATGCAGGTACAACCACCTTTGTTTTCTCACGAGGCACAGGCATAACAGGCAATTTGGTAGTTGAGTTTATCTACGGAGGCACAGCAGCCTTGACAACGGACTACACAGTTGCAGGTGCAACCACTTACGCAGCAGGCACAGGAACTGTTACGATTGCAAACGGAAATAGCACCGCAAGCATCACAGTAACAGCAGTGAACAACCTAATCCAAGAAGCAGATAAAAACATTACGATTTTAATTGCTGGCACAGGTTATACCATTGGCACGCCAAATAATGCCATGCTGACCATAAACAATGACGACATTGCAGGAGCTACCTTCTCCAAAGCAAATTTGAACACCACAAGGTATGGAGGCGTTGATACCTACACATACAGGTTAAATTCGCAACCAACCGCAGACGTTACCATTACATTGGCAAGTGATAACACAGTAGGCGGTGGCACTGTTGCCCCCGCAACCTTAACTTTCACGTCTGCAAATTGGAATACGCCACAAAACGTAACCGTAACAGGTGCAAATGGTGGCAGTGGCACAGTTGCCTACAATATCACCAGCACAGCCACAAGTGCCGATGCTTTCTATAATGGTTTGGCAATCAACAATTTGCCTGCCACCAACATAGACCAAACGCCAATTATTACGATTTCGGCAGGAACAGCAGCAGGAGAACCCAGCACCAACGGCACATTTAATATTTCATTGTCCGTTGCAAGGTCAGTGCCAACCACTGTAAACATCACAGTTTCAGGCACAGCCACAGGTGCAGGCACAGATTATACGTTGGCAAATGGCACTAACACAAGTGCAGTTTCGGTTACGTCTTTCACTTTTGCAGCCAACCAAACTTCGGGAACTTTGGCAGTAAACGTAGTAGATGATGCTTTGACAGAAAGTAGAGAATTTGCAATCATTACCCTTGCAGCAGGAGCAGGTTATACAGTGGGCGTTGCCAATCAAGCAACTTTGACAATCAATGACGACGAAAGTTTGACTACACTCGACGGCGTGATTTCACCTGGCGAATATGGCGACCACGCCAACGGACAAAATGCTGCCCTTTTGCAAGGCAACACTTCGCAAGATTGGTACATGACTTGGGACAATAATAATTTGTATATTGGTTTGACTACTGCAAATCTCACCGAAGGTTTGGTTTTGTATATTGCCAAAAATCCCAGCAATCCAATTAACGGAGGCACAAATGCAGACGGTACAAACATAGGCTTTAACTATGACGGAGCAAATTTTGCCGAATTGCCTTTCAGGGCAGATGTGGTGATGTATGTAAAAAATGGATACAGAGAATACCGCACCGCCAATGGTAGCAATGGTTGGAGTACCAACACCGCAGGTTTTGGGGCTTATGGCGACCAAGCTTCGGGCAACACTCGTGAGTTCATTTTCCCATGGTCGGCTATTGGTGGCAGACCTACCAACATGGCTTTTTATGGCTATGTTACTTCGGGTGGTGGTTTTATCTATGGACAAACGCCAAGTGAAAACGCAGGAGGAGCAGTAGGTTTAACAGCAAGGTATGAATTTTATCATTCCGTACCCAACCTAACAACCGACAAGCCTTTTGCTCGCAAATCTTACTGCTACAATTCGGGCAGTGATAAAACTTTAAATTTGCCTGTTTACATAACGAACAACAACTTAGAAGTTCACGATTTTACGATGAACACCGCCAGTCAAATCTTAACAAGAGCATTGACAGGTTCGTGGACAGTAAACGGAACTATGAGTTTGGTGGCAGGAACTGTAAATTTTGCTACTTCGGGTTTAGGCACAAATATCAACAATTTCAATATTTCGGGTGCAGGGGCAACACTCAACTGCAATGCAGCCACTTCCCCCGTTACCATTACCAGCTACACGCAAACCGATGGAACTGTTAGCTTGTCCACAGATGCAGGAAGTAGCTTGCGAATTTTGGGGAATTGGAACAAATCAGGCGGAACTTTTACAGCCAACAGTCGCACAGTTTCTTTTGAGGGCAATACTGCACAAACAATTACACACGACACAGGAATTTTTGCAGGAATTACCCTCAACAATGCAGCAGGTTTAAGTCTGAACAGCAGCATCACAGCCACAGGACTTGTTACCATGCAAACAGGCAAGTTGAATGTAGGAACTCGACAATTAAACTTAGGTAATACAGGAGCTTTGGCAGAGGACAGAGTAAACGGACATATCGTGATTGGTACTTTTGGCAATGTGCAAGCCACCAACCGCAGTTTCAACACCACTTCTTTGGCTACGGACATAGCAGGTTTGGGCATCGGTTTGCAAGATGGGGCAAGCACTATCAACTTGACAGTAACACGTGAGTTTAGAACTGTCAATGCCAATATTTTGAACAAGCATTACAATTTTGCTGCTGTTACCCCCGCAGTAAACAACGTTACTATGCGGTTGTATTGGGCAAATGCGGAGTTAGTCGGCACAAACGTAGTCGGCACAAATGCAGTAGTTGCCACTACCGACTACACCACTTTTGCCAACCAACCCAGCACCAGAGATGTAGCCAATAGGTTTGTAGAAACCACAGGCATTGCAGCCCTGAATACCAATTTTACGATTGGTGTTGCCTTGCCAATGATTAGCAACTTTAACCCAACTTCGGGAGGTGTAGATGTTACAGTAACGATAACAGGCAACAATTTCTTAGGTGCAACGGCTGTAACAATTGGTAATGTGGCAGCACGCAGTTTTGTAGTTGTCAATAATAACACCATTACCGCCGTAGTCAATGATGGATTTACAACAGGTTTGGTAACCGTAACGCAAGGTGCAACAGCAACTTCGGCACTTTTGGGAACACCGAACTACACCCGAACAGCTTGCACAAATTCTTTAAGTGCTTTGATAGTAACCAACGTAACACAACCCAACGGCTTTGCAGGTATCAAATTAGAATGGACAAATGGCGAAACTGCTTTTAATGCTACCAAACGGATTTTGGTGCTTTTCAAACCAGCCACTACTAATTTCTGGACTGCAAGATTCATTGCCAACAACGCCACTACTTTTACCATTGGGCAGGTAGAAGGTGCAGTACAGTATGATTTCTATTTGCAAACTTTGTGCAA
>JAAFKA010000056.1 GCA_013299115.1 Cytophagales bacterium
AAACCTAAAGACTTACTTACTTGTAGACCTGACAAACCATCAGAGAGATGTAAAATAATTGTTGCCCGTTCTCTATCACGAGAACTGCCTGTAGTTTGTTTGGATAAGGTGGTTAAGAATTCACGTTGTAGGGAACTCAAAACTATGGCGGGACTTTTCATAGCACAAAGATAACCAAAAAAAGTAAAATAAAAAATAGGCACTTATTTATGAGATGTAACACGAGGAATAATAATATTCTCAAACCAAAAGAAATAATTGTGATATTCCACAAAATCTGAGTAGATTGCATTTGTGGTTTTATCTCGTAGGGCATTTCCTTGTGTGGTTAAATATGCCTGATTATTTTCTACCAAAAAACGATTTCCTTCAGAATAATTAACTCCATGTCCCTTTCCCCCATATTCATAAGAAATAATTTTCCTATCATTTTTTAATATCTCTATCTTTTCATAACCTCTTGCTGGACCTAAAGCAAAAAAAGAAGTGAGAAGCACAGAAAATACACTCCCCTGTATTTCAAATTTATCTTCTTTTGTTTTGGTATCATAAACTCTTTCAGTATCATTCACTAAGGGTTTACTTATCATAGGATTGAAACCAATAAAATCCTTACAAACATAAAGGAGTTTACCATCTAATAAGTAAAAATTATGCAGTTTAGTAATCATAAACTAATGAATTTAAGGTTAGCAATATTTTTCTCGTAAGATATAACGGCAAAAAAATATTTTACTCATTATCAATGGTTTCATCATCTCTCAATTCTTGATTCCAAGATATTCAAGATTTATTAGAAAATCCTACCATGGACAAAAATTATTTATTACATTGGTGCAAATATCTCCAACTCAACACCTTCAATCTTGTATGACAGATACCCCTGCCCACATTTACGCTGCCCAACGTGCTATTATTGCCACTAAAACTCCTGCTGAGAGGTTTCAAATGGTGTTTGATATGATAGAATATAGTCGAATGGTAGTAACAAACAGTATCAAAGCACAACAACCCGACATTTCTCCGATAGACCTTAAAGTAGCTGTTTTTCGGAGATTTTACAAACATGACTTTTCAGCAACAGCCCTGAATGAAATAGAAAAGGCAATGCGGGCAAGGGAAGAAAAATAAAAAAGTTGTTGGGTGGTGTGCCAACAACTGGAAAATGAGAGTAGAGTTCTTTAATGGAATATCCCTCAATTTAGGTATTAGTACAAAAACGTACAACAGTTTAGAAACTGAAAAAACCAAAGTAAGTCTTGAAAAAGTACAGAAAATAGCCAAATTATTAGAAATAGATTGGCTTGAATTGTTGAGTTATGGAGAAAAAATAACACAAATAAATACAGGAGATATTGAGGGCAATAATAATCAAGTAAATGTACTAAATACAAATAAAGACCTTACTCACGAATTAGAAAAACTGCGTTTAGAACTTGCTCACAAAGACGAAAAAATTGCAGCCTTAACCAGTAAAATTGCCGACTTAGAAAAAATCAATGCTTTGTTAGACCAACAAAACAAGTAATTTTTCGTACATTCGCAAAACAGTTTATATGCAGCAAGCTATCAACATAGAAAACTAAGAAACGAAAGGATTTATGTCGTTTTTGAGGAATAAAAATCACAGATTATAATGGACTTGTTTAGTTGCCTTCAACCAGATGAATTAGCACACAGATAACACTGATTAAACCAATTTTTGCGGATAAAAAATAAAAAAATCAGTGTTTTATCCGTAAAATCTGTGTTATCTGTGTGCAAAAGACGTTGTAACTTTCCCAACTAAACAAGTCCAATAAAAACCATGGCATACAGCACTTACAGTTTGACGAGTATAGCCGAGCAATTTGGAATAAGAAACCAATGCAAAAAATTGTTTGAGCATATAGTACCCATTGCCGAAAGGAGTGAATGGTTGCTCTATCATTTGCAATTATTAGACGAATTGGCGGTAAAAAGTGAAAAAGCAAAGTAAATCTTTGGCTACTCAAGGTAAGGTGTTAAACCAAACCATAGAAGAGTGGCGAAAAGAGTCAAATGAACCGCAGGTTGATGATATTTTGGTGGTGGGGATTAAAATAGTGGTGTAGAGAATGGAAGTTGTGCAGAAGGTGGCAGCCGAATGTAGCATACGCCTTAGTGTGTGATGTTTTCCTGTTGCTGCTTGTGTACACACAAATAAAACCGAAAAATGAAAATTAGAAAAAGAAAAGCAAAAAAGTGATTGGTAACTTGTAAAAATAATGCTAAATTTGTGTACCAAATCGTGGTGGACGTTAATAGCGTGGTTTTGCAAAAAGCAATGCTATGTTGGTGTTTTAAGCCTGATAGCCAACCTATCAGGCTTTTTATTTATGTTTGTAGTAAGTTTTTAGCATTATTCGGTTTTGCTTGTAGAGTTTTTTCTTTTCTCCTGTGATAGTTCTAATTTCAAAAACAGCATGGTAAGTCTGTTGAATATGTTTTTCAAATAAAATCCCATCTTTGCCTTCTTTGGTTTTGCCTGCATTACTAAACTTTGAAAATACATGACAAGAGAAAAAGTTAGGGCTTCAAAACTAATAAAAGTTTTTTGGAAAAGGAAAAGATTTTTTGGGAAGGAATAACAAAAGTCTTATCTTTGGTAAAAACCAAAAATATGGTAAAAAATAGACAACTTTTATGGAACTATTAAGCAAAATATGGAAAAATATAGATTTTGAGTACATCACTCTATACATTGGATTGCATGACGAGGAAAAGTTAAAACTAATTGAACAAGCTAATAATGAAAAGATTAAAATTTTAAAGGAAAGTTTGCTTACAGTACCTTATATGCGACTCCAACAAATCTATAAACAAATTGAAAACTTAGAAATTGAAAATAATCCCTATGGAACTAAAATAATAGACAAGTATGGCAATCGTCATGCTACTGCTGAGGAATTTATTACTTTGCAGAAAAACCATTGGCTTACACAAAAACTATATTATATAATACATAAAGGTAGTAAACAAGGTGGAGTTGCATATTGTCCACCTATTTACCGTCATGCCTTTGTATTTTATTCAGCTACTCACGAAATTCAAGAAATTATTTATGTTTGTTTGAGTTGTATCCGTATTGTAGATAGTAATAATAAACATTTGGAGGCAAGTTGGGAGTTTTACAAAAAAGATTTACCCAATTTATTAGATGAAATTTATGATTTAAAGCAAAGTACAAATGGAATAAATCCACCTTCATCAAGTCGTTTATATTGGCGTTACTACTTATTACAAAAATTTTATGAATTTCTAAATTTGTTTTCACTTAAATAGCAAATTTGCAGACTTTTAGAAAAAACCGATACTTTATTAACCCATCAAAACAAGTAACTCTTCGTATCTTCACAAAACAATTTCTATGCAGCAAGCCATAAATATAGAAACCAATTCAGAGAATTTTGTTATCAGCATCAGCCGAAATGTCATAGACCAAGCCACGCTGTTTCGGCTGGTTGCTCGGTTGCGATTAGAGTTTTTGCTAAACAAAGGTGCTATTGACGAAAATATAGAAACCGTAAGTGAGGAGATTAAGACAGATTGGTGGCAACGCAACGAGGAGTTTTACAAAAAATATGATGTGTAGGCTGTTTTTGAGGAATGAAAAATCAATACTTTATTAACCCAACAAAACAAGTAATTTTTCGTATAGCTAAAAAACAGGACAACATTTTATGAAAACCGTAGCTTTTACCCACATTTCAGACCAAGACGTAGCTTTTTTGGTAGCCTTAGCCCAACGGTTAGGCTTGCAAACTGTTACGATTGACACAGAAAACAGTGAGCAGATAGATAATTTGCAATGGGAAAAACTTTTTTCAGACGAAACAAAACTGCAAAAACTTGACACCTTAGCCGAAAAAGCCCTGCAAGCACACCGAACAAGGAAAACTAAATCAATTACTTCATCAACCTCGTTTCCAAAATCCACCTAAATTTTCTCAAAACCGCAATAATTTTCAGCAAATCATCTTTGTCGGTGCAGTCAAAAGATTTAGAAACGTGGTATTCTTTGCCTTCCATAATTACAAAACGCCAATTAGCACCAATAGTTTCTACGCTATACAAAGGCATTTTTGTGTCTTTATTTTTTACTTGTGCTATCAAAAAAGCCTCTAAAAGTTGTGCCATCGGCTCACCTTTTGGATTAATTTGGGTCATGTGCAACATGGAAATATCTTGCATAATTTCTTCTACTTTTTTGAATAAACCATTAACTTTTTACAAAGTTATAATTTTTTTGTATTTTTGCTGTAAGGTTCAGTCTATATTCTCAGCAATAACATTTCTTAAAGAAATGTTATTGCTTGCACAATTAAAATAACTACACTCACAATGAAAAAACTTCTATCCATCCTTCTCCTCTGCTGTTGCAATTTTGTTGCACGCAGCCAAAGCCAAGCCTCCACCGAAGGCAAAGAGTTTTGGGTGGGTTTTTTGCCTATGGATATTGTAGTAGGCACTCCTCGCATTTTGATTTCCTCACGTTTGGGTGCAAATGTGAGAGTTTCTATGCCCCTTAATGCAACTTTTATCCCTGTCAATGTAAACGTACCTGCCAATGGTACGGTACTTGTCAATACCCTCACATCAAACCAAGCAGGAACAGGTAATTTTAATAGCGAAGCAGTAACTGAACAAGCCTATTTGGTACAATCCAATGACAACGACATCAGTGTCATTGCCTCCAATGAAAGAGGAACTTTTACCGAAGCCTCCATCGTGCTGCCCAAAACAGCTTTGGGCGACAATACAGAATACATTGTAGTCAATCCAATTACCACTGTAACCGTACAAGCCCAATCTTTTGCGGTTTTCAAAATTGTAGCCGTAGAGGACAACACCACTGTAACAGTCAATTTGACTGCCAATTCTTCGGGTGGAAAAATTGCCAACACACCTTTTAATGTAACCCTAAACAAAGGGCAAACGGTGCAGTACAGAGTGGCAACAGCAGGAGAAGATTTTTCAGGCTCAACTATCAAATCTCTGGGTACTTGCAAACCTTTTGCTGTTTTTGCTGGGCAGACGCAAGGAAGTGCTGCCTGTCCCCTTATTGGTGATTCCTATCAACATTTATATGAGCAAATGTACCCCTTAGCTACTTGGGGCAAAGAATATATCGCCACGCCATTGTTGGGAACAAATACCAACGAACAAACCAATGGTTATTTTGTCCGAATCATAGCCGCCAATGACAATACCAATGTTACGTTAAAAAATGGTACAACCGTACAAAACATTGTACTCAATGCTCGGCAGAGCCAAATTATAGACATAGTGCCACCTGCGGTTGATATTTTAGATGCTTTGCACATAGAATCCGACAAACCTATTGCTGTTTTGGAATTGTCAAAAGCAACAGGCTGCAATGGGGCAAATTGGGGAAATCCTGCCGTAGTTGCCCTCAATCCTATCAACCAACAAACCGCAACCACCGTTTTTAATACTGTTCCCACAGGAGGACTACCAATGATAATAGCCCATCATCACGTAAACGTAGTGATGAAAACCGCAGACATAGCAGATTTGCGATTTAACGGAGGGACGACTGCTCCGTCGGGTGCTACTTTAGTTTCGTTAGCAAGATTGGTGAAAGACAAACCTGAATATTCCTACATACGCATTAATGTAGGCAGGACCAACAATGCAACAGCTATGCTTTCAGTGCAGTTATCTGCAATAAACAACAAATCTTTTACAGCTTTTGCTTATGGGGCAATAGACGAATTTGCGTCTTATATGTATTCTGTTGGGGCTACTTTTCAAAATCTTTTGTTCAACTTCACTGCCACCCCCCAAGAAATTTGTGGAGCAAACAGAACTATCAATTTTACAGGTTTTGGCAACAATGTATTGAGTTACTCGTGGGATTTTGGCGATGCAAGTCCCGCAGGCACAGGGCAAAACCCCTCGCACACCTACACCAGCACAGGAGAATTTACTGTAAAAATGACTGCCACCGTAGCAGCAGGCACAGGTTGTGGCGGAACAGACAGCTATGTAATTTCTAAGGTTGTCAAAATTTTAAATCCACCCACGCCAGATTTGGGAACAACTAACAAAACAGTTTGTGTAGGCACAAATTTGGCTTTGGCTGTTCCTTTTCAGGCAAACGAAACTTACGAATGGTACAGAAATAATGTATTGCTACCCACCACAAGCAATAATTTATTGGTAAATACGTCATCAGCAGCCAATTCGGGATTATACAAAGTCAAAATTACAAAATCAGGTTTTTGCAGTGGCGAAAGTCCCGAAGTGCAAATCAACATTGTAGATGCCCCGCCTACTTCGGTTGCCATCAGCCCTGCCAGCTTAGACATTTGTGCAGTAGCCAATCCTCTGCTCACTGCCACAGCAGGTTTCAATTACAAGTGGATTCGCAACGGAATAGACACCTTAGCGGGCGGCGGCACTTGGTTGGGTACAGCCACCAATACCTTTGTACCTACACTCACAGGCAGCTACACCTGCTTAGTTTCCAATGCCAATGGTTGCCGCAGCATGACAGCTGCAATAGTCGTAACAGGTTCAGTAGCAACGGTTGCTATCAAAGGCGAAAACGACAAAACAGTTTTTTGTGCCGACAAAAGCCTCAAATTGCAAGCTACTGTTACCCCTGCAAATCCTTCTTTCAGTTACCAATGGCAGCTAAAAACAGGCTCGGTTTTCAATGACATTTTGGGTGCAAACGCAGCCGAATACATCACCTCCAATGGTGGCACATTTCGTTTGCGTGTGGATTTGGCAGGCAACTGTACCGCAAATTCTAATGAATTGGTGATAGAAAAAAGAGCAAAACCTCTGCCCGTTGCCACCCTCAACAGCTTAGTCGTTTGTCAGGGTGAAATCGTCAATTTTAGTACGATTGCAGCCCCCGCAGGCAGTGATTACGAATACAGTTGGTTTGTCAATGGCTTGTTTTTCAGCAACTTGCAAAACCCAACTTACACCGCCACCACATCGGGCAACCAATGGATTTATGTAAAAATCAACGACAAAAACGTGGCTGATGTTTGCGAAACCATTTCTGCACCTGTCATGTTGGCGGTCAATGCTGCACCCGAACCTATTATTGCCACGCTGGGCGGTGCGAAGTTTTGTGTGGGACAAAGCCGAACTTTGCAGACCGAAATTGCCCCTCCCTCGCAAATTTGGACTTACCAATGGTTTAAAAATGGCACACCCATTGCAGGTGCAACCACCAGCAGCTTGGTCGTAAGTGCCAATGCAGCCACAGGTGCAGGACTTTACACAGTGCAGCTAACCACACCACCCAACTGCACCCGAACCACTGCCACGCCTTTTGAAGTTACCATACACCCCTTGCCCACTGTTGCCATTGCCAACGTAAACCCAACCTATTGCAGCAATGCAGCCAGATTTACGCCCACAGGCACACCCGCAGGAGGATTTTTTAAGGTCGATGGCATAGTCATTCAACCACCTTATTCGCCTACGCAGTTTAGCATAGGCACGCACACCTTGCGTTACACTTCGCAGTCTGCCAATGGTTGTGTGGATTCTACGGACAGAGTTTTTGAGATTCTGCCCGCCACAGCAGTCGATATTACCACCGCCACACCGCCTTTTGTTTGTTCGCAAACACCGCCTTTTTTCCTCAACGCCACGCCTTTGGGTGGTAGTTTTAGTATCAATGGCGGTGCAGCCCAGCCTTACAATGCAGCCAATACAGTGCAACTCAACCCCGCCAACGTAGGCAATGAGGCACAAGTAATTTACTCTTTTACGGCTGCAAACGGCTGTATCAGCAGAGATACGTTGGCTTTTCGGTTGCTTAATTTGCCCGAAATTCCAACTTCGCTAAAAGATGTTGCCACTTGCCAAAGTGCAGGGGCTGTTTTGCTCAATGCTTACGCCACCAGTCATGGCAATACCGTGAGTTACCGATGGATAAATACAGCAACAGGTGGCGTACTTTCTTCGGTTGCGTCTTTGCGTGTTACCCAAACAGGCATTTATCAGATGCAAATTACGGATAGTAGGGGTTGCAATGCAGCCACTAAAAACGTAAAAGTTGATTTTGACGCCAATCCTACTGTAAATTTAGGGGCAGACAGGCAAGTTTGCACCAATGACCCCATTGTGCTGAATGCAGACCCAACCAACGCCAACAACGCCAGCTTTAAATATTTGTGGAGTACAGGGGCAACTACCAAAACCCTTGCCTTAGCCACCCAAACTTTGAGAGGAATGAAAACCTATTGGGTAAAGGTAACAGATGAAAACTTCGACTCTAAATGTGCAACTTCCGATACCATTAACCTCTTTTTCAACGACTTACCTGTTGTGGATTTGGGCAGAGATTTGGTTTTGTGCAGTCCGCAACAAGTGCCATATACCTTAGTTGGATTCGACATCAGCCACACCAACCAGCCTGTTACCTATCGTTGGTTTAACCCCGCCAACCCAACAGGCACATTGGCAACTACCGCCAACCTGAACATTACCGAAGGTGGCTTGTACGCCTTGCGTGTGAGTACGCCACAAGGTTGTTCACGTTTGGATACCATAAAAGTCGACTACAATCCAAACCCCGCCATCAGGCTAACAGGTTTTGACAACGGCGGGCAATGTTTGTTGCAAACTACGTTGGTTTTGACTTTGGCAAATCCCCAAAATTTTGATATTACTTGGAACACCACCAACGGCAACATTGTAAGCACCAGCACCAATAAATTGTCGGCTGTGGTAAACAAAGCAGGTCGTTATTCGGTGAAAGTGGTGGACAAAACCAATAATGCCCGTTGCGAATCTATTTTGTTTGCAGATGTAGCCATTGCAGACTTTCCTTTGGTTGCCATTACTCCCAACAATACAGACAAAAAAATTGTGGTTTGCCAAGATAGTGTGCTAACTCTCAACGCCAAAGACGTTTCGCACCGAGCAGATTTTCGTTACGAATGGCGAAAAGTTGGCAATCCTACAATTTTGGCAACTACTCCCGAATTTGCCCTCACTTACGCCATTGCAGGTAGTTACGATTTGCAAAACTATGTAGTCAAAGTTACGCCACCCTCGACTTGTGCCACCGAAGAAACTATTGGGGTGCAGTTTTTGGAAAAAGCAATAGCCAAAATTGCCGACAATTACCCTCGACAAATTTGTTTGGGCGAAAGTTTTACCCTCACCGCAAGCGGAGGAAACAGCTACAAATGGACAAGCAATGAGCCAAACAATACAGACGTTGGCAGCAGTGCAACTGTTTCGGTAAAACCCAAAACGGCAGGTACTTTTACTTACACCGCAGAAGTGAGCAACAGTGGCAATGCGGTGGGTTGCAAAAGCACCAAAATCAGCGTAACCGTATTGGTAAATCCGAACTTAGTCGCAAAAGTGTCGGCTCTTGAAAAAACTGTTGCTAATAAAACTTTGAAATTTTGCGAAGACCAACTCATAACCCTCGATGGTTTTGACATTTCGCACCCTCGAAGTGTGCGTTATGCGTGGACAAATGCAAGCAATAACCAACTCTTAGGCACTACTTCGCAACAAGTAATTAATTTGGCTGTTTTGCAACCTAAAAAAGATAATTTGGGCTTTTATTTGCCTTCGCAAGTGGTTTTGACTGTTACAGATGCAGCAACAGGCTGCACCAATACAGATACGTTGCAGGTTACAATGGAGAGAAAAGCAAAACCAAAAATCCAAGCCCCGCAACAAGTTTGCGTGGGAGATACCTTAGTTTTGACTTCCAACGATGGCGAACAACACCGATGGAATGTAAGCAGATTTGCTGATACGACTATTACTGTTTTGGGTGGCACAAGCAACAGCACCCTGAGAATTATCCACAAAACAGCAGGCTTGCAAACCTATTGGGTTGCCTCCAAATACAACAATTCTTGCACCGAAGGCAGAGATACCACCCGAATCATAGTCAATCCTTTGCCTGTGGCAGTGGCAAATGCCAACAAAAAACTCAAGGTGTGTGCAGGTGATAACGTAACCTTGCGGGCTTCGGGTGGCGTAAGCTATGTGTGGAATCACGGAGCAACAACAGCCGAAACCTCTGTTACAGTAAATACAGACAGTTGTTTTGTGGTTACGGTTTTCAACGCCAGTGGCTGTAAATCAAGGGATACGGTTTGTGTGAAAGTTACGCCCATCAAAAAATTGCCTCCTCGCATTTTGCTCTGCGACAGAGAAACCACCACCTTAGATGCCACCAATCCCGATGTTTCGCAGCCCGCCACCTATCTTTGGAACAACGGTTACCAAACGCCAAAAATTCCTGTTTTCAGTGGCGGCGTTTATACAGTGAAGGTAAAAATTGGCAACTGCCAATACGAACAAAGTTGCGAAGTAATTTATAAAAATACACCCAAAATTGATTTGAAAGCCGACACCTTGCTTTGTTTTGCCCTGAAAGACGAGGTAGAAGATGCACCATACAGGCTACTCAACCACCGTTTGGAGGCTAAACTCCTCAACCGCATAGCAGGCGAAACCTACCTTTATGAGTGGAGGAGAATAGGCAACCCCGCTGTGATAAGTACAGGTTTTGTGGGCAACGACAACGTAGCTCCGATGTTGGTGGGCAGAGAAGACACCGACTACATCATCCGCATGACCTCAACGGCAGCCAACTGCTCAACCGAAGACACCATAAAAGTCAGGGTAAACTGTACGGCAAGAGTAAAAATTCCTACGGCTTTTTCTCCCAATGGCGACCAGTTGAATGATACCTTTGCACCTCTCACCAGTGATTTGACAGGGATTTTGGTAAGGGTTTACCAAAAATGGGGAGATGTGATTTTCGAAAAGTTCATAGACCACAACAAAAACGACAACTGGGACGGCATTTTCAAACCCGAAGACGGCTGGGACGGTACTCTCAACGGCACACCTGTACCGATGGACAAATACCAATACGTCATTGTCTATTGGAGCAAAGACCGCAAAGGAAACACCATTCGCCGAGAATTGACAGGGGCAGTAACTGTGTATAGGAAAATGTAGGTGCGTTTTACCAAAATTTTTTAACCGCAGTGTATGCAGAGGTTTACCAAAGTACGTTAAGAAAAAATAATCTTAGCGTACCCTGCGTAAACCTCTGCGTACACTGCGGTTAATTAGAGGTTATTACGGTTTGTACTGTACCCTTTGGCGGGGGTTGCCTCCAATTGCAAGGTCAATCAGCTGAAAATCAACAAGTTAATTTTCTATACAAAAATTATCGTAATAATCTCTATTGTAGCATACGCTTTAGCGTGTGATTTTTCATAAATTTGATTTTCATAAAGTTACAGAAATATAAATGCTTCAATCATGCACATTGCCACTACGCCTCGCCTTGCTTTACGCCATTTTGAGGCAACAAACACAGACAGAGATTTTATTTTTGAGCTGCTCAATAGTCCTTCTTGGTTGCAATTTATTGGCAACAGAGCAGTAGAAACACCAGCCAAAGCAGGTATTTATTTGCAGACAAATTTAATAGATTCTTACACAACCAAAGGTTTTGGTTTATATGCCGTCGTACACCAGAGTGAAAAAAAATTGATAGGCATGGCTGGTTTTGTGAAAAGAGAGGCTCTACCGTCAGTAGATGTTGGTTTTGCATTTTTGGCAGCCTACGAGGGCAAAGGCTATGCGTTGGAAGCCACTCAAGCTGCTTTGCATTATGGCAAAACAACACTTGGACTGGAGAAAATTTATGCCGTAATTAATCACGATAACCAAAAGTCTATTAACCTCATAACCAAAGTAGGTTTTGTACCCAGCTCATCTATCCAAATAATTGTGGGCGAAGTGCCTGTCTTAGTTTTTGAAAATGATGCTCATAACTAACATTTCTTTAAGAAATGTCAGTTCTAACGTAGTTGCAACATTACTTATCTATGCTTAGAATGACAAATTTATAATTACCAAAGAACTAACAGTTTTTAAAGAACTGTTAGTTCTTTGTGTTTTTTATATAATTTATTGATTATCAATAACTTACGTACTCTCTTTTTTTAACATATCTTGTTTGTAGCCCTAAAAAACCAAACAGCATATTTTTTTGAGGAGTATTTTTTTGGAAAATTAGCAAAAAATAAACAGTTTGGGGAAGTTTTATCTAAAAAAATTATCCCCAAACTGTTTTTATGAAAAAAGTTAATCCTTTGCTTGTCGATTTCTATGAACAAAAAAAAAGCACAAGCCCTCGTTTTCAAACCAAATTTTGACACCATTCGCAAAACGCCTGAATATGTTTTTATTAGGTTTTATTTGATAGTAAACGGCGTGTACGCAAAGAGCAAATACAGCACAAAGGTTAAATGCCTCCGCAGTGCCGTCTGTTATGACGAGCAAACAAGCACGCTAACCATTGCAGACGACCCACAAGCTACCGAAGACCTAAATTTGCACCAGCAAATCATCAGAGCAAAATATTTGGAACTATTGGCACAAAAGCCCGATGCCACTGCCGATGACCTGTTTGCTTATCTATCGAAAAAGAAATCTCAAAAACAGCACCAACTATTGGCAGGGCAAAAGAGCCACTGCCAAAGTTTAAAACTCACCACAGTCTTAGAAGTGTTAGAATGGTACGAAACACAAAAAAGACCACAAGGACTGACCCACGTGAATAACACTTACGAAACACAGTTAAATTTTTGGCACAAATACCTGAAAAACAACAACTTACTCAAATTAAAAGTAGGCAATTTACCGCCAACTTTCCTCAATGATTTTTACGACCAGCAAGCAAACACCTACAAACATAATTATTTGGTAATTTTATGTATCTTCTTTCGGGCTGCTTTTGCTACTGCCACAGACAAGCAACTGATACCAGTGGTACACCTCCAAAAATCTGACAAAGGCGGTACGGAAGCCACAAGATTAGACGAGTACCTGACCGAACAAGACTATGAAAAACTAAGAAACTTTGTTTTTGAAGGCACACCATTTTATAGGCGAATAATGACCGAAGCCCGTGATATTTATGTTTTTATGTGCGAAACAGGCTTTTGCTATGCCGATTACTATACTTTTGACTATGCCAAACACACCAAACCGCACAAAGGCGAGGTGTTATTCATAAAAAAACGGCACAAATTACGGAGAATAAGAAACGATATTCGCATCAGCCAGCGTGGACTGCTCACCGAAACGGCAAAAAATATCTTGGCAACCTACAATAATCAACTGCCAAAAATAATTTATGTAACTTTGCGAGATAGACTAAGCAAAATTACCAATCTACTGAAATTGCCTTTGGACCTGGGTCGCACCCATTCAGCACGTCATTCGGCAGGTATGTTTCTCTTGGAGGAAGGGGCAAGCACGCACATAGTCCAGTGCGTCTTGGGTCATGCCAGTATCTCCACCACCGAAACCACCTACGCCGTAGCAGGTGCAGAACAGATAGCGGAGGCGATGATGAAGGTGAAGAAAAAATAAGGTTGAATGTAGCATAGGCTTTAGCCTGTGTTATATAAAATACCAAAAAAATTAATGCTTTTGTTATTGCTTTTTTGGTAGTTTTTTCGTATATTCGCACTATGTTAAACGGAGAAAAAATCATTTCTCTTGCTGCTCATTGGCAACAAGATTTGGCTACACTTCCTCAAGAAGTACAAGCATTGGTGGCACAAGTGCAGACCTTAAAAAACTTGCTTATTCAACATTTGCAAGCTGCCAATTGGTTGCCCTTGTCAGTTGCTCTGTGCAACCTTGTTTTTCAGTTGCGTTTACAAATTTTAATAGTGTTGCAAAACGAACCTGATTTGGAAAATATTTTACCTTTTCGTTCTCTTGAAAAACAAGAGATAACACCAAACTTGGCGAGTAATTTATATTTTTCTTTGCAACAACAACAACTAATTTTGCAAGAAATGGGACAAAGTGAAAACCTGCAAAGCCTTCAATTAGAACAGTTTGAGGAAACGCAATTTACCTATACACTGTTTATCAAAACTTTACAACTCTCTACACCGCCTTCTTTTTATTTGCATCTAAAAGAGTTTATGTCATTAGCTTTATCTTTGGAGGCTTTGCTCTATGCAATTATTTTACATAAACAGGCAGAAATTACCTTGTCCGATTTACAACAAGAAAAGTTATCTATTGCATTGGTGCAGCAAACACAACGCTACATGGGATTAGCAAGGGTTTTAGGCTTTGTCAAAAAAAGTAAACCTTTGACAACCAATCACTTACTTACGCCCAATGAACTCCGCCAAGAAAAAGCCTTAGCCGAGCAAGGTATGCAAGATTATAAAAACTTACTAAGCCATGCCGATTAATTTACAAATTGGTAGTATTTACCTGATGGATTTGGGCGAATATACTGGCGATAATCCTGCTGTGAAAGGTCGTGAAATAGGCAAAAAAAGACCTTGTATAGTAGTGCAAGTATTTGAAAATTTGGGTTTAGTTATGGTCGTACCTACTACTTCGTGTAAGCCAAACAACAACTATTTATTGCAACTACCAACAGTTTTATTTTTGCCTACTGGTACAGCCGATTTACACAACGACAGTTTTGTACTTTGCCACCAACTACGCACTTTGTCCATAGAAAGAGTAGGCAACAAAATAGGAGAATTAGACCTCATTACCAAAGAAAGTGTTTTAGCTATTTTGGTTGCTCTATTCAATTCGTAGTTTTTAAATAAATAAAAAACAACATAACCTATTGACTACCAACCAATTAACCTATTTTTTTCATAGCAAGCCCATAGCAAAGTGCAATCTTCCTGCATCAAAACCTGTCCATTTTTTTGCAAGTTTTTTTTCATTCAAAAATTTTTACTCCCCTTTGGGGTTGGGGGCTTTCTCCTTTTCCTGTTCTGCCATTCTCTCATCGAAGTAATATTTGATACCAAAGCCGAGCATGACCTCCAATCCGCTGACGGTCTGCTGCAACAAGTTCCAATGCGTATCGTGAAACGACTTGTTCATCGATGGAAAACACATCAAAAAAATCAAGCTACCCAAAAGCAAAAAGATAATGCTAAACCGAAATTGATTAGCCAAAAAATCTAAAAAAGCCTGCCACCCACTTTTTTCAGTTGGGAGTTGGGGGGCTTTACCTGCCTCGTCTTTTCCTACTTTTCCCTCGTTGTTTGGGAGTAGATTTTGGGGCTGTTCGGTTGTCTGTTCTGTTGTTTGTATTGTTTCCATTTGGATTAATGCTTTCGAGTTGAAAATAATGCAACGTATCTATGATACCCTGCTGAATGTGTTGCTGTTTATCTATGTTGCTTAGTTGCTGCAAAACCTGTTCGTAATGCTGCTGTTCAGTTTGGCGGTTGTTTTCCACGGTTTGAATAATTGCTTTTTGTTCGTCAAAAATCTTTTCCGACCTTTTGCGAATTTTGTACCGCACCATGAGATAAATGATACCCAAATCACGCAACCACTTGACAAAAGGATGCTCAAAAAATTTGAAAAATGCCTTGACAAACGGATTTTCAAAAAACTCAATAAAGCCCTGCAAAAGTTCGGTTACATATTCCACGAGCAAAAAAGTAAAAAGACACTGAAATAAAAATGTTTTCATAAAAAAATAGCCCCCAACCCCCGAAGGGGGCTTTTGCGATTAGTTAAGCCCCCTTCGGGGGTTTGGGGGCTGTTAGTTGGGGACTGTTTTTTTTGGTTTTACAATTTTCTTCCACCATTCGGGCTGCATCATCACACCATAAGTTAGCGTACCTGCCACCAGTGCAGCCGTTGTAACAAAAATAGGAGTCTGCCACTCTGCCCACACAAAAGGTTTATTGAGTTTTACCAGTGTATAATAGGCTTTTACGATATTGTCCCGATACACCTCCCGATTATCTCCGTTGGTTTCAGAAATATAAGCCGACCTCGAAATATCGTAAGCAAACTCCTCGATAGTCCCCTGTTTGCGGACTTTGGTATAATACTTGCTTTTGGGGTCGTAAATGAGCCGAATGTAGTCGTTAAAGCTGTCTTGTAAAGTAGGATACCACCGAAACGGAATACCTGTAGTTGCCCGATAAATTGCACCTTTCCACGAAGTACCCTCATAAGCCGTAATACCAAAAAAATTATTAGCTGTTTTGGAAACTCCCGACCCTTTGTAGCCTCGTTCTGCCACGCTTTGAGCCAACAAAAACAAAGGGTCATGCCCTACATAACTGCTGGCTTTGGCTGCATAAGGATAATATTCGGTCAAAAATTCTTGCGGTGTTGCCATATTTTGAATGTAGCATAGGCTTTAGCCCAATGCTATTAAGCTAAGAAAGTATATTTACAACCTCGAAGAGGTTGAACAATAATAGCCCTACGTGCAACGTAGGGGAAAAGGTGCAAAGCTACTCCACAACCCCGAAGGGGTTGAACATTCGTGTAGCAATATGTCATTGTTCAACCTCTTCGAGGTTGGATGCAAGTTTACAAATACTTCCCTACGTTGCACGTAGGGCTATTATTGTTCAACCTCTTCGAGGTTGTAAGTTGTTTCTTAGCTTAATAGCATAGGCTTTAGCGGGGCTGCCACCAGCCTGTGCATTGTTTTAAGAAGTTACTACTCTTGTTAAAAAAAATTACATCGTTAGCGTACTTGGCGTTAAAAACTCCATCACTTCTGTTTGTCCTTCGGGACTGTAAAGCCAAAGGTTATTGTCCATCCTTCGGGCTTTAATTCCGTTGGGCAGAGTCTTGGTTTCGGTGTTTTTGAGGTCGTGCAGTCGCAAGGTATAGCTGCTGCCGTTGTACCTATACGAAACTACCTTATTTTCGTGATTGAGGTCTGTAACACGCAAATCGGGACTTATTGGCGAGTCGGGATTAGTTGGCGAGTTTGCCCACCAAAGTTGATAGACTGTATAAGCCAAAGCAGCCACTCCTACTGCGGTTAGCGAATAAACGGCTATTTCGGTCATGTTGGGTTTTGTTTTTTTGTTTTTCATAGATAAAAATTGTTACGCATTGTGTTCCGTAGGTTGCACCTACGGCTATTGTTGTTCAACCCCTTCGGGGTTGTAAAAAAAGTTACTGCCAAACCAACCCCGAAGGGGTTGAACAACAATAGCCCTACGTGCAACGTAGGGACTCCTTTTTTCATTACTCCTCACAATCCCACGGGTCCTCGGAGTTCCAACAATCCTTTTCCTTTGGTTGCACCAAAGGCACAAATACAGGGGCAGGTTTTGGCGGTTGCCCACCAATAGGAGGCAAAGTAGTTGGTTTGACAAGAGGCACACTTACCGATTGGGGCGAAGTGCTGCGAGGCAAATCCCAAACCGCAATCTTTTCTACCCCCCCCTGTTGGGGGTTGGGGGCTGTTGCCCATGCCCTTTCTGCTCCCCCTGTTGGGGGTTGGGGGGCTCCTCCCCCTTCGGGGGTTGGGGGGCTTGTCGTTTGGTGTTTCGGTGTCATCAGGTACTCATACGCCACATAAGCCAATACGCCCAGCCCTGCCACACCAAGAAAACCTACGGCTATTTTTGCGGTTGCTGTCATAAAAAATATTAAAAAATTTTGAATGTAGCATAGGCTTTAGCCTGTGCCTACTCCTGCCATTGCTTGTGTTTTACGCCATTGCTTGTGTCCTCACAAGCAATTTTTGTTGTTTGTGAGGACACAAACAACGGCAAAAAAAGTGAGCAATCGGTAGGATTCGAACCCACGAGTCATCACGTTTGCTGCGTGAGCCATTAGACCACTTTGGTACGATTGCAACAATTCATCAGCGTAAACTAATACTAATTGCTTATTAGTCAAGAGCTTATATAAAATTCGTCTTGATTTTTTGCTGATAGTTGCACTAATGTACCAGTTTGTATCAAGAATAACCTTAATTTTTCTTTTTTGCATAATGGACAGCTTTAACCTCTCTCATAATTTCTGTTTCGGATAGTTCTACATTTGGTAGTTCACTATCCAATACCTGCCATTGTTCTTTGAATGTAGCCTCATACAAAGTTTTGGCTATTTTAGTTTGTTGAGCCTTAGAAAAAGAACTAAACAAAGCTATAAATTCCTCCGTACTTATTTTGCTTGTGCGTGCCATAGTTTTTTGCAGTTTTACACCCCAAAGATACGAAAAAAACCTTTTACCTGTACCCCACCAGCTCAAAAATATCCAAACTACCACAAGCCCCACAACGATTTTTGAAGTTTTTGGCTTTGCCGTTGGTAAGTTCGATGGTAATGTCTAAGTCGAAGGCAATATCAGTAGCCCCTTTGCCCCTGTAACTGTTGTCGTGATTTTGGCGAACCACAATGAAAAAAGCTTTGTCGGGGTACTTTTCCCGCAAGTCCTCGATGTCCACATCTGTTAAGTGCAAGTCGTTTACCGAGTCTATGACAATGAGGCTGTATGGGTCAAGATGAGCTGGTACAGAGTCGCCTATATCCAATTTTGGGCTTTTTGCCCCTATGGTTTGCACCTGTTCGGTAAAAATAGGACTGCCGTATTGCTCCGAACTGATATAGGCAACTTTGCCGTTGTTGTTTTCTATAAAGTCCTTTGCAA
>JAAFKA010000057.1 GCA_013299115.1 Cytophagales bacterium
ATCGTACTTTCGCTAGTTCCAACTTGCAAAGCAATTTCTTTTTGTGATATATTCCTTGCAAAAAGTGCAGAAATTTCATATCTTTGTTTTAGGGTTAAATGTGCCATAGTTTTATTTTGATTTTTTATTTCGCAATTCAAAAATAAACATAAAATATGACAGTATTTAACCTTTTTTAATTTTCCCCAAATTTCATTTCAAACTTGATTCCAAGAAAGATAAAAAACAACGGAACGAAGTAGCTAAAAAATACTATAATAAAGCATTACAGATAGAAAAAAAAATTCCAAATGCTATGCTCTACAAATGTATGATAGTCTTTTCATTAACTTATATAGAAGCAGAGCAGTATTTTTTAGCAATGGAAAGAGGAGGTTTCAAAGCAGATAAAGAGGCTTGGGATTTTTTATCAAAAAAAGCAATCAATGGTGCAGATAAAAAGAAATTACAGGCTTTGATGAAAGAAAGAAATTATGTAGCTCCGACCACACAACAAACAAACTTGCCTAAAGAAATTTTGGAGAAGTTTAAAGACTTTGGGAAAAAGTAGGTTTGTTTTTTTTGTCATTTTTAGCATATTCTTGTCATACTGAGCATTTTTTTGCCATACTGAGCATTTTTTTGTCATACTGAGCATTTTTTGTCATTCTGAGCGTAGCGAAGAATCTGACGTTGTGTTTTTTTGTCATACTGAGCATAGCGAAGTATCTGGATTTTACCTTTTGACGTAATAATGCCAGATTCTTCGCTTTGCTCAGAATGACAGATAAAGAAACAAGAAAGTTATTCTTTAACTTCATCATTCAAAAAACGCCATTCAGGATTAATAGTAGCTATTAAAGCCTCTTTCTTTTTGCGTGTCCAGCCTTTAATTTCTTTTTCCCGTTCTATTGCGTGTTCAATATGGCTATGTCTTTCCCAATAAATCAAATTATAACAAAAATATTTTCCTGCAAAAGTTTTTCTCTGTTCCGTACTATCTTCCCAATGTTCCTCCATTCGTCTGTGCAAGTCATTCGTTACACCTGTGTAAAGTACGGTTCTTTTGGGATTTGTGCAGATGTAAGTAAAGAAATTGTAGTTGTTCATAAAATTGTATTTTTGTTTTGTGTTTTTTACGTTTTGTATTTTTTGTCATACTGAGCGTAGCGAAGTATCTGAATTTGGCTTTTTGACGTAGTAACGTCAGATTCTTCGCTATGCTCAGAATGACAAAATAAAATATAATTGTCATACTGAGCGTAGCGAAGTATCTGGATTTTACCTTTTGACGTAATAACGTCAGATTCTTCACTTCGTTCAGAATGACAAAAAATATTTCAGGTTCTTCGCTACGCTCAGAATGACAAGGCTACAACTCCCTCCTCAAAAACTCCGCAGTATAACTTCCCTTGACCTTCGCCACCTTTTCTGGCGTACCTTCGGCTATGATTTTTCCGCCTCCGTTGCCACCTTCGGGACCCAAATCTATGATGTGGTCAGAAACCTTGATAACGTCGAGGTTATGTTCAATGACTAAAACCGTATTGCCTTTGTCCGCCAATTTATTCAGCACATCGAGCAGAGCCTGAATGTCTTGGAAATGTAAGCCCGTTGTCGGTTCGTCTAAAATGTAGAGGGTTTTGCCTGTGTCTTTTTTGGCAAGTTCGGTGGCAAGTTTTACCCTTTGTGCTTCGCCTCCGCTTAGAGTTGTTGCGTGTTGCCCCAGCGTAATGTAGCCTAAACCCACATCATACAAGGCTTTGATACGGGCAGCAATGCGAGGTTGGGCAGCAAAAAACTCTATGCCTTGCTCAACGGTCATATCCAAAATATCGGCAATGGATTTGCCCTTAAACCGAATTTCGAGGGTTTCTCTGTTGTACCTTTTGCCTTTGCACGTTTCGCAATCTACCAAAACAGGGGGCAAAAAGTCCATTTCTATCATTTTCTTACCTGCCCCTTCGCAGGTTTCGCACCGCCCACCTTTCACGTTAAAAGAGAAACGACCAGCCTTGTAGCCCCTAATTTTGGCTTCGGGCAACTCTGCAAACACAGTTCTGATGTCGGCAAACATATTGGTATAAGTGGCAGGATTGCTGCGGGGAGTTCTGCCGATTGGCGTTTGGTCAACCTCAATTACCTTGTCTATGTGTTCCAGCCCTACAATCTCTTTGTAAGGCAGAGGCTCACGTTTGGCATTGAAAAAATGCTTGTTTAGGATAGGAAACAACGTATCGTGAATAAGGCTACTTTTGCCACTGCCCGATACGCCTGTTACAGAAATTATTTTGCCCAAAGCCAATGTAAGGTTTACATTTTTTAGGTTATTTCCTGTTGCATTTTTTAGCACAATTTCTTTGCCATTGCCTGTTCTGCGTGTTTTAGGAACAGCTATTGTCCGTTTGCCACTCAAATAATCTGCCGTTGGACTACCTTGTTTCATAAATTCTTCGGGAGTTCCTTGTGCCACCACTTTGCCGCCATGACGACCAGCCCCAGGTCCTATGTCCACAATATAATCTGCATCAAGCATCATATCTTTGTCGTGTTCTACCACCAAAACCGTATTGCCCAAATCTCGCAAATCTCGTAAAGCCTTGATTAGCTTTACGTTATCTCTTTGGTGCAATCCAATACTTGGCTCATCGAGAATATACAACACACCGACAAGTTGCGTGCCTATTTGGGTAGCTAACCTAATGCGTTGTGCTTCGCCACCCGATAAAGTCCGCAAAGTTCTGTTTAAAGTCAAGTAATCAAGCCCCACGCCCAATAAAAAACCAATTCTTTTGTTAATTTCTTTCAGAATTTCGGTAGCAATTTGGCTTTGTCTGTCCGATAATTTTGGAGGTAAGTTTTCAAACCATTTTGCTAATTCTTTTAGGTCTAATTCGGCAATTTCTGCAATGTTTCGGTCTGCAATTTTGAAGTGCAGGCTTTCTTTTTTCAGTCTTTTGCCTTCGCAATCGGGGCAGGTAGAAATAGTTGCAAATTCGGCAACCCACTCCGCCATTTTGTCTGTTCCTTCGGCAAGTTGTTTTTTCAAGAACGGAATGATGCCCTCAAAAACCGTATTGTATTCGTTGCCTGTGGAGGCTGCTACTTGTATTTTTTCTTCGCCATCGCCATACAAAATAATATCAATCACTTGCTTTGGCAATTTTTTAATTGGCGTATCTATCTTACATTTGTACTTTTTGATAATAACTTCCAATTTATTGAAAAACCAAGAGTTTTTGGTTTCTCCCAACGGGGCAATTCCTCCTTCGGCTATACTCAAATTATCGTCTGGAATGATGCTTTCTTTGGTAATTTCCTCCACATAGCCCAGTCCATTGCAGGTGGGACACATACCATAAGGCGAATTGAAAGAAAAGGTATTGGGTGCAGGTTCGTCGTAGGCAATGCCCGAAGTGGGACACATCAAAAACTTAGAAAAAAATTGCGTTTTGCCCTTTTCGTCCAGCACCATACACACGCCATTGCCCTCTTTGAGTGCAGTTTTTAGGGATTGGGTAATTCGGCTGCGGTCTTTTTCGACCACCACAATTCTGTCCACCACCAACTCAATATCGTGAATGACAAACCTATCCACTTGCATTTTGGGTACAATATCTTGCACCTCGCCGTCGATGCGGACTTTTGTGTAGCCTTTTTTGGCAATCTCCACAAACAATTCCCGATAATGTCCCTTCCTGCCTTTGACCACAGGGGCAAGCACCGTTAGCTTTTTATTGGCAAACTTGGTGAGCAAAGTTTCAATGATTTGGTCTTCGGTTTGGCGTATCATTTTTTCGCCCGACACGTAGGAATACGCCTCGCCTGCACGTGCATAAAGCAGTCGCAAAAAGTCGTAAATCTCTGTAACCGTACCAACCGTAGAACGTGGATTTCGGCTGGTGGTTTTTTGCTCGATGGAAATAACAGGGCTAAGTCCGTTGATTTTATCGACATCAGGTCTTTCCATATTGCCAATAAAACTGCGGGCATAAGCCGAAAAACTTTCCATATAGCGGCGTTGTCCTTCGGCATAAATGGTGTCGAAGGCAAGGCTTGATTTTCCACTTCCGCTAATGCCCGTAAAAACAACCAATTTATTGCGTGGAATGGTTAAATCTATGTTTTTGAGATTATGTTCTCTGGCTCCGAAGATTTCAAGAGTTTCTTCGGGGGGTGGGGTGGTTGTTTTGGTAACTTGCATAGCTGTTTTTCATTTTATAGAAGTCTTGCAAGTTACAAAAAATTGATAAATTTACTTGTCAAAATATAAATAATCTCCTTCTTTCAACTCAATATGAAAAGAATCTAAGCCTACTTTTATTCTACGCTGGTCTATGTTTTTAAAATCTGCAATAGGACTAATCACTTGTCTTTGCTTTCCATCTATTGTTTTTAGGTAACTTTGTGTGCCATATACCTGCCTTTTATTTCGGCTTATCAAAGTTCTATCCGTTGCCAATGCCACATTATACCACAAAGCCTCGCCTTTTTCGGCTAATTTAGTTAGTTTTTTTACATAGCTTGCCAGCAATTTCATGTCGCCGTGCTGCAAAACACCAAAGGCAGCATTGGCTGCTCTTTTGCCTACGGTGCTGTGCCGAGGAAAACCATACTGTTTTTCCAACACCAAAAACCTCTGTAAGTCTAAGGAATCTTGCAAGGTCATTTGTTTGATAACTTCTTGTGCTTTGGGCGAAGTATAGCCAAAAGAATCACGCAAGAGTAGCCTATATTTTAGGCTGCGTTTTTCCATTGCCTCCAATTCGTTTTTATAGGCTGCAAAATCCAACTTAGCAGACTTAGCAGGTTGGCAAGTTTGCAAGCATAAACAAGCAAAAAATAAAGTAAAAATAGCTTTTTTCATAAAATTTATTCCCAAGTTGCGATGTATGGATTGTAATTACATTTAGAAGGTTTTGAGTACAAATTTTCAGGTTCAGCAATAAAAGCCCTACAGTCTGTGCAAATATAACGAAATTCACAATCTTTGCATATTGCAATTTGGTCTTTGTTAATATGCCACAACTTTTTAAAGTCTTGATGTTCCATTGCTTTTCGTAAGGTAGTATTTTGAACTTGGAATCAAGTTTGAAATGCAATTGGATAAATTTTAAAAAAGGTTAAATAATATAAGGTCTATTAACTATCCACTGAAAAACAGAAAAACCTTGTCTTTTCCAAAAAAAGTTGCAACTTTGCCCAAATTTTTAGCACACTTCATTTATGCCACGCAATACAGCAATCAAAACAGTTCTCATCATTGGTTCAGGTCCCATCATCATCGGGCAGGCTTGCGAATTTGACTATTCAGGCTCACAGGCTTCAAGGTCGTTGCGAGAAGAAGGAATAGAGGTCATTCTCATCAACTCCAACCCCGCAACCATTATGACCGACAGCGTAACGGCTGACCATATTTATTTGTTGCCTTTGGAGAAAAAATCTATTGTGGAGATACTCAAAAAGCACCAAATTGATGCAGTCTTACCAACTATGGGCGGACAAACTGCCCTCAATTTGGCTATTGAGTGCGAAAAAGCTGGGATTTGGAAAAAATACAACGTGCAAATGATTGGCGTGGACACCAACGCCATTCGCACAACGGAGGATAGGGAGTTGTTTCGCCAAAAAATGATTGAGTTGGGTGTGGGTGTATGCAAAGGCAGAACGGCAAATTCTTATCTGGAAGGCAAAGAAATTGCCCAAGAAATTGGTTTTCCTTTGGTTATTCGTCCCTCGTTTACGCTGGGTGGCACAGGCGGCGGCTTTGTAAACAAACCCGAACAGTTTGACAATGCCCTCAAACATGGCTTGCAATGTTCGCCAATGCACGAGGTGTTGGTAGAGCAAAGCATTGTAGGTTGGAAAGAATTTGAGTTGGAACTGCTGCGAGATAAGGCTGATAATGTGGTGATTATCTGCTCAATAGAAAATTTTGACCCGATGGGTGTGCATACAGGCGACTCTGTTACGGTTGCTCCTGCCATGACTTTGCCCGATACGGTGTACCAAAAAATGCGGAGTTTGGCTATCAAAATGATAAGAGGCATAGGCAATTTTACAGGTGGTTGTAATGTGCAGTTTGCCGTAAATCCTGCCACAGACGACATTGTGGCGGTGGAAATTAACCCCAGAGTTTCCCGTTCATCTGCCCTTGCCTCCAAAGCCACAGGCTACCCCATAGCCAAAATTGCTGCCAAATTAGCCTTAGGTTATACCCTTGACGAACTCAAAAATCCGATAACCAAGACTACTTCGGCTTGTTTTGAACCCACCATTGACTACGTGATTGTGAAAGTGCCACGCTGGAATTTTGACAAATTCAAAGGGGCAGATACCACGCTGGGCTTGCAAATGAAGTCCGTAGGTGAGGCAATGGGCATAGGTCGTAGTTTTCAGGAGGCACTGCAAAAGGCTTGTCAGTCCTTAGAAATTAAACGAAATGGATTGGGTGCAGACGGAAAAGAATTGACAAATCAGGCAGAAATCTTACATAGTTTAGAATTTCCAAGTGGAGGCAGATTGTTTCATATTTATGATGCTTTTAAGTTGGGCATTGCCTTCAAAACCATTCAAAAATTAACGAAAATAGACAAGTGGTTTTTGCAACAAGTGGAGGAATTGGTGCTGATAGAAAAAGAAATGGGCAAATACCAATTGGATACCCTACCCAAACAACTTTTGTTGGCAGCCAAACAAAAAGGATTTTCGGACAGACAAATTGCCCATGCAATGAGTTGTTTGGAAAGTGCGGTAAACAAGCACCGCAACGACTTAGGAATCCGCAGAGTCTATAAAACAGTGGACACTTGTGCGGGGGAGTTTGAGGCAAAAACAGCTTACTACTACTCTACCTTTGATGGCGAAAATGAGTCGCACCCTTCGGACAAAAAGAAAGTGATTATTTTGGGTTCTGGTCCCAACCGAATTGGACAGGGCATCGAGTTTGACTACTCTTGCGTGCATGGAGTTTTGGCAGCCAAAGAATGTGGCTACGAAACCATTATGATTAACTGCAACCCCGAAACAGTATCGACAGACCCCGATATTTCGGATAAATTGTATTTTGAGCCTGTTTTTTGGGAACATTTGTACGATATTATCCAACACGAAAAGCCAATCGGAGTCATTGTGCAGTTGGGTGGGCAGACAGCCTTGAAATTGGCAGAAAAACTGCACCGCTACGGCGTGCCTATCATTGGTACGAACTACGAAAGCCTCGATTTGGCGGAGGACAGGGGCAGATTTTCAGATTTGTTGAAGTCCCTTTCCATTCCCTACCCCGACTATGGCGTAATAGAAGATGCCGAACAAGCCGTAGAATTGGGCAGAAAATTGGGCTATCCTTTGCTGGTTAGACCTTCGTATGTATTGGGCGGACAGAGCATGAAAATTGTAATCAACGACCAAGAATTGGAACAGCACGTAGTCAATATTTTGAACGAAGACCCAAAAAATAGGGTGCTGTTAGACCACTTTTTGGAAGGTGCAATAGAGGCAGAGTCCGACTCTATCTGCGATGGCAAAGACGTTTACACTATTGGCATCATGGAACACATAGAACCTGCGGGTATTCACTCTGGCGACTCCAATGCTTTGTTGCCTCCGTTTGACTTGTCAGAAAATGTGATAAATCAAATTGAAACTTACACCAAAAAAATTGCCTTAGCCCTCAATACAGTTGGCTTGCTAAACATACAATTTGCGGTGAAAAACGAAAAGGTTTATATCATAGAAGCAAATCCTCGTGCCAGCCGAACAGTGCCTTTCATTTGCAAAGCCTACCAAGAACCGTATGTAAACTTTGCAACAAAAGTGATGTTGGGCGAAAAGAAAGTTGCAGACTTTACTTTCAATCCTGTGAAAAATGGCTATGCTATCAAAGTGCCTGTGTTTAGTTTCAACAAATTCCCGAATGTAAACAAGGAGTTGGGACCCGAAATGAAATCAACAGGCGAGGCTATTTATTTCATAGACGACCTGCAAGACGACTATTTTGTGAAGTTGTATGAAGAAAGGAATTTGTATTTGAGTAGGTAGAAAATAAATATGTTGGCAGTGCTGCCTAAGCAATGCTATAATTATATTGATATTAGCACTAACATTTCTCAAAGAAATGTTAGTGCTGGGCTTAGTTCTGTTGCACTACTGTATTTTTGCTCTCTGTTTTACTTCCTCAAATTTTTTCTCATAATTGGCATCATTGGTAGCCATGATTTTGTCCCAAAAATTGAAGTACAAACCGAAATTCCCCTTGCTATGTTGGTGGTGGAGATTATGATGAGTAGGTGTGGTAAACCAACGTAAAATGCGGTGTTGCATGGCATTTTTGGGGCTGTATTCAAAACCTGTATGCCCAAGCACATTCATGACGATACTATAAAACAAAAAAATGAAAGCAGCAAACGGGTGTACAGGCACAACTAAAACAGCCAAAGGAAAAAAAGCAGCCTCTACCAAAGCCTCTATGGGGTGAAAGGCGTATGCCGTCCAAGGTGAGGGATTGTGTGATAAATGGTGTATTTTATGCACATAGCGAAATATTTTTGGGTGGTGCATGAGGCGGTGTGTCCAATAAAAATAAGTATCGTGAATAAAAATGAGCAGAAAAATAGAAATTATAAAGTAACCCGTGCTATACTCAGCAAAGTCTATGTAAAGTTTGGTGTAGCCATGTTGTTTGGCAATTATCAAACTTACTGCCAAAGAGCCAAAAATAAGTCCAGAGCAGATAGAATACAAAATATCTCGTCGGTGCTGTTTCCAATCGGGATACTTTTGTTGAATTTTGCGGTAAAACCAAGTTTGGCGTTTCCACACATAAAAAATGCCGTATGCCAATCCTGCGAAAATAAAATAACGCAAAACATTGAGCAACAGAGGTAGAAATATTTTGTAATCTTCCATAATTTTGTCTTTTAAATTTGAATTTCTTTTGTAATTTAGAAAGCCAAAAGCTCAAAAGGTTTAAAATGATAACAAGTATTTACACCTCATAATTTATTCTCCCTACTATGCTTCGCCCCAGCGTAACCTCGTCTGTATATTCCAATTCGCTGCCCACAGGCACACCTCTTGCCAGCGTTGTGATTTTGAGGTTGAGTTCTTTCACCTTTTTGGTAATGTAAAAAGCCGTAGTATCTCCTTCCATAGTGGCTCGAAAAGCCAAAATAATTTCTTTGACTTCGCCACTTTGCAGCCTTGCTAACAAGGTATCTATGTGCAGGTCAGTCGGGCTGATGCCCTCCAACGGAGAAATAATGCCGCCTAAGACGTGGTATTGCCCTTTGTATTGAGCCGTATTTTCTATTGCCAAAATATCGGTTGCCTCCTCCACCACACAGATTGTTGTCTTGTCTCGGTAGTGGTCGACACACAATTTACAGACAGGGGCATCGGCTATGTTGTGGCAAATTTGGCAATAGTGCGTACCTGTCCGCAGGTTGAGCAAGGCAGCAGCCAACGAAACCGTAAAGTTTTCGTCTTGTTTGAGTAAAAACAAAGCCAATCGCAGGGCTGTTTTTTTGCCAATGCCTGGCAGTTTGGTTATTTCGCCTACGGCTTCTTCTACTAATTTGGAGGGGAAATTCATAAATTCGAAAACTTTTGCGTTGGTTGCTTATTCCAAATTGCTCGGCTATGCTCGTCAAACTGTAAGTGCTGTATGCGATAGTTTTTATTGCAATATGTGATTTTTTATTCCTCAAAAAACAACATACATTCTTCCTTTTCTTGGTTTCTATGTTAATAGCTTGCTGCATATAAACTGTTTTGCAAATGTACGAAAAATTACTTGTTTTGTTGTGCTAATAAAGTATTGATTTTTTGTAACTATTTAGATACGATTGTCAAGGTGCAAAACCTCATTGCCAACAATATTAGTAGGGCTTTCTTTCTAATTTTGAAAATGACCATAAACATGGGTTGTTAAGAACTAACTACTTAATTTCCCTAACTCCCCAAAAAATGCACAATCACCAAAGGCATTTCTATAAAAAAACTTGTGCCTTTGCCCTCCTCCGTTTCAAACCAAATACTGCCGTTGGCGTGTTCTATGCCTCGTTTTGCCAATGCCAAGCCAATGCCCGACCCTGTGTGTTTGGTAGTAAAGTTAGGCAAAAATACTTTCTGCCCTATTTCTTCGGGGATTCCACTGCCGTTGTCTTTTACCTCTACTATTACTTTTTCTTTGCCCAAAGTCCGCAAATTGATAGCTATTTGTGGCGTTTTGTCATGCGGTACGGCTTGTATGCCGTTGATTATCAGGTTAGTAATTATTCTTCCTGTTAGTTTTCTGTCGCCCATCACCCAATACGCACCTTCGGGAATAGCCAAATTGATAGCTGCATTTTCGTTATTTTCATACAGCGTAACAGTTTCCTTAACTACTTGTGCCATATCAAACCTTTCATTTTTTGGAATAGGCATATTGGCAAAAGACGCAAACGAAGTGGCAATGTCGCTAAGAGTGTCTATCTGCCCAATCATCGAATTGATAGAGTTGAGCAGTTGAGGTTTTTCGAGGCTAAAAATCCGTTGGAGGTGCTGCAAAGTGAGTTTCATGGGCGTAAGCGGATTCTTAATTTCGTGTGCCACCTGCCTTGCCATTTCTCGCCAAGCCGACTCTTTTTCACTTCTCGACAAAGCCTCTTTGCTGTCCTCTAACTTTACCAACATTTGATTATAAGCACTAACCAACAGCCCAATTTCGTCTTCCGATTTATATTCCAAAGGTTCGTTGTTGCCCAACGTAGTCCGTTTGAGTTTTTGGGTAATGAGTTGCAAAGGTTTTACCAAGATGCGTGAGGCAAAAAACGACAAGACCAACAGCCCAATAAACGTGAAAGTAAACACATTCATAATGGTCGACAAAATAGCAATGATTTGTTGCTCCGATTTGCGTTGCGATTCGAAAAAAGGAATACCAATGATGCCCAAAATTTCGCCTGTTTCGTAAGACTTTACGCCCACATACACCGAATTGTATTCCAAAGAGCCAATAGATTCGGTAAACATTACTTTATTTTGGCGTTGTTCTATGATTTTGGCTAAGGCTTGGGGATTGACTAACTCCGACAAAAAGCCGTTTTCATAGATAAAAGGTTGGCTGGCGACTAACAACCTGCCGTTTTTGCTAAACACATTAATATCTGTCTGGGTCAATTTTGCAACTTCAACCAAAGGATTCAGCAATTTCTCCCGATTGATATAGCCTTTTTTCAGGTTTTCTAAACTTGCACCCAAATTGGTACTTACGTTTTCGGCTTTTTCTATATAACTTTCGCGTGTTTCCTCTCTATTTACGGAGTTTAAAATGCTGACTACCAACAAACTAACAATAGCCAAAGGCAGGAAAAACGCCAAGTTCAGATAAATTTGAATACGAGCAGAAAAATTGAGGTCAAAATTGAGTTTGTCCGTTGCCAAACTATACACACCCGCCAGCACCATACTGAAAATCAACAAAATGATAAACAGAAACGAAAAATTGGAAATGATATTTTTAATTGGATAAACCTCCGAACTCACCACCACACTTTTATTGCCTTCGCCCTTGACTAAGGAGTGCCTGTAATTTTTTTCGTTGTCCTTGTCCTCTGTTTTAATGTCGTTGGTTGTACGCCCCGCTATTTTTTTTGCATTTTCAAAATACTGCAAAAAGTCCCTTGTGTAGCTAAAATCACCGAAAGTGTAAAGTTGTTCTGCCCCTCTGTAAATGGCGTAGCTGTATCGCAAATCCTCTTGATAGGCTGCAAATTTTTTGTCCACAAACAAACTTGGATACACACTATTTGGGATAATTTTTTTTAATTTCAAATCTATTACCACCCTGCCGACTTTGGTTTCTTGGCGTACAATTTCCAAAAACTGCAAATACCTTTTGGTATTATTTGCCAAATCTGCAACAAAAAATAAGTCGTCATATTCGGTTTGGTATTTGGCAGAATCAAAACGGTTATACAAAGAATCAAATCGAAGGTCGGAGTTCAGGGGGTCGCCATTGCCATTGAACAACAGCACGTTGATGTCGTACTTGTCGAAGTAATCACTAAGGTAAAATTTCTTGATTTTTTGAATAATTAAGTCATTTGCCGAAAACGCCAACATACGAGTTTGAATCATGGCATCTTCGTTTATTTTGTTGCTGGCATCATGTAATAAAAATTCTCCTAATTTATCATTTTCTACCAATAACTTGGCTGCAAAATCTTTCTTGTTGTGCAAGTCCATTGTGCTTTCAAAAACATAGATAGAGTAAGCACCCAAAACAGCCGAAGCCACCGAAAGCAAAAAAAGATAAATGTAAGTGTGGTAATTGAAAGAACGGACAGCCGAAGGAAAACGGAGAAAAGTGATGATAATGAGGTAAATAAAATTGGTAATAAACACCACAAAATCGAAAGTATCTAAAATGGCAAACAAAAATACAAAGCTAATGGAGGAATAAGCCAAACTAATTAGCACTTGGTAGTTGTGTTTGTTCAGGGCAATGAGCAACCGAGATACGACATGACAAATGAAAAAATAGATAAAAACACTCAACACAAAAATCAGCAAACACAAAATTTTGTTGGTATCAAAATCCAAATCTAATGTAATATCTAACGATAATTGTGAACGAAAATAAATATTTTCGAACACATAAAATTGGAAAGTGCAGGCAGCAAAAGTGATTAAGCAAAGCAAAATAGAGATAAAAATTCGCATAGACAGCGAGGCATTGAGCAGCACTTTGGCGTTGAGCAGTTGAGGATAATAGACAAAGACAAAGCCTAACAAAGCACAAACGACTAAGGTGTTGAGCAAAAAATCGGGCAAGGAAGAAGTGAACAAAAAACTACTTGCAAAATTCCGCCAATCTATTTGTTGGTAATTGTTAAACTGCCAAGGAATATCGAAAAATGCAATCAACAAACGCAAAGAAACCAACGCAACAGCCAAGACAATGAAAGCCTGATTTACTTTTTTTTGATGTAAGTAAGTCAAGACATTTAGCCGAATAAGCAGCATAGAAAACAGTACGGTGAGGGCTGCAAAGGCAATCATGGCATTTTTTCGGAGGGAACTCGACTGCAACACTTCGTCATCGAGCAGCAAGACTGAAAACAGCAACCTGCCGTCTGCACTTTTTATGGGTTGTCCTTCGTTTGCTTGCAAAGACAGGGCAAATCCTGTGAGGTTATCGGGGAAAATATTGTCATTGTAAACCGACTTAATGTATTGATTATCAATCTTATAACGTAAATAAAGAGGAATAACAGAAACTAATTGATATTTTTCTTCTTTCAGTACCAAAGTTTCTTTTTGAAGCATAAAAAAACCATTGCTATTTTCTATACATTGTTGTTGAAATTTACCTGCAATATCCTCTTTGTCTATCACATATTGGCTGGCTGTCCAATATAAAAGTTGCTCGTCATTGTAAATAAAAATGGGGTACTTGTTGGTGTAAGATAAATTGGTAAAATGAATATCTTTTTCGGCATTGATGATGTCTTTGAGTTCTTTTAGGCTATTTTCAGATACAGCTAACTCTTTTTGCAACCCTACGGCTATCTTTTGCAAAAAGCCCTTCATGGTTTGGTTTTCTTTGCTTGCATTTTTCCCAAAAGTTCCCCACGCAAAGGGAGAACTCAAAAAAACTGTAACCGCCAAGCATAGTAAAGCTGCGGGCAGGTAATAAAAATATAAAGATTTTTTCATGGGAGGTTTTTGCCTTTTGTCCTCACGTTTCACGTGAGGCTATTCAAAGTTCAACCTCTTCGAGGTTGTAAATACACGTTATCAATTTTTTTATTTTTTACAACCCCAACGGGGTTGAACTTTCAATAGCCTCACGTGCAACGTGGGGACGTAGATTATTCGCAAAGCTAAAAAAATTATGCCAATTTTATAATAAAGTTTCGCAAAGTAGTTATCACAAATTATTTTGCACATTTCTTATAAAATTTGCAACTTGCAACCTAAAATTTACACCTCTTTGGTATGACAACCCAAACAAATTTTCATTTTATAGGGCAACAAAACTTCTATCGTGGCAAAGTTCGCGAGGTTTATACGGTCAATAACCGTCTGTTGATGATTGCCTCCGATAGAATTTCTGCCTTCGATGTGGTGCTGCCTCGCCCCATTCCTTACAAGGGGCAAGTTTTAAACCAAATAGCAGCTCATTTTTTGCAAACTACTGCACATATCGTACCTAATTGGTTGGAAGCCGTACCTCATGCTTGCGTGAGTGTGGGCAAAAAATGTGAGCCTTTTGCGGTAGAAATGGTAGTACGGGGCTATTTGGCAGGACACGCAGCCCGCCAATACAAGGCAGGGGAAAGAAAATTGTGTGGCGTAACACTTCCCGAAGGATTGAAAGAAAACGACAAATTGCCTCAACCCATTATCACGCCGACCACCAAAGCCAAAGAGGGACACGATGAGGATATTTCGAGAGAGGAAATTATCAAACGCAACATAGTCAAAGCGGAGGATTACGAACAATTAGAAAAATATGCCCTGTTGCTTTTTGCCGAAGGTACACGCCAAGCAGCAGCACAAGGGCTGATTTTGGTGGATACGAAGTATGAATTTGGGCTGTACGAAGGCAAAATTTATTTGATAGACGAAATTCACACCCCCGACTCTTCGCGTTATTTTTATGCAACAGGTTATGAAGAAAGGCAGCAAAAAGGCGAAACTCAACGCCAACTATCCAAAGAATTTGTGCGGCAATGGTTGATTGAAAATGGATTTCAGGGCAAAGAAGGGCAGCAAGTACCCGAAATGACCGATGAAATTGTGAATATGATTGCCAACAGGTACATAGAATTGTATGAGCAAATAACAGGCAAAACTTTTGATAAAATAAACTCTACACAAGAGGAAATGCTTGCGAGTTTAGCACCTGATTTTGTGCTGGGAAAATAAAAAAGTTGAATTTGCAAAATAAGAAACTTTCTGAAAAGTCGATTCGTATTTGGTAGTGCCAAGCATTACATTGTGGCACTACCAAAAAAACTAAAATTCAACATTCAAAATTAGAAGTTATTACGATAATTTTTGTATAGAAAATTAAACCGTTGATTTTCAGCTAATTGACCTTGCAGTTGGAGGCAACCCCCGCCAAAGGGTACGGTACAAATCGTAATAACCTCTATTATTACTCCAACCTTTTTTTCAAATCTAAATCAAACCTGTCTGCATAATCTATGGCAATTTCCATACCTGCATCTGCATGGCGAATGACGCCCATAGCAGGGTCGTTGTGCAGCACTCTTTTTAGTCGTTTTTTGGCATCTTTTGTGCCATCTGCCACTATGACCATGCCCGCATGAATGGAATAGCCAATGCCCACACCACCGCCATGATGCAACGAAACCCAACTTGCACCACCTGCCGTATTGATTAAGGCATTGAGAACAGGCCAATCTGCAATAGCGTCAGACCCGTCGGGCATTGCCTCCGTTTCTCTGTTTGGCGAAGCCACCGAACCTGTATCTAAATGGTCACGACCAATGACAATAGGTGCTTTCAAAATTCCTTTTTTCACCATTTTGTTGAAAGCTAAGGCAGCTTTTTGCCTTTCGCCCATGCGTAACCAGCAAATTCGGGCAGGCAAACCCTGAAAAGCTATTCTTTCTCTTGCCATTTTGAGCCACCGAGCCAATGATTCGTCTTCGGGGAACAATTTAAGCAGCATTTCATCGCACTTGTAAATGTCTTCGGGGTCGCCAGACAAAGCCACAAAACGGAAGGGGCCTTTGCCTTCGCAAAACATAGGACGAATATAGGCAGGTACAAAACCTTTGAAGTCGAAAGCATTTTTTACATTGCGTTTGTCCTTTGCTTGTCCCCGCAAATTATTGCCATAATCAAACACAATAGCCCCTTTTTTCTGCATTTGCAACATCAGTTTTACGTGGTGTGCCATCGTGTCCAATGATTTTTCTACATAATCTTTTGGATTTTTAGTTCGCAATGTTTTTGCCTGTTCCACTGTCAAATCCTCTGGAAAATAGCCCACCAACGCATCATGAGCAGAGGTTTGGTCGGTTAGGGTATCAGGAGTGATGTTGCGTTTTAGCAACCTTTCCAATAAATCTACTGCATTGCAAACCACGCCAATAGAAAGTGCCTTGCCCTGTTCTTTGTAGGCAAGGGCTTGGTCTATTGCCTCGTCTATGTTGTGATATTTTTCGTCTAAGTATTTGGTTTCCAATCTTTTATCTATTCTCCACTCCTCCACTTCGGCAGCCAAACATACGCCTTCGTTCATGGTGATAGCCAAAGGCTGCGCGCCGCCCATGCCGCCGAGTCCTGCGGTTACGTTCAAGGTATTTTTGAGAGAACCGCCAAAATGTTGGCGAGCAACTTCGGCAAAGGTTTCGTAAGTCCCCTGCACAATGCCCTGCGAGCCTATGTAAATCCATGAGCCTGCGGTCATTTGTCCGTACATAGTCAAACCTTTTGCTTCCAAAGCCCTAAAATTTTCCCACGTAGCCCAGTGGGGTACGAGCATAGAGTTGGACAAAATAACACGTGGGGCATTTTTGTGAGTTGGCAAAATTCCAACAGGTTTGCCCGACTGAATGAGCAGAGTTTCGTCTTCTTCTAAGTCTTTCAACGCCTTGATTATCAACTCAAAAGCCTCAAAATTGCGTGCTGCTTTGCCTGTGCCGCCATACACAATAAGGTCTTCGGGTCTTTCGGCTACTTCTGCATCAAGGTTGTTGAGCAGCATCCGCAAGGCAGCTTCTTGTACCCAGCCTTTGCACGTAAGCGTAGTGCCTGTGGGAGTTTTTGGAATGATGTTCTTGGTAGTCGTTTTTTTGGTGCTTATTTTCTTGGCTTTCATAAAGTTATTGAATATTAGAGGTTATTATGATTTGTACCATTATTGGTTTGCAAATTATTTCTATAAATTTCTCTCAATAAAATTCTTAACATATTGCAATCTATGCAGAATTTGTTGCAAGTCTGTGGTTTTAGTGGTATCAATTGTTTAGTTCGGCAAAGATAAGAAAAAATTAAGGACAAGACAAATTAAAACAGTGGGTAGTATTTAAGCTACTTAATTCGCTGTTAAAGTTTCATAAATGTAATGAGCAGCACTAACAGTTTTTAGAGAACTGTTAGTGCTATATTGGTAGCAGCATTACTTGTGTGGCACTACCCAAACAAATGTACTGTGTGTAAAGTTGGTAAAAAATTGCAAAATAAAAGAAAAAATATAATTTATAAAATATTGATTATCAATAAATTGCAAAAAATTTTAAAAAAAAGATAATTTTTTTTTGGGGCTACTGTTGCGTTTGCCTCATTTCTAGCGTATAGGATATAGAAGGGTTGATGTTTTATCTTTTTATCTAAACAAAATAAATATATGAAAACTGTATTTTCTTTTCGCCAACTAAGTAGCCTATCTTACAAAAGTATCTTGACTTTGTGTTGTGCGGCGTTGTTGTGGTCTTGCACTACCAAAGAGGAAGTGCAACCTACTTTGAATAATTGTAGTGGCAAAGTAGGCAAAACAGCCACCTTGCGTATGGGCAAAGCCGTATGCGGCGTGGGTGTATGGGCAAATTTATGGTTTGTCAATGACAATTCATTGTTCTTACCCCGAAATCCAGAGGATTTGATTATGTGGTTGCAGCCTTACTCCTTAGAAAAAGGTATCAACTACACACCCAAAGAAGGAGAAACCTTGAAAATCACTTATACCGAAGCTACACCAGACAATCGATATAACACAGTGCCTGTTTGTATGGCTTATCCTGGTAGAAGTTTGCCTATCCATATCTTGTGTATAGAGCCTGTAAAAACTGACGAGCAACCTACGGCAACTATTACCAAGCAGCTAACAGTAAAAGGTACTTGCAGCGGCGCTGGCGTGTTTGGCGAAAAATGGTTTCTCGACCAGACAACCAATGCTTATTTGCAGCCTTGCAAATGGATAGGAAACAATGCGGTATTTCCTTATGCCGACCTCAAAGATGGCGACAAAATAGAAGTGGTTTATACCTTGTCGGCTTCCAAAGACTGCCAAAACAATTTTCCTAATCAGGTAATGTGTTTGGCTGCACCGCCACCTGCTACGCCCATAGACATTTGGTCTATCAAAAAATTGCAATAAAACAAGAGTGAAACCTTGGCAATGGTCGCAGACCTTGCCAATGGTTGAACGAAGGAGGTCGAAACTATTGGCAGGGCAAAAAAGCCACTGCCAAAGTACGAGTGAAACCTTGGCAATGGTCGCAGACCTTGCCAATGGTTGAACGAAGAAGG
>JAAFKA010000058.1 GCA_013299115.1 Cytophagales bacterium
ATCGTACTTTCGCTAGTTCCAACTTGCAAAGCAATTTCTTTTTGTGATATATTCCTTGCAAAAAGTGCAGAAATTTCATATCTTTGTTTTAGGGTTAAATGTGCCATAGTTTTATTTTGATTTTTTATTTCGCAATTCAAAAATAAACATAAAATATGACAGTATTTAACCTTTTTTAATTTTCCCCAAATTTCATTTCAAACTTGATTCCAAGTTCATAAAGATTGTACTGAACTTTTAAAAATTATTCGTTCTATTATTCTTACAAAAAAGAGTAAGTAATTATTTAATTATGAATTATGAATTATGAATTATGAATTATGAATTATGAATTATTAGTTATGAATTTTTTACACAAAAATTCATAATTCATAACTAATAATTCATAATTATTTTAATTGCTTCTTGGCGGTTGCGAGCCTAAACGTCTTTTTGCGTATTTGCCTGTTTGGTTTTCAGGTACTACTTTGCGGGGTAGGTCTAAGCCTACTTTTCCCGCCGCTATGTTTTCTAAGGCTGTGATAGCCTCTTTGTAGTCAAGTTCTCTTTGGCTGTTTTCAATGTATTTGGGCAGTCGTTTGTAGAGTTCATAAATGGCTATGTGTTTGCATAGTTTTAGCAAATAGGCATCTCTTTCACTGCCTATTTTACTAAAAATAGTTTGGGTGTCATACCTTTCAAAAAGGTAGCTACTCACCTGTGCTACGGTTTCATTTGCCACGACATCAAACGTAGCTGTTTGGTTGTCTATGATTTGATTAAGGTTTTTCTCTCTAATCAAACTGTCAAAGTCTTGCTTTTCTAAAAACATAGTAATTGAATTATGAATTATTAGTTATGAATTATTAGTTATGAATTATTTACACAAAAATTAATAATTCATAATTCATAATTCATAATTATCTTGCCTCATTTCGGTTATACTTTCCTTTTTTGATTTTGGTTTTCTCACCTCCTCTTAAATAGGTATTAAAGTCGTGTTCAAAAGCCTTGACGATAAAATATTCGTCGGCATCGGAGGTGTGTCCGTATTTTTCATACTGCACGCCAGTTGTTTTGTCTTTTGCTTTGGCTTTGAGTTTTGTACCATCTGGCGACTCCTTCAAGAACTGGTAATCGTTGAGTGTATGTTTGCAAGTGTTATCTATGAGGTAGGTAATGCCTCTGTATTGATTTTCAAAGATTAAGTTCATAAAATTGCCCCTCATCACTACTGATGGGGCTTTTTCAAAAAGCCTTAGCGTAGGTTTGTATTTTTCCAATTCACGTTTAATTATCGTATAATCGTTGTAACCTAATTCTTGTCTGGTATCTTTTCTTTTGCCAGAGGGGTCACCATAGATAAACAGCCCTGCTTGGTGTGCTTGGTAGTATTTACTAAATTCTTTGCATAATGCTCTGGTTGTGTTTTTGGGACTTTCCAAACACAACTCTTGTATTTTATGTATCGTATGCCCTTGTACAATTTGGTAAATGCCCAACGTGATGTAAGGGTTTACGTTAAAATCAAAACTAATGTGCAAAGGTAAATCAGGGTTGTAAGTCAATTTGCAAACTACTTTATCACGTGAAAACCCTTTGTAAAATTCTCCTCCTGACTTGCTAAACGGACAACCATAAATTAACATTTCTTGCAAATCTGGGTTTAGGTTTGCTTTTTGGTTGTCTATGTAATTGGAGGGCAAATTTTTGGCATTATGGTAAGTGGAACTTATGGTTACAAACCTATTTTCTTTGCTCTGACTGAAAAAGCTGGTATCAGAAAAGATAGACAATTTAATGTCGTCCTCGCTGTCAGTTAAGTAAAACCAATCATTCAACCAATCTACTTTTGCTGGACTTGTCAAAACATAAAAAGGGTTGAAAGGAGTTAATTCAATCCCATTGTTTCCTAAATTTTCGTGAGTTAGTTTGTTATTTTCGTCAAGGTACATTCCTTTTTGCCTTAACCTACCAATAATCACTTCTTTAATAGCCTCCTCGCGTGTGTCTTTTGTTTCGTCACAAATAGCCCAACCTACTTCTATTCCGTCTAATGCCTTGTAATTATCTAAACTGCCAATATACACTACTGCTCCTGTATCAAAGGAAATAATGTTATTGTACCTATCAAAGTTGTGGGTAGTGGTGTCAAAGTGGGCAGGCGGTTGTATGCCTACCACATAATTACCCTCACCTGTGTACTCGTTGTATTCTTTCCATGCAAATTCGTTTTTCCAAACTTCTCTAATTCTAAAAAGGGTACTTCTGTTTAGCTGGTCGTATGTGTTTGCTCCTATTAGTCCTCTTACTTTTGGAAATTGCTCTATATAGTAGGCTGATAAATTGCCTCCTAAATGGGTTTTGCCTGCCCCCTGCCCTGCAAGAAACAAGTTGAGTTGTTTGCGAGATTCAAAAATAGCTTGTTGGGGCATGGAAAGTTTGGTAACTTGCCATGCCCAGTCTATGCCTGTTTGCTCGGTTGGTATAGGCTCACCTTTAAAGTTTGCAACTATCTTATCGGCAGTGCTTAAAAATTTGTCTAATTTTCCCATAGTTATTTTTCGTACTCTTTCAAAAAGTTACCTACTCTTTGGGTATAGGTTTCTATGAACAAAGTATTTTCCGTTGTCTGTGGCAAATTGGCTGCACAATAGAGTAAAAACTCCTGTGCAAATTTCATGGCATTGTCAAAATCTGGTCTTTTTGGAGAAAAAGCATTGATAGCCGCCGCTGCCTTGTTCATCTCGTCAAAGTTGAAATTGCTTTGTGATTTTTCGTATGCTTTGCGGTACAGGTTTAGTGTGATTTGCAACCGCATATCGCCAATGGTTTCTATTTCCTTTTTTTGCTCTGCCCACTTTCCTTTTTTTGCCCAACGACTAATGGTTTCTTCGTCACGTCCAAGCAATTTGCCTATTTCTTTGAAAGTGTTAAAAGCATAGAGATATAACTGTTTGGCGGTTTCTTCTTCGTTCTTACCTTCAATCATAAAAAACCTTGTTTAATTGGTGTTTAATACTGTTTAATTTGAATTAGTAATTATGAGTTAGGTGTTTAATTATGAATTATTAATTATGAATTATTTTGACTTATAAAGGCAAAATTTAGTATTGATGAAAAATCAATTATCGGACACTTTAAAAGTGTCCGATAAATTTTTTATTGACCCTGCACCCTAAAGGGTACGGTACAAATCGTAATAACCTCTATATATTTTGAATTTTTAGTTGCGAATTACAACAATTCATAATTCATAACTAATAATTCATAATTCAGAGAGTAATTCAACATTCAACATTCAAAATTCTATAAAAAATAGGGCAAAAAAAATATGACTTTTCGTATTGTGCAGAAAACCCTGCACAATACGACAGAATTTCTGCACAATAGGATAGTTGCATTTGACAAGTGCCAAAAAACCCCCCAAATTCGTATCAAAAAAAAGACAATGCCTCCGCACAATAAATTTAAAGCCTCCGATGAGAGTGTGAATAGCAAAGGGTTTTGGGTTTTGACAAAAGGAATAGAACTGCCCAAGAATGGAATAGTACCTGTGTTTTATAATCACGAAACATCAGGCAAGCTACCCATAGGCAGGGCAGAAAACTTTGTGTATGAGGCTGATGGTAGTTTGACTTGTGATATTGTGTTTGACCAGTCTGACGAGTTTGCCAAAACAGTTGAACGGAAAGTAAATGAAGGTTTTATTAACTCTTGTAGCATTGGTATCATAGTCAAAGAAACAAGTAAAGACAAAAGTTTACTGAAAGAAAACCAAACCAAATACACTGTTACCAAATCCAGACTATCTGAATTGAGTATCACACCGATGCCCTCCAATGAAAATGCCCTTAAACTAAGTGCAGAAAACGGACAGGTGTTTGAATTAGCTGAATTAGCCACCAAAGAAAACAAAATAAAAGCAATGGAAGATTTGCAAGAATTACTAAAAAAATATGGGATTAGCTTGGCAGAGTTAAACCTCGACGACAAGGCTACTGATGAACAAATAGTAGCTGCTATTCAACAAAAATTGTCTGCTACCCAAACGCCGACTCCACCAACGGCAGAGGAAGCCTTAGCAGCAAAGGTGCTGGTGTATGGTAGAAAAGTTGCCGTAGTCAATGACACGAATGAAAGTCACTTTAAAAAATTGGCACTCTCTCACCCTACCGAAACAATGGAGGTGATTGCAAGCCTTGCGACTGCCCAAAAGCCAACTGCTGACAAAAATGAAGGCAAGGAATCTGAAAAGCTAACCAAACTTTCGGAGGTGTTGCAAGAATTAAAGCAAAAACAAACACCTGAACAAAAAGGTGTTGGGGATTTGCCAAAGACACCAAAAACCTTAGAACAAAGGTTGGCAGAAAAAGCAATGAGGTAATTTTGAGTTTTGAATTACTCTATTTATGATTTAGGATTTATGATTTATTTATGTCCATACGTCAAAATAGAGAGTAAATCATAAATTATAAATCATAATTAAACATTAAACAAAAAAAACTATGCCCGTTGGCTTAAACATACAAGATACAACCTACGCAGGCGAGGCGTTGGACATCTTTATTACCAAAGCAATGACAAATTTTGATACCATGAGAAAAGGCTTATTCGTAATTATGCCCGGTATCAAAAAGAAAAAGACTATCCCTCGCATGAAGTTGGATGGTTTTGTTCAACCAAGAATGAAAGGAGAACTCAGTGAGTCTGCATCTGGTAGCATTACAGTAGATGCTCGTCATTTAGCTCCGCAAGACTTAATGTTGTTTGTGCTATTTGCTCCAAGTGATTTTGAGTCGCACTGGACAGCAGTGCAGCTAAATCCCCTACTATTGGAGGCAGAATTACCTGTGAATGCAGAAAATGCCATGATGGATTTAATCATGGGGCAAATGGCAGAGTACATGGAAAAAGCTGTGTGGCAATCTGTGCGTGATGAATCAGCTATTGCCGCTGCCATTGCTACTGGCGGTTTTGGAGTTAATGCCAATAGGTTGGTGTTTATCAATGGTTTGTTGGTGCGTATGCTCAACGATAGCGAAGTGATAAAAATAGGCTCACCAGTTGCTTTGACTAAAACTAACATCTTTGCCAAGTTTGAGGAGGTAAAAGCTGCTGTGCCTGTGAGTATCAAAGAACACGCAGACTTGAAATATGTAATCAATCCGCAAACGAAGGAAATCTTTACCTCTGCCCAGCAAGGTCAAAACTTCAAAGGCATCAACGTAACAGATGAAGGCGTGATGACTTTCGGAGGCAAGAAAATAGAGGTAGTAAACGGACTGCCCAATGACACGATTGTGGCGGGGGTGTTTGGCAAAACTGTGGGCAAAGGTAATTTTTACATGGGTGTAAACGTGGTAGATGAGGAAACTTCATTGGAAATGAAAAAGTATAGACCAGAGTCGGAGTTGTTTTATATCAAAGGGCTAATGAAGTTTGACGTAAACTATGGCTTTGGCGAGGAAACTGTTTTATACACAACTTGGACAAGTCCGACGACTTACGTGGCTTACTAAGCTGTAGAACGGACTTTAGTCCGTTTCTAATGACTAAAATTTAGATAATGGAAACATCAAAAAAAACGGACTAAAGTCCGTTCTACAGAAAATTTTATGCGACTGACTGTCTTGAGTGTGCTGTTTAGCTATGTGTTGGTAAACTTGTTTTATGAAGGCTTGGAGTATCTCAGGCAGTTGGCTTTGTTGAATGCAATAGAAATGTTTAAAATCTTTTTGCAAATACTCTTTGGTGCTATCATACAATTCTTTGTTAGCAAAGGCTATCTCAAATGGCAAGACAGGAAAAAGAATGAAAAGGTTTTTGACAAGTTTACCAAACAAGAGGAAATCAACTCAACATTTTGGCGTGAAATAGACCAGCTAAAAAGTGAAATCAAAGAGCAACGCAACTCCTTATATGTCATAGAAGGTAGATTGGAAATGCTTTTGGAGTTTGTGCATAGTCTTGTAGCCAAGTTGCTTGATACAGTGAAAGAGTTGTTTAATAAAAAATGAAAAGCCCCCCAACCCCCAAAGGGGGCTTTAAAAAACAAAACTCCCCTTTGGGGTTGGGGGCTACAAAAAAATGGAGGAGATAGAAAAAGAGTTAAGCTACACCAAAACCAAAACGCACATACGGATTAGGTATGGTATTGCAATTTTTATGATTTTGCTCTATCCAGCCTTGCATTTTCTGATGGCTTATACAGAGGCAAAATTCCCAACTGACTTTATTATTACAGTCAAATGGGCAGCGGGGTTGGGTTTGTTTTTGTTTTTTGAACCGCAAATCCAACGGATGATGTTGCTAATCATTAAATGGAGAAGGGAACAACACGAAAACTATAAAATTCGGATTGTGGCAGAGCATGAGTACCATAAAAAAGCCCCCCAGCCCCCCAAAGGGGGTGATTACGATAGTACGTCAAAAGGGGGTGATTGAAGGGCAAGAAGGGTCTATAAAACCCAGTGAAGGTTAGTAGGAAAGTAAATATTACGCAGGCTAAAGCCTACGATACAAAACAAAAATTTAATCTCATATACATCATGTTATCAAAAATTGCAAAATTTGGAATTTCCACAGGTTGGAAAATCATTATGGGGGTTATTGTGGCAGAACTTAGCAAAATTACCCAACCAGTTTTACGTAAGTTGGCAGACAACTTTGTGTATGCTGGTAACAAAACAGTTGCTATTCTTACCAACAACAACCCTGACGACAGTGGCGAATTTGCTGCTTTGTTGCAAGAACAAAAACAGGTTGCGGCGGTGATTGGTTTGGAGGCTGCTAAGGACTTGGTAGTAAACAAAATACCAGACCCTAACTTGCAAGCATTGGTAAACACTACACTGGAACAAGTCTTGGAGGCTTTGCGGACAGGTACATTTAACGAAGCTGCCTTAGTAGATTCGTTGCAAGCAGACGAACCAGCAAACCCAAAGTAATAAGCCCCCCAACCCCCAAAGGGGGGGCTGACGAAATTACATCGACTCCCCCTTTGGGGGTTGGGGGGCTTAGTCTTACACTTCGCTTAGTGCGAGAAAGGCAGGGCAACAACACCACTTTGTCAAGTTTGTACCTTGTGAAAGCCCCCCAACCCCCCGAAGGGGGTGATAATGGAGTTGATTTTTTGTGCCACTGTTTGGAGGATAAGGTAAGAGAGCATAAAATACCCAAAGAAACGGCAATTCCTGTGGGTGTTTACCCTGTAAGATTTCGCAAAGAAGGTAGGCTGCACGCAAGGTATAGCCAACGATTTGAGTTTCACAAAGGTATGTTGGAAATCTGCGACTTGCCAAATTTTCGGTTTGTGATGTTTCACATAGGCAATGACAAAGAGGATACAGAAGGTTGCCCTTTGATGGGTGAGTACAAAGGTGCGATGGTTGATGGAGAGTTTGAAGTAATTAACTCAACGGCAACTTACGAAAGAGTGTATAAAAGGATAGCTGCTTTGTTAGAGGCAGGGCAGGCAATCAAGGTAGAAATTACGAACAGCCCAAACATCAAAGTTTTTTAACAAGATTTCAGGATTAACAGGATATTTTCAACTGTTTTCTAAAAACCTAAATAAGTCATGGCAAGACCAAGCGTAGTAATCAAAGTGGAAGGCGGCGGACTCAATAGAGAAACTGCCGCCGCCGATGGCGTAAGTCTATTGTATGTAGGCTTATCAACCAGTTCGTTGTTTTACAATGAATTGTTGGCAGGTAAAGTGTTTTTTTCTTTACGTAATGCGGAGGATTATGGTATCACACAAGAAACGGATATTGCAAATGGTTTGTTGCTTTGGGAATTGATTAAAGATTTTTATATCAAAGCCACAGAAGGAACTGCTTTGCACGTGCTGGCTTTTGACCGAAATCAAAACTACCAAACTTTGTTTGGGGCAGGCAATACCAATGCGTTGGGTGCTTACTTGGCTGCACAGGCAGGGGACATTAAATTGATTGGTGTGGCGGGTAATACGCTGCCCACAGATGCAGCCACACACCACACCATAGCTGACGTTAGCAATTCCTTAGCCTTAGTACAGACTTTTGCAGAGGCAGAACTCAACCGCAAACGTCCTGTATTAGTTGTTTTGGAGGGTAGGAATTTTAACCCTACGGGTAGTGTGCCTAATTTGCGTACCATGACCAATGCCTCTCGTGTGGCGGTGGTGGTGGCAAGAGATACGCAACGCACTACGGAACTGGTAGCTAACGGAATTGCCAATGCTGCTGCTGCTGCTGCGATTGGCTATGTGTTGGGCAAATTGGCAGCTATTCCTGTCATGCGAAGTATAGCACGCATAAAAGATGGGGATTTGGGCTGGGTGAGTGCAAGTTTTTCAGGAGGCAATGCAGTGGGTAGTTATACCGATGGCGAATTAGATGCCCTGAATGACAAAGGCTATATTTTTGCAACAAGAGTAATGGGCGAAAATGGTTTCTTTTTCAATGACGAGCCTACTTGCATTTTAAATACAGATGACTTTGCTATGATTAGCCATGTGCGAACTATTGACAAAGTTGTACGCATTACGAATGCGGTGTTTACCAGAGAACTATCTGACGAAATAGACATTGATGCCTCCACAGGCAAGATGACTGTTACGACTGCCAAAGATTTGCAAAACAAGTTGGAGAATGCTGTAAACAGCCAAATGACCAATAGGGGTGAGATTAGTGCAGTAGATTGTACGATTGACCCTAATCAGAATGTATTGGCAACGGACACCATCGTAGTGAGGGTGGCTGTGGTTAAAAAAGGTATTCAACGCAGGTTTGAGTTGATAATTCGGATAAAAATTTTGAAAGTAAGTTTTACACCTTAAAAATTGTAGAGAAATCTACCTAATAGAAGTTAGGTAGATTTTCTCTTTTGAAACACAGATACCACAGAATACGCAGAAAAAACACTGATTTTAATTCTCTTTATCACTTCTTATAAATATGTCCTTGCGTGGGATTGCCTTTTTCTTTATTGACTATTGTAGGTTGTATCCAAATAAGTTTATTTTCCGCCATTTCTTTTCCAAAAGGTTGATTTCGCCAATGTCCTCTACGCCAATGTGGTGCAAGTTCTTTGTTTCCTATTTGTTGTGAGTTATTTGTGTTTACAAAAGAGTTTCCAATTATTTTAATCGTAGAAAAACCTTGCTTTTGTAGTTCTTTTTTTACTTTGTCTTGTTTATATTCTTTGTCTGCTTTGTTGATTTTTTCCTTTAATTTTTTTGGTAAATCTTCGCCATAAATTTCTTTAATATCAGGCGAAATTGAAGATAAGTAGAGAATACAATTTACAAATAAATTAAGGTGGTCTTTCAATAACTTGTATTCTTCAAGCATAAAATCTATTTCCCTTTCCTTGTTTTTGTTAGTTGCCTTTTTATTTTCAAAGGTTTCTTTTATGATTTGTTCATTTAATGTTATGGCTTCTGCTATGCTATTTTCCTCATTTTCAAAATTTAAACTTGCCGAAGCATAAATTTTATCCTCAACAGCATTGGCAAATTCCATTTCTTTTTGGCTCTCTGCATAACCACAAACTTCAAAACTTATAAAAGAGTAGTCATTGTCATTTTTAGAAAACTCAATATATACTCCGTCTATGATTGTATCATTGGCAGTAGCTATAGTCAGAGGTAAAGCCAATTCACGTAAAGAAAGATAGAAACAAGTGTAAGGAAATTGGATATTTTTTAGCTGAATAGCACTTACATCTGTTTGTTGTAATAGTTCCAATATTTCTTTTTTGAAATGAAAAATATTACTCCCTGTTTCCTCAAAATGAGAATAGTGTAGAAAATTAAAAAATTTGGAGTTCTTTATTTCTTGCGATACCTCTCCATAATAAGATTGTATAAGGGCATCTCTTTTATATTCCCTGCCTATTTTCCCATACTCTTTAAACAAGGGATAAACAAGTCCAAATAATTTGGTTTGTTGTCTAAAACGGTAAGGATAATAGAAGTTATAAGTAGTCATTGCTTATTTTAGGTAAAATCATTTTGCAAGTTACAAAATAAATGACAAAGGAAAAAAACTAAAAACAAAAAGTTGCCTGCCGATGGGGGTGCTGCTTTGTATGATGTGCGGTTACAGGCTGTGATAGATACGAATGATAAGGGGATTGTTTGTTTGCCCAAATTGAATAGTAATGTAATTATTGGACAAATAGGCAATGACGACAACCAATGGTTTGTGTGCCTAATGACCGAAATAGATAAGGTATTGGTAAAAAGTCCGAAATTTAGTTTGGAGGCAAATTTTACAGAAGGTCAGGCAGGGGTGAGTATCAATCTCGACAACAAGGTTAAGATTAATTTTGATACGAACAATATCAAAATAGATGCCAGTGGTACGATTAGTTTTAATGGGGGTGGGCATGGGGGTTTGGTGGTGGCGGAGTCGGTAAGTTCGCAACTGAACACAGTGATAAACAGAGTAAATGCGTTGCAAAATGCTTTGAATCTTTTTGTAACGGCTTATAATGCTCACGTGCCTACACCTGCCACGCCTGCTGTGCCGTTGAGTTTGCCTGCTTTGTTTACGACGGGGTCTGGTAATTTTCAAAATAATAAAGTTACTCATTGATTATGCAAGATATTTTATATAACGAACAAAATCAGCCTGTTATCAGGCGTGGAGATTTTGATATAGGCAATGCGACAGAACAGCATATCAAACACTTATTGGTAGGCAATAAAGGGGATTTTAGGTTTGCTCCTTATGTGGGGTTGGGCTTGCAAAATTGGTTGAGTGATGACCAAAACCTAACAGACTTGCAACACGAAGCCTTAAAACAGTTGGAGTTAGATGGTTTGCGAGTTACGAAATTGGATTTTGTTGCAGGGGTGATTAAGGGGTATTATGTATGATTTAGGATGTATGATTTATGATTGACAACCATAACGTAAATAAATAATAAATCATAAATAGATAACAAAACACAAAAAATAATAAATCATAAATAATAAATCATAAATGAAAGAGGTAGTGGTTTACGAGGGTCAAAACTTGGTTGATATTGCAATACAAGAGTATGGCAGTCTGGAGGGTGTGTGGCAGTTGGTAAGGGACAATTCTTTTTTGCAGACCATAGATTATGATTTGAAGGCGGGGCAGAAACTACGGATTGATACGAGTAAGCAAATCAGAAATGACATTGTTACTTTCTTTGACCAACGAAATATCAAAATAAACACGGGTAGTGATTTTTTGTTTTTTGCGGAGTTCAATGATGATTTTAACGAAGACTTTTTTATATGAGCAATAAAAACGAACAACATCTATTGGATTTGCCTGACAAAAAAGGTAGGGTAGATTTAAAGCAAGAGGTTGAGGATAAGTTTCCTGACAATTTGCAAAAGATAATAACTGCACGGCGGTTGCGTGATTTTTTGTATATGCTCATTAATTCGGTCATTAATTGGACAAATGACAATGTAGATTTAAGAGCTTATGAAGACGAAACTTTGGTAGTGGGTACGGTGGGGCAGACTGTGTTCAGTTTGCAGAAAACTCCTGTTAATCCTGAAAAAGATGCTGTGCTTTCAATAGATGGGGTGAAGCAAAACTATGGCAGTGATTTTACGATAAGTGGAAGCCAACTTACTTTTATACCTCATGTGGATTGGGTGCTAAAACCTTCACACAAAGTGGTATTAAAATATAGGTACTATTTAGATAACATGGGTACTGGTGGGGGCAGTGGAGGCGGGGGCAATCCTCCGAGTGCGTTTACTCCTGTGGAGGTGGCTATCAATAATGTGGCTACAATGACTGTAACCCATAATTTGGGTAGGTTGCCTGTGGGGGTAATGGTGTATGATGTGAATGGTTTTGCGGTTGTTTGTGGAGTGCAGGCAAGTAGTAGTATTTTAACTTTGGACTTTAACCAACCATTTGTGGGGAAGGTATTGTTTATATAATTTTTCTTACACTAAATTTAATTAACTAAAAAAATGGCAAAAAAGAATGTATTTGTTCATTTAGATATGAACAAACAAGAGCTACAAAACACAAAGGCTCAAAATTTAACAACTGCACAAATCACAACCTTAGCAGGTACTTTGGTGGCATCAGATAAAGGTCTATTTGTCTATGACACTGATTTGAAAAAATTATTTGTGTGGTCTGGAACTGCATTTGACAATGTAACACCTGCACCTCCACAAGTGGGGCAGTATAGAGGTGGTGTTTTGCACACAGCAGCCGAACCTGCAAACCTTGTTAGTGGAGATTGGGTTGTTTTCACTTCGGCAGGTTTTGTTACTAATTTTGGTGGTACTCAAAAAGTACAAGTGGGTGATTGGGCTATTTATAATGGCACAACTTGGGACATTTTGCAGGGCAATGTAGATGTGGCTACTGAAAGTAGTGTGGGCTTGGTACAGTTGGCAAGCAATGTGGAGGCTGTGGCAGGTGCTAATGATACCAAAGCTATGACTCCTTTGCTTGTAAAAAATTATATCAATGGAAGGACTGCTATTCTTACAGTAAGTAATGTGCCTGCCAATACCCCTACTAATTTTGTTCATAATCTTAACTCTGATGTAAGTCAAGTTAGTTTTATGGTCAATGGAGAGAATGAACATTCTGAATTGCACTGGGTAAAGGTAGATAGTGATACTATAGCCGTTACGAGTAATGTTGCACTCACACAAGTTGATGCATTTATTACTTGTTTAATTAGAGGATAACCTATGAAAATCCTCCAAAAACTTATCATAGGAGGGCTAAACTTTTTGAGTGGTGCTATTTTGCAAATAGATAGCACTACGCAAGGGGTTTTAGTGCCACGTATGACAACAACGCAAAGAGATGCCATAGGCAGCCCTGCAACTTCTCTATTGATTTTTAATAGTACGACAAATCAATATGAGTATTTTGAGGGGACTGTTTGGGTGGGCATTCGTGATAAAAAACGTAGTCAGACTGCAACTCCAACCGCAAATGGAACTATTACAGTTAATCCTAAAACGGAGTTTGTCTTTTTTGACAATGCTGCAAATATTACAAATTATACTGTAAATATGCCATCAGTAGTGAAAGATTTAGACATTGTAGGTTTCTTTTTTGGTACTAATTCTGTAAATGCTATTACTTGGAATGCTAATAGTGCAGGACGTGTTTTTAATACGAATGCAACGATTGCTAATAATGCGGCGGGCAGTCGTGTAAGGTTTATTTATAGAGCAGCAAATAATAAATGGTATCGTTTGGACTAAAATTTTTTAGGAACACTGAATACGCTGAGATACACGGAAAAAACAAATAAAACATGGCAACTTCAATAGATGGCGAATTACTGAAAAAAGTAAGTACACCGCTAAATAGACTGATAACTGTGGGCTACAATCCTGATGGGGGCAACCAATGGGATTTGGTAAATGTGGGCTTTTTGCAACTTGCCTTAGCTGCTTTGCAAGCTGGTGTGGATTTAGATTTTGTGCAGGTTTTTGATACGATAGGAGTCAAGTTGGTAAGGCAAAATGTGGGCTTGACAGGCTTGGTGGTGTTGCCTGATTTGCCAAACTACACACTGAAAAACAAAGAAAGATTATTGCTTATTGGGCAAACTACTGCTACTGAAAATGGTTTTTACGAGTGGCAAACAGGAGGAAGTTTGGTAAGGTTGTATGATTGGCGTGATGTGGTGGCTGGTGATGGTATTGAGATTAATGCCAATAACATAGCTTTAAAATTGTGGGCAAATTCGTTGAATTTGTTGCAATTTAATGGCAATGGAGAACTTTTTTTGCGAATCAGCCCTAACTCTCACCCCGCCTTGAAAAAAGAGGCAGGTACTGGTTTTTTGTTGCTTGACCCTTTGGCGTTGGGTGGTGGTGGTGGCGGTGGTAGTATTACAGATGTTGCTAATCCTGATGTAGATGAAGTAAAAAGGGGGAATCTATTAGCTGTTTTTGCTGCCAATGAAGTATCAGAACTAAATGTTTTGGGTGCTATATTCAGAACTGCAACGCCTGACCCTGTTTTGATTGTTTGTGATGCCATTGCTAATGTTCTTAGTTATGATATTCGCAAACACAATAGAATTAATGCAACTGTGGAGATAGGCAATTTGATTGGTTCTCATTTATTGCGAGTGCGAAATAATTCGCAATATTCAAATTTTTATAATGACGAAAATCATGCTATTACTATTTTAGGTGCTGCAAGAATTGATACAGTTTCTCCACGTGTGAGGCGTGGGCAAACTACAACTATTTTGGTTGATGGCGATGGATTTGCTTTTTTATCTACGTTTGTTGTTCCTACGAATGCAAATACTATTACATTTAGTAATTTTGTCTTTATTAATAGAACACAAATAAGTCTTGATGTTGAGGTGCAATACGCTGTGTTGAGTGGGGCTTACAACTTGATGTGTTTTAACAGTTATGCTCCAGCCCCATGGTTGGGCAGTTTTAGTAGTGGCACGAGTGGCAACGGAAAATTAATTGTGTTTGGCAGTCCGTTTATAACAAGTGCCAGCAGAAACGCAGGGTTAGAGATAGAAGTAGGCACTGTTGGGGGGCAACTTACTGTAAATGGTACGGACTTGACAGATGATATTTTGTTTTTGCCCGATGGTTTTACGATTAATTCGGTAAGTGGAACAAGTACGCAAAAGGTAGTGAACTTTGATAGTGCTGCTGATGTAAATTTGCGAGGGTTGAAAAATATTTATTGCATAGACAATAGCACAGGCGAAGACAGTGGCACGAGTGGCGATGGGTTGATTGCCTTGAATTTCCCTAACAGTGCTACTATACGCAGGGCTGGTTCTTGGCGTGCTTATGGTGGGGCTACGCTTGCCGATTGGCAGTTTGTGGGTAATTCAATAGAAAAAATTGGCGGGTCAGGGGCTTGTTATTTGGAGATGCAAGATATTTACTTAAATCCGAGTTATTTAACCAATCTATTTGGGTATGTGTTTGACGACTTTATGACTTTCTTTTTACAAGCAAGTAGTTTAATGGGTGATGTGTTGATAATGCTACACGATAGAGGTGCAAATGCAAGTATAGCAGATTTTTACAATGGCGTTGTTGCTTGTGGGGCTTATGTTAGTTTCAATGGGGCTGGTACTGCCAATGTCAATTATAGGTCGGGAAATTTTAACACTAATTTCGGTGTGAATATTGATTACAGGTTTAGGATTAGAAATAATGGTGCTTTCCCGAATAGTGTGTATGCTTTTTTTGAAACTGCTTTTGGCTGGGTAACTCCCAATGGGTTGGGCAGTTTTGGAGTTTCTACTCACCAACCTAAAACTATTCATATTTGTATGACAAATAATTTTAAGTTGAATGATGTGTATTTGCTGGGCAGGGTGGGGGTGTAATTATGAATTTTGAATTATGAATTTTGAATGACAGCTATTGTGTAAAATTAGTTGTTAAGTTGTTGATTTTCAATTAATTAACTTAAAAAAAGTTGTGTAAAAGTTTGGAGGTTTGGTAATTATATTTTACCTTTGTAATGTAATCAAAGGGGTTACTTACTGAAAAGTAAATGGTTTCATTTCTTAAACTAAAAGAAAAAATGAACATTGAAAAATTGCTAAAAGACATTGAAAAGTTAAAAACACGAAGACTTTTGGCAAAGAAATTACAAAAAGTAAAAAGTAGTAAAAATGCAAAAAAGGTGTTGCAAAGAGAAATAGAGATTTGCAATTACCTTATTCAAATTAAACGACTTGCTATTTTATTTTTAAACCAAGTCAATTTGAATTAAAAAAAGTACAAGTAGGTTGCAAATTTGCAACCTACTTTGTAAATTAGTGCAAACTAAAACTATACTTTTATGAAATTCAACGAATTTAAAGAAAGGACAGACCGAATGTCTGAACAAGAAATTGACGAATTGTTGGCTGGACTTGACGAACAAGGTGGCGATGAATTGGTTTTTGATTTTGCCGAGTCTGGTAAAGATTTTTACAAAAAAATGGAGGAGGGCATGGAACAATTTAAACATTTGTTGCCTCCTAAAAAGTAGTTTTTTTGAAGTTATTGGTTTTTAGTTTATTACCCTTTTGATTACTAAAAAACCATTGCACCGCCTTACTTTTGGTTTGGTGGTGCTTTTTTTTGTGAAAAGTGGTTTTTTGACCGCAAAGTACGCAAAGGGTACGCAGAGGACGCAAAGAAAAAAATCTTTGTAAATTTTGGTTTTGTGAAAATGTTTTTGCTATTTTGTAGTGCCTAAAATTAGAAGAAGTAAAATTTTGCATTGCCCTTGTGTAGCATAGCCTTTAGGCTGTGTTTGCGTATAAAATAAAAATCTACGTACTAAAGTTCGTAGCTACATTTATAGATACAACGGTGTTGCTATGTCGTGTAAAGGTTAAAACCTTTGACTTTCTTCTAAGTTTAGGCACACGGCATAGCAACACCGTTTTTTGTTGCCCAAAAATTAAAACGCCTAAAATAGAAGTATGAAAGAATTGATTAAAATTGAAACAAAAGGCAGTAGTCAAGTAGTTTCAGCAAGAGAACTGCATAAATTTTTAGAAAGTGCAGAAAGGTTTAGTAAATGGTTTGACCGTATGAAAGAATATGGTTTTGAACTTAATGAAGATTACACCCCGTACTTTTTGGTACACCCCCAAAATAAGCAGGAAAACGAAGATTATGCAATTACCTTGGACTGTGCAAAACAAATAGCTATGTTGCAAAGGAATGAAAAGGGCAGGGAAGCAAGGCAGTATTTTATAGCTTGTGAGAAGGAGTTGAAGGCGGTGAAGAAGTTAAAAAATGCTGTGCCTTCTCCTCGTTTGATGCGGCGAATAAGCCCTGTGCAGTTGGCAGATATGTTGTTTAATTGTTGTTTTGTGGAGGCTAAGGAGGTTCGTGAGCAGTTGGCAAAACAGTTGTATGCAGATACGCTGTGCAGTAAAGCTGGTAAAAAAGGGGGTGTGGTATGCTAATCAAGGTAGGCACAGAGGAGATAGGTCTGTTTGAGGATTTGCTCCACATAGAAGAACCTAATAGAATTTCGGAGAATTTGGATAAGGTGCAAAGTTTGATTGTGTGCCACTGTTTGGAGGTATATGGCATGATACCAGAACTGCACACTACTTTACAGACTTTGAAGGAGTTTTTTAAGGAAATAGAGAAGTTGCAAAAGTGTTAAAGGTTGGTTTAATGGTTGTTAAATGGCTATTTCTGAAAAGAGGTAGCCATTTTTTGTTGATTATGATGGTTGGTTAATTTCCCTTTCTAAAATTATGCTTTTGATTAGCTCTTTTTTCTGCTCCAATGTCCAGACTAACTCTCTTTGTAAATTAGTACCTTTGGTTGGTAGGTACACCTCAAAATCAAAAGGTGTGCAACTGGTAGGGTTGTTGATTAAATCCGTAATATAGGAAGTTATATTACTTGTTTGAGGTTTTAGATTAGCTATATTAGCTAATTCTTTCGTTTTAAATTTCTGTATTAAGCTCATTTTTTGCGTTTTTGATAGAACAAACAACGCTAATAGATTGGCAAGGTGCAAATAGTTTGGCAACTATTTTTAAGTTAATTAATTGATTATCAAGTGTTTTTGTTTTTTTAAAAAAATTTAAAAAATTGTATTTTTTTTGGATTGACAAAAATTCTTATTTTTGTGTGGACTTTGTAAAAGTGGGTGTGTGGAATTTGTGTTTATATATTAGTGTTCAACCTCTTCGGTGTTGTAAATATTTTCTTAGCTAAATAGTATTGGGCTAAAGCCCAGCTAAGAAGTTAAACTTTTTAGCCTTGTAAAGGTGTACCGTTGGTAGAAAATAAGACTTTTATTTTTTATAAGCACCATCGGTGCGTACCTACTCGCAAAATGGTACGCAACTACGTTGCTTAAAGCCTTAAAGTTACATTCTCTACCAACGGCATCGCACCGATGGTGCTAAAAAGGTATATTTAAGACATTTCTTAGCTCAATGAGGCTGTCCGAAAAGACAGCGTCTTCAAATTTACTAAAAGAAACCCTAAAATACAAAAAAAGGCAAAAAGACAGTAGTCAAGTTTTGTGCTTTGCACAAAACTTTTTTTTCACTCCAAAGTACGTTGTAAAATCTAAGAAAAAGTAATTTTTTAGCATATTTACAAAATATTAATAAGTAATAAATATTTCATTTTTTTATTTTTAGTGCCGTTAGGCACGAAATATTTATAGTAAAAAAAGCAACCCTCACCC
>JAAFKA010000059.1 GCA_013299115.1 Cytophagales bacterium
ATCGTACTTTCGCTAGTTCCAACTTGCAAAGCAATTTCTTTTTGTGATATATTCCTTGCAAAAAGTGCAGAAATTTCATATCTTTGTTTTAGGGTTAAATGTGCCATAGTTTTATTTTGATTTTTTATTTCGCAATTCAAAAATAAACATAAAATATGACAGTATTTAACCTTTTTTAATTTTCCCCAAATTTCATTTCAAACTTGATTCCAAGGTTTATAAATAATAGAGGCGTCGATTTTAGTAAATATCAAGATAATGGTAGTTTTTATGTTATTGCGGCTGTATTTGATACAAATCCGCCAATAAGTAAAATGCCTGTTGCAAGGACTGCTTCTAATGCAGAATTAAGATTTGCTATGTATGATGCTAAATTATTAGAGGGTAATATTTATAGTTTTGAACGGAGTTTTTAAGTCCAATCCTTAGCAAGTTTCAAAAACTTGCTAAGGATTAACAAACCTACCTCACCACCACCACCAAATCCTCCTGCTCCACCATTGCCCCTTTTGGCAGCACAATTTCCTCCACCACACCTGCTACATTGGCAGTAATGGTACTTTCCATTTTCATAGCCTCGATGACGAATAAAGGCTGATTAACTTTTACTAAATCTCCTTTTTGCACCATTATAGCACCTATTCTGCCCTGCAACGGAGAGCCAATTTCACCCGCAGCTTTTGCTTTGCGGTTGGTGGCTTTGGTGTTTTTATAGGACTTGTCTTTCACCCGAATACGCCGAGTTTGTCCGTTGAGTTCAAAACTTACGGTGTGCAAACCGTCTTTGTCCGTTGGAATAAAGCCCAAATACCGCACTAAAATTCGTTTGCCTGCTGCAATTTCTACCTCAATTTCTTCGCCTTGTTTCATTCCATAGAAAAACGCCAGCGTTGGCAAAGATGATAAATTTCCGTATTGGTTGCGGGCTGCATAGTATTCCTCAAACACTTTTGGGTACATTTTATAACTCAAAAAGTCGTTAATTTCGTCTGTCGGGCTTGGAAAACTATCGGGAGTAACAAAATTTTCCCTAAAAGTTGCCAATTCTTTTTCAAAATCCATCGGAGGCAAAATTTCCCCTGTCAATTCATAATGTGGTTTTTCGTCTTTCAAAACCACCTTCACAAAGTTATCGGGAAAGCCACCTTCGGGTTGCCCAATTTCGCCACGCAACATTCCACGCACACTTTCGGGGAAAGACAAAGTTTCGCCTCGTTGCAAGATGTCTTCTTCCGTTAAGTTATTGGCAGTCATAAACATAGCCAAATCTCCCACCACCTTAGAACTTGGCGTAACTTTGATAATATCGCCAAATAACTTGTTCGCAACCACATAATTTTTCTTAATCAACTCAAATTTGTCCTCTAAACCCAAAGAAATTGCCTGTGGTCGCAAATTTGAATATTGCCCACCTGGAATTTCGTTGTCATAAACTTCGGCAGTGCCAGCTTTCAAATCCGATTCGAAAGGATAATAATATTCTCTTACGTCTTCAAAATAGTTAGAATATTGGTTAAGTGCCTGTAAATCAATGCTTTGTGCTATGCCTTTTCCTCTTGGGTGATGTTGCAAACAAGCCACCAACGAATTAAAATTTGGTTGCGAAGTCAAGCCCGACAGCGAAGCCAACGCCACATCAACCACATTTACACCTGCATCAATAGCCTTAATGTAGGTTGCAGCCTGCACCGAAGCCGTATCGTGAGTGTGCAGGTGAATGGGCAAGGCAACAGCTTTTCGCAATTCAGTTATCAAAATTTCGGCAGAATAGGGCTTTAACAAACCTGCCATATCTTTGATTGCCAGAATGTGTATGCCTGTGTCTTCCAATCGTCGAGCCAAATCTAAGTAATATTGTAAGGAATATTTGGGGTTGTTTTGCAATTCGCCTGTGTAGCAAATGCAGCCTTCTGCCAATGAATTTGTCCTTTCCAAAACAGTTTTGATACTCACTTTCATTGCATCGAGCCAATTCAGGGAGTCAAAAATCCTAAAAATATCAATTCCATTTTCGGCTGATTTCTCTATAAATTTCTCCACCAAATTATTCGGATACGAAGTGTAACCTACTGCATTTGAACCTCTTAGCAACATTTGCAACAGCGTATTGGGCATTGCCTTGCGAAAAAGTTGCAACCTTTCCCAAGGACATTCTTTGAGAAACCGCATGGTTACGTCAAAAGTTGCCCCTCCCCAAACTTCCATAGAAAACAGTTGTGGAAAGGTCTTTGCAAAGTTTTCTGCCACTGCCAACATATCTCGTGTACGCATACGCGTAGCCAACAAAGATTGGTGAGCATCTCTAAAAGTGGTGTCTGTAAAGTGAACTGCGGTGTCGTTGCGAAGCCATTGGGCGAAGTTTTCTCTGCCGAGTTCACGCAATAACGCAAGCCCCCCTACCCCCGAAGGGGGAGTTTTTGACGTTATTGCGTCAGTTCCCCCTTCGGGGGTTAGGGGGCTTAGGGCTGGGGGGCGTGGAGTTCTAAACTTCTTATCTCCCACAATTTTCTCCTTCTGCACATCAGGATTTCCATTCACAATGACCTCTGCCAAATATCGCAACACCTTTGTACTTCGGTCTAATCTTTTTGTCATTTTCAGCAACTCAGGGTGATTGCCAATAAAATTGACTGTTACTTTTCCTGCCAAAAAAGTTTTGTGTTCAATCACGTTGAGTAAAAAACCAATGTTGGTTTTCACGCCACGCAACCGAAATTCGTACAAGGCACGTGCCATACGTTTGCTTGCTCCGCTAAAAGTACGTCCAGAGGCACAAACTTTGACGAGCATAGAGTCGAAAAATGGGGAAATTTTTACGCCCTGATAGAGGTTGCCTTCGTCAAGCCTTATTCTGAAACCGCCAGCATTTCGGTAGGCAATCACAGTGCCGTAGTCGGGTTTGAAGTTGTTGGTGGGGTCTTCTGTCGTAATTCGGCACTGAATAGCATAACTTCCATTCCATTTAATGTCCTCTTGCGAATGAATAAAAATACCATTATCAGACAAAGGTTTGCCACTTGCAATCAAAATTTGGGTACGCACAATGTCAATCCCTGTAATTTCTTCGGTTATCGTATGCTCCACCTGCACACGAGGATTGACTTCAATGAAAAAAATGTTGTGGTCTTTGTCCACCAAAAACTCCACAGTGCCTACGTTATTATAGTTTACGGCTCGTGTAATGTTTAGGGCATATTCGTACAATTTTTGTTTGGTTTCTTCGGGTAAGTTGGGGGCAGGTGCAATTTCTATCACCTTTTGAAAACGGCGTTGCACCGAACAATCCCTTTCAAACAAATGCACCAAATTGCCATGATGGTCACCCATTATCTGAACTTCTATGTGTTTGGGTTCGTCTATATATTTTTCCAAAAAAACAGTATCATCACCAAAAGCATTTTTGGCTTCATTTCGGGCTTCGGGGTAGCTTTTTTCGAGGTCAGCCTCGCTGCGAATTACTCGCATACCACGCCCGCCGCCGCCAGCACTTGCTTTGAGCATGACAGGATAGCCAATTCTTGCAGCCTCACTTTTGGCAATGCTTAGGGTAGTCAAACTTTCTTTGCTATCCTCAATAATGGGTACGTTGGCTTTGATTGCCACCAATTTCGATGCAATTTTGTCGCCCAACTGTTCCATGGCTTCGGGACTTGGACCTACAAAAATAATTCCTTCCTGCTGGCAACGCCTTGCAAATTGCACGTTTTCCGACAAAAAACCATAGCCAGGGTGAATAGCATCAACTTCTTTTTCTTTTGCCAGCTTGATAATAGCTTCAATATCCAAATAAGATTTCAGCGGCTCGGTTTCATCGCCAATTTGGTAGGCTTCGTCAGACTTAAAACGGTGCAGACTATAACGGTCTTCGTAGGTATAAATGGCTACGGTGTTGATATTCAGTTCGGTAGCAGCACGAAAAATGCGGATAGCAATTTCGCCCCGATTGGCAGCAAGCAGTTTATTAATTTTACGTTGCATAAAAATAAAGTTGGTTGTTGTTTTTAACTCAAAAATGGTAAGGTTGCTACTCGATGGTTGAATATTAGTGAGAAAAAAAATGAAAAACAAGTTTTGAAAAAACTTAAAAATTAGTCTATTTTTTCGTATATTTGTAGCAATAAAATAACCTGAAACAATGGAAAAAGAACCTATCAAATTAAAAACAGATATTGACGACATTCTTGATGCTTTTCAATTAGGTCGCAATGTGGGTTGTGCAGAACTTAGCGAGTGGCTCAATCAAAAATATGAAATCCAACCTGAACACAAAACATTATTAGAAAGTTTACGCTATTTATTAGAAACTGAGGGAGAATTTTGGAATGAGGAGGAATTAAAAATGCACTTCTTGGCGTTTTTGTTCCACATTTCTGACCTTAAAGAAAAAGGTAAGTTTAAACTTTTTTATGAAAGACCACTTTTTGCAATTATTGAGGGTTACGAATTGAATGTAATTTGTGATGCAATGGTGGCAACGCCAAAAGGTATTGGCAAGCCCAAAAAGCCTTATTTTTTCTTACAGGAGTTTAAAAAACAGAAAAATGCACCTGATGCCGAAGGGCAAATGCTAATGGCAATGTTGGTGGCACAATACGAAAATCAAAATAATTTGCCTATTTATGGGTGCTATTTGCAAGGTAAGAATTGGACTTTTGCTACACTGCACGACAAAAATTATTGTGTGAGTTCGCAATTTGATGCTACTAACAAAGAGCATTTGTACCAAATTATTTATGCTTTGAAACATCTTAAACTGTTGATTTTGAAACAGTTGGAAAGTTAGTTTTCGGTAGTTTTAAAAAGATGTTGGTAGAGATGACATCTTTTAAAAAGATGTCATCACTACCAACATCTTAAAAACTATCATTTTTCAACCAAATGAACTAAAACAATGGAAAAAGAACCTATCAAATTAATTTTAGATACTGACGAGGTGCTTGATGCTTTTAACTTAGAAAGAACTAATGGCTCTGCTATTTTAGATGAATGGCTTTCTACAAGTTATGCACTTACAGAATTGGAGGAAACTATTTTAGCTGAAAAACGCCAAAGATTGCTAATAGAAGGCTATTTTTGGAATGAGGAGGAATTGAAAATGCACTTTTTGGCTGCAATCTTTGATATGATACGTTTTGACGAAAAACATAAAGTGAAACTTTTTTATGAAAGACCTTTGAAGGGAGTTATCAATGGTTATTCTTTTCACGTGGTTTGTGATGTGATGTTGGCAACGCCCAAAGGGGTAAGTTCTCCTAAAAAACCTTACTTTTTTTTGCAAGAATTTAAGAAACAAAGAGGCAAAGAACAAGACGAGGAGGCACAACTATTGGCTGCTATGTTGGTGGCACAATACGAAAATCAAAATAGTTTTCCTGTTTATGGGTGCTATTTGCAAGGTAAAAATTGGACTTTTGCGACATTGCACGATAAAAATTACTGTTTGAGCCAGCAATTTGATGCCACAAAAAAAGAGGATTTGTACCAAATTATTTATGCTTTGAAACATCTTAAACTGTTGATTTTGAAACAGTTAGCAAGTTAGTTTTCGGTGGTTTTAGAAAGGTGTTTTTGGTGTGGCACTATCAACATAAAATTACACTTTAAAGTTAAATTTGCCGATAAGTAAAAATAATTTTGCTAACTTGCAAAAGTTCTGACAGCAAATATAATATATAAAATTAAGCACAATTTTATGGAAACTTACATCACTACTATTGAAACCGAAAATGTATTGTCTGTTCAGGAAACAGCCAATACACCCATTCTTGTTGCCAAAAATATAGAAAAAACCAAACAAGAAATAGACAAAGAAATTAACGAGCAAATAGAAAAAAACATTGAGACTGCTGAGCCTTATTTTCAGTGTGTGTTAAACTTTGGGGATTTATTGGATTTTAATGAGGACGAGGTTTTGGCTACACTTTCCTCTTTAAATCCACATTTACGTTTAGAAACCGACAAAAACAACAATTTAATTATATTTATGGCAACTTACGACAGTACAGGAGAAATTAACTCTGAATTAAATGCTGAACTTGTTTTCTGGAACAGACAAGAAAAATTAGGTAAAGTTTATGATTCCAGTACAGGTTTTAGAATGCCTATTACCAATGCTGTAAAATCTCCTGATGTTTCGTTTATTTTGCATTCACGTTTGGAAGTTTTAGAAAATCAAGAACAATTTAGAACCATTGCCCCTGATTTTGTAATTGAGTTAAGGTCAAGTAAAGATAAACTGAAAACAGCAATAGCCAAAATGGAGGAGTACATAGAAAATGGTGTTCGGCTGGGTTGGTTGATAGACCCACAGACCGAAAATGTGCATATTTATAGGTTGAATGGCAATCATACAACCCAAAATTTTGATGAAACCTTATCGGGAGAAGATGTATTGCCAAAATTTGAACTGAATTTGAGAAGTATTTTTAAGAAAAAATAGGCATAGTTCAGCACGGCAATTCGCCACAAGGGACTTTTCAAAACAAGACCATTACCCTATACGCAAGGTTTAATCTGTTGCTCTTGCCCTTCTTGCAACCTAAAAAATAACAAGACCTCAATAATTTATTGCACTACCCAACAATATTGCGAGGTTGCCAAAGGTTGCAGTTTTGCATACAAGACAAAACGCCGAACTTCTTTTTCATTTGTAGGATTTGCCAATAGATGTGTTACTTTTGCTGTTTTCAATGCAATTAAGGCTTGCGAGTACATTGTGCTATCGTTACTAACAATTTTATCTAATACGTAAAAACGAGCTGGTTCAAATTTGCTGCAACAACCTCCTTCTCCCCGTTTGATGGCTGTCCAAAAAGTACCAATATCGCAAGATGTAAGAAACTGGGCGGAGTAGTCTCCATCGGGAAAGGCAGCAATCAATTTGGGAGTTTCAATGGCTGTTAGTTCTTTTTTGCAAGTTTCTATCCAGGCATTGGGCTTTCTGTCCCTTGTGGAAAATTCTTTTGTGCCACGAACAAACGCAAATCCGTAACCAATAACCAACAAGCCTATCCATGCTGAAATAGCATACGTATAACTTTTTTGCCACTTGTTCTGGAGATTTTTATTTTGGGCATTGTTGAGTAATTGCAAAAAGTATAGCGTGGAGAAAACAGTAATAAGTAAAAAAGCTGCCCGTATAAACTGTTCCATATCAAAAAACAAATCAGCAACCACTTCTTTATTTTCTATATTGATAATGTATAACCAAAAACTATTAGCCAATACCAAAGTAAGCACAAACATTAATAACAAAGCCGAACTACTTGCTTTTTGCCAACTATTGCGTGCATTTGTTAGGGCAGTACCCATCAAAATCCACCTTGGCAAACCCCAGTAAGATACCAAAAATAAGTGGAATGAATATAATTGCCTTTTTTCCAATAAAATAGTTATTAGGAAAAAAGGCTTTTATAAAGGAAATATAGTATCAAAGATAAGCAATCCGTTTATTTTTTACATCTTACTATTTGTCTATCTTGTGGTGTCATTACTTGCCAAAGTCCAATTTTAACAATTTATAATTCTTATAGTTATCCACTTCTTCACCCAAAAGATAAGATTTCATGTCTGACGTGATAACATAAGAATAGGGGACAAGTACATATTTGATTTGGTGTAATTTTAAAAAATCTACTTGACTTTTTTCTATACTGCTAAAAGTGTTTTTTTTGCGTTGTTGCTTCATAAACTCAAACAAAGGATTTTGCTTTTGTAGTGTATAGTAGAGGCTATAAATTCTAAAATTAGGGAACAAATCATTGGGGATATTTTGACCATATTTTTCCATAGGTGTAAATATATCTGTTAAGTTTACCAATAATTTAGTTTGGCTACCATCTAATGGATTTCCTGCCCTTGTATGCCATGCCAAAGACCAATGATTTTTATCGTCTTCCGCTGTTCTTGGTTGAATGATAGCCAAAAACCTTTCTTTTTCTGTGTAGTTATTTATTCTATTAAAGAAAACAGTATCTATTTTATCATTCTTTTGTATATAGTTATGCACAAAAAAACCTAGAAGGTTATTGCACATTAATCCTACAAAGCATAATATATAAATAGAGGCATTTGCTTTTTGGGTTTTACTAAGTTGATAAATTGTATATAGGACCAAGCAAAGGAATAAACATCTCAAAAAAGCAACCATAGGCATATCTGATAATTGCAGGGCATTGACATCATGATAGATGATAGAAGCAGAGAACAACCCAGCAAACATAAAAGGTAAAACCAGCAGTATGGGTAGTAAAAAAGGCTTGTAATCAATGAGTTTTTTGTAACCCAACCACCCCAACAGCATAATAAAAGGTGCGTAAGCTAACACCCTATATTTCAGCGAATTGATACAAGCTACTATAAAAAATGTAATAGCCTCAGTTATTTTAAATACATCAGTTTGCATAGCCTCTGATGGGGGTATAGTAAACCAATAAAATAAACAAAAGCCGAGCAATAATAAATGGGTAAGTATTGCCAGTTTTACTATGTTATTTTGATAGGGCAGTAGTTTTTCTCTAAGATTTTTAAACAGCATGAACACTAAGCCATAACCATATATAATTATCAAAGCACCACCCATAACGGCTGGAAAAGCTGAAAAAGAAGCAATAGGTATGACAAGTAGCCACAAAATAGCTTGTGTGTAATCCTTTTTGTAGCAATTGATGATAAATGGAAGTACAAAAATGACAATAGAAGCATTTTTTAAGGGAGAATAGCCAAAGAAAGAGATTTCGTGAAAGTTCTGAATAAATGGAATATTGGGAATAAGAGGCAAAAAATCGCAAATACCTATACCTAATAAACCTAATAACAAAAAATAATATTTTGTTCTCCCTTCTTGCCATACTACCTCTATGAAAGTTAAAATACCTGTAAAAAATACAAATAAGTAAGTTGGCAGAACAATTAAACGCAGGGATAATAAAGGATTTAGCTGAAAAAAATCATAAAATATGCCCGCAAACCATAGCTCAAAAAAATGATAATAAGTAGCATTAGTAGAAGTAGAGAAATAATTGAGTGCATAGGAAGTATTTTCTATCTTATTATCTACCATAGATTGCAACACATTGGCATAGTAATAGTCGTCTGTGTGTAATAAGCCCAGTGTCTGATTCTTAAAGTTAAATATTAAGAGAAAGTAAAAACTATAAATTAAGACAAAAGAAAGTAAACTCCCACCAATACTATATGCTATTGAGCCTTGTGTTGCCTGAACCGAATTTGCTTGAACTGAATTAGTAGTAATTTGTTCTTTGGTATTTTTCAATTGGTATAAAACCCCACCCCCTATCAAAAAAAGTAAAGTAAAAATGCTAATGCCATTTGTTTTGATTACAGCATAACCACCAACCAAAATAACTAATCCAGTAAGCATTGAAAAGAATAAGTTACCAACTCCCAAATGATGCCCATTGTTAGTTTTCTTAAATAAATAGAAAAATGCAAAGCCTACAAAGGTACACAAGAAAATGCCCGTCAAAGCTGCAAAAAGATAGGAAAAAAAGATTTCGGTAAGGTTGAACATAAAATTAGAAATAGTAATATTTTGCAAAGGAACAAATTTACAGTATTTTTTTAGGAAATGTACAGCCATGCAAAATTTTCAATGGTTTTTTTAGTGAGTTTTCTTTTTAAGTAGCAGATGTCATTTGAGTAGTAGTACGTAGCTCAAGCTACGTACTATGATACTCCGCAACTCACATTATTTGATTTTGGAGTTATTTTTGACCACTACCATTTTATTTCTCTGCAATAAACCCTACATATTTAAACAAGTTTTTGCTCAATGGCAATGCTTTTTGAAGAGTTTGGTTCATTACTTCAGCATATTTAAACCTTGTTTCTTTGTCATATTGCTCGTCATTGATTAAGCTGCCTTGCCCTATGAACCAATGATAAAAGAAGTTTATTTTCGTGAAACCTACTTCTGACAAGGTTTGCAATAAATCTTCCTCTTTAAAACCTCCTTTGATATTTTTGCCAAATTCAGCATTATTGAAAACGTCTTTGCTCACGCCAAAACTTTTTTCAATGTCCTCATCTTTGTAGGTTACAGCTTCTATTTCTCTTTTGACAATGAAATCGTAGTTGCCTTCTCTGTCCAATTTGTTTACGCCTTCCCAAAAATAGTAGTTAGGGTCTAAATCTACATACAACCGTCCTCCTTTGCGTAAGGCTTTGTAAGCATTTGCCAAGGTAGGTTTCACTTCGTAGAGGTGGTGCAAGAAAGAATAGGCAGTTGCAATGTCAAAGTAGTTGGCAGGAAGTTCTGCTTTGGCAGTATCGTCGTTGATAACTTTGATAGTTGCATTGCCCGAAAGGTCTATTCTGTCGGTCATGGCTTTGGTAACATCTACGCCCAGAATTTCTTTGACGTATTTTTTACCAATTTGTATCATAAAACCTGTTCCGCAACCTAAATCCAACATTTTTTCAGCATTGAGGTTTTGAATAGCACTCAAAAAAGAATTTTCAACATTCTGAATATTCTCTGGGCGAAAGTGTGGCTCACAAGTGTTATAATGAGCAGATAACTTGGAATGCAAGTCTATGTTTGCTTGCACTACCTTATCATAAATAGTATTTTCCATTGTAAAATTGACTTTAATTTTTGTTGATAAAATTTTTAAGTTAGTTATACAAGGTGTTGATAAAGATGACATCTTTTGAAAAGATGTCATCTTTATCAACACCTTGCATAACCAATAATTTTTATAAGCTATTCAGTTTTTTGTTTATATTTTCTCAATTCAGGTGGTGCATAGTATTCCTCATAATTAGCTGGCACTTGTGCCAAGAAGCCTAATTTTTGTTGGGCTTGCTCCGAAATTCCTGTGAGGTCTAAGTGCTGCATAGCACGAGGAATGTCTATACGTTGCTTCATCCAAGGTCTGCCCATGTTGATAGTCAATGCGTGTCGCCACTGTTGGGTTTGGTTGTTTCCGCCTGCGTGCCAAACTCTGGCATTAAAAAACCATACAGTTCCTGCTTTGGCTATCAATCTTTTGCCTTGTCCGTAAAATTCTTCATCAGAAGGTTGCGTTTCTCTGTTTTGTGAATAAGGCAGGAAATAAGTAGCACCATTTTCTTCTGTAAAATCATCAAGCAAAATAGTAGCCCCCATGTTGGTAATGTAATTGGGGATAATTCGGGGACAATCTACATGAATACGTCTTGAGTAATTGGTTTTATTTGGTGGCATAGATGATGAAGTGTAAGCATAGACGGTACAACCTTCGCCTAATACCGAATTGAAAACACCTGTTAGGCGTTGATTATCAAACAAATCTACAAATATTCTGTCGTACAGAGAACAAAGCATTACCATTCCATAATCTTTGTAATCTTTTCCGCCATGCAGAGCTGCTTCTTGGTCTATGGCTTTTTCTAAGGCAATTTTTGCCTCTGCAATATACGCTGGCGACAAGACATCAGGCACTATGCAGTAACCCTGTGTGTGTACTTGTTGAGCAAAATTGCTCAACTCCGTTGGTGAAAAGTTTGGTAACATCACAAGCAAATAGTTTAAAGTTTAGTTGGAAAATTATATAATTGTCTGACTACAAATAATGGTCTGTTTTGCACTTCTTTTAATATTCTACCCAAATACAAGCCCGACAAGCCAATAACTAAGATTTGTAAACCACCAATAAATACTAAGGTAGAAATGATAGAGGCAAAACCATGTTGGTAGTCTATAAAAAACAACTTGGATATGAGGACAAAAAACAGGGCAAAAAAGCCCAAAATTGCTATGAAAATCCCTACAACAGATACTATTTTGAGTGGAATATCCGAAAAAGAAATAATAGCATCTATTGCCATCAACAATCTTTTCTTGAAATTATAGCTTGATTTGCCTTTTTTCCTTTCTTGGTGCGACACAGGCACATAGCCATGTTTGAAACCTAACCATGATTCCAATCCTGGTAGGTATCTGCTTTTTTCAGAAAGGCTATTATAAGCATCTACAAACCTACGATTCATTATCCGCAAAGTAGAAACATTGATAGGCGTATAGTTGCCTGTCAATCTATTGAGCATAAGATTAAAGAGGTAGGAAGTTGCCCTATCTCCTGCACTACTAAACCGATGTTCTCGCAAGCCAAAAACTATATCGTAATCATTATTTTTGATATACTCCAATAGAATAGGAATTTGATTAGGGTGTTCTTGCATATCTACATTCAACATACCCACAAACTGTCCACTTGCATACTCGTAGCCCGCAGAAAGAGCAATATGTTGCCCAAAATTTCTGCTTAACTCCATTACTTTCACAAAGGCGTATTGTTGTGCCATTGCTTGGAGGTACTGCATAGATTGATTTTTGCTCCCATCATTCACAAAAATAAGCTCTACTGCGGTAGCAATTTCTGTTTTACCTAAGTATTGTTGGAATACTTTTTCAAATTCTACACAAAAATCTTCGGCTAATCCTCCATCATTATAAATAGGTACGACAAGACTATATAAAATGCTCATAAATTAACCAAGTTATAATAACTCAAATTACGCTGCAAAGTTAAATATAAATTTGTTATTTTGGCACTTCTTGACTAAAATTGCAAAAAAAATTATGCAGCCCAAGAAAATTGCTATTCTACAATCTAACTACATTCCTTGGAAGGGGTATTTTGATATTATTGCAGCAGCAGATGTTTTTGTGATTTATGACCATGTGCAATATACGAAAAATGATTGGCGAAATCGGAACAAAATCAAAACGCCAACAGGTTTGCAATGGCTCACGATTCCTGTAAGACAGAATTTTTTGGAGCAAAAAATCAATGAAACCCAAATACAACAGGTAAATTGGAACAGAAAGCACTGGGAAACTATCAAAACTTATTATGCCAAAACTCCTTACTTCAAAACGTATAAAGCCGAATTGGAGGCTTTGTATTTAGGTTGCGAAACTTCTTATTTGAGTGAGATTAACCTCAATTTTTTGCATTTCTTTTGCGAAAAATTGCAAATCAGGACACCTTTGATAAGTTCTACGGATTTGGATTTGCAAGGAGATAAAACTTCTATTTTGGTCAATATTTGCAAACAATTAAACGGAACTATTTATATTTCTGGACCCAGTGCAAAAGATTACATTCAACAAGATTTATTTACGCAAGCAAACCTTGCGATTGAATGGATGGATTATCAAAATTATCCAACCTACAATCAATTCTATCCACCTTTTGAGCATGGAGTAAGTATTATAGATTTATTGCTTCACGAGGGAGAAAATGCAAAAAATTATTTGAAATATACCACAAAGTAAGTGAACAAATTTATCGGACACTTTCAAAGTGTCCGATAAATGATTTTTATTTTCTTTCGGTTTTGAGAAACTGAAAGCACTGTTTATTTAACTTTATGTATCTACACTACCAAAAAATACAAAATACACCAACAGATTTGGCAGCTTTTTATGTCTTGCGAAATGAGCCAAGAGATTTATATTGGTCAGGCTACACTACGCCGCACACCATAGAAAGCTTTACAGCGTGGTATCAGCAACAGTTGCAAAAAACAGACAGAACTATTTGGTTGCTAAGGTCAATCGTCGATACTACGCAAACAGTTGGGTATCTTTACCTCAATACCGAGCAAGAAGCTAACCAAACCATTGGCGTATTGAGTGTGGGTATCAGTGAACAATACAAGGGACAAGGTTTAGCTGCACAAGCTATAAATTTTTTAGTTAATCATGCTAAACAAATCGGGATTGAAACTTTGCAAGCCTGGATAGCACAAGAAAATATGGCTTCTGCTCAATCTTTTCTAAAAAATGGTTTTCAGCCTACTACACAAACCAAAAAACTTTATTATGAAAGTTTTGGAAAAGAACTAATTTTGCTGCAATATATTTTTAATGGTTAAAAAAACCAATAAATAAACTCTTATGAACTCCATTGCATTCAACAAGCCTTATTTGACAGGCAAAGAAACACATTATATTTACCAAGCCGTACAGTCGTGCAAAATATCTGGCGATGGAATTTTTACCAAAAAATGCCACCAATTTTTTGAGCAAAAATATGGTTTCAAGAAGTGTTTGCTTACCACTTCTTGTACTGATGCCTTAGAAATGGCAGCTATCTTGATTGGTATTCAGGAAGGCGATGAGGTCATTATACCTTCCTATACTTTTGTATCTACGTCCAATGCTTTTGTGTTGCGAGGGGCAAAAATTGTTTTTGCCGACAGCAATGCAGCCAATCCAAACCTCGATGCCGACCAAATAGAGGCACTGATTACGCCACGTACAAAGGCTATTGTGCCTGTGCATTATGCGGGCATAGCCTGCGATATGGGCAAAATCATGGCACTTGCCAATAAATATAACTTATACGTAGTAGAAGATGCAGCCCAAGCAATAGACAGCTATTATGAAGGAAGACCGTTGGGCAGCATTGGGCATTTGGCAGCTTTTTCTTTCCACGAAACCAAAAACATTATGGCAGGTGAGGGCGGAATGTTGGCAATCAATGACGAAAAATTTGCCCA
>JAAFKA010000006.1 GCA_013299115.1 Cytophagales bacterium
ATCGTACTTTCGCTAGTTCCAACTTGCAAAGCAATTTCTTTTTGTGATATATTCCTTGCAAAAAGTGCAGAAATTTCATATCTTTGTTTTAGGGTTAAATGTGCCATAGTTTTATTTTGATTTTTTATTTCGCAATTCAAAAATAAACATAAAATATGACAGTATTTAACCTTTTTTAATTTTCCCCAAATTTCATTTCAAACTTGATTCCAAGATAAATAATTCATCTTTAATATATTGACAGAACATAAATAGAGAAAAATTGTAATAGTTTAAAAATTTTTTAATGCGGTTGCCCTGAGCAAATAATAATTACTTTTGGACTTTTACAAGTAATTTAGTATCTTTGTCGTTTGTATTTTCAATTCTCAAATTTTATCATTCTAAACTTATGGCTGTTAGCAACTCCAAAGCAGGTGCAAACCAAACAAATAAACCCAAAAAATCAGTAGCTCGTGAGTGGTTAGATTCTTTTCTCTTTGCCGTAGTGGTTGCCACTTTTATCAGGTGGATATCTATGGAGGCTTTTACCATACCTACGTCCTCGATGGAAAACTCTATGTTAGTCGGAGATTTTTTGTTTGTCAGCAAACTACACTACGGAGCCAGAACTCCAAAAACTTTGCTGCAAATACCCTTGTCGCACCAGCGTATTTGGGGAACTAACATACCTTCTTATTTGGATTGGATACAAGTACCGCAGTTTCGCCTACCGGGGTTTTCGTCTATTCAAAAAGGCGATGCCGTTGTATTTAACTATCCACATGACGAATATCCGATAGACCTCAAAACCTATTGGGTCAAGCGTTGCGTGGCAATAGCAGGTGATAAATTTGAGATGCGTGAGGGGCAAATCTATATCAACGGACAGGCACAAGGCAACCCGCCTGAAATGCAGCATAGCTATTTGGTAACGTGCAAAAAAGGCGAAAGTATTAACGACAGGGTTTTTAGAGGGCTGAATATTGTGGAAAGAATAGAGTTGCAAGGTAACCAATATTATGTGCAGACTAATGCCAAAACAGCCGAAAAGCTAAAAACTTTGCCTTTTGTGCAAAACGTAGCAAAAGGTAGTGTTCCCAAAGACTCCTTAGAAAGAGGGGCAGAAACCTTTGCAAAATCTCCTTTGTATCGTTGGAACAAAGACAATTTGGGCGAATTTACCATACCCAAAGCAGGGCAGACCATCGAAATCAACAAGCAAACCATTCCGTTGTACGGCAAGGTAATAGAAAAATTTGAAAGCAACAAAGATGTGAAAGTTACAACTGAAAGCATCAGCATAGACGGCAAGGCTATAACTAACTACACTTTTAAACAAAACTACTATTTTATGGTGGGTGACAACCGCCACAATTCCTTAGACAGTCGTTTTTGGGGTTTTGTTCCCGAAGACCACATCTTAGGCAAGGCTTTGTTTATCTGGATGTCTATCGAGCAGATGCCCGCAGACTTCTCACGTATAGCACCCGAAGGCGGATTGTTTAGTCGTATTCGTTGGAATAGACTGTTTACAGTCATAGAATAGTTTTTGATAAAACGTAAGAAGTCAAATTTATATAGAAATTTGGTCGTGCCACATAAGTAATGCTGCAACTACATTATAACTAACATTTCTCAAAGAAATGTTAGTTATAATGTAGTTGCAGCATTACCATTTTTACTATATTTAGTATTTCGGTTGCTTTTTTTAGCTCTATTATTTTTGTGATGATTTTGTTTACAGTCATCATTCTCTTTGTCAATGATTTGAAAAAGGCAAATTGAAAAAATAGTCTTACCAAAACAGTAAGTCAGTAGCACCAAAAGTGCCTGATGGTTTTGCTAAGACTATTTTTTATGAAAAGTCCAGATAATTTCTACTGATTTCGCCATTGCTGAATTTCTGTTTTGAGGTTTTTGTGTGAAATTACATTCCTTTGGTGCAGTTTACGGTGGTTTAGGCTTTCTTGGTTTTCTTTTGCTTGGTATTATTGCAGCAGTAGCAAGTTAAAATATTGCTTACCTTGTATTAAAACTTTTCAAAATATTTTAAAAGCCTATAAATTTAGAGTACCTTTGCATAGAGTTACAAAGACGTTTTAGACGTGAGAGAAGGGATTTTAAAAAAATTAAAGGCACTTACTCGTTGTATCCAAAATCCAATAGCTTACTTTACAGGTTATTGGACTTTATTTTTTAGTGCCACATACTACACAATTTTTGCAATTATTTAGCTACGTTGGCAATGGCTTAGGCAGCCCCGTCCAGACCTTGACAAGCGTAGCTAAATATTTGTTTTTTGCAACTTATTTGTAATTAGTCTAAATTAATTTAGCTTTGCAAAAAAATTACAAAAATGACAAGGCTACTATTTGTTAGATTTTTTGCAGGAGTTCAAAAATATTTATCAGACACCTCTAAGGTGTCTAATAAATGGGCTTTTAGCAACTTTTGCAAAAACTCTATTTTCAGTTGTTTACTCTTTTTTTCTTGCTTTTTACTTGCTCAACCCAACTTGCAAGCCCAAACCAACCAACTAACAGGCACAATAACAGCCGAAAATAAGCCCATAGCAGCAGCTTACATTACCACCCAAAACGGCAAAATATTTACGCAATCAGACGAAAACGGCAAGTATTTTTTGCAAGACCTGCCCGATGGAGAACAAACTTTTTTTGTATTCAAAGAAGGTTTTGCCAAACTAACTTTTGCTATCAACTTCCAAAATTCGCAAAATCAATACGAGTTTCACGCCATTTTGCAACCTCTTTCCCAAAGTTTAGAGGAAGTTACCATAGAAGAACAACTAACCCAAGTTTTAGGGGTCAATAGACTAAAAGCCGTAGATGGTTTTGGTATTTATGCGGGCAAAAAAACCGAAGTAATTGTAATGAAAGACCTTACCGCCAACTTAGCCACCAACAATGCCCGCCAAGTTTACGCCAAAATACCAGGGCTGAATGTTTGGGAAAGTGATGGGGCAGGGTTGCAATTAGGCATTGGAGGACGAGGCTTATCCCCAAACCGCACAGCCAATTTCAACACCCGACAAAACGGCTACGACATTGCAGCCGATGCCTTGGGCTACCCCGAAAGTTACTACACACCACCAACGGAAGCAATAGAAAAAATTGAAATCATTAGAGGGGCAGCTTCCTTGCAATACGGCACACAATTTGGCGGTATGCTCAATTTTAAACTCAAAAGAGGAAACCCAAACAAAAAGATAGAACATCTTGGCAGACAAACCATAGGCAGTTGGGGCTTTTTCAACTCTTTCAACAGCATAGGTGGGCAAGTAGGCAAAGTAAATTACTATGCTTTTTACCAACGCAAACAAGGCGAAGGTTGGCGACCAAACTCCGCTTTTCATTACAACATGGCATACACAGCCGTCACGTATGAGCCTACGAGCAAATTGAGTTTGACAGCAGACTATACTTATATGAACTATTTGGCAAAACAAGCAGGTGGTTTGACAGATGCTCTTTTCGAGCAAAACCCCCAGCAATCAGTCCGCAGCCGTAATTGGTTTGCCGTAGATTGGAATATTGCCTCTTTGTCCCTCAATTACAAATTTTCGAGTCGTACCAAACTCAATATTCGCAATTTTGCACTTTGGGCAAGAAGGCAAGCATTAGGCAATTTGCAACGGATTAATGTAGCTGATTTTGGGCAAAATAGAGATTTAATAGATGGTATCTTCCAAAATATTGGCAACGAAACCAGATTATTGCACCATTATACTATCAAAAAGCAAAATATGATTTTTGTAGCAGGTTTCAGGTTATACAAAGGTTTTGCAAACAACAGACAAGGCGAGGCAGACAACACTGCCCAACCCAACTTTTATTTTCTAAATCCCAACAACGTAGAAAACTCTGATTATAACTTCCCAAGCTATAACGCAAGTGTGTTTATTGAGCATATTTTTAACCTCAACGACAAACTAAGCATTACACCCGGTGTCCGTTTTGAAAATATCCAAACCTATTCCAATGGTTATTACAAACAAAGAGTGTTTGACGGGGCAGGCAATTTAATTGTGGACAAAAAAATAGACGACTCACAGCAACGCATACGCAATTTTCTCATTGCAGGCATAGGATTGAGCTACAAACCCCAAAATCATACAGAGCTTTATGCTAACTTTTCCCAAAATTACAGGGCTATCAATTTCACAGATATTCGAATCAATAACCCCAATATTGTCATAGACCCCAACATTCAAGACGAAAAAGGCTACTCAGCCGACATAGGAGTTCGTGGAAATTGGAAAGAATACATCACTTATGATTTTTCTGTATTTGCAATCAAATATAACAACCGAATTGGTTTACTTCTCAAAGCAGACCAACCTCCCTTGTTTTTAGATTATCGTTACCGTACCAATATTGCCGATGCCCTCAATATTGGTATAGAAAGCTACATCGAAGCCGACCTTTTCAAATTAGCTACCAAAGGCAGGAGCAAAACCTCTTTCTCCGTTTTTTCCAATCTTGCCTTAATAGATGCTAACTACATTAACACCGAAGATGCAACCATAAAAAATAAACAAGTTGAGTTAGTCCCTCCCCTGAATTGGCGAGCAGGTTTTTCCTTCGGATATTCAAAGTTCAAACTAAGTGGGCAGTACAATTACACGATGCAACATTATACCGATGCCACAAATGCCATTCGCAGCAGTTCGGCAGTCAATGGCATTATTCCCTCTTACACCATTATAGACTGTTCTGCCAGCTACACTTTCAAATCTTATTTAAAATTAGAAGGCACTGTCAATAACGTATTAAATTCCTTTTACTTCTCCCGTAGAGCCGATGCCTACCCAGGTCCTGGCATTATTCCCTCTGATGGCAGGGCTTTTTACCTTACTATTCAGTACAATTTCGGCTTTTGATTTATCAAAGACCCTTCTGAGCAGAGCATTTAATAAATCATAAGTCTATATTATTTCCATTCCACAAAAATTGTCAGACAACCAAAAAAATAACTTTTTTTCTTAACTTTGAAAAACTTGTGGAGTTCTCAGAAGAAATAAGTAAATTATGGTCATCCGAACTATCTTAACACACCCATGCGCAAACTTCCTCTTGTCCTTCTTTTTAGTTGCTTGCTTGCCACTATTGGCTACGCACAAAATCCTTTTGCAGATAAAAATTTGCAAAAATTATATGATTTTCAAGACCGCAGGCAATTAGATTCTCTTTTGCCCTATCTCCAACACACCAATCCGCAATACAGGTATTATGCTGCATCGGGTTGTGGTAGCTTGCAAAATCCTTTGGCTGCACAGGTTTTGTTGGCTGCTTTGGCAGACGAAAATATACCTGTTCGCCAAGCTGCTGCTTTCAGTTTGGGGCAGATAGGGACTGTTACACTGCAAAATGATTTGATTGCACAAGTGGCAAAACAACCGATAGAAGTAAAAAATTTGTTGTTGGAGGCAATAGGCAAATGTGCAAACGAGGTAAATTGGTTGGCAAGTCAAGATTTTTCGCAAGATAGTTTGCTTTTGCAAGCACAGGCTTTGGGCTTGTATAGGGCTGTACTCAAAAGAGTGTTTTCGCCTGTGGGCAACGCCAAAAGCATAGAAATTTTGGGTAGCAACTCCACCACTGCACGTTTTTGGGCTGCGAGTTATTTTGCACGCCACCCACAAAAAAACTATACGGCTGCACAAATTGGTAGTTTGGTGGCTGCAATAGCAAAAGAAACCCAACCTTTTGTGAAAATGAATTTGGTAACAGCCCTCAATAGTAGTATGCCTATCAAAGAAAAATATTTTTACGGCAAAGATAGTTTGACTGTTTTGCAAGTTTTGCAAGACGTGGCAACGCAAAAAAATGAAAATTATTTGGTGCGTATCAATGCTATCAAAGCCTTAAACCGTTTTGATACGGCAAGCACCCAAAAAATAGTGCTAAAATTGACAAAAGACAATCATGTGCAGGTGGCAACGGTGGCTGCGGAGTTTGTGCAAAACCACGCCCAAGCCAACGACAAGATAGACTATGCAGATTTGGGCGAATACACCACACACCCGCAAATTCGGGCTTATTTGTTGGCAGCAGCCATTAAATTTGAGAAAAAAAGTAGAGTGTCGAAGGCAGTACAAAAATATTTTAGAAAAGTTACCAATCCTTACGAACAAGGTTTTTTATTGGCAGCTTTGGCAAATAACCCAACCAATTATTTTTTTATTCGCCAACAAATCAACACGCAACTGAAACAACCTTTGAATACTTTTGCCTTAGAAGCCCTGTTTGCTCTCCGCAATTTGTCCACCTTTACAAGTCACGACCAAGAGCAAAAAGGCAAATTGTTGGCAGATGTCGACCTGTTGTTGCAAGAAATTTTACAGGGACAAGATGCGGTTTTGATGGGTTTGGCAGCTACCGAACTCCGCAATCCTCAACGAAATTATATTCAAAGGTCAGCAATTTTGCTACCTCTCCTCAAAAAAACAGCCGAAACTTTGCCTAACCCTCTCGAAATTGAGGCTATTATTGAGTTGCAAAAAACAGTTGCTTTTTTTGAAAACAAGCCTTACATAGCCCCCAATTTGGTTGCTTTCAACAATCCAATAGATTGGCAGTTGGTCAGTGCCTTGCCTCTCCGCCCAAAAGTCTGGATAGAAACCACCAAAGGCAAAATTCAACTCACCTTGTTTACCGAACAAGCCCCTGCTTCAGTGGCAAATTTTGTCAAATTGGCAAAGGAAGGCTATTTTGACAATAAAGTTTTTCACAGAATAGTAGCCAATTTTGTGGTGCAGACTGGTTGTCCGCGCGGCGATGGTTATGGCAATGTGCCTTTCAGCATCAGGTCGGAGTTTGCCAATTTGACTTACGGAGAAGGTGCTTTGGGCATGGCTTCGGCAGGCAAAGATACGGAGGGTAGCCAATGGTTTATTACCCATTCGCCCACGCCTCACCTCGATGGTCGTTATACTTTGTTTGGCAAAACCGACAATATGGACACTATCCACTTCTTGGAAATTGGCGACAAAATCAAAAAAGTGAGGGTGGAATAAAAGAAGTGCTTGTAAATCAGTAGTTTTGCCTACTTTCAGTAAATTATTAGATTAAAAAACACAGGCTAAAACCTATGTTATCAATCTTCATAACCTCTATTAAAAATTTTATTATGGCTATTATTTTGTTCAAATTAATATGTTCTATTATTTTAATTATTGCCTATTTTCTAATCAAAAAATTTTACCAAGCTCAAACAGGGAATACAAAATTATTTGGTTTCAATCTGTCTATTCATGCTATTTTTTTGCTTTCAAGACTATCTTTTTTTGCAACTATTTTTCTTATTGGTAATGTAGAACCAACGTCTGATTTAGCTTTTTATTGGTGGCAAGGGCATAAAGTATTACAAGGTAAAACTGTTTATAATGAAATATTTTCAAGCTATAGTTTATTTTTCCCCTATATTGTTGCTGGTTTAATAAAAATTTATGATTCTGCTAAACTCTTTATTTTTGTCAATATCTTTATAGAATGGCTTAGTTTTTACACTTGGCAAAAAATAGCTTTACACTATTTTGACAAGCCTTTTATCAATCAGGTAAGTTTGGTTTATACTTTTAGTGCTATTCCTTTTTTGAATACTACATTGTTGGGGCAAAATCAAATTTGGTTGAGTCTATTTATTGCATGGGCTTATTTGTTGTTATTAGAAAAAAAAGCTGTGCAGGCTGGCGTAGCTTTGGCGGTTGGTTTTATGTGTACCAAAGTTTTGATATTAGTGGCAGCTCCTTTGCTTTTTGGTATCAGCAAACAACGGTGGATTTTTACAGGGGTAGTTGTGGTTTTAGTTGTTACTTATGTTATAATCCCTCTGGCTTACCACGTCAACATCTTCTTTCCTATACAAAAAGAATCACAAGGCTTTACCAATGGCAATCTGTGGTATCTGCTGAATTGGAGTGGACAAAGACCAGACAAGTGGATTATGATGGCACAAACTCTGGTATTACTAACTTTGTTAAGTGGGACAATTTTGTGCTTTTTTTATAAAGTTTATCAAAATTATCCTACAAAAGATTGGTCTTACTATTTTATACCAACTTTTGCCTTGTTGTTTCTAATTATTTTGCTATTCAGCAAAAAATCTTACCTCAATTACATGACCATTATTGCTTTTCCTTTTTTGCTGCACTATTTATCAACTAAACAAAAAACTTTGCACCTCTTGTTATTTTTTGCTTTTAATTGCCTCTACGCAGTACAACCAAGTATTTGGTTTAAAACCTTAATAGCTTACTCAAAAAAAATATCAATAGTGAATTTCTTTACATCTCCGTCTATCACTTTGGCTACACAGCTAAGTGTTGTTGGAATTGAGCTTATTACAATGACTTTTTATGCCTACTTTTTGTGGTGTATGGTGCAAAGAAATTTAGTGGGACAACATTTGCCTAAAGGCGAATATACAGCTAAAAATTTTTAGTTCAATACCTTTAATTCCACTCTTCTATTTTTTGTACGGTCTTCTTCGGTGTAGTTTTCCACAACAGGCTCTTTGCTACCATAGCCTACAGCTGTTACTCTTTTTTCGTTTATCCCTTTGCTTATCAAGTAGTTAGCTACGGATACAGCACGCAAACGAGAAAGACGGAGATTGGCATTGGCATCTCCTACGTTGTCTGTATGCCCTGCCACTTCTATTCGAACAGTGGGGTTAGCTTTTAAGGTTTCAACTAATTTGTCTAATTCCTCAAAAGATTCAGGTTTCAATGTACTGCTTCCTTTTTGAAACGAAATGTGATTAAGAGTTAATTTGCGTTTTTTTATCAAGTCTGAAAACTCATCTGTTTCAGCAGGCTTTGGTTCAGGGGCAGGCTCAAAAGTTATGGTGGGTTGCAAAGGTCGGCGGTTGTAATCTGCAAATAGGTATTTCTGAGGAATGATAGCAGCTACCTCTTTCTCAAATTGCCATTTTACTTTGATAGTAGCAGTGCCGCCACTTACCTGCATATAGTCCACTTGCAAATCATAAATTTGTTCTCCTTTCAGATACACTTCTTTGCTAAATGTGTTTTTGGGTTGTTCTCGCCATTCATCCACCAAAGGATATTCGTTTAAAAACAAACGAACTCCATCATCTGCTTCTACCGAAAAAGTATAATTGCCTGTTTTGGGTGCATAAATTCCGCCTACCCACTTTGCCGTAAAGTCTAATACGTCTATATTCGAAACAGCATATTGCGAAACAGCAGTATCCCAAGCAAAATCTATTTGGCTGTCTATGCTGCTATATGATTTGACTATATTTTCTCCCTTTGATTCGTATTCGGCTGTCAATCCATTGCCTTGTTTTTTCTCCAATTTGTGTGGAGTACCTTGCATTTTTATTTTTTGGGCAACTGCAAATGGTGTGTGGACAAGTATAAACCACAACACCCACAGCAACAAGAAAGGTTGATAAATTTTCATGGAAAAATAATAGAATAATTTTACCCTTAATTTATGCACTTTTTATACCAAAAGCAATTTTTTGTAAATTTTTCACTCTTAAAACAAAGAAATGTTTATCACCAAAAAGCAAGCAGGCAAAAAGTTAGGAAATTTTGGGGAGAGTAGGGTTGATTTTGCTATATTTTTTACCTTTCAATTTTTTTGTTTTGCAACAACCTGTTTCTTTCACAAAAAAATAGTAACTTTGCTAAAACTGAAACTGCTATTTCTTTAACAAAAAAATTACTCACACGCTAAGGCGTAGGTTATAAACGAATTTATGAAAAAAGTATTAATCACAGGCGGGGCTGGTTTTGTAGGCAGTTCATTGGCAGATGCTTTGGTGGCAAGGGGCTATTTTGTGGTCATTGCCGACAATTTATTGACAGGTTTTGTTCATAAACTACCTAACAAAAGTCTATCAAATTGGCGTTTCATTCGTTGTGATGTGAATGACTATGACGACATTGCACCTGTTATGACTTCTTATGCCTTCGATTATGTGTTTCACTATGCGGCGGTGGTTGGGGTCAAAAGAACTTTGGAATATCCAAATTTGGTGTTACACGACATACAAGGTTTTAGAAATATACTGAACTTAGCCAAAAATACAGGGGTGCAACGGGTATTTTTCTCCTCCTCCTCAGAGGTTTATGGAGAACCCGTAGAGTTGCCTCAACACGAGCATACAACTCCCCTCAATTCGAGGTTGCCCTATGCCGTAGTGAAAAACGTGGGCGAATCTTTTTTTAGGTCTTACAAACAGGCTTTCGATTTGGATTTTACAATTTTGCGTTTTTTTAACACCTACGGACCCAAACAAAGCACTGATTTTGTGATATCGAAGTTTATAAAAGCTGCTTTGGCTCATCAAGACATCACTATCTACGGAGATGGGCAACAAACCCGAACTTTTTGCTACATAGACGACAACATAGATGCAACAGTAATAGCCTTAGAGCAAAACAAAATCGTGAATGATGTCATCAATATTGGCAATGACCAAATAATTACAGTCTTGGAATTGGCAGAAACAGTAAAAAAAGTAACCAATTCTGAATCTAAAATCGTATATTTGCCACCACTACCCGAAGGAGATATGACCCGCCGCCAACCTGATAACCAACTCATGCGTCAGTTGTTGCAACGTGAACTATTGCCCTTAGCGGAAGGACTGCGAAGGGTGATTGCCCAACGAAGCTTTTAGGAAAATCATTTATCGGACACAAATAATGCAACAACTTGCAAATTGTCCGATAATTTGTCCATTTACTTACACCATGCCAAAGAAAAAAATAGCTTTTTTGTTGAGCCACCCTATCCAATATTTTTCGCCTTTGTTAGCCGAACTCGACAAGACCGAAAATGTGGAACTGATGGTCTATTATTGCTCCGACCATGGCGTAGCCCAAAAAATAGACAAAGAATTTGGCAAAATTGTGCAGTGGGATATTCCTTTATTGGAGGGCTACCCATACGAATTTTTGCCCAACCTTAGCCCCAATCCTTCGGTAGTTCAGTTTGGCGGTTTGTTTAACCCCGCCATTATTCAAAAATTGATAAGTCATAAACCCGACTTGTTGTTGGTGCATGGCTGGGGCTATTGGACTCACTGCTTGGCTATTTTTGCTGCCAAATTTTTAGGAATTAAAATTTGGTTGCGAGGCGAAACTCCCTACCAACAGGCTTTTTTGCAGCCAAGCAAAAAAAAATGGTTTAAAAAATTGCTGTTTAGGGGTATAGATAAATTTTTGTATATTGGTGCGGAAAACAAGCAGTTTTATCAACATTTTGGGATTACTTCCAAACAACTTGTTTTTACTCCGTATGCTATTGACAATCAACGATTTAGTCAATCGTACAACGACCTCAAAGACCAAAAACAAAACCTGCGAAAGCAATTTGGTTTGGCAGCAGCACAAGTTGTTTTTTTGTTTTGTGGTAAATTGATACATAAAAAACAACCTTTGCTGCTCTTAGAAGCCTATAAAAACATTGCCAATCCAAACAAAGCCTTGCTTTTGGTGGGAGATGGCGAATTGCAAACGGCTGTAAATGAATATATTGCAACTCACCAACTCCAAAATGTGCATTGGGTAGGTTTCAAAAACCAAAGTGAATTGGCTACTTACTATACCCTTGCCGATGTTTTTGTGTTGCCCTCTACGGTGGGCGAAACTTGGGGTTTAGTTACCAACGAGGCAATGAATTTTGAATTGCCGTTGTTGGTATCGTCTATGGTGGGCTGTGCAAAAGATTTGGTGCAAGAAGGGCAAAACGGCTACACCTTTCAAAACGAAAATGCAGCAGATTTGGCTGCCAAAATGCAACTACTGATAGAAAATCCCGATTTTTTGAAAACGGCGGGCAAAATTTCTAAGCAACTCATCAGTCAATATACGATTGCGGTATGTGTGGGCAATCTACGCAAAGAAATTATTGGGCTTTGAAAAACACCAATAAAAATAACCGAATTATTGTGTAGAATCAAATAAAAAAAGGAATTCTTAAAAAGAATCCCCTTAGTTACTATCGAGTAAATATGAAAATGAAAAATTTTAAACTCCTTAAACCAAATATTTGCTATTTATCCTTTGTAGAATAAAATTGTTTAAATTTTTTTTGAATGTAATATTTTTTTCTGAAACTACCAATTTTTAAGGTAAAGAAATGACAATTCTAAAAGAACTGCCATTTCCGATTGTCAATTAACCATTAACCAAAACACACATAATTTTTATTTTTATTTGTACTTGCGGGTTTGAGAACCCACAAGCACGAATTTGGTATTAAACTTTAGCTTTTTTAGCAGTTCTTTTGCCTTCTGCACCGTCTATCTCCACACTCACTTCTTCTTCCTCTACTTTGCCGTTGCTGTTGGTGTGGAACATAGCTTTTTCTAAGGCTTTTACTTTTGCTTTCAAGTCGTGAATTTGTTTGTTCAACTCATCAACTTCTGAACGAGGAGCTACTGGCAACGGAGCCAAAGCTAATTCTATATTTTTCTCCAAAGAGGCTTTGATATCTAAGCTCAATGCCAACAATTCGCCTTGCAATTTTGCAAAATGCTCACTGTTAAACAACTCTAACATCTTGGTTTCCAATACGTTTAACCAATGTGTATAGAATTTATTGTAGCTTTCTACACTTTTGCCTTCTTTTGCCAAATCAAACAATTCTGTTGCGGTTTGTTCCATTGCTTTTTGTGCTACTGTGTTTACTAAGTGTTGCATTTCTGCCACTTTTACTTGGTATTGCACCAAATTTTCTTGCACTTTTGCCATCACCTCTACCACTTCTTTCACTTTGTTAGGAGCAACAATTTTAGAATAAGGTTCGTAGATTTTTTTCAACTGTTCTACGGCTTGTTGCTGAAACTGACCTACTGTACTGAAATCGAAGTTTGTAGGAGTCATTTTGGTAAAAAACTCAAACATATCTTTCACAGGGTAGTTTTGCGTACCTTTGAAAGCCTCTTTGTAGGTATTGAGGTAGTTGTTGATTTGCTCAAAGTAAGTTTTTGTCAAATCTGGATTGACAAAGCTAAACATAGAGTTTACTACTTCTTGGTATTTTTGGAAGTTATAGGCTTTTGTAAACTCATCTACATTCATACGGTTTTCTGTAACCATTTTGTAGAAAGGTTGCCACATTTCCATCATAGACATATAGGCTTTTGAGTTCGACACCATGTTCATCAAGGTATCTTTATTCAAATTACCAGGCATAAAAGCCTTGAAGTTTTCGATAGAACCATTCAACCAAGGCATCATGCGTTGTACGTTTTCGCCAAAATTGCCCGACAAGTTTTCATAAGCTCTTTTGCTTTCATTTACTACGTGTTCAGCAGACGACATTTTGTCTTTTACTGCACTGTTCACCATTTCCATCCACTTCGTTGTCAATTCTTGTTGTTGTTTTGCCAAGTTCGACAAAAATTCAGGTGTATGCTCTTTGGCTTGGTCGCCTACTTGTGCAGTCAATTCGCTGATAATTTGTTTTTGGTTTTCAAACCACTCTTTGTAGAGTGTAGAACCATTTTGCAATACATCACCTTGACGAACAGACTCTTGGAATTTGCGGCTCGACTCTACCCAGTTTGCCACTATTTTTTGTTGTGCATTTACCCACAAATCAAATACTACTTTCGCACTTTCTACGGCAGATTGTGCGGTTTCGTTAATTGTATGATTAGCAGAAGTTTCTGCTTGTTGAGCAGTAGTTGTGTTTTCTACTGTTTCATTTTTTACAGTTTCCATTTGTTGGATTTTTTATGTTTAAAATTTTAAGATGCTTTTGCGATTACTTTTACGTTTGTACTTTTGCTCTTGCGAGTAATTATGATACAAAGATAAGGGCTGTTTTTGATTATTCATATTTGTATATTCGGCTTTGCAAATATAAAAAATTTTCAAATTGCACACTTTTTTTGGGTCTATCCCAAAAATATACAATTTATTATGCAAGCATAGTAATTATTATAAACCTTTGGAAAAAATAAATGGCTAAGGGAAGTAAGAAAAAATTGCAACAAACAAAATACAACTACTTGATTATCAGTTAATTAATTTAATAAATTGCTATTTTGCAAAGTAATAAAATTGATATGAAATTTATTTTTGCGAAAATTCGCCAATAGTGTAAATTTTTATAAAAATTCAAAAGTACAAGATAAAAAATTAAAAAAATAATTGAAAATATTTTAAAAAATCTAAAATTTTATTTGCGAAAATTCGCTAATAGAGAATTTAATTATTTTTAATTATTAATGAAATAAAATTGTTGAAGATTTATAGGTTGGTAATGAGTTAGAGAAGTCTGATTAAAATGATTTTTACAAAGAAACCTAATAAGTGTTTTGTTTTATAAAGTTGAATTTTTAGATTTAATCCAAATAGAAATTAACGATTTTTTTCTGTAAAAAGGAAACAAAAGGTAGAAAAAAATCATTATCCTTTTGTAAATTAGACAAAATTTTAAATCAAATGAAAACAGCAAAAGTTTCGTTAAAAACGTCCCTCCCCGTAGATATGGAGAAGGAATTGAACAAACAAGTAAGAATGGAGGGAATGTCCTCTTTTTATTATTTGGCAATGGCTTCTTGGTGCGAAACCAAAGGTTATATCAACTCGGCAACTTTTTTGTATCATCACTTTGAGGAGGAAAAAGCCCACATGATGAAAATTTTTCGTTACATCAACGAAATGGGTGGACATGCCGTAGTGCCAGCTTTTGGCGAGGTGAAATTGGAATATACTTCACTCAAAGATGTGTTTGAGCATATTTTAGAGCATGAAATTGCGGTTACAAAATCTATTAACAACATTGTAGATTTTTGTTTTCAGGTTAAAGATTTCTCTACTTTGCATTTCTTGCAATGGTATGTAAATGAACAACGCGAAGAAGAAGCCATAGCCCGTCGCAACCTCGAAATTTTTGACATCATAGGCGAAGCAGGGCAAGGTATTTGGCTTATAGACCAAGAAATTGGCAATATGTTGAAACAAATTTTGGCTAAAGAAACTGCCAAAGAGGGAGCAGCAGCAGCGTAATATTGTTAATTAACGTAAGTTGTGCAGTGAAACCGTAGCTGCGGGCTTTAGCCCAACGCTATTAAGCTAAGAAACTTACGTTAATTAAGTGAGGTAAACCTTTTTCAAAACATTACTAATATGTCATTAAAACTAAAGATTGACGAAGAAATAAAAATTGCTATGAAAGCACAAGACAAAGACAGTTTGCCTGCTTTGCGTGCTATCAAATCTATGATTTTGCTTGCCGAAACCGAAACAGGCAACAAACTCGAACTAACAGCCGAAAAAGAAATGCAACTCCTGATGAAAGCTGCCAAACAACGCAAGGACTCTGCCGATATTTTTCAACAACAAAACCGCCAAGATTTGGCACAAGTGGAGTTGGCTCAGTTGGCTATTATCGAAAAGTTTTTGCCCAAAATGATGTCCGAAGACGAATTGACCGTAGCCCTCCAAGCTATTATTGCCAAACTGGGAGTTACTTCTGCCAAAGAAATGGGCAAAGTGATGGGGGCAGCCAGCAAAGAATTGGCAGGAAAAGCAGATAACAAAAGCATTTCGGCAATCGTAAAAACCTTGTTGCCAGCTTAGTTAATGTAGTTGTCTGATAATTTTTGTGGAAATGTAGGTATTTGATTTATCAAATACTCTTTGTATAAAGCATTTGATAAATCAAATGCCTACATTCCATTCCATAAAAATTGTCAGATATATGTTACATTCTACTCAACTTGCTTAACATTGACCATTAATTATGCGAAACGAAAAACCCATTTTTACGCCAAAAGATTTTAAGCCCGAAGTGTTGGACAATGTGATGCGAAACACAGAAAATCTGAAACAAAAAGTGCAGTTGATTAAAGATTGGCAAAAATCTATTCATAATAAAAAAGTAGAGGCAAGTACAGAAATAGAATTGCAAGCCCTGTTTTTGCATACTTTTTTTGGCGAAATTTTGGGCTATGCTCACCAAACACACTTAACTGAAACGCAATTACGCAGCGAAGTGAAAACTGCAAAAGACCAAACAAAGGCTGATGGGGCTTTGGGATATTTTGCTATTGACACAGAAGAAGAAAAAATTGTTGGTGATGTGAGGGTGGTAATAGAATTGAAAAAAGCAGGAACAGATTTAGATAAAAAACAAGGCAAGACAGATACTTTTTCGGGTTCTCCTGTAGAACAAGGGTTTGATTATGCTACAAAATTTGGCGGAAAAAGTGAATGGATTGTGATTTCCGATTTTGTAGAAATTCGTTTATACCACATTTCTGATAGTGATAAATATGAATTGTTTAAAATTACAGAACTCCTCGATGACAATAATTTAGCAAAGTTTTTATTTCTCTTGCAAAAAGATAGGCTTTTTTTGCAATACACAGAAAGCCCAACCAAACTGTTGCTCAACGAAAGACGAGCCGAAGAAATCAAGATAACCAACGAATTTTACAATGGCTATCGGGACAATAGGGAAACTTTGTTCTACAATTTATTGCGAAAAAACCCAACAGAAAATCCTTTTTTACTCTTGGCTGCTGCCCAAAAACTGATGGATAGATTAGTTTTTGTCTGTTTTGTGCATGACGCCATTCCAATGCTGAATGTGTTGGGAGATGTGAAGAAAATGTTATTGTTGAAACATTACAAAAAAGATACAAAAATATGGTCTGAACTGAATGAGGTTTTTGTTTCTTTTGACGAGGGTTATATGCCAAATATTCCGCAGTTTAATGGCGGACTTTTTAAGCCAGATAGTTTTATTGATAGCCTTGTTATTAAAGATGATTTTCTAATTCCATTAATAGATTTTCTTTTATTGTACGATTTTCAAAGTCAGTTGAACGTAAGCATTTTGGGGCATATTTTCGAGCAGTCTATTGCAGATTTGGAGGAATTAAGAGTAGAAATTGCAAAATTAGTAGCCCCCCAACCCCCGAAGGGGGAGTTTGACGTTATTTCGTCAACTCCCCCTTCGGGGGCTGGGGGGCTAACGGGGCTTGCGGTTGAAGACCAGATTTCCACCATTCACAACAATATCTCTAAACGCAAAAAAGACGGTATTTTCTACACACCAAACTATGTAACCAAGTATATGTTGGAGCAAACCATAGGCGAATGGTTGGAGGAGAAAAAGCAAGCCTTGTTAGCAATTTATGAAACAGAAAACGCAACTTATTGGATAGATTATGAAAAAATACTACAATCTATTACTGTCATTGACCCTGCTTGCGGCAGTGGTGCTTTTTTGAATGCTGTTTTTGATTATTTGTGGGCAGAGTGGAAAATTGTAATCCACGCAACCGTAAAATTGGGTTTGCGACAAGAGTTATACAAAAAAGAGGAATGGCAACTGAAAAAAGCTATTGTGCTAAACAATCTTTATGGTGTCGACCTGAATATGGAGAGTGTAGAAATCACAAAATTGTCTTTGTGGCTACAAACAGCAAGTGCTTATGAACCTTTATCGGATTTGACAAACAACATCAAACGTGGAAATTCGCTAATTGACGACAAAGAAATTACAGAATGGGCTTTTGATTGGAAAACAGAATTTCCACAAATATTTGATACCCAAACCTTACAAGGCAATCAAACCTTACAAGGTTTTAAAAACCTTGTAAGGTTTAATGATGGCAATCAAATCTTACAAGGTTTTAAAGACCTTGTAAGGTTTAATGACGGCAATCAAATCTTACAAGGTTTTAAAAACCTTGTAAGGTTTAATGATGGTGAAAGTGGTTTTGATATTGTAGTGGGCAATCCGCCTTATGTGCGTGCAGATTTGGAGGACGACACCTACCAAAAACAGCGAAAATGGATAACCGACCATTATGAATTTTTGTATGAAAAGTGGGATTTAATGACTGCTTTTTATGAACAAGCCTTAAAAAATCTGCTTAAAAAAGGTGGCAATTTTTCGTTTATTTCTTCCAATGCTATCAATACCTCGAAATATGCAGAAAAACTACAAAAATGGATGTGCGAAAACTTCGATATTCGCAGCATTGACTATTTCGAAAATATAGAAGTTTTTGAAGGAGTAGGCGTAATTCCTACCATTATCAGAGTGAAAAATGCCCTGCCACGAAACAAAATTAAAAAGAACTATCACAAAGATGAGTTTGGAAATATAACCTCCGAAATTATTGATTTAGAGGGAGTTATAAACAAACAAGCAAAAATATTTCGCCAAGTTTTCCAAGACATTAGCCAAAAAATAGACACTGTTTTGCTAAACAATATTTGTTATATCAGTGTGGGAATGGTTATTAACGCAGATGAATTAACAGCAAAAGGAGAATTTACCAAAGATGATATTTTATATCGCAAAAAAACTGCTATTCATACCTTGCCAATAGTGGAAGGCAAAGATTTGAAAAGATATAAAATAGAAAGAATAAAATATTTGGAATGGGGAACAGAAAGAGTGCCAGCAAAACTACGCAGGACTACTTTTCCAGACCTTTATACAGGCGAAAAGATTTTACGTGGTCGGGTTACAGGCGGAATTTATGACAATACAGGCATTGCTTGTAATGACGGAGTAATGGTTTTCAAAAGGTTTTGCGATTTGCAAGACGTAAAAGAACGTAGCCTAAGTGTTTCTATTTCTAAAAATCATTTTGAGGAGTCAGGAGGCAAAAGCTCGGCAATAATTGCAGAAAAACGCCAAGAATTGGAAAGTATATCGGTAAAATTTACTTTGAAATATTTGTTGGCAATTATCAATTCCAACTATGCCTATTGGTTTTTAAATAATTATCGCAGACATAGATTAGAAAATTATTTCTATCCTGACGATTTTAGGAATTTGCCTATTCCTGCCATTTCGTTAGAGGAGCAACAAATCTTTGTAGAAAAAGTAGAAATTATGTTGTCAAAAGGCAAAGAATTGCAAAAATTACAAGAAGAATGGTTTATTTTGTTGCCCAAAAAGCTGAAACCCAAACGCCAACTGACTAAGAAATTAGAAAATTGGTTTCTTGGAGATTACAATTTTTTTGTAACCGAAATGCAAAAAGTAGGTGTCGACATCAGCAAATTAGATTTTAAACAACGCAAACAATTGAATGAAGATTTTGAGGCTGCCAAACCCGATGCTTTTGCAGCTTATCATTTGTTGGAACAAACAGATAAGGAACTCAATCAGTTGGTTTATAAATTGTATGATTTGCGTGAGGAGGAAATAAAAATGATAGAAAAGATGTAAGTGAGTTTTATACGTTGGCAATGGCTTAGGCAGCCCCATGCTTTTTGCACCTTGACAATCGTGTAAAAGCAGGTAATAGTACGATTGTCAAGGTCTTGACGGGCTGCCTAAGCCCCTTTGGTTATGTGCCTGTGAAGAAAGGATTTACTCTTACTTGGGAGGCAGATGGGCAAAATACATTGGCGTAGTTATCAAAATGACCACTCTTGCAAAGTATATGCTTACTCCAAAGCTACTGCTTTTTTCAGTCTTAATAATTTGAGTAATTAACAAGTCAAAAACCGTAGAGTTTAGGTACTTAAAACCACACATAGCTTGGTGCTTTGCATCGGGCTATGTGTTTTTTTTGTTATATCATTTTTTCTTTTCACCCCTACATCTGTCGCTGCAATACAGCACTTCGTCCCAGCATTTCTCCCACTTTTTTCGCCAAGTAAAAGGGCGTTGGCAGACGACACAAGTTTTTTGTGGCAAATCCGATTTTTTTCTGTGTTTCATAAGCAAGCATTTTTGTTATTCCGAGCAGATGTATCTAAAAAAATCATAAGCTAAAGCGTATGCTACATTCTTTACAATCCTTTCAAAAAAACTTCCAACTGCTTGACTAATTCAGGGTGTAAAGGTAAAGTTGGGTTGCTGTAAGTAGCCATATTTTCGTTAGGTTGGCTGCTTGCCTGTTTCAATACGTGGTTCATATTTTCTATCACCACCAATTTGGCTTTGGGCTGGGCTGCTGCCAAATTTTGTGCATCTTTTAGTTGCACTTGCGTATCTGTTGTACCTTGCACCACTGCCACAGGACAAGAAATTTTGGCTATTTCCTCCGCAGGTTTGTATTTAAACCAAGAAATGAGATAGGGCTGCACCGAAGGACGGTACAAACTCATCAAATAAAAAGGCACATTGCTTACTGTTTTGCCCAGTAACAAACTATCTGTAATTTGTTTGCTTTCTTTTTGGAGTTGTTCTGGTTGCTTGTTTAGTTGTTCGGCTATGACCTCGTGAATAGGTCTGCCTGCACCTGCCAAAGAAATAAACCCCGCCACTTTGATTTGTTGTACGGCTATTTTGCCTAACAAAGCCCCTTCTGAATGTCCTAAAACTACAATTTTGCCTATTCTGTTGTCTTTTTTGAGCCAATCTACCCACGCCACCACATCTTTTGCATAGTCCTCAAAACGCAAATCTTCTTCTTTGGTCATGGCTGCTTTACTTTCTGCTATTCCTCTCTTGTCATATCGCAAGGAGGCATAGCCTACTTTTGCCAAGTCTTCTGCCAAAAATTTCAGGCTGTTGTTGGTTATCATGGGGTTGTTGCCGTTTCGGTCTGTTGCCCCCGACCCTGCTATGATTAAAACCAAAGTTGGTTTTTGCTTGTTGGTAGGCAACAGCAACGTGCCGTATAAACTGCCTGAAACAATAGTAAGGCTGACTTTTTCCTCTGTTGCCGTTAAAGTAGCAGGTTGGGGCGTGGAGTTGGGTGTTTGCCCGCAACTCAAAAAGGTGTTGCTCCAAAAAAGCAAACACAATAAGAAATAAATGGAAAATTTTTGCATGGAAAGAATAATGAAACTTGGAATAAATTTTTGAATTAGAAATTATGCAGATTCAACTTTGCAATAATAATAAAAATATCTTTAAATTTGCACTTGTCATTATGAAAATAGCAATTATTGGTGCTGGGGTAGCTGGTTTGTCGGCTGCCATTCGGCTGCAAAAAGCAGGGCATGAGGTCGTGGTTTACGAGGCTGCTGCAAAGGCAGGGGGCAAATTGTCGGAGGCTACGCTGGCAGGTTGTCGTTTCGATTTGGGTCCTTCACTGTTTACCTTGCCCGAACTGGTCGAGGAGTTGTTTGCTCTTGCCCAAGAACCTATCGAGCAGTATTTTGCTTACCAACCTTTGCCTGTTTTGACGCACTATTTTTACGAAGATGGTACGTTGTTGCACGCATACGCCCAACCCGAAAAATTTGCTCAAGAAATTGCCAACAAAACCAATGAAAAAGCCGAAACTATTTTGAGGTTTTTGGAAAAAAGCAAAGAGAAATATGACCTCACCGCCAATATTTTTCTCAAACAATCTTTGCACAAACTAACTAACTTCCTCAATTTCAAGACTTTATATGCTTTGCTAAATGTGGGCAAATTAGATGCTTTCCGCACTATGGCTGCTGCCAATGCTACTGAATTTGCAGACTCTCGTGTGCAGCAACTTTTCAACAGATACGCCACTTACAATGGCTCTAATCCTTACGAAACTCCTGCTACGCTAAACATCATTCCGCACCTCGAGTGTAACATTGGGGCTTTTATTCCCAAAGGTGGAATGTATGCCATTACCAAAGCCTTGTTCAATTTGGCAACAAAATTGGGCGTAGTTTTTCATTTCAACCAAAAAGTAGAGCAAATTGTAACTTCTCCCCGCAAAACTATTGGTTTTAATTTTGGTAAAAATTACCAACAAATAGAAGGTATCAAAATAGGTGAAAAAGTAGAAAAATTTGATGCCGTAGTGAGCAATGCAGACGTGGTGAATACGTACAGGCGACTCTTGCCCCACTTGCCCGCACCCGACAAGCTACTGAATCAACCCAAGTCGAGTTCGGCTTTAATTTTCTATTGGGCTGTTAATCAGGAGTTTGCAAACTTAGATTTGCATAATATTTTTTTCAGTGCCAATTACGAAAAAGAATTTGAGGCTATTTTCAAACACCGCACCCTTTACGAAGACCCTACGGTTTATATCAACATCACGAGCAAATATGTGGCGACAGATGCCCCCAAAGGTATGGAAAACTGGTTTGTGATGATAAATGTACCCAACAATTCGGGGCAAGATTGGGATAAATTGATAGGCGAAGCCAAGCAAAATATCATCAAAAAACTGAACAGATTACTCAAGACAGACCTTGCCAGCAAAATAGTTGGCGAAATGCAGTTAGACCCACGCACCATTGAAAGCCGTACTTCGTCTTCGCAGGGTGCTTTGTACGGCAACAGCAGCAACAATAGATATGCAGCTTTTTTACGCCACGCAAATTTTTCGAAAACTATTAAAAATTTGTATTTTTGTGGGGGCAGTGTCCACCCTGGCGGCGGTATTCCGTTGAGTTTGTTATCGGGAAAAATTGTGGCTGATTTGGTAAAAGAAAAATAAAAAACTATGAGAAAATTATCTATTTTTATCGCAACAAGTTTAAATGGTTACATTGCAAAACCAATTTTAGTTGGCAACGGAACAAAACTCTTTAAAGACAACAGACCAGAATAGCTACTCGAATTTGTCAATGCAAAATCTTATGAAACAGGACTTGTCCAACTTCATTATAAACGTATGCCAAAAAAATAAGACCCATGCCCTCTACACCTGTTTTTCATTTGGAAGGTTTGCCTCGCAATAGCAATCTCATCAACTGTTCCTTGCTTACAGAGTTTTGGAGTGCCGTACCTTTTCGCAGTTTTTCCATTAAATACGTGGCGGGGGGAGGCTGCGAAACTTACGTAGTCAATGGCAAGGCTTTTCCAATCACTGCTGGGCAGTATTTGTTAGCAAATCAACACAGCGAAGGCTATGTAGAGATAGACAGCAAAACCAAAGTAACAGGTATTTGCATAGATATTGCTCCCAATATTTTGTCGGAAGTGGTGGCAAGTTGGCAACGACCCGATACGCCTATTGCAGATGTAGCCTTAGACATTTTTTTTGATACGCCCAATTTTTTGGAAAATAGTTACCAAAGTTCGCAAACTCATGTGGGCAAGGTTTTGCAACAACTCGATGCCCATAGCCTAAATCAAGCCTATCAAAACAAGGAAATTACGCAAGATTTTTACTTTTATTTGGCAGAGCAGGTAGTGGCAGACCACATACCACTCTACCGCCAACTGCAACATATTCAGACAGTTAAGCCTCAAACTCGCAAAGATTTATACAGACGCATAGCCCAAAGCAGGGAGTACATAGCCCAATGTTTTGCCACTATTCAAAGCATAGCCGAAATAGCTACGGAGGTGGGTATGTCCGAATACCATTTTTTTCGCACTTTTAAGGCTGTTTATGGCTTGCCTCCTCACCAATATCTTTTGCAGACCAAGCTCCAACAAGCCCATTATTTGCTCTGCCAACGCCAATATGCCATAGCCGAAGTAGCTTTGCTTACTGGTTTTGCAGATATTGCTGCATTGAGCAAGGCATTTAAGAAATATTTTGGTTATGTGCCTTCGGCAGTGAGTAAGTAGTTTTTATAGGGCAAAGTGGAGTATTTTGTGGGGTAAATTAAAAAATTTGGTAACTTTCTAAATTTTTTTTACTTTTGGGAGGTTTTGATAGATAGATACCCAAATAATGGGTAAAACAGATTGGTCAAAAAAATTGGCAGATTTGGCTATATTCAAAACAGTCGTACCTTTAACACCAAAAAGTGTGAGCCGAATGGAAGATAGAGAATTAGTACTGCGTTATTTGGCTTTTCGTATTACACATTACGAGGATTATAAACCTACAATGACTGAGTTTTTAGACAATGCTATGTCTGCTATTAAAACTATCTCAGACAGTCAACTACAACAATATTGTGATGATTTTGGTGAGGCTTTGTTTTGTATAGACCGTATTTTTGGAGAAAAAGCCTTTAAGAGAAATATGTTTGGTGAGGGTACAGACAAATTTACCAATATTTTATTTGAAATATGGGTATATGGTTTTGCTATTTTGACCGAAAAACAAAGAGAGGTGCTGATGAAAAGGCGAAATATTATTACCAATAAGGCAAAAGACTTATTGAAAAAAAGTAATTTTGTTGAGTCTATTGATGCAGAAAAAGCCTACAATATCACTTCTGTAAAAGTTAGATTTAAAACCATTGAACAATTTTTAACTGAAATTATTAACGCAAAATGATAACACAACTCAAAATAAAAAACTTCAAATCCTTGCAAAACGTAACCCTTGATTGTAAAAATCTAAATATTTTGACAGGTATCAACGGCATGGGGAAGTCGTCTATTATTCAAGTTTTGTTATTGCTAAGACAGTCTTATTTAAAGGAATATTTTAAAGGCAAAGAAAAGTATTTATTTTTGGGCGAAAGTATAGAAAATGATTTGGTTTTGCTGTGGTCTTAGCTCTTTTGACCGCAGAAGCTGGCGACCTGCTCATCATAGAAAACCCCGAAGCCCACCTCCACCCCAAAGGACAATCTAAGTTAGCAGAACTCATGTGCCTTGCTGCCCAAGCTGGCGTACAGATTTTTTGCGAAACACATTCTGATCATATTGTGAATGGGGTACGGGTAGGAATTGTGAACAAACAACAGCCGATTGATTTAGATAAGGTTAATATTTTGTATTTCCATAAAAATGAAATCCAAAGTCATTCGCAAATAGAATTTATCAAGCTTGACCAGTATGCTAAGATAGAGCATAACGAGAATACCAAAGGTTTTTTTGACCAGCTACAGAATGACCTTAAAAAAATAAGGATAGCATGATACATTTGTTTATATATGGCCAAGATATACTTGAAAACACTCTTACAGATTTTTTAACCTTATTTGAAAGAAACTCAAATGAGGTAAAAATCTGGATTAGCAGTCATTTAGTAGCCGATATGGAGATTAGTGATGCTTTGCTTGCACAAAAAATAGATGATATTTCATCTTGGGATAAAAAAACTTATCAACAAAAAGATTCCAATTATTGGAAAGTTACAAATAATTCACAAAGTCCATTTAACTTGTTGGTTAATAGTTGTTTAGCTGAAATATTAGAAAGGGTTAATCACGAGTATTTTAGCAATAATCACTTTTTCTTAGTCCGTTTAGTCAGCGGAAATGAAAAAGAGTATCTAATTAAAACTACAAATAATCCACCGAATAATACCATATTTTGTACTATTAATTGCATTCAATTCAATAGTTTAATAGATATACTTGTAAAACTTGCTCCGTATAGTACAATGACTTCATCTGAAATGGCAATTAGGCTGTTCTTTTTTCATGATGGAAAAACAGGTAACTGTTTTATAGGAAATATTATTCCCAAAAAAGATATAAGATAAATTTATTGACTATACAAAGTCTTTTTATCTTCCCCCAAAATGTTCATTTTTGCAAAAAAACTCCCCTCTAAAATGTTCATTTTCGTACACTGTTTTGCAAATTTTTTAAGCTATTTTTTTGATTATCAAGCAGTTGCAAATAAGGTACAAAAGTTGTTAAATAATATTCAGTATGATTGACTCAACCTACTAAGGTTTTTAAAACCTTAGTAGGTTTGCAAAATACTACTGCAATCTATTATGAAAAACATTATCGTATGAAAATCTTAATTATTTGTTTGGTATCCTTATTTTTTGTGTCGGCTTCGGGAGGTTTGGGCTATTATTTTTACAAAAAGAACAATGCCGACCCTGTGGTGTACCAAACCGAACAGCCCTTTGTTACAAACATTATCCGCAAAACTGTGGCTACAGGGTCTATCATGCCCCGCAAAGAAGTCTTAATCAAATCGCAGGCGTCGGGTATTGTAGAGGCTTTGTATGTAGAGGCAGGTGGCACTATCAAGGTAGGGCAGTTGATAGCCAAAATCAAAATTGTGCCTAACATGGTCAGCGTCAATGGGGCTGAAAACAGCTTGGCAAGTTCTAAAATAGCGTTGGAAGAGTCTAAAAAAGAGCAAGCCCGTTTGGAGAAGTTGTATCAAGCAAAGGTAGTTTCTGAACAAGAATACAGCAGAGCCACCTTCGACGTGAAAGCCAAAACTGAAAGTGTGGAAGCTGCCGAAAACAACTTGCAATTAATCAAAGAAGGAGCATCTCGCAAAGCAGGGCAAGTTGCCAATTTGGTTTATTCGACCTTAGAAGGTACGATACTCGATGTGCCTGTGAAAGTGGGTAGCTCGGTTATAGAAAGAAACAATTTTAACGAAGGTACAACCATTGCCTCTATTGCCGATATGAAAACCTTAGTTTTTGAGGGTAAAATAGACGAATCGGAAGTGGGCAAACTAAAAGAAGGTATGGACTTAAACCTCACTATTGGTGCCATGCCCGACAAAGTTTTTAAGGCAAAGCTGGAATACATAGCACCCAAAGGCAAAACCGAAGAAGGGGCTATCAAATTTGACATCAGAGCTAAAGTGGAGTTTGACGAAAGCAGCAACATCAGGGCAGGGTACAGTGCAAGTGCCGACATTATTTTGGAGAAAAAAGACAGTGTAGTGGCTATCAAAGAAAGTATGTTGCAGTTTAGCAAGGCAAAAGATAGCACTTTTGTAGAGGTGCAGCAGGCGGGCAACCAATACCAAAAGAAATTAGTCAAAACAGGTATTTCTGATGGTATTAATATAGAGGTGGTTTCTGGTGTGGAAAAAACCGACAAAATCAAAATTCCTGATATGAAAGAGGACAAAGACAAGAAAGACGAAAAGAAAAAGTAATAGCAAAACATCATAAGTAAAACACTATAAAGATTAGTAGTGTTATAAATATAAAGTTTTCTATAGAATAAGGGTTGCAATCCCTATTTTATAGAAAACTTTATTTTATTGTTACAATCATTAGTTTTTATCTATTTCACCTCCTCAAAATGCACATAGTCACCACCTTCGTTTTTGTTGTTATTTTTTGTCTGTTGTTTTTGTTGGTAATACAAAGTCGTATTTTCATAACTTTTGGTTTTAAAGCCATTGGCTTTTGCCTCCTCTTTTTGTATTTCTTTTTCCAACTGTTGCCCCAGCAAATTCAAAGCAAAACGAAAAATGTGAGTAGAAAATCTGCTCATCACGTACAAAATAACGGCAACTATCAAAATAATTTTAACCATTTTTTTAGCTTTTAATCCTGCAAACTTCGTGATAAATCTTTGCATAGACAAAAAAAATGTCAAAAAATTGGGTTTTCCGCATCAAATAAAACTAAACCTAACATATCACTTAGTAAGTGATAACAATTTTTTGCAAATTAATTTCAAATCTATGCAACTTTAGTAAAGAAATTCCAAGAACGGAAATTGTAAAAATCTATACCATAAAACCTGATAGCCTATGCCACCACCATTGTAGAGTAATCTAAAAACAGGTGATAAATTTCTTTGGCAGTTTTGTGTTCGTCATTTTTTGTGTGTTTAGACCAATGGCAATATTCAAAAGCTGAGTTAGGCAAGTCAAATTTTTGGAGGTTTTGGGTGGTGGTGGGTTTGTCAAGTCCTTTATCAATTTGCCTGATAATTTTTTCAATATCTTTCTTATTATTTTCAATATAACCCACTGCTCCCTCAAACATAAAACGGTGTTTATATTTTCTGTTTTCAAGAAATTTATCAACTTCTTTGTTGTATTCAGCAATATTACTTTTTGTTTCTTGACTATTGAAGTTTATCTTATTTACCCTTTTACATTCTATTGCAAAATAAATTTCTTCGTCTGGAATTGGTGCAAAATCCAAACCTAAATTCAAAAAAGCTATGTCTATTTTATCTATTCCTGTATTTCCCTCTGCATCTTGATATTCTCTATGGTATTCAAAAGCCACACGAAAACCGTTGAATGAGAGAAGATTTTTATTTTGCTCACAAATCTCTGCTAATCTTACATTCAAAAAATTTTCTACTTTGTCGTCATGGTAGGTTTTCTTTATTGCTTTTTTGCTATAAGTAACTCCAGACTCCAACTGCTTTTGGTAGCACATCACAACATAACCCAAGATTTGTAAAAACATTTCTTTGGCATTTTGCTTTTTGCGAGGTTTCGCAAAAGGTTTCATATAATTGCTATCCTTAGCCATATAGTTCCAATTCAGCTTTGTTTATCTCCTCTATAAAACCCATTAGGTCTGTCCGTGCCTTAGCTCTGTGCCAAGATTTAAGTTGATTTGGTTTTATCAAATAGAAAAAGTCTTCTTCCGAACCTCTTAGGTTTTGCTGCATAAAAACATCTTCCGAAATTTCGTAGATAGTAAGATTTGAAGCTAATCTATTCAAAAAACTACTGATGTCGTTATTTTCTGTATTGAATATAATTTGATTTTCTTGTGTTGGCTTTTCTGAAACAATACAAAATTGCATAGCCACAAAATACTCAAATACAAAGATTTTGATTTGAAAATACTCCCTATCACTGTTATAAACTTGCCCAAAATGATTATAGAAAATTTGGGCATAATTTTTTAGATAGTCTTCATCAGCTTTGCTACTCAAAGACAATTTTTTAGTAACAAAAGTATCAATTTTCCCTTCCTGAAATTCATATCGGGCAACGTCTAATACATAATCTATCAAATCTTTTTCGGTAGGCGAGATTTGATAAGTTTCATTGATAAGTTGGTTAATTTGTATCAATTTATCTTGTTTTCTTAATTCATTAAAAGTTGGTCTATTGCCTTTTAGTGCATTATTGTTGCTGTCGTAACTTTCTAAACTTGCAATTATTGAGTTTACAAAATTGATTAATTGATTGTTATCTACAATTTTATCAGACAAAGGAAATGATAAATATTCAGTTAAAGATATTCTTGGACGAGTTGCTGTATCCCAATCAGAACCTATGATAAATTGGTAATAGGTATATACATCTGACATAATCAAACCAAATATATCTTTCAAATCAAATTTAGTGGATACAATACCACAAAAATTATCATCATAAAAACAATCATCTTTTGTGTAGGAAACAAAGAGCCTACTTTCATCTTTTGTCATTCGTTTAAGTAATATTTTACTACCTCTGATAAGAGTATTTTTTTTGCTCTTTTTCTTTTTATCTATTTCACTAAGATAGAGAATAGCATTTTCTTTGGTTTGTTCTGTTATGTGTGTATATATTTCTGAAATTTGTTGGAGCTCAACCTTATCACTATTAGGAAAGCCACGTCCACATTTAGCTTTTTTTGCTAAGAATTTCTTTAAAATTATAGGAAATTTGCTTAACCTTTTCAAAAAATAATAATCCAACACATCACCATACAACAATACTTTGAGCATAAAATCATTTTCAATCAAAAAAGATTGTTTTACATTTCTTGCAACGTCAATTACTATTTTATTAAAGTTTTTAATAAAAACATTAGGCTTCAAAGCCTCATATTGTAATACGTTTTCGCCACATTTTACTTCATTTTGGGCATATTGATACAACAAAATCATAGCAGGATTATCCGTACGTCCTTCAAAGGCAAGCCTACGTGCTGCGGACATATCAAATAACCACTTGATAGCAAAATTTTTGAAAAATTTAGTGCGGAAATCTTTTGCAGCTAAATTATAGAAGGCTGTACTTGTAACAATAAAAGCTATTTGTGTGGCTTTGTTTTCGTTCACAAAATCTTTGGCGTGCCATAAAAAAGATTGTGCTATTTGATTGCCCGAAATTTTAACTTCATTTTCCACAAACTTCATATAGTTTTTATGAAAAGTGCCTGTTTCATTACTCCAAGGCGGATTACCAATAATAAAATCTAACTCAATAGGTTTGATAGCTGTTGGAATTTCTTGCTTTGGTGGTAAAAGAGAATTTTGGTATTGTTTGTTACCAAATCTATAATTGAACTTGTCTTTGCTATCAAAAAAATCTGCTTCAAATAGGTTTTTTCCTATCAATTCAGGTAGCTGTTGTTTACTTTCGCTAATTTCCTTTGGCGTTTTAAAATCCAAAATAGCAATATAGAGAGAAAACACAGCCACATTCAACGCTGTTTCATCTCTATCTATACCAAAAATATTTTGCTCTACTAACGCATTAAGTTTTTTTATGCTTTTCGTTATATTTTTATCTCCATAGTTTTTTTCCCAATTTACCATTCGCCTAAAAGCCTGCACCAAAAAAATTCCCGAACCACAAGCAGGGTCAAGCACCTTGCAATTTGTCCCTTTGTTTGTATCAAAATAATCTTTATTTATGGTTTTATCCAAAATATAATTGACTAAAAATAAAGGCGTATAAACCGCAGAGTTATCTTTCTTTTTGTCATCACTAATAATTTCTTCATAAATTCCGCTAATAGTTTCAATCGGAATAATGCTAAAATCAAAAATATCAAACAAAGTATCTTGAAAGTTGCCTTGTTCGTCAATTTTTCCCGCAAACATTACTGCCAAACTTTCTAAGGGCATAAGTTGCAAATCAATAACTTGCTCAAATAGATTGCCATTAAAATGTCCTTTGAGATATTCAAAAGCATTGTGTAATTCCTTTGGACTGCGAATAATAGCTGCTAATCTTTGTTGGTCATTGGGGTCACCATAAATAAAAAATTCTTTAATTCTAACTTTTCTATCTACCAAATAACGGAAAAAAATCAGACGCAAAATGAGAATGTCTATGTGCGGAATAGCTTTGTATTTTGTACGCAAATTTGCAATATTTTTTAATAATTGCGTATGCACTCTATTTTTTGATTTGCTTGCAAATAGCTTATTAAACCACTGCCAAGTATTGCCCGATTGTAAGTTCCAGAAAGAAAATTTTTCTATATTTTCGTCTTTCTCAATTTTGTCTAAATCTACATCTGCAATTTTATCTAAATCAAATTTTCCTGATTTTTGGGAATAACTAAAAGCATTGAAAATAGCCAATGGTTTGCCAAATTCTAAAATAAAAATGACAGGCTTATCAAAATTATAAGACTGTTTTTTTATGATTTCAATGTTTCGTTTATCATTCTGTTTCAAATCAAAAAACAACATCAGTGGCTCTTTGTCAAAATGATAGACAGCATCAGGCTGTATTTTTTCTAATCTTTCGTGAGTATCTGCGTCAAAGAATGTTTTAAAATTTACTTTTGTACCATTACTAAAAATCACAGGAGAGTTTTTTATTTCAAAGTCAATAGTTTCACTATCCTTATTTTTTTGAATAAGAGTTAGTCGTAATAGCAATGCCTTTAATTGGTCTGAAATTTTGAACATTTTAGTATTTTAATGACAAAAATAAATATTTATTTACAATATTAAAAATTTTAATAGAGTTTATGAATAATTTTTTATTAAGAGGCTTGGCAAAAGATGTCATTTTTCAAAAAAATGACATCTTTGTGTAATCATTCATAAACTCTAATATACAAAAAAAATGTTTTTTGCAAATAGTTTCCAAATTTATGCTAAAAAAATTACCTTGCAACATTCAACAAAGAAATTCTAAGAATGGAAATCCCAAAAACCTACAACCCCGCAACCACCGAAGACAAATGGTATGCGTACTTTTTATGTTTTGAAAATAGTGATTTCAGATAATTTTTTGTAGTTTTGTTTTCAAATTTACTTAATAACAATAGATAACTATTTATGCTTATACGATTTACGGTAGAAAATTTTTTATCTTTCAATAAAAAGGTAGATTTTAATATGTTAGCAAATGAAAAAGACGAAAGTTTTGCTAATCATCTAGTAAAAGCCACAAATAATAATGAGGTAGATTTGTTGCGTGCTACACTTATTTATGGTGCTAATGCTTCGGGTAAATCTAATTTGATTAAAGCTATTGATTTTGCTCAACAACTGATTATCAAAGGTATAGAAGACGATAGTAATATTGTGTATAAAAAAATAAGCAGTTCAAATTTTCATTTCAAGCTAAATTCGCAAAACCAAACCAAACCTACAAGATTTGAATTTGAGATTAAATATAAAAGTAGTCAATATGCTTATGGTTTTGTATTTACAAAGACTAATATTCTTGAGGAATGGCTTTATGAAATAGGCAAGTTAGGTGAAAAAGAAATTTATAGTAGAAAAGATAACTTAATAACGATTAATTTTGGACATCAATTATTCACAAAATTACAGACAAAAGACCGACAAAGATTAGAGTTTGAGGCAGAAAGCAGCAAAAGAAACCTTTTTTTACATTCTATTAATCAAAAGGATAAAGGAATAGATTTATTCAGAAATGTTTATGATTGGTTTAAAAATGTATTAACAATTATTTTTCCAAAAACGTCTGCAAATTTGTTATTGCCATTAAAATTTGAAAAAGATTTTGAGGAAAAACTGAATGATTATATTACTAATTACTTTGGTTTTGATATTCAAAAAGTAAAAACAGAGAAAATTCTACTTGAGTATGCACTTGATATTCCGCAAATTATTAAAGATGACCTTATAAAAACAACGGAATATGGCAAACAACAAATTCGTTATTTACCACTTACACAGCCGTATTTGATAGAAGATGATGGGCAAAATCTTTTTGCTTCAAAACTTGTTACTTATCGGAAAGATAGTAACAAAGAAGAAGTTGCTTTTGATTTTACAGAGGAATCTGATGGCACAAGGCGAATTTTTGATTTTATTCCGATGCTCATCAGTTTTGCAGAAGGTAATAAAGTTTTTATTATTGACGAAGTAGAAAGAAGTTTGCACGCCTTACTGTCAAAACAATTATTTTTGTTATTATTAAACAAAACACAAAATTCTGAAAGCCAGCTAATTGCCACTACTCATGAAGTTCAATTAATGGACATAAAAAACTTGTTTAGAAGAGATGAAATTTGGTTAGTAGAAAAAAATGAGCAAGGCGAAACTGATTGTTATTCATTGGCAGGGACAAATTTAGAGGGTTTGGATTTGGTAAAAGGCTACTTGAAAGGTCGTTATGGGGCTATTCCGTTTTTTAATACAATGGAGGAATTAGGTTGGGAAAATAAAAACTAAAACTTATTATGGGAAGAGAAAAAACACCAACTAATCATTACACAAGACAATTAGAAGATATATCACATAATTGGTTTGTTATTGCAAGTGAAGGGAGAGAACAAGAGGTAAAGTATTTTAATATTCTAAAAAAAGAACATATACATACTTTTCAAAAACAAAATATACAAATAGAAGTTCTGAAACGACCAAATACGCAGCATGGAGATAGTTCTCCTAAGTGGGTAAAAGAAATGATTGTTGAATTTTTAGAACACAATAACTTTGACTATGAAAATTTTGATAATATCCGTGAGAATGACATATTCTTCTTAGTTATTGATACAGACCAATGGGCAGAGCAAGAAATAATTAGTTTAGTTGATTTTTGTAAGCAAAAGCAACAATTTAATTTAGCAATTAGCAATCCTTGTTTTGAATTATGGCTAATCTTGCACTTAACAGATATTACAGACGAAATTAACTCACAATTTGAAAACCAAAGTAAGAGTACATATAGCCAAATTTGTAAGAAGATTTGGAACATTGACCTCATACATAATTTTCAAACAGCCTTAAAACTTGACAATATTAAGTTGGCTGTTCTAATATCAAAAAAATTAGATGCTGATAAAAATATTGATTTTCCAATAGCATTTTTATCGAGCAAAGTTTATAAAGTAATTGACAAATTGAATTTAATCTCAATGGAAATTCCAAAAACCTACAACCCCGCAACCACCGAAGACAAATGGTATGCGTATTGGCTCGAAAACAAGTTTTTCGCCTCAAAACCTGACAAAAACAAAGAGGCTTATACCATAGTCATTCCGCCACCAAACGTAACAGGGGTGCTTCACATGGGACACATGCTGAACAACACCATACAAGATGTGTTGATACGAAAGGCACGTATGCAAGGCAAAAATGCGTGTTGGGTGCCAGGAACAGACCACGCCAGCATAGCAACGGAGGCAAAAGTGGTGAAAATGTTGGCAGACAAAGGAATTAAGAAAAAAGACTTGTCCAGAGAGGAGTTTCTGAAATATGCTTTCGAGTGGAAAGATAAATACGGTGGCATTATCCTCGAACAACTCAAAAAATTAGGTGCTTCTTGCGACTGGGACAGAACCAAATTTACGATGGACGAGCCTATGTCTGAGCAAGTAATTAAGGTTTTTGTGGACTTATACCGAAAAGGCTACATATACAGAGGGGTGAGAATGGTAAACTGGGACCCGCAAGGCAAAACTGCATTAGCCGATGACGAGGTTATCCATAGAGAAACGCAGTCGAAAATGTATTATGTGAAGTATCAAATAAAAAGCCACACAAACCAAGCCCCCCCCGCCCCCAAAGGGGGTGCTGACGATATTGTGTCAATTCCCCCTTTGGGGGTTAGGGGGCTGTCGGCTGGGGGGCTTGAGTATATCACCATTGCCACTGTCCGCCCCGAAACTATTATGGGAGATACGGCGGTTTGTGTGCATCCTGATGACGAAAGATACAAGCATTTAGTTGGTAAAAAGTGCATAGTGCCGATGATAAATCGTGAAATTCCAATCATTGCAGATGAATATATCGATAAAGATTTTGGTACAGGTTGCTTAAAAGTTACGCCTGCACACGATATTAACGACTATAATTTAGGCGTAAAACACAATTTGCAAGTTATTGATACCATAAATGACGATGGCACAATGTCGGCTGCTGCACAAATTTTTGTAGGCGAAGACAGGTTTGTTGCCCGCAAAAAAGTGGTAAAACTGCTCGATGAATTGGGTTTGTTGGTAAAAACAGAAGACGTAAAAAATAATGTGGGCTATTCGGAAAGGACAGATGCGGTGGTTGAGCCAAAATTGTCGATGCAATGGTTTGTGGAGATGAAAAAATTGTGTGAGCCAGCCTTAGAAAATGTAATGAATGACAACATTCAATTATTGCCTCCGAAATTCAAAAATATGTACCGCAGTTGGATGGAAAATGTGAGGGATTGGTGTGTGTCAAGGCAGCTTTGGTGGGGACAACAAATTCCTGCTTATTATACGCCTGATGGCAAAACGGTGGTGGCGGAAAGCAAACAAGAAGCACTAAATATATTGAATAGTGAGGCTCGCAGCTACCAATCTCCACACAAAGAGGACATTTATACTTTTGAGGACTTACGCCAAGATGAAGATGTTTTGGATACGTGGTTTAGTTCTGCTTTGTGGCCTATTTCGGTTTTTGATGGTTTGTTAGACCCTGATAATGAGGAGATTAACTATTATTACCCTACCAATGACTTGATTACTGCACCCGAAATTTTGTTTTTCTGGGTGGCACGTATGATTTTGATGGGTTACGAATACAGAGGCAAACAACCTTTCAAAAACGTATATCTTACAGGTATTGTAAGAGATAAATTGGGCAGAAAAATGTCTAAATCATTGGGCAATTCGCCTGACCCTATTGAGTTAATGCAACAATATGGGGCTGATGGTGTGCGTACAGGTATGCTTTTTAGTTCTCCTGCGGGTAATGATTTGCCTTTTGACGAAAAACTTTGCGAACAAGGACGTAATTTTAGCAATAAAGTTTGGAATGCCTTTCGGTTAATTAAAGGATTAAGCCCCCTAACCCCCGAAGGGGGAACTGACGTAATAACGTCAACTCCCTCCCCTTTGGGGAGGGTTGGGGTGGGGCTTGTTCCCCCTTCGGGGGTTAGGGGGCTTGTCGGGGAACTTGACCAACCTTTTGAAAACGAGGTAGCTGTTCGTTGGTTTTCTATGTTGCTCGATGAAAAAATTGAGGAAATTGAGAATTTATATGCACAATATCGTATTTCTGATGTGTTGCAAGCTATTTATAAATTGGTTTGGACAGATTTCTGTTCTTGGTATTTGGAATGTATCAAGCCCGAATATGAAAAACCTATTGATAGTTTGACCTACAAACACACCATAGAATTTTTTGAAACTTTGTTGAAATTGATGCACCCATTTATGCCATTTATCACCGAAGAAATTTGGCAAAATCTGGCAACTCGCAAACCAAACGACAGCATTTGCATTGCCGAATATCCGAAATTTAACCCAAAAAAAGGCACTGCTTTGTATTATGGTTTGGCTGCTCCTGCTTTTGAAATCATAGCACAGGTTCGCAGTTTTCGAAACAGCAAAGGACTTTCTCCAAAAGAAACTTTGCCTTTGTTTATCCGCCACGCACAGGCTATACCTACGCACCACGCACACATAGAGAGTGATTTAGTAACATACTGGGGGGGAATTATCAAAAAATTGGCAAATGTAGAACTCAAATTGACTGCCGAAAAAGTGGCGGGTGCAAACTCTTTTCTGGTTGATTTATACGAATGTTATGTAATTTTGCCTCAAAAATTAGACATTGCAGCCGAAAAATTGCGTTTAGAAACTGATTTGGCTTATCAACGTGGTTTTTTGGAAAGTGTGATGAAAAAAGTTGGCAACGAAAAATTTATGGCAAATGCAAAACCCGAAGTTCGTGATAGTGAATTGAAGAAAAAAGCTGATGCGGAGAGTAAGATTAAGGCGTTGGAGGAGGCGTTGGCGGGATTGTAAAAGTTTCCAAACCTATAAGGTTTTTAAAACCTTATAGGTTTCTTACATCATAAAAAATTAAAACAATGATAAAAGAACTACATCTTAAAAATTGGAAAAGTTTTGGAGATACCATTTTGTATATAGAACCTGTAACGGTGCTTATGGGACTGAATGCAAGTGGAAAATCTAATGCTATTGATGCCTTGTTGTTTTTGCAACGGATTGTTAAAAAAGACTTTTCTGATATTTTTATCAATGAAGAAGGCAAAGATATAATTAGAGGAGGTTATGAAGAGGCTACAAAATATAAAGAAAAAAACTTTACTATTGGGGTTTTGTTTGGAAAAGAAAATGGAGATTTATATTATGAAATTACTTGCGTAATAAATATTACAAATAGGAATTGTACAATTTTAAACGAAAAAATTACAGAAATAACGAATGAAAATACTATTATTTTATTAGAACGAGGTTTTGATTTGAAAAGTGATTTTATTAAATATGGTAAACCTATTGATTTATCAGATAAGCAAGCCTTTCATATTGTGCCGATACCTAAACATAGCTCAATACTTAATCATCTTATTAGCTATAAGGGATTATCTGAATATGATGCAGGTGGCAAAAAAGCCATAGTATTAGCCGAAGCCTTAGAAACTATTTTTATTCTTGATGTGCAGCCCAACAGTGCAAGAGATTACTCAAAAATTACAGATAGATTACAAGGCAATGGTAGTAATGTAGCAGGTTTTATAGCTGGCTTACCCAAAAAAAAACAGAAAGGAGTATTAGTAAAAATATTAGAATATGCTAAGCAATTACCCGAAAAAGAATTTACCAAAATTTTTGTCAAAAAAGTAGGTATATTAAAAAGTGATGTTATGCTATATTGCGAAGAAAGTTTTTTTGAAGAAAAACGAATTGCCGATGCCCGAACTTTATCCGAAGGAACTTTGCGTTTTATCATTATTTTAACTGCCATTTTAACAAGACCTGCTAATAGTTTATTAGTTATTGAGGAAATAGATAACGGTATTCACCCATCACGTGCAAGTTTGTTATTAGAAATTTTGTTGAAAGAAAGCACAGAAAAAAATATAGATATTTTGGTAACAACACATAACGAAGCCTTTTTGAATGTACTTACTCCTCATTTATTGGCTTTTGTGATGTATGTTCACAGAGATAAAGCAGGAAATAGTATCATTACGCCTGTTGATGAAATAGAGGAATTGCCGCGTTTATTGGCACAAGGAAACTTGGGAGATGTGGTAGCTAATAAAAAATTACATCACTTTTTAAACGGAGAATAGCTATGGAAAAGATGGGGAAAAAGAAACTTTTGATTATAGACACTTCCGTTTATTGTGTATGGTTAGGTGTATTTGATAAATGTGATGGTTATGACGAAAATGGTAAAGAATTAACAGCTGACTATGTCAAAAAAAGACTAATTGACTACGAACAAGATGGCTATCAATTTGTATTGCCAATGGCGGTTGTTATAGAAACAGGAAATCATATTGCACAAAAAGTAGAAAGGGAAGATTTGAGAAAGATAATTGCAAAAAAATTTGTGGAACATATCAATGACAGTTTAAATGTAAAAAGTCCTTGGTTTACTTTTAATAAAGACTTATTTGAAAATGATAAAATGCAAGAAATGCTTGCTATCTGGGAAAATAAAATAGGGCAAAAGCAAGAAAATAGCAAAGGTACTTCATTAGGAGATGTTGCTATTTCACAAGTTAAAAATTATTATAAAGAACAAAAGTTTGAAGTTGAAATATTTACTGGCGATATAGGTTTGAGATATTTTGAATACAAACCTATAAAAATTGAAACTGAAAAAGAGTTGCCAATAATTAAATCACGAAAAAATAGTAAGTGAATTAAAGAAAAAAGCAGATGCAGAAAGTAAAATTAAGGCGTTGGAGGAGGCATTGGCGGGGTTGTAGAATTGCTAAACCTTACAAGGTTTTTAAAACCTTGTAAGGTTTTTTGATGTGCCATAAAAAAATTAAAACATAAAGTAAGATGAAGGCGTTGTTAGTAGGATTGTAAAAGAGGCTGTCTGAAAAGATAGCCTCATCAGTTTCTTTTGCCTTGTGAGGGGTCACGTCGTTTTTCTCTTTTTAGTCCTTCTCCGTATTTGGGGTCTTTACCAAAATAAAAACATCTTTTCAGAAACCACGACCTTTTGCCTTTCATTTCTGCTCCCTCGTGCATGTGCATCATTCGTACATGACAAGATTTCATTTTACATCTTTTTGGTTTTTTCTTTTTTTTATTTTGTTCTTCGCTAGCTTGTGCCTCCCCTTTACTTGCTCCACAGCCTGAAAAAGTACATACAGCTAATAGCAAATAACCTCCAAATAGAAGACGGAATAAAAAGTAGATTACATTTCTCATAAAAATTTGATGGAAAAACAAAGCAAAAATACTTATTATTTTGGTGGCTTGCAAATTCTACGAAAAAAAACAAGGAATTAAAAAAAAATAGTAACTTGCTGGCATGAAGTCCGATATTTTTACTATTGATATTCACACGCATATCATTCCTGAAAAATACCCCGATTTGCGGGAGAGGTATGGCTATGGTGGTTTTGTCCGCCTTGAACATCATGCCCCTTGCAAGGCACGAATGATGGTGGATAACAAATTTTTTAGGGAAATTCAAGACAACTGCTGGAGTCCAGAGGCACGTATTCACGAATGTAATGCTCATTGTGTTCACGTACAGGTGCTTTCTACCATTCCTGTCATGTTTAGCTATTGGGCAAAACCTCTCGATGCCTTGGATTTGTCTAAAATTCTCAATGACCATATTGCGGGTATTGTGGCAGATTATCCCGATAGATTTGTCGGTTTAGGTACTTTGCCTATGCAAGCCCCCGATTTGGCTATCAAAGAATTGGAAAGGTGTGTAAAGGAGTTGGGGCTGGCGGGTGTGCAAATTGGCTCTCATGTGAATGATTGGAACTTAGATGCACCTGAATTGTACCCTATTTTTGAGGCTGCACAAGATTTGGGGGCGGCTATTTTTGTCCACCCTTGGGAGATGATGGGGCAGAACAAGATGCCAAAATATTGGTTGCCTTGGTTAGTGGGTATGCCCGCCGAAACTTGTTTGGCAGTTTGCAGCATGATTTTTAGCGGAATATTCGAAAAATTGCCTAACTTGCGTGTGGCTTTTGCTCATGGTGGCGGCTCTTTTCCTTATACCATTGGCAGGATAGAGCAAGGCTTTAAAGTTCGTCCAGACTTGTGTGCCATAGACAATAATGTAAATCCTCGCAATTATTTGGGCAAGTTTTATGTAGATTCGTTGGTACACGACCTCGCCGCCTTAGATTATTTGGTAAAAGTTTTGGGAGCAGACAAAATAGCCATGGGAACAGATTATCCTTTTCCTTTGGGTGAACTCATACCAGGGGAGTTGATACACGAAGCTCCTTACTCTGACGAAGTAAAAGAAATGATGCTCAGTGGCAACGCCCTGAAATGGTTGGGAATGGACAAAAGCCGTTTTGCTTTCAGGCAAAACTGGGATACAGGTATTAATAAAAGAAACAAAGAGTTGGATAGGGAGTTATAAAAAGATATTGCAAAGATGACATCTTTCAAAAAAATGTCATTTGTATAGAATCTTTTATCCAAGTGTTTTGGGATTCTCAAATCCCAAAGTATTGTGGTTTTGATAACAGTAACAACTGCCAACTGCAAACACAAAAATAATAATAACGTGCTGGGGTTGTTTAGACTTGTGTCTTAAAATGTTATATAGGATTTGTCCGACACCTTTGAGGTGTCGGACAAGTAAGCAACAGATAATAACAATTTAAGGCACGACCCTATACACCTCAACAAACTTTCGGTTGTAGCAACCGAAAGCACTTTATAAATTTTGATTTTCATTCATAAAAACGGACTAAAGTCCGTTCTACAGATAATAACAAAATCCATGATAAACTATCAACATTTTTCGTTAGACAATGGTTTGAAGGTCTATGTGCATCAAGACCAGACTACGCCTGTGGCTGTATTTAACTTGCTATACAATGTAGGGTCGAGAGATGAGCAAGAAGACAAAACAGGTTTTGCCCACCTTTTTGAGCATTTAATGTTTGGGGGGTCGCAAAATGTAGAGCATTACGACCAGCACGTGCAGCAAGCAGGTGGAGAAAATAATGCGTTTACTTCACAAGACATTACAAACTATTACCTGACATTGCCTTCCAAAAACATAGAAACAGCTTTTTGGCTTGAATCTGACCGAATGTTAGGGCTGTCGTTCAATCCCGAAGTATTGGAGGTGCAGCGAAAAGTGGTCATAGAGGAATTTAAGCAACGCTACCTCAACCAACCTTATGGTGATGTCTGGTTGAAACTGAATCCGTTGGCTTTTCAGGTTCACCCTTATCGGTGGAGTACGATAGGCAAAGAAATTTCGCACATAGAAAATGCAACGATGGAAGACGTGAAGTCGTTTTTCTATAAATTTTATGTACCAAACAATGCAATTTTGGTGGTGGCAGGAGATGTTACAGTGGAGCAAGTAAAAAAATTGTCAAAAAAATGGTTTGGTTCTATTCCCAAAGGCGAAGTGCCATCGAGAAATTTGCCACGTGAGCCTCGCCAAACCGAAGGACGTCTGCTGGAAATAGAGGCAAATGTGCCTGCCGATGCCTTGTATAAAGCCTATCACGTCTGCAACCGAACTTCTTACCAATATGCACCAACAGATTTGTTGAGTGATTTGTTGGGTAGAGGCAAGTCGTCAAGATTGTACCAAGAGTTGGTGCAAAACAAAAAAATGTTCACTTCATTGAGTGCCTACGTAACAGGCTCGGCAGATGACGGCTTGCTGGTTATTTCGGGCAAAACCTCAACAGGTGTGGCTTTGGAGAAGGCAGACCAAGCCGTAAACGAAATTGTTGCTACGTTTAGAGAAAACAAACCCAAAGAAACGGACTTGCAAAAGGTTAAGAATCAGGCAGAAAGCACCATTATTTTCTCCGAAACCGAATTGCTAAACCGTGCTATGGGCTTGGCTTATGCTGCCTTTTTGGGCGATGCCAATCTTGCAAACACCGAACAAGAAAAAATACAAGCTGTAACAGCTTCCCAAATTCAAACCATAGCTTACGAAGTTTTGAAACCTCAAAATTGCTCGACTTTGTACTATAAAGCAAAAAAATAATGAAATAAGTCCACAAGTCCACAAGTCTTTGATAAATCAAAGACTACTACGTTTTCACAAAAATTTTCGAACAACCAAAAATAATAATACTAAACTACTCCTGCCCCACAGCTTTTTTGTAAGTTTCCAAAGTTCTTGCTCTTGCCAATTCGTGTTTGACTATGGGTTGCGGATAGGTCTGGGTGCTGAGTTCTGGCACCCACTTTTTGATGTATTGCAGTTGCTTGTCAAATTTTTCGGCTTGGGTCGTAGGGTTAAAAATCCGAAAGTAAGGGGCAGCATCGCAGCCTGAACTTGCAGCCCATTGCCAACCGCCGTTGTTAGCAGAAAGGTCAAAATCTAACAATTTTTCGGCAAAATAAGCCTCGCCCCATCGCCAATCTATCAATAAGTGCTTAACAAGGAAACTTGCCGTAATCATTCGTACCCTGTTGTGCATAAAACCTGTGGCGTTGAGTTCACGCATACCTGCGTCCACGATGGGGTAGCCTGTTTTGCCTTTGCACCACGCCTGAAATTCTTGCTCGTTGTTTCGCCACTCAATTCGGTCATACAAAGGTTTGAAAGCATGACCCACCACGTAAGGAAAATGCCACAAAATCATCATATAAAAATCTCGCCATATCAGTTCATTCAGCCAATTTTCGCTAAGGATTTTGCCTCGTCTTGCCAATTCTCTGATGCTTACCGTACCAAAACGGAGATGCACACTAAGCCTCGACGTGCCTTTGATAGCAGGAAAATCACGTTTTTCTCCATACTTTGCTATCAACTCATCGGCTACATTAGGCAAAGGAAATTCAGTTGCTACATTTGCAAACTTCATGCTCTCCAAACTCAAGAAGGGTAGGGGAGGAGTTTGGTAAAAGTTTTGATAATATTTTTCTGTTGGGTAACTTTGCAAATAAAAATCATTCAATTTGGCTTTCCACTTTCGACTGTAAGGTGTAAAGATGGTGTAAGGTTTGCCATCATCTTTCAAAATTTCACCTTTTTCAAAAATACACTGGTCTTTGAAAGAGTGAAAAGCTACGCCTTTTTTGGCAAGCCAAGCAGCTATTTGGGCATCTCTTTCCTTTGCATAAGGTTCGTAGTCGTGGTTGGTGTAAACAGAATTTATTGCATAAGTTGCTAACAACTGTTCAAAAATTTCTTTGGGTTTGCCATAAAAAACTAACAAAGACGACCCCATTTTTTCTAATTCTTGCTTTAAGTCCTTGATAGTCTGATAGATAAAAATTATTCTTTTGTCTGTCCTGTCCTCGAGATAGTCCAAAATTTCGGTGTCAAAAATAAACAAAGGCAATACAGGCGTTGGGCTATTGATTTGGTTTTGGGCTTGACTTTGGATTTGATTTTGTGCTTCATTTTTTAGAGCATGATACAAACCTGCATTGTCGGCAAGTCGCAAATCTCTACGGAACCAAAAAAGACTAAGTTGCATATCGTTTTTATTTTAGAACAATCCTACAACGAATTTTGTTATTGTTTCCTTAACTTTTGTATTTCTTCCTTAATTTTGGGTCAATTACAAGTAAAAAACTTTTTTAGGTAAAAAAATAGCTTCAATACTTAGATAGACCTACACACTACATTTTAATACCACACAAGCAACAACTATTCCTCTTGCGGTTCTACCAGCGTCATTTTATTGCGTTTCCACCAATGTTGAAACACCAAAATAGCCCAGATGTGGTTTTGTTCGTACAAGCCACCTTGCAACACTTTTTGTTTTAAGTCCTTGATATACTGCAAATTAAATACACCTTGTTCTTGTATAAAATCTTCAGCCAACAATTCATTAACCAAAGGGCGGAGAGAAGTCTGAAAACCTTTGACCAACGGCACATCAAACCCATGTTTGGGTCGGTGGTAGAGTTCGGCGGGCAACACCGAACGAAAAGCATCTTGCAAGATTTTTTTCTTGTGCGTAGAGTCTATTTTGTAGTGGGTGGGCAACGAAAAAGCAAAATCCACCACTCGGTAATCCATAAAAGGCTCTCTTACTTCTAAGGAGTTTGCCATAGACATAGAATCAACTTTGTGCAGCATATCGTTAGGCAACAAAAGGTGGCAATCTGTCCGCAAAACTTCGTTAAAGTCTTGTCCTTCAATGGCTTGCAAAATAGAAGCCTTGCGGTTTTTATAGTCCGTCAAAGCTATTTTGGCTTGCACCTCACCCGAAAACAAAGTGGGCAAATTGGTTTCAGGCATAAAACTACTCAAAAACCAATACCTTTCTTGTGGGGCTAATTGGCTACTCTGCCCAAAACGGACTAATTGGCGGATTTTATTACTCCACGAACTATTGCGTGATTGGGGCAATTTTTCGAGCAAAGGCAACAGATTTTGAACCATTTTTTCCTTGAAACCTGCATTGCGAATCAAAAATTCGCCTTTGTATTTGTTGTAACCTGCAAAAATTTCGTCTGCCCCGTCACCTGACAAAGCTACGGTGATTTGCTTTTTTGTCCGTTGGCTTAAAATATAAAACGGAATGGCAGAGGAGTCAGCAAAAGGCTCACCAAAAAAATCTAAGAGTTTGTAAATAGCCTCGAACAAATCATCATTTGAAAGGCTAAAAACAGTGTGGTCTGTCTTAAATTTATTGGCAACCAACTGGGCATATTGCGTTTCGTCAAAAAAAGATTCGTCTTTGTAGCCAATAGAAAAAGTTTTGAGGTTGTTGTGCAGTTTGGCAGCCAAAGCCGTAATGACCGAAGAGTCTATACCGCCACTCAAAAAAGCACCCAAAGGCACATCGGCAATCAATCGGGATTGTACGGCATCTTCGAGCAAAGTTACCAATTTTTTTTGTGCCTCTGCGTAGGTAGGCACAGGCGTAGGAGAAGTTTTGGTAATTGGCAACTCATAATATTGGTGAATTTGCAAATCTTTTTTGCGAATAATAGCATAATGGGCAGGTAGCAATTTGCGGATATGGCGGTAAATAGTGTGCGGGGCAGGAATATAATGCAGTTGGAAATACATAGCCAAAGCAGCAAAATCAAGCTGTTTCGGTGGGTTAAACTGCATGAGGGCATTCATTTCGGAGGCAAAAACAAACTTATCTTCGTCAAAATAATAGAGCAAAGGCTTGATACCCATTCTATCACGAGCCACAAAAAGAGTTTCGGCTGCGTGGTCATACACCGCAAAGGCAAAAAAACCTTGTAACCAATTCAAACATTTTTCTTTGTGTTTGATATACAAATAAAGCAAGACCTCCGTATCCGACTGGGTCTGAAAATTTACTCCTTCCTTTGCTAATTGCTCACGCAAGGGCTGAAAATTAAAAATTTCGCCATTGAATACTATCGTGAAATTGCCCGACTGGTCTGTCATCGGTTGATGAGCAGCCGAAGAAAGGTCTATGATAGACAAACGGCGATGCCCCAGCCCCACGCTGCCCTCGTGAAAAAGCCGACTGGCATCAGGACCTCGGTGTTCCATTGCCTCATTGACCGACTGCAAATGAATTTGGTGAATATCACCAATCATATTAAAAGAAAAAATACCGCTAATTCCGCACATTTTGTTAGCCTTTGTTTATTGGTCTTTTTGTAGCTGGCAAGGTAGGAGTTTTGAGGGAATTAAGCAAAGTTTTAAATAAAACCCTTGCCTTACTTTGTAAAAAGTAAAACAAGGGTTTAGCAGAAATGCAATGACGACTTCGTGCCTATTTTTCTATAACCAATCTTTTTTGACTTACGCCTTGTTGGGTAATTATTTTTACATAATATACTCCTTTGCTAAGGTTTTGCAGGTCTATGGTTTGGTTGTTACCTGCGGTGTTTTCTCCACTTAACAGCACTACGCCCAATTCATTCATAATTTGGTAACTATAGCTTTGTTTGGTCGCATTTTCATCAAAGCCCAAAGTCAGGCTATTTTCGGCAGGATTAGGGAATAGACGCATGGGGACAAAAGATGAACCACAATCCATTGCATACACTACACTGGCATTGCCACCTACTCCACAATCATTTTGAATACCTGCCATAACTGTATAACTCGTATTGGCTGCCAACATTTGATAAGTGGCTGTTTGTCCTCTTGCCCAAACTAACCGCATGAGTGGGCTACTGTTCCAAACGTACATAGAATTTTGTCCGAAAGTGTTGGGTGGAACAGAGGCAAAAAAAGTAACATAAGTGTCGGCACAGATAGTATTAGGGTCATTCATAAACTCAATTGGGGCAATAGTAAACTCTGGACTGCCTGTATAGAAAGTAACCGAAGCAGGGTTGCTTCTACCGCCACAGTTGTTTTCGGCAACTACACTTACAGTAACCGAACCATTTTGGCTTTTACCAAATACTTCTAAAGAGGGTGTAGAGGTTACTAAGATATTGCTCCCTAACACACGAGAGTTGCCAATAGTCCACCGATAACGGACTGGGTTGCCTGTGGTGGGTGTGGTGGCTGTTAAAATAAAATTATTGTCGCCACAAAGTCCGTTGCGAGGAAAGCTGGTAAAGGTCATGTTATTGATAGGTACTAAACTGACGGTTACCGTTTTGGTAGCCACCTGCGTAGCACCGCAGCCGAAGTTGGCGGTGAGGGTGGCAGTTACGCCAGAGGTGATGGGGGCTGCACCACCAGCAGCATTAGAAGGTACTAAGGTAGCTTCAGGGGTGGTAGTCGTTAGGGTCAAGGTATTGGTGGGCGTATTGGCAAAAGCCCAGCCACTGCCCGCAGGCACAGCCCAACTGTAAGACGTGGCACCTGCCACGGCTGCCGCCGACAAACCTACCGAAGTGCTGCTGCCACACTCCACTTGGGCGGGGGAGGCTGCAAAGTTTTGAATGGTGGGAATGGTGCGGGTAAATACCAATTCATCTGACCAATCACTATAATAAACTCCTCCGTTTGTGCCACATTGGAAATGTTTTGCTCTTACTCTTACTACACCACCTGTACATTTAGAAGGTTTTAATTTGATTTCATTATTATCTGTACGCCCTACAACTGTCCACCCAACAGGGTATTGCCATTCAAAAAAACTTGCCAAAGCATTACTTCCTCCTGATATAGTAGGTGGATTTACCACTACACCAATTACTTCTTCAAAACCAATAGGAACATTGGTAGAATAATTAGCTTGAATGGCTGTAGGCTGTCTACCATTTAACGAAATAATATCTACAATCAAGGTAGGAGATGTTACTGTACAATTGACTGTTTGTTGGAATTCATTTACATAACTCCCTGTTCCTACTGCTGTTATGCTTCCTTTTTGGGTAGTATTTTTCCAAGTAACAACACATACGGAACCATTACGAACAACAGTTTGTGCCTCGCCTGATACATTCCAATTATATTGAAGATTCCCACATTGACCAGACCCAGTAGCTGTATAGGTAATTGGAATATCAGGACAGACATTCGTACTCAGTCCTGAAACAGAAATTTGAGCATAGCAAGGCAGATATAAGTAAAATGCCAGCAAAGAAATAATTAGAAATTTGAAATTGAACATGATATATAATTGGTTAGAAATAAAAACTTACATAAACTCCCCCCAAATAGCTTAGATTACTTGATAAACTAAAACTACTTAAGTCAGGTGCTTCGGTATAGACATTGTTTATTGTGCTACTCAATTTGCTAGTAAAAAATATACCAGCTATATTTAATGAAGTTTCGGCACTTACCGACCACCTTGGGGTAATAAAATATTTTGTACCCATAAATCCTTTGACTCCCATGATGTGAGATATACTTTTAGTTGTAACCATATCTGTAGTTTGGTAGGATTTATCTGTTGTTCTGTCATAACCAATAGAATAGTATAAGTCATGACCGTAAAAGAATTGCCACTTATGAAATAACTTTTGATACTCATACCCAAAACCTATTAGAGCAGTGAGAGTAGTGCCATCATAAAGAGAAGTAGCAATACTATTCACTGTACCATTGCCGTTAAATATTCTTTTGGTTTGTCCATCAGGAGTTACATCAGAAAAACTTAGTAAAGCAAATAATCTATAAGCACGATATTTTGTTATCAACTGTCCTTTGGGGTATTTCTCTACATTTTTACGAAAAAAAACACTTTGTTTGTTGCCACTATTCCAGTTCAGCAAAGGCAGAACATTGTAGGCTATTTCCCACGTGAGCCTGTCCATGTCTTTCTTTTTGGTGCTGTCTTGGGTCTGTGCTTGTGCATATAACGTGGCGAACAAACAGACGAAAATTAAAAGGTACTTTTTCATTTGGTGTTTTATGTTTAGAAACTATTTGCAAAATTGCGGTGCAAAGGTAGTTTTTTGTTTTTTTAGTTGGGTGTTATGTTTTGTTAAAAATTAACCCCGCAAAAGTAAGTAAAAAAATAATAGCTGATAGCCACCTAAAAGGTGGCAACTTTGTAACCTTTTTAGTAACATTGCAGCAGAAAAAAAACTGAATTATGAAAATAGGGGACAAACTAAGGCACTTTCGCACTAAAAAAGGAATTTCTCAAGAAACTCTTGCACACTTGTTAGGTATAGAACGAAACAGCTATCTCAAAATGGAACATGGCAAAACCAATGTAAATTGGGAAAGATTAGAACAGATTGTAAAAATTTTGGAGGTAGATGTGTGGGAGTTTTTGACACATGGAGAAAAGCAAATTGTGTATGTGAATACAGATAACAATGGACAAATTACGAATAGTGGCAACATCAATGTGTATAACCAGAAAGAAGACCTTGCAGAAAAATACAAAGCCTTAGAAATTAAATTGGCTGTTTTAGAAGAAAGAAATAGCCGTTTGGAGGCTGAAAATGAATTTTATAAGAAAATTTTAGAGGGAAGGAATAGGTAAGACGTGGCACCTGCCACGGCTGCTGCCGACAAACCTACCGAAGTGCTGCTGCCACACTCCACTTGGGCGGGGGAGGCTGCAAAGTTTTGAATGGTGGGAATGGTGCGGGTAACAGGCACTGCAAACCAATCACTGTAATAGTTTCCTTGTGGGTCGTTAGGATTACCACAAGCCGAAATTACACCACGCACCCTGATATTGCCACCTGTGCAACGGTCTGGGGTAACATTTACCGTTGTGCCTGTCTGTCCACCTACAAAAGTCCAGTTTGCGGGGATTTGCCACTGGTAAAAAGAGGCTTCATATTGTTTATTGGTGTATTTGATAAACATCTTTTCTATAGACAAGGTTAGCTGCCGAGTATCACCAATTACTGTGCTAAAAGAAGTTACAGGGTCGTTGTTACTCGTAGAGTTAGTAAAGACAATAACCATGTTTTTGGGTTGCTCACCTGCAAGAGAACGAATAGCAATCTCAATAGTTTGCCCATTAGATGAGGTGCTGAGAGAAGAACAACTACTGCCACAACTGGCATTAAGTCGCAATTTGCCTAATTCGGTTGTATTATTCCATACTACATAACCAATTAATTTGCCACCTTCTACTTTTTGGCTAATTAATGTACCATTAGTGGGTGTAAAAATGGGAGTGCAACTTCCAATACCGCAACCAGTTTGAGTTGGAGGGGTTGCTTCGTATTTGTATTGCTGACCTGGGCATACACCATTGTCATCTCCTGAAATAGTCCATTGTGCGGAGAGTTTTGAATTGAATAAAAGCATCAAGAGTGATGCGAACAAGAAATTTAACTTGTAATTTTTCATAATTTGAATTTGGTTTAATTGAAAATAAAATAGAGAGAAAATTAGAAATGAAAACTTGCAAATATTGCGTTTAAATAATAGAAAGTAGCAAAGAACTCCACCCTGCTTACATCATAATTACGTCCTTTGGTTGGTAATTCTTCGAGCATATTATTTATTAATGTTGCTCGACTATACAAGGCTGTTTCCGTTGAAATAGAAAATCGTGGGCTTATAAAATACTTAAACCCCAAAAAAGGCTTTATACCAAGTGAGTTATTAAATGATTTATATGTTGATTGTTCTTGCATACTAAAATAGTTTGTAGTTTTTGAATACCTTAATTGGTATTCAAAATCATAGCCATAATAAAACTGCCACTTATTAAAAACTTGTTGATATTCATAACCCACTTGAATATTTAAATCAAAGGTATTACTCTCTTGGTCATTAAAATTTTTAGTATTATCAAATTGGCGAGGGTTATTGTAGAAATATACGCCCCCCATTAAACGATAAGCCCTATATTTAGGAGTCAAAGAGCCTTTTGAATATTTTTCTATATTCTTTCTTGTCAAAAGTCCTAAATATGAGGTATTGGATTTCCAATTCAACAAAGGCAGGGCATTATAAGCTATTTCCCATGTGAGCCTGTCTATGTCTTTTTTCTTGGTGCTGTCTTGGGTTTGTGCTTGTGCGTATAGCGTGGCGAGCAAGCAGACGAAAATTAAAAGGTACTTTTTCATTTGGTTTTATCTATTTTTAAGTTTGTTGCAAAATTGCGGTGCAAACTTAGGTGTTTTTATTGGTAAGAAAAGGTTAAAAAATGTTAGTATTTGTTAGATTTTCTTAAAATTTCTTACCTCGTACTTTTTGCGGTGCAAAGGTGGAAAATATTTATGGGGTGGTTGGCACAAAAAAAGAATAATAAAATTCCTTTTTTGTATATTATTATTCCAAAAATATTTGTAAATTTGAAAAAAATTACAGTTATGTCAATTAATTCACGTATTCGAACATTTAGAGAAGCCAAAGGCTTGAAACAACAAAGAATGGCGGATTTGCTAAACATTAGCCAAACAACTTACAACAAAATAGAAAATGAGCAAACCAAAATAAAGATTGATATTTTGATAAAAATTGCCGAAATCTTGGAAGTTACATGGATGATTTAGTAACCAATGATGGCAATACGAATATTCAATGCCAAAATGAAAATGCTAATATCAATAACCAACCTACTTTTAATAACGACTTTTTAGAGATGAAGCAACTCTACGAAAGGTTATTAGAGGCTGAAAAAGCTATTTCTGCTCAAAAAGATAAAAGAATACAAGAATTGGAGGAGTTGTTAAGGCGGAAAGAGAGTAATTAGAAATTTGAAATTAAACATGATTATATAATTGGTTAAAAATGAAAACTAACAAATACAGCACTCAAATAGCTAAAAGAGGCATATATTCGCATTCCGCTTAACTCAGGTATACCTGTTTTTGGAATTCCAGCAACTATGGAATCTAAAGTGGACGTGGAATGTATAATACCAGTATGCAAAGAAGTTTCTGTTGATACAGAAAAGTGTTTGTTTACAAAATATTTAAATCCCAAAAAAGGATTTATTGCAACAGCATAAGAAGAATGTTTATTTGTAACTTCTTCTTTTGTTGAAATGTTGGTGTCTGTTTCTCGCCTATAATAGTAACTTAAAGCAAGGTTGGAACCATAGTAAAATTGCCAACGGTTAAATACTTGTTGATATTCATAGCCTGCACTAAGTACTGAATTAAAATAAGTTGCATCAGTAAAAGAAGTTGCATAACCTCCTGTTGTGCCATTATAAATTCTTGAGTTGGGGTAATTAGGATTATTGTTCCAAAAACTAAAAGTAGCTTTCAGTCTATACGCCCTATGTTTAACCGTCAGTTGCCCTTTCGGATACTTCTCTACATTTTTTCGAAACAAAATACTTTGCTCACTGCCACCATTCCAGTTCAATAAAGGCAGGGCATTATAAGCTATTTCCCATGTGAGCCTGTCCATGTCTTTCTTTTTGGTGCTGTCTTGGGTCTGTGCTTGTGCGTATAGTGTGGCGAACAAGCAGACGAAAATTAAAAGGTACTTTTTCATTTGGTGTTTTATGTTTAAAACTATTTGCAAAATTGCGGTGCAAAGGTAGTTTTTTGCTTTTTTAGTTGGGTGTTATGTTTTGTTAAATTTTTGGCAATACCTTACTTGGTTTTTGCGGTGCAAAGGTGAGTATAAGATTTTAAACCATTGCAAATAAAATCAGATAAAAATTATATGATTTTCATATAATTTTTTTATCTTTGTAAAATTTATAACCTTTTACAAGTATTTTATATGGAATTTTGGGTAAAAATTCGCCAAATTAGAGAGGCAAAAAACAAAACGCAAGAAGAACTTGCTGAGGCTTTGGGCATTGCCCAGTCTGCTTACAACTTATTAGAAAGAGGCAAGAGAAAAATAGCAGTCAATGAATTGCTAAAAATTGCAGAGGTTTTGCAAACACCAATAGAGAGTTTTTTTAAGGAAGAGAGCAAAGCTGTTGTTTACAATCACCAACACGACAACGAGAACCCTATCAATTATCAACAGATTTACAATGAAAAGTTTGATAATGAACGTAGTCTTTATGAAAAATTATTAGCAGAAAAAGACAAAATCATAGGCGACAAAAATGCAGAGATTGCCTACTTGCGGGAGTTGCTGGCAAAAAAGAGTTAGCAAAAATTAATATAGTCATTGGGGTTGCCACAAGCTATGATTACGCCACGCACCCTGATATTGCCACCTGTGCAACGGTCGGGGGTAACTCGTATTTCCTGCCCTGTCTGCCCACCTACAAAAGCCCAATTTGCGGGTATTTGCCATTGGTAAAAAGAGGCTTCATATTGTTTATTGGTGTATTTGATAAACATCTTTTCAATAGACAAGGTTAGCTGCCGAGTATCACCAATTACTGTGCTAAAAGAGGTAACAGGGTCGTTGTTACTCGTAGAGTTAGTAAAGACAATAACCATGTTTTTGGGTTGCTCACCTGCAAGGGAACGAATGGAAACATCTGTAATTTGCCATGAAGTATTTAAACTTGAACAAGTATTAGCGCAACTTGAAGTCATGAATTTTAGTTACCCTAATTCAGTAGTATTGTTCCATCTGACGTAAGCCTCAAATTTATCCTTACGTACTAAGGTGCCTCCTTGTGTTACGTCCCAGTCTGGTGTACAATTACCATATCCACAACTTGCTGTACTTGGTGGCGTGGCTGTATATTTGTATAACTGACCAGGGCATACAGCAGTTGTTTCTCCTGAAATAGTCCACTGTGCGGAGAGGTTTGAATTGAATAAAAGCACCAACAGAGATGCGAACAAGAAATTTAACTTGTAATTTTTCATAATTGAATTTGGTTTGAGATTAATAAATTTTGAAACTGTTAAAATAATTAGAAATGAAAACTGACGAAAATAGAGCTTAAGTAAATAAAAGCAGCCTCAATACGAACTCCCTTTATTTCTGGTAGGTCCGTTTTTTGTACACCATTGATTGTAACATCTAAGGTGGACTTATGATAACTTGTGCCAACATATAGAGAAGTTTCGCTTGATAGAGAAAATCTTGGGCTAATAAAATATTTGAATCCCAAAAAAGGTTTTAAGCCAACTCCATAAGAAGATATTTGCTTTATAACTTCTTCTTTTGGAGAGGCATTAGTATCTTTTTGTCGATTATAAGAGTAATTGGTAGCAAGGTCTGAGCCATAGTAAAACTGCCAACGATTAAATAATTGTTGGTATTCATAGCCTGCACTGATACTTAAATTGAAATAAGTTTCATCAGGGGAAGATGTGCCATAACCACCAGTTGTGCCATTGTAAATTCTTGAGTTGGGGTAGTTGGGTTTGCTATCCCAAAAAATAAAAGTAGTTTTTAACCTATATGCCCTATGTTTAACTACTAATTGCCCTTTCGGATACTTCTCTACATTTTTACGAAACAAAATACTTTGCCCATTTCCACCATTCCAGTTCAACAAAGGCAGGGCATTATAAGCTATTTCCCATGTGAGCCTGTCCATGTCTTTTTTCTTGGTGCTGTCTTGGGTCTGTGCTTGTGCGTGTGTATAAGCAAGGCAAGCAAAGGCAAAAATTAAAAGGTACTTTTTCATTTGGTTTTATCTATTTTTAAGTTTGTTGCAAAATTGCGGTGCAAACTTAGGTGTTTTTATTGGTAAGAAAAGGTTAAAAAATGTTAGGGTTTGTTAGATTTTCTTAAAATTTCTTACCTCGTACTTTTTGCGGTGCAAAGGTGGAAAATATTTATGGGGTGGTTGGCACAAAAAAAGAATAATAAAATTCCTTTTTTGTATATTATTATTCTAAAAAAAATTGTAATTTTGAATAAAATTACAGTTATGTCAATTAATTCACGTATACGAACATTTAGAGAAGCCAAAGGCTTGAAACAACAAAGAATGGCAGATTTACTAAATATTAGCCAAACAACTTACAACAAAATAGAAAATGAGCAAACCAAAATAAAGATTGATATTTTGATAAAAATTGCCGAAATTTTGGAAGTTACACTGGATGATTTAGTAACCAATGATGGCAATACGAATATTCAATGCCAAAATGAAAATGCTAATATCAATAACCAACCTACTTTTAATAACGACTTTTTAGAGATGAAGCAACTCTACGAAAGGTTATTAGAGGCTGAAAAAACTATTTCTGCTCAAAAAGATAAAAGAATACAAGAATTGGAGGAACTATTAAGGCGGAGAGAAAGTAATTAGACACAAGTCGAAATTACGCCACGAACCCTGATAGTACCACCTGTGCAACGCACCGCAAAGGCAAAAAAACCTTGCAACCAATTCAAACATTTTTCTTTGTGTTTGATATACAAATAAAGCAAAACCTCCGTATCCGATTGGGTTTGAAAATTTACTCCTTCCTTTTCTAATTGCTCACGCAAGGGCTGAAAATTAAAAATTTCGCCATTGAATACTATCGTGAAGTTGCCCGACTGGTCTGTCATCGGTTGGTGAGCAGCCGAAGAAAGGTCTATGATAGACAAACGGCGATGCCCCAACCCCACGCTGCCCTCGTGAAAAAGCCGACTGGCATCGGGACCTCGGTGTTCCATTGCCTCATTGACCGACTGCAAATGAATTTGGTGAATATCACCAATCATATTAAAAGAAAAAATACCGCTAATTCCGCACATTTTGTTAGCCTTTGTTTATTGGTCTTTTTGTAGCTGGCAAGGTAGGAGTTTTGAGGGAATTAAGCAAAGTTTTAAATAAAACCCTTGCCTTACTTTGTAAAAAGTAAAACAAGGGTTTAGCAGAAATGCAATGATGACTTCGTGCCTATTTTTCTATAACCAATCTTTTTTGACTTAGGCCCTGTTGGGTAATTATTTTTACATAATACACTCCTTTGCTAAGGTTTTGCAGGTCTATGGTTTGGTTGTTACCTGCGGTGTTTTCGCCACTTAACAGTACGATACCTAATTCATTCATAATTTGGTAACTATAGCTTTGTTTGGTCGCATTTTCATCAAAGCCCAAAGTCAGGCTATTTTCGGCAGGATTGGGGAATAGACGCATGGGGACATACGACCCACCACCACTACACTCTGCTGCATAAACAACTACAGCATTTTCGCCTATACCACAGCTATTTTGAATAGCTGCGGCTACTGTATAAGCCGTATTTGGTGTAAGCATTTGGTAGGTTGCTGTTTGCCCACTTGCCCAAATTAATTGCATGGCAGGGCTTCTGTTCCACACATAAGTAGAACTCTCACCAAAGGTAGTAGGAGGTACAGAGGCAAAAAAAGTAACATAAGTATTGGCACAGATAGTATTGGGGTCTTTGGTAAACTCAATGGGAATAATGGTAAACTCTGGTCTGCCTACAAAGAAAGTAACCGAAGCAGGGTTGCTTCTGCCGCCACAGTTGTTTTCGGCAACTACACTTACAGTAACCGAACCATTTTGGCTTTTACTAAATACTTCTAAAGAGGGTGTAGAGGTTACTAAGGTATTGCTCCCTAACACACGAGAGTTGCCAATAGTCCACCGATAACGGACTGGGTTGCCTGTGGTGGGTGTGGTGGCTGTTAAAATAAAATTATTGTCGCCACAAAGTCCATTGCGGGGGAAGCTGGTGAAGGTCATGCTGCCCACGCTATTGTCAAATGGAATGGCTCTGTTGGTTGTTATTGTTTTTGTATTATTACAAAGAACAGCAGTAGCCTCTATATTTATGCTGGTAGTTCTGCCATCTGGCACAAGTGTAATTGTGGGTACTGTTGTACTAAAATTACCTGCGACAGGTAGCGGTGTAGTAAGTCCTTGCACTCGCCAACCAACGGGAAATTTCCAATTATACTTCTCTGCACAAGCAAGACTTGGAGCAGAAATGGTAACGGGTGTCAAATCATCACATTTTGCCACATAGTTGCTGGGTGAAAAACTAAGGGTAAAACTGGCAGTGTTTCTTTTTACTTTTATTTCTACAATTTTGCTATGGTAAGGTGCTGCAAAGCAGTATTCTGTACTGGCAGCCATAGCCGTAAAAGTACCTTCTATACAGCCATTGGGCAAGGTAAGTGTAATGCTATTGTTGCCATTTACAGCACCCACACCCCAGTTGCTTGTCCAGCCTGCGGGCAACACATACCTGTATGTGCTAACAGGTGAATTGTTAGGATAGACCATCTGTTTAAAATCTACTCTGACCGTATTGGTGCAATAAGGCATCAAAACCTCCAAACCGCCTGCTTCCAATTCGGGTGATTTGTCCACCAAAGAGTTGATAGCAATTTCTATTTCTTTGGTGGCTACAAGAATAACGTCATCTTTATCTTTGTCTTTCTGAGATGCCACAACTTTTAACTTAACTTTTTTAGAAACATTACTCCACTTTAAATTAGGGCTGTCTGTATCTGAATTTGATATTAGACTGGCATCCTCTGCAGTCCATTGGTAAGTAATAGTCTTAGTACCACTTCCACTTTGAAAGCCAGTAGCAGAAGCCTTATAGCTTAGTAGCACATCAGGACAAGCATTAGAGGTAGAAGTACCACTAATACTTACTTCTTGCGCAGCAGCACTAAAAGATAAACAAAGTAACAAACTTAGTGTACTTAGATAAAATTTAACATTTTTCATGACTAAAAGAAATTATGGTTTAAAATAAAAAAGATAGTAAAAGACGATTGCCGAAATCTCCTCCAACAAAGTCTGTTGAGAGAGTAGTACGATAAAGATTAGGAGAGTTATTATTAGTTAGACTTTCTTGAAAATTATTGCTGTAGCTCATACCATAACCAAGTTCCAAACTTAATAGAAAACGAGGGGTAACATAATATTTTGTACCAATTATAAACTCTCCCCCAAGCAAATAATCATTGTTTGTTACTCCTTCTTGCTTATTTTTTGCAGTAGCTGTTTTTATAAATACACTTCTTTCTTTGAAAGAAAAATTACAATAACCAGAAATAGCATAATACATTTGTAATCTGTTATTATACTGGTAATGCCATTCGTAGCCAATTTGGGTATTTAAACCAACAGTTTGGTTCTCTGTAATAACATTACCAGAACTTTCAGAATTAGTCTTACTTAGTCTTGGGCTTAAAAAAAGCCTATAAGCTCCTGTTTTTCCGTTCTTTTTTAGGTGATGCTTCTTTGCATAAATTGTTACATAGCTATTGCCAAAAATAAAAGCAGGTACATCACCGCCTATCTCCCATTTATGTTTCAACAAGTTATTTACTTTTGTTGTGTCTTGTGCTTGTAGGTTCATTACTGCCCTTACAATTATTAAAGCTATTAAAAGGTACTTTTTCATTTGGTGTTTTATGTTTAAAACTATTTGCAAAATTGCGGTGCAAAGGTAGTTTTTTGCTTTTTTAGTTGGGTGTTATGTTTTGTTAAATTTTTGGCAATACCTTACTTGGTTTTTGCGGTGCAAAGGTTAAAAATTATTTTGGGGCTGTTGCTACAGTGATTAGAAATTTGAAATTGAACATGATTATATAATTGGTTAAAAATGAAAACTAACATAAACACTACTCAAATAATTGGTGTTACTACTTATTTGAGAACTTGTCGACTCTTCTGTTCTTGTAACAGCCGATTGATTAGGGTCTTTAAATTCGTATGTTTGACTTCTTATTGTATAAAGCAAATACAAATTAGTTTCTGTTGATACAGAAAAGTTTTTATTTATGAAGTATTTAAATCCCAAAAAAGGTTTTACACCGCCAGAGTGGTGAGTCGTGTTTGTCAAACTTAGTAATAGAGAACTATTACTATTTCCATCAACAGCAGTCTTTTGTAGCATGAGATTGTAAACAGCATCAAGTCCATAGTAAAATTGAAATTTTTTAAAATAGTGTTGATACTCATAGCCTGTTTCCAAACTACCGCTAAAATGATAACCATCTTCTGTGTAACTATTGATAGTATTATTAAAGGCAGTGTATTTTCGAGTAGGGCTGTTGTGTGAAATAGCCAAATTCACTTTTAACCTATATGCCCTATGTTTAACTACTAATTGCCCTTTTGGATACTTCTCCACATTTTTACGAAACAAAATACTTTGCCCATTTCCACCATTCCAGTTCAACAAAGGCAGGGCATTATAAGCTATTTCCCATGTGAGCCTGTCCATGTCTTTTTTCTTGGTGCTGTCTTGGGTCTGTGCTTGTGCGTGTGTATAAGCAAGGCAAGCAAAGGCAAAAATTAAAAGGTACTTTTTCATTTGATTTTATCTATTTTTAAGTTTGTTGCAAAATTGCGGTGCAAACTTAGGTGTTTTTATTGGTAAGAAAAGGTTAAAAAATGTTAGTATTTGTTAGATTTTCTTAAAATTTCTTACCTTGTACTTTTTGCGGTGCAAAGGGCAGGAATATAATGCAGTTGGAAATACATAGGCAAGGCAGCAAAATCAGGCTGTTTCGGTGGGTTAAACTGCATGAGGGCATTCATTTCGGAGGCAAAAACAAACTTGTCTTCGTCAAAATAATAGAGCAAAGGCTTGATACTCATTCTATCACGAGCCACAAAAAGAGTTTCGGCTGCGTGGTCATAAACCGCAAAGGCAAAAACACGAATAAAAAATACCTGTTAATTTTCAACCTTCCAACAAAGTTATTAACTTTGTGCATAACAGCAAACTTGCCAAGATGCCCAAACACAAATACATAGACGAAGAGCCAAAAGGCAAAGCCTACTTACAACCCTGAAAAGGTTATAAATATATTTTCTTAGCTTAACAGTATTGGGCTACAGCCCGCAGCTGCAGTTTCACTACATAACTCTTAATCATTTCACACGCTAAAGCGTATGATACATTTTAAAACTATCCTTTACTTTGCTCTTTTGTGGGTGTTGCTGCCCACCAATTTGTTTGCACAAAACAATAGGGATAGTTTGCGTAAAATATTGGCAACTCATTTGCCTACGGACAGCCTTTATGTGTTGGCAAAAATAGATTTGGCAAACGAACTTCGCTATGATGCCCCCGATACAGCCCTGAACTTGGCAACAGAAGCCTTAGCCTTAGCCCAAAAACAAGATTTTACCAAAGCAATGGGCAGAGCAAACCGAATAATAGGCGTATGCTACCGCAATGCAGGCAATCACGAAAAAGCCCTGACCTACTTCAAACAGAGTGAAAAAGCTGCCCAAGCAAGCAATGACAAAGAAGGGCTGGCTTTCACTTACAACAGCATTGCAGCCATTTATAAAAATCAGGCAAATTCGCCACTTGCCATAGAATATTGCCAAAAAGCTCTGCAACAATTTGAGGCTTTGGGAGATAAAAAAGGGGCTGCTTATGTATTCAATAACTTGGCTGATATTTACACCGAGCAAGGAGATTATGCAAAAGGACTTGCTTATGCCCAGAATGGTTTGCAATACAACGAGGAAATCAACAACACCAAAGGACTTTTTTACTCCAATTTTAATATAGCTGAAATTTATCGGTTGCAAAAGCAGCACAGCAAAGCCTTGGCTTACCAACTAAAAAATATGGCTTTGGCAGAGCAAAATAAAGACCAATCGGATATGATTTATGCTTGCAACCAAATAGGCAGTTCGTACATGGCTCTCTACGACCACGAAAAAGCATTGCCTTACCTCCAAAAAGCCTTGCAACTATCGCAAGAAACTAAAAATACAAGTCGTTTGACTGTTACACAAACCAATTTGGCACAGTGGCACAAAAACAAACAGCAATATGCCATAGCTTTTGATTATGCCCAAAAAGCCTTGACCAATGCCCAAACCTTAGCAAAAATTAACCTCATAGAATCCGCAGCCTTGCAACACAGCGAAATTGCAGCCTTGCAAGGCAACTATGCAATGGCTTATAAAAGTCATTTATTGTATAAAAAAATGGCAGATAGTCTGCAAAATGAGAAAAATGTAAGGGCTTCTCTCCAAAAAGAATTTACCTTTGCCGAAGAACAACACAAATTAGAGCAACAAAAAAGTGAATTGTCGCATTTGGCAGCTTTGCAACAGCAAAAAACAATGCGAAATGGTGTATTGGTAGCTTTGGCACTGATGATTTTGGTAGCTTTTTTAGGTTTTCGTTCTTATTTCATCAAGAAAAAATCCAATTTGTTGTTAGAGGAACAAAAAGTTGAGATTAAAATAGCCAACGATGGGCTAAACCAAATGAACGAGGAACTGCACCAACAACAAGAGGAACTTATGATGTTGAACGAAAATTTGGGCAAACAAAAAAAAGAATTGGAAACTACTTATACCAAATTAAAAACTACTTCCACACAATTAGACCAAAGTATTTCCTACGCCTCTGATATTCAGGCTATTGTGCAGCCTACTCTGCAGGATTTTTTGAACTATTTTCAGGCTGCTTTTATCATTTACAAACCCAGAGATGTGGTATCGGGAGATTTTTACTGGCTTTCGCAACTGAATGAACAACAGGCTGTTTTTGCCTTAGCCGACTGCACAGGGCATGGTGTACCTGGGGCTTTTATGAGTATGTTGGGTTGCACCTTGCTGCACGAAATTGTCAATATCAAACAAGTGCATGACGACCCTGCACGTATTTTACGCAACCTCAATGCTGCTTTTCAACGGATTTTGAAACAAGAAAGTAGCAACAACAGAGATGGTATGGACATCAGCGTATGTTTTTTTGACAAGCAAAGCAATGAAAAAACTATCAAAATGGTATTTGCAGGGGCAAAAACACAATTTTACTATGCAGCCAATGAGGAGTTGGTGCATTTACATGGCGACAAATTGTATTTGGGTGGGCGGGGCAAAGCAGGAGAATTTACAAACCAAACCCATTTGTTTGCCGAAAAAGTGCAGTGCTATTTCTTTACAGACGGCTACATAGACCAAAACAATGAGGAAAGAGAAAAACTTGGCTCTGCTCGCCTAAGACAAGCCTTGCAAACTTGCCAGCATTTGCCACCAATCCAACAAGAACAGCATCTGACTCACGTATTGGCAGCCCACCAAGCTCAAGCAATTCAACGTGATGATATTTCGTTTGTATATTTGGGATTGGCTATTGCAATATAAGTTCTTAAAAATCAATAATTTAAAATTAGTATCTTACAACTAACAGGCATCTTATGTTTATCATTATTTTTCTCGTTGCTTCTGTTGCTATGGCAGCAGCAGCTTACCTTATCAAAGTAAAGTATATCAGTTATGGTATTACAGCTTTGCACACTTGCCTATTGATAGCCCTCAATGTGCATGAGTTTTACTACCTCAACCAATTAGAGGCAGAATATTTTGAGTCTGATTATTTGAGCATTATTTTTCTCACTATTCTGTCCATTATCAGCATTACCACCCAAATTCATGCCTATATCTACAATGAAAAACGGCAAGAATACAGGCGAAATGTGTCTGTCCATAACATGGGCTTTATCATTTTTGTTACGGCAATAGCTGCGGTTTGTATGGCTCAACACGTGGGTATTTTGTGGGCTTTTGTCGAAATGACTACGTTGGCTGCTTCGGTTTTGATTTATCACGATAGAAATTTGTTGGCACTCGAAGGCACTTGGAAATATATTTTTGTCTGTTCCATAGGCATTGCGTTAGCTTTTGCGGGCATTTTGTTTTTGGGTGTAGCCATTCAAGAAGCTCATTTGTTAGATTTTTCTATCCTCACTATCAAGGCACACGCCAAAGAAATGAATCCTATCTGGTTGAAAGTTTGCTTTTTGCTTATTCTCACAGGGTTTAGCGTCAAAATGGGCATTGCTCCTTTATTCAACGTGGACATAGATGCCAAAGATGTTTCGCCTTCGCCTATCGGGGCTATGTTTTCGAGTTGCCTGACCAATGTAGGTTTCATTTCTATCTTTCGTTTTTACGAATGTTTTACCGAAACGGCTATCTTGGGCTGGATGAACAATGTGCTGATGATTTCGGGCGTATTGTCTATCTTTTTTGCTAGCACTTATCTGTTGAAAGTAGATAATTACAAAAGAGCTTTTGCTTATTCGAGTATGGAACATTCAGGTATTGCCATCATTGCCTTAGCCACAGGACACCCCATTGGCTATTTTGCTTGTGTTTTGCACCTTATTTTGCACTCTTTTACAAAAGCAAGTTTGTTTTATCAAATAGGGCAAGTCTATCGAGTCTTTAACAGCAAATACGAAAGTGGCGTTGGTGGTTATTTCAAACTGAATCCTTTGGGTGGTTTGGTTTTGTTGTTTGGAATGTTGAGCATTTTGGCTTTGCCACCATTTGGGCTGTTTATCAGCGAATTTATGATGTTCAGGGCTTTGGCACTCACCAATAATTGGCTTATTTTAATTGGCGTCGTAATCTTATTGAGTTTTATTGTTTATAGTTTGTCCAAAAAGTTTATACACTTGCTTTTTGGTAAATTTGATTTCCAATGCTCCGATATTAGGCAACACGTACACCCCGCCGAAACTTTTTCGCAGTTTGTGTTGCTCGGCTTGGTCATGTATGTAGGCGTTATACAACCTGACTTTTTGGTAAATTATATCAATAAAGCTATTGAAGTGTTGGGTAAGTAAAAAACTTATTTTGCCTTTTTGCAAATCCCTTTGTTTTGTAAAGATTTAAGTAACAGCGGCTATCATCTTTTTCCCTATCAAAATTTTTGCTAACAAAACTGATTGCACTGTGGATAAACCTAAATAGCTTACACATTGCCACCAATGACGCAGAGCAGCCCTGCGTTGGTGGGCTATGTAGTGGTGGATGGCACAAAAACGGTGATGATGACCCAAAAAAATTTTAGTTTCCTCGGCTGTTAGGTCGAGCAAAGGCAACAAAAAATCAGTGGCTCGTTGGCGTGCAGCTATTGCTTTTTGGTTGTCTTTCATTGTTTGTTGAGGGTGTTCGTTAATAGTCATTGCAACTTTGGCAATGAAATACAACTTGTCGTGCCTCAAATTTTGTATGTTAAACAGCCAATCTTCAAAAATATTAAATTCAGGTGGAAACGGCACCAATTTGGGATTTGCTAACCGAACACAAACTACTGTGCCAAAGATACTACCTTTTAGCAGTAGTTGGTAGTCATAAAAACCTGTGGCTAATCGGGCAGTTTCATTAAAACTAATTTTATCTTCGGATTTAAATTGGCGGTGGCACGCAAAAAAATTACAAGTTGGGTATTGCTCAATAGCTACATATAAGATACTCAGATAATCGGGGTGCATGAGGTCGTCGGAGTCAAAAAATACTGCAAATTGTCCTTTTGCTTGCTGCATACCATAATTGCGAGCTATAGACCTTTCTTCATTTTTTTTACGTAAGTACCTGATAGATTGACAGTTATAAAATTTTGTAGCCATTAATTCAGGTGTGCCGTCGGTACTGCCGTCGTCTATTACCAATAGCTCAAAGTTGCTAAAATCTTGAGCTAACACACTTTGCAAAGTAGCTTCCAAAAAATTTGCTCTGTTGTAAGTAGGAATAATAACCGAGAAAAAAGGTTGCATCATTTTATCTTTTACCTACAAAACTAATACTTCAGTTGCAATAAACAAGGGAGAAATTATGTTATTACTTTTGCAAAGCAATTAAAATCTATATAATTTTTGCGTAATTCTGTATTTTCATTGTATTTTGCGGTTCTTTAGGATTAGATATGAAATATTATATATGAGATATGAAATTAAATTATTTGGGTTAGCCGACAATTTTTGTGGAAACGTAGGTCTTTGATTTATCAAAGACTGTGATAAATCAACGACTGTTTAGCAAAGCATTTGATAAATCAAATGCCTACATTGTTTTTATTCCACAAAAAATTGTCGGACAACCATTATTTGATATCCAAAATTCAAAACTAAAAATTTATGGAAGCTATTGCAAAAAAACCGCAAAGACGTTGGTTAGAAGGTGACCCTATCATCTGGACTGTCGTTTTTGCCTTGTCTTTAATCAGTATTTTGGTGGTTTACAGTGCCTCTGGCACGTTGGCTTTCCGCAAATTAGGTAGAGATACAGAGTATTATTTGTTCAAGCACGCCGTTTTGCTTTTTGCAGGTTTGGCAGCTATGTGGCTTTGCCACAAGGTTGATTATATCTACTTTTCGAGGCTTTCGAGATTTGGCTTATTAATCTCTGTTCCTTTGCTGCTGTTTACTTGGAAATACGGCACCACCATTCATGATGCTACTCGTTGGCTCACCATTCCTTATATCAACCATACTTTTCAGCCTTCTGATTTAGCAAAATTATCATTGATAGCCAGCGTAGCCAGTATGTTAGCAAAACGACAGGGCAGTATTCAAGAATTTCAACGAGCTGTGATGCCTATTTTGCTTTGGTGTGGCATCATTTGCGGGTTGATAGGCTTGTCGAGTTTTTCCGAAGCCTTGATATTGTTTTCTACTTGTATGTTAGTCATGTTTATAGGTCGTGTGCCATTGCAGTATTTGGGAAGTCTGGTGGTGGTGGGTGTAGTGGCTGTAAGCATAGCTTTGGTGGCAGGACAGAGGTTAGAAACTGTAAAAAGCCGTTTGCGATTTTATATGAGTGATACCGAAGTCCCTTTTCAAGCCGAACAGTCTTATATTGCCATTGCCACAGGTGGAATTTTGGGCAAAGGACCTGGAAATTCAGACCAACGCAACTTTTTGCCTCACCCTTATTCCGATTTTATTTTTGCTATTATCGTAGAAGAATATGGCTTAATTGGAGCTTTGGTCGTCATTGGCTTGTATCTGGTCATGCTTTATCGGGGCATGGTGGTGGTTGCCAATAGTGAAAGAGCTTTTGGGGGGCTGCTGTCGGCAGGGCTAAGTTTTAGTTTGGTTATCCACGCCTTAGTCAATATGTGCGTAGCTGTAGGGCTTACGCCTATCACAGGTCTGACCTTGCCCTTAGTGAGTATGGGTGGAAACTCTTTGCTCTTTACAGGTATTACCATTGGCATCATCATCAGTATTTCACGTGGTGAAACAGCAGGTATGAGCAACACAAAAAGAGGGACAGGACGACAAAATATGGCAAAAGGATAGGTTATGAGTTATTTGCATTTGTTGCAAAATGAGTAAGAGCCTATTCATCTTGCAACAAATTCAATATTTCGTTTCAGTCCTTCCAATTTAGTACGTTTGACTGCCGATTTTTGAAATAACTCCTTAAAAACATCTTCGGTCAGCTCTAACCAACCATCTTTTGTAAGTTGAGCAAGTTGGTCTGAAGGGGCAAATTGTGGTTCTTGGTGAGGTTTTGCAAATCTGTTCCATGGGCATACGTCTTGGCAAATATCACAGCCAAAAATCCAATTCTCGAACTTACCTTTGACCTCTGCGGGAATTTGCTCTTTGAGTTCTATTGTAAAATAAGAAATACACTTGCTGCCATCGACCACGTAAGGCTCTGTAATGGCATCAGTCGGGCAGGCATCTATACAACGCGTGCAAGTACCGCAATAATCTTTGATAGGGCTGTCGGCAAGCAAAGGCAAGTCGAGTATCAATTCGGCAATGAAAAAAAAACTACCTATCTCCCTGTTTATCAGGTTGCTATGTTTGCCAACCCAACCCAGCCCACTTCGTGCAGCCCATACTTTGTCCATCACAGGGGCAGAGTCGACAAAAAGCCTCCCATTGACTTCGCCTATTTCTTCCCAAATATAATCCATCAGCAGTTGCAATTTTTCCTTGATAACAAAGTGATAATCTTTCCCATAAGCATATTTGGAAATTTTAAGGTCGTCTGCCGTTGCAAATAGTTCTTTTTCAGGGTAGTAATTATAGAGCAAAGAAACCACCGATTTGGCATCAGGCACTAACAGGCGAGGGTCTAATCTTTTGTCAAAGTGGTTTGCCATATATGCCATGCTGCCATGCCTGTTGGCGTTGAGCCAATTCTCCAAACGGGGTGCTTCGTCTTCCAAAAAGGTAGCTTGCGAAACACCACAAAAATCAAAGCCAATTTCAATAGCTTTTTGCTTGATGAGCAAGGTATGGTGGGCGGTGGGTTGCATGAAGCAGTAAAAACTATGAGTTATTGATAAGTTAAGTTGCAATAGTGCTTATCACACTTTTAACTGAACACCGATTGCCCACAACAACAATATCAACAAACCTACCATAATTCGGTAGTAGCCAAAAATTTTAAAGCCATACTGGGTAAGGTAATTGATAAAGAAACGAATAGCTAGCAAGGCAACAACGAAAGCTACTAAATTCCCTATGGCAAGTAGCTGTATATCACCAGGTTGTATTTGGTTGTAGGTTTTAAGCAATTTGTAGGCAGAAGCTGCAAACATGGTGGGTACTGCCAAAAAGAACGAAAATTCAGCAGCAGCCTTGCGTGTAAAGCCTTGCCATTGTCCGCCAATCATGGTGGCAGCCGACCTCGATACGCCTGGTAACATGGCTATACATTGGAAAAAACCGATAGATAAGGCTTGCAAATATGTCATGTCATTGGTGCTGTCTTGAGTCTTGTTAGCAAACCATTTATCTACAAATAACAGAATAATACCTCCAACAACCAAATTAATTGCGACAACTACTACATTTTCGAGCAAAGCATCTATCCAATCATTAAGTAAGAAACCAAATACCGCAGCAGGAATAAAGGCAACTAAGAGCTTCAGGAAGAACGAAAAGTTGGTGATGCTAAAAAATTTTTGCCTATATAAAACCACCACTGCCAAAATAGCCCCAAATTGGATATGTACCTCAAAAAGTTTGGTAAAAGGCTGTTCGTTGATGTGCATCAGCGCAGCAACTATAATCATGTGTCCTGTGGAGGAAACAGGCAAAAATTCTGTAATGCCTTCTATAATTGCTAAAATAATGGCTTGCCAAATGGTCATGTGCATATAAAGTTGTGCAAAACTAAAATTGTTTGTTTATAATCACAAATAAATAGAACAATTTATAGGTTTTACGTTTCAAAATTAGTATTATCTTTTAACTTATTTCAGCTTTAAGCACATCTATTTTTTTGGTTTGTTTCAGACCAATAAAACATAATAAATAGGAGTTCTTTGTGCTATTGCGTTTCTATATTGTATGACATAAAATTTTTATTTGTTTCTATACTTACAACTTCTATCTTTGCAAAGTCCTATCATCCTATACAACCAACAACCTCAGTCAAAGTGTTTTTCAATAACTCTCACCGATTTACTGCCTTGAAGGAACTTAACTTGCCTCACCAATTACTGGTCATTGGCTTGTTTGTTACTATGTTGGCAGGTATTTTTTCCACTTTGACTAATTATATTTTAGGCTTTTCTCTATTAATGATTCTTGTAGGCGTGGTGTTTAGTGTGTTGCAAGTTATCTTGTTGTATTTTTGCTATGTCAAGAAACAATATAGTGCCAATTTGTGGTATTTATTTGTTTTATCTGTATTTTTTTACATCATTCCTCTTTGGTTTCTGGGCGGCGGCTTGCTTTCAGGTATGCCTATTTGGTATCTTTTTTTGGTAATATTTTTTATCAACACTTCGCCTACTGCTGTCAATGCAACTTATCTGGGATTTTTTGTTATTGTTGTTACTATTTTGATAAATATTTTAGAATATAGTTTTCCTCATTGGGTCATACCGTATAAAAATCAGGAACAGGCTTATTGGGATATGCTCACAAGTTTTTATATGTCGTTAATTGTCTGTTATCTATTTTTAATTTATGCCAAAAAAAGTTACGACAAAACGCAGGATACCATTCAGAAGGAGAAATTAAACATACAAATTAAAAATAGAGAACTTTTTAAAGCCAATTTGGAGAAAACACACCAAACCGAAGAGTTGCTAAAAGAAAGAAATGAAATTACCAAACTAAACGAAGTTCTACAAGAAAAACAAAAAATTATAGAGCAAAAAAATGCAGACGTGTGGGCAAGTATCAGCTACGCCAGCCGAATACAAAAAGTGTTGCTACCTACCGAAGATGAAATTAGGGCAGAGTTGCCAAAAAGTTTTTTGTGGTATTTGCCAAAAAATATTGTTTCAGGAGATTTTACTTACTTCCAAAAAGTTACTATTGAGCAAAAAACTTACTTGGTAGTAGCCGTTGCCGACTGCACAGGGCATGGCGTTTCTGGTTGCTTGATGTCTATTATGGGTATCAATATTTTAAACCAAATTGTAACAGAATACCAATTAATAGAACCCAAAGATATTCTTACCGAATTAGACAAAAAAATAAGAGCTGCACTCAAACAAGAAAATACGGATAGTTTTATGGATATGCAAGATGGCATGGACATAGCTCTCTGCATTATTGCCTACGAGGACAATAGTCTGCGATTTGCAGGCTCAAAAAGACCTCTGTGGCAGATGCGGGCTAACAAATTGACCGAAATTGCTGCGGATAGACTTCCGATTGGTGGCTCTTTGTATGCCGAAAAAATATTTACGCAGCAAACCATTACCTTGCAAAAAAATGACCGTTATTACTTGTTTTCCGATGGCATTACTGACCAGTTGCAAGCAAAAACTCGCAGAAGGTTTAGCACCAAACATCTCCGTATTGTGCTTTCAGACATTCAAGATATGGAACTTGCCGAACAAAAACCTTTTATAGAACAAGTTTTCTTGCAATGGCAAGGCTCGCAAGTGCAGACAGACGATATTGTGATGTTTGCTTTTGAGTTTATAAATTTTTTGTAGATTTGCCTTGTAAGTAATTGATAATCAGTATAGTTTAAATTTTTAATAAAAATAACAATTTATGTTTGTTTTGCTTATTTTTGTAAAAAAATAAGAATATGAGCAAAAAATTAATTCGTTTCGACTGGGCAATAAAAAAAATGCTTCGCCATAAGGCTAATTTTGGCATTTTGGAAGGTTTTTTATCAGAGTTACTTCATTTCGATATTACCATTGTTGATATTTTGGAAGCTGAAAGCAATAAAGAAGATGAATACGACAAATATAATAGAGTTGATATTTTAGTAAAAAGCCAAAATGACGAACTCATGTTGATTGAGGTACAAAATGACTCTGAAGTAGATTACTTTCAACGTATGTTGTACGGTGTTTCTAAACTAGTTACAGAGTACATTAAGGAAGGCGAAAGTTATGGCACCATCAAAAAAATTTATTCTATCAATATTGTTTATTTTGGCTTGGGTCAAGGCAAAGACTATGTGTATGAATACAAAGGTGAGTTTGTGGGTTTACACAAAAACGATATTTTGAAACCTAACAATTTTCAAAAGAAAAGTTACAACATAGAAAAAATAGCTGATATTTTTCCAAAATACTATTTGTTGAAAATCAATAATTTCAATGATATTGCCAAAGATACACTGGACGAGTGGGTTTATTTTCTAAAAAATAGCGAAGTAAAAGATAATTTTAAGGCAAAGGGCTTAGACAAAGCCAAAGAAAAATTGCGTTATGAAAATTTGACTGAGGAAGACCAAAAAATGTATAACCGTTTTCAAGAAAATCGAAGAATCGAAAAAAGTGTTACCTACACTGCCAAAATAGAAGCTCATCAAGAACGAAGCATTGAAGTTGCTAAAAATTTCATTGCATTAGGTTTAGAGGATTCAATTATAGCACAAGGAACAGGCTTGACAATCGAACAAATTGAAGAATTGCGTAATGAAAAAAAGCAATAATTGTTTTCAAAACTCCATTCTCGGCAGCGGACTCACCTGTTGTGAGCAAAACTCTCCCGCCAAATATTTGTAGTGGGCTGCTATGGCAATCATGCCCGCATTGTCCGTACAATACTGAAAATCAGGGATATACAACTGCCAATTTAGTTTTGCTGCGGTTTCGTGCAGGGCTTTTCGCAAACCTGAGTTGGCTGCTACCCCACCAGCTATGGCTATGTGGTTGATTTTGTACTCTTTGGCTGCACGTTTAAGTTTTTTCATAAGCAACTGCACTAAGGTATGCTGCATAGATGCACAAATGTCTGCTAAATTTTCACTGACAAAGTTTGGGTTTTGCTGACTTTGGCGTTGCACAAAATACAAAAAAGACGTTTTGATACCACTAAACGAATAATTTAACCCTTCCATTGCCACTTCTCCAAACTGATAGGCTAACGGATTGCCTGTTTGGGCGTATTTATCTATCAAGGGACCACCAGGATAAGGTAGCCCTAAAATTTTTGCAGCCTTGTCAAAAGCCTCCCCTACGGCATCATCTTGGGTTTCGCCTATAATTTCCATTTGCAAATAATCTTTTACCACCACTAATTGCGTGTGTCCGCCGCTTACTGTCAAGCACAAAAAAGGAAAAATAGGAAACGGAGGATTGATAAAATGTGCCAAAATATGGGCTTGCATGTGGTTTACGTCTATCAGAGGAATTTGCAAGGCAGCAGCAAAGGCTTTGGCAAAGGAAGTGCCGACTAACAAAGACCCTAACAAACCAGGTCCACGCGTAAAAGCTATGGCTTGCAATTCCTCCTTGCTCACTTGGGCGGTGTGCAGAGCCTGATGCACCACAGGAATAATGTTTTGCTGATGCACACGCGAGGCTAACTCTGGCACCACACCGCCATATTGCGTGTGTATGGCTTGGGTGGCAATAATATTATTCAGGACTTTGCCGTTTTTGATAACCGCAGCCGAAGTTTCATCGCAAGAAGACTCGATGGCAAGAATAGTAGGCAAATTGGCAGGTTTGGCAAGCATGGTTAGGATTGGAATAGCATTTGTAAACAATATAGCAAAGTTATAGTTTTATAAAGCAAGTTTACATAGTATTTGTAAAAAAATTGCAAGTAAAAAAGCAAAATTTATCAAAGTCTATTGATTTTTTATATAGCTTTGTGGCTTGCGATTGAATGTAACATACAATTTTGAATGTAACACACACTTTATATGTGAAATGTTTTATGTAAGCACCAAAAGCAAAATAGTTACTGTTTTGATTGTTTTGATAAATTTGCAAACCAAAACTTATTGAAAAAACCTACAGCCTAAAGGCTATGGTACATGATACAATGCTATGACTGTCATTTTGACATCATTTTACTTTTAGCACTGCAAATATGGCACGAAATAATAAAAAAAAATTACGGGACGAGGAAATAGACCACGACAACTCTGAAGATTTTATTCCTATTCTTACCGCCGAAGAAGACCCTGAACAAGAAGCTGTGCGACCAGACGAGTTGCCCATTTTGCCTGTGCGTAATACGGTGCTGTTCCCTGGTGTCATCATTCCTATTACGGTGGGAAGGCAAAAATCTATCAAATTGGTAAAAAAAGCATACAAAGGAGATAGGTTAATTGGCGTGGTAACGCAACGCAAGGCAGGTGCAGACGAGCCTAAAAAAGAGGATTTATACGAGGTGGGTACCATGGCTACCATACTCAAAATGCTTACTTTGCCCGATGGCAACACGACCATTATCATTCAGGGCAGAAGCAAATTTGTGTTGAATGAAGTAGTGAAAGATGAGCCTTATATGGTGGCAAAAGTGGCTTATCTTACGGATACACAGCCCAATGAAAAGCAAAAAGAAACCAAAGCCTTGTTGGAGTCTTTGCGTGAGGCTGCTTTCAAAATCATTAAAATTAACCCTGATATTCCTTCGGAGGCACAAGTTGCCTTAGAAAATATAGAAAGTTCTGTTTTTTTGATTAATTTTTTGTCGTCTAACGTCAATGCAGATTTGGCAGACAAACAAGGGCTGTTGAACTTGACAGATTGGAAAGAAAGAGCTACCAAACTCTTTGAGTATATGCTCAAAGATATTCAACTCTTGGAGTTGAAACAAGAAATTCATTCTAAGGCACATTCAGACATAGACCAGCAGCAACGAGATTATTTTCTCAGGCAGCAAATCAAGGTCTTGCAAGAGGAATTGGGGCAAGATGCACCCGAACAAGACATAGAAAAACTGAAAGAAAGAGCAAAAACCAAACAATGGTCAAAGACTATTGCCGACCATTTCCAAAAAGAATTGAGCAAATTGATTAGGCTGAACTCCCAAAGTCCAGACTACCCAATAGCTTTGAATTATTTGGAATTTATGCTCGACTTGCCTTGGGAACACTACACCGAAGACAGTTTTGATTTGGTAAAAGCAAAAGAAATTTTAGATGCAGACCACCACGGCTTGACGAAGGTAAAAACCCGAATTTTAGAATATTTGGCTGTTTTGAAACTTCGCAAAGACATGAAAGGACCTATTTTGTGTTTGTATGGTCCTCCAGGAGTCGGCAAAACTTCTTTGGGCAAGTCTATTGCCAAATCTCTCAACCGCCAATATGTGCGGATGTCGTTGGGTGGTTTGCATGACGAATCGGAAATAAGAGGACACCGCAAAACTTATATTGGGGCTATGCCAGGTAGAGTATTGGCAAATGTAAAAAAAGCTGCTTCCTCTAACCCTGTTTTTGTGTTAGACGAAATAGACAAAATTGGCAACGATTTTAGGGGAGACCCCGCCTCTGCTTTGTTGGAGGTTTTAGACCCCGAACAAAACAATACTTTTGCCGACAACTACTTAGATGTAGAATATGACTTGTCTAAGGTCTTGTTTGTTGCCACTGCCAATGCGTTGGACACCATTCACCCCGCCCTGCGCGACAGAATGGAAATTATAGAAATAAACGGCTATACGTTGGAGGAAAAAGTGGAGATAGTGAAAAAACATTTGCTACCCAAAGCCAAAAAAGAACATGGCTTAGGTGTAAGGGCTTTTAGCATAGACGACTCGGCTATTGCTCACGTGATAGACGGCTACACCAGAGAGTCAGGCGTAAGAAATTTAGAGCAAAAAATGGCTGCTCTCACTCGAAACATAGCCAAATCGGTGGCAATGGAGGAGGAATATCCCAAAAAGTTGAAAAAAGCAGACGTAGAAAGAATTTTGGGTATGCCTTCGTTTGACAAAGAACTTTACCAAGACAACGACTATGCAGGCGTGGTAACAGGCTTGGCGTGGACACAAGTAGGCGGAGAAATTCTGTTTATCGAATCAAGCCTAAGCAAAGGCAGAGGTACACTCACCTTGTCGGGGCAGTTGGGAGATGTGATGAAGGAGTCGGCAACTACTGCACTTTCTTACCTCAAAGCCCATTCAGACGATTTGGGAATAGACTACCGTTTGTTTAGCCAATACGACTTGCACGTACACATACCCGCAGGGGCAGTGCCAAAAGATGGACCTTCGGCAGGAATTACCATGTTCACTTCCTTAGCTTCGGCTTATACGCAACGCAAAGTGAAGGACAAAATAGCCATGACAGGCGAAATTACGCTGCGAGGAAAAGTATTGCCTGTGGGTGGTATCAAAGAAAAAATCTTAGCAGCCAAAAGAGCAGGCATTACGGAGATAATTCTTTGTACGCAAAACAAAAAAGACATTCAAGAAATAGATGCTCACTATGTAACAGACCTGAAATTCCATTATGTGGACAAGGTGGCAGATGTTTTGCAAATTGCTTTGTTAGGCGAAAAAGTGAAAAATCCTGTGCTGTTTAAGGTGGAGGATATTAAGGTAAACTAATTGTTGGTTTTGAATGTTTAAGATTGAATGTTGAACATACCATAGAGGGGGTCTGAAAAATAAAAATTTATATAACGGACTTTAACCAACGCTATTAAGCTAAGAAATAATTGAAAAGTGCCTTTTTAGCCTTGTAAAGGTGTACCATTGGTAGCAAATGTAATATATTGCGTTTGCAAGCACCATCGGTGCGTGCCTACTCGCAAAATGGTACGCACCGAATAAGGTCTGTGATAGACTTTGATTTTTTGGACAACCTCTCAGGAAATTTCAATATTGCTTAGGTGGCACTAGCAAATTTTGAGGTAAAAAGTAATGCAATTACTAAGTTATTATTAGTTTTCCATCTTAAAATTTTTATAAAAAAATATGTTTGATAACTTATTAAGCCCGTTTCCTTTTGCGCAAGCCATGACCAGCTTGTTTATAGCCATTTTGTTTTTGCAATCTGGTTTAGATAAAGCAGCTAATTTTGCTGATAACTTGTCTTGGTTGCAAACCCATTTCTCAAAAACTTTCTTACGCAACTTTGTCCAATTTTTATTAATTGTACTCACTGTTGCAGAGCTTATGGCAGGCAGTTTAGCCCTAATAGGTGCAGCTCAAATAGCTTTCAATGGTACAAAAACTATTGCGTTATATGGAGGTCAGGTGGCTACATTGGCAGTTTTATTATTGTTTTTTGGACAACGGATAGCTAAAGATTACGCAGGAGCAGCCAGCTTAGTACCTTATTTTGCTTTGTGCGTGGCTGCTGTGGTAATGTTGTCGTTTTAGGTACAATTTTATGAGTGATAATGTATGGCTACTGCACCACAAAATCATCACCCAACGACAACCTCCCCAGCGAAACAGGCTCGGCTTTGTCAAAATTGACCTCGCCCACTACTGTAATTTCGTGAGAAGGAGCAGCCACCAAAATAGACCACGCAAAAGTGCCTTGCATAGCCGTTTGATTTTGAGTAGTGGAGGGCAAAGCACTGTCTGCCAACTGATAAGTTTCGGTTGCGGTGCTTGCCACTTTGAGCATACTCACACTGCCTACAAAGTGAATATAAGGTCGCAATTTGATAAAATGCAGCAAAGCCGTATTGCTGATAACTACCTGAAATGGGTTATTTTTTTGTGAACTTTCATTCAAAAAATGGCTAATTTCCTCTTGCAACAGTTGCCAATAATAGCCTGTTTGGTAGCCTTTTTTAAACTGAATTTGGCAAAACACCTTCACTTTTTCGTAAATTGGGTTTCGCACTTCTATTGTTGCAAAAGGCGTTGCCAAATTTTTGACAAAATCCTCAATGGTTTTTAGCTCCTCAAAACTTGCCAAAGGTGTGTGCGTAATTGCCCTTTCAGGAATGACCACTATCACCACAGACCCCGCCACTGTTTGATTAGGCTGCTGGCTATTGGTGTGTGGCAAACATTTTACTTTTTTGAGATAAGGAAATTTTTGGAACAACAAATGTTCGTAATCCCATGCGGTTACGGCTCTTTGCTTGTGTTTCAGGTGTTCGTTTACCCTTGTTTTCATATCGGTTTGGCTCTCCTCTGCCGTATAGCCAAAAGAGGGCAAAGGCTGATAGACAAATCGCAAACCTTCTATCAAGTTTTTGGGTTGCACAATGGAATAAGCCTCACAAGTGGCAGGTGGCGTGGTTTCCATGTCGGTGCTTACCCACTCCAAAACGGCTGCTTGCGTGTGAATGGCTACTGTTTTGCAAATTTTATCTAAATTTCCGTTTGCTTGCAAGCAAATCCAATGCAAAGCTGGGTTTAACAGCGTATTGCCTGTGGTCATTTGCAAAGGCAATTCCAGACTGACTACGCCACTTCGGGTTAGGGCTTGCGTGGTATCTTCCAAAATTGCCGACTCTGCAAAAGGAAACCAAGTATTTTCTTTGAGGTAAAACCAACGCAACTGCACTGCCTCCTGCGAAAGATGTTGTACTGCTGCGGGGGCTAAATGAAACAAAAGATGCAAAGTTTCGGGTGGTTTGGCACGCCACAACCCAAAAAGCAACTGCCCACCTGCATTGACAGCAGGTAGCAATTTGTTTTGTTGATTTTTTCCCTCTTTGTTTGGATAGACAACCTGATGCCCATCTAAATGCAAATGAAAAAACGTGGCTTGGCTATTTGCCTGATGAGCAGCCTGCACAGGTTGGCGGTAAGCAAAATTGATAACCTCCGAAGCCTCATAAGCTAAGGAAATCGACTGCACAACAGGGGTGTAAGGTTTTTGCGGTAATTGTTGTTCTTTTTTGCCCATCACTTTTGCCGAAAGACTTTGCACCAATACATTGTCAGTCATTATTTTGGAGAGCAAAAACGGATAGGTTTCATGCCCAAAAGCATCGGCAGGCGTAGCCAATTCGAGGCGGATAAAACCTTGCTTGCTGGTGTGCGTATAAGCCAACTGCGGTTGGTTGATGCCCTCATAATTTTCGGTAGTTGGCAATATTTTTTTGTCTATATTGGCAAAAATAGTGCGGTTGCTAAGTTTTCCAATTCGTTGCGGTGGCAAAGTTTCACTGTGGTCAGTTCGAAACAAAGGAAGGTTTTGAGGTTGTTGGGCAGGAGGAGTTTTCCACTTGCCATTTTCCAAACAACTGATTTTCACTGTAAAACTTGTGTTGTCGTAAGTTGTTTCATAGTCTTGGTAGTAACCCTGAAAGCCGTCAGGATTTGTAGGCAACCCAAACCATTCTATATTGATAGTCAAGGAGTTAAGAGGTTTAAAAAAGGCTTCTTTGCTACCAATCAACCAATAAGAACCCACCGTAGGCACAGGGCTAAACGGCATAAAAGGATTGGTTGGGTTGAGTTGGCTGTAATTGTTATACAGTACCAAATCTTTCACTTCTTTTGCCTTCACACTGATTTTGATTTGCTCTATTTCCAACGGAGCAAACAAAGTATAAGGATAAATAATGCCTGTGTGCTGCATACAAAAACGAACAACAGGCAAGGTAGTAGCCAACGGAATAGGCAGCGAATTTTTTGGAAGAGTTGGCGAAAAAGTTGTTGGGGGAAGTTGGTTATGCAGCAAAGGGTCGTAGCCAATGACAGCCCCAATGCTATTGTCGAGTGCCAAATCTATATGAAAAGAGTTGGTAGCCAAATCATAACCAGCCCCTAATTTGTCTATGGTATGCCAGCCGTTTTGGGTCGTAATTTGGATAAGAAACCCATTTCTTACCAAAATAGCAAACAAGTTTTCGGGGGTTTCGTCTTGCTCAAAAGCCAATTTTTTGAGGTAAGAAATGAAACTATTTTTGCTATTTTTACTATTTTTATCGTCAAAACTATCAGGCGTAAAGAAAAAGTCGAGGGCAATTTCTCTTTGCCCTTCTTGCAAATAAAAATTGGCAGATGCCACCGCAAAACCAACAAAGGCTGTTTGCATCGTTTGTTGGTCTTGGCTTTTGCCGTCTTGTTTTTCGCCAAAGGTAGCAAAAGTTTCTTGTGCAGTTTTGCTGTTTTCCTTGGGTGGCACAAAGGGCAAAGCTATATTTCTTTGATAAATTTGCTCAAATAAAACACCCTCATTGAAAATATTTTGATACTTTTTGTTCTCCTTATTTTCGGCATATAAAATCTGTAACTCTTTGATAATGATTTGATTAAACACCAAATCTTGTGTAGTTGCATACAAACTTTCGGGCTGCGAGGCTTCGGCAGGCGGTGCAACAAAAGCAGTACCTTCGGGCAAGACCAAATAAGGCTGTTCAGGATTTAGTTCCATATAAACCAACACTTTGCCCGCCTTTGCAGCTTTTGGTTTTTGTTGCAAGAGGGTTTGGTAGTACAAATCGGTATGCTTGGCAGTAAATTGATTGGTAAACTGTTGCAATTTTTCGAATAGCTGCACAAAAGCCACATACAAGGCAACACCTGCATCATGGTTGTCGTCAGGGGAAGTAAGCAAATTGGAGAAGTTTTTATATTTTTGCTGCAAAAAACCAATCATTTCTATAAACAGTTGCGTTTGGGCGTAGGCTTTTTGGAGTAAAAACGCCAATTTTTGTTGTGTAGTCAGGGGCAAATCTGTTGAAAAAATTGTTTTTTCTACCTTGATAAATTGCGTTTCGGCTTGCCAAAATTGTAGATTTTGCTCATCAAAAAATTGCAATTTTATTTCCAATAAATTTTCGCAAGCCTCCGCAAGTTGTTGCAAAGCAACAAAAGCTACCGCCAATCTGTTGTCTATGGCTTGGTCTAAGGTTTGTTTGAGTAGCAAAGCCTGTGGTGGCAAGGTAGCAGTTTGCAAGGGCATTGTCCACGTGGCAAAGGCGTGGGTTAGTTGGTGTGCAGCCCCAAAAAACTCTGTTGTATAGTGCTGTAAATCAGGCAAATAGTTAGTTTTTGCTGCCCAATGCAAGGCGTGGCTCAATTTTTTTTCGGTGGCTGCCCAATCAAATTGGGCAATAGCAGCCTGTATGAGCAAGGGATTTTGGGCAAAAAAGCTCTGCCAAGTCCCATTTTTTTTGTTTTGGAGGTCGTAATAGGCTATGAGTTTGCCCATATCAGCAGCAAAACTCAATAGGTTTTCTATTTTTCTTTCGTCTATCCTAACGAAATTGTCTTGCAAGGGTTTTATCAAACGAGGGGTTTGCATACGCAAAAGGGGTTAGGTAATATTATTTATTTTGCAGCAACCAATTACGTACTTTTACCATACCTGTTGTTGCTTTTTCTTCTATAAATGTCTGCTTTTTAGAATAACTTACTTCGGGCTTTTTGGGGTCAACTATAAATCTTGGCGTGTCAAGAGGCACATAGTCCACCAAACTTGCAGCGGGGTAAACCACCAAGGAAGTGCCTACCACAACAAAAAAGTCTGCTGTTTCGCAAATTCTGGCTGCCTCTGCAATTAAAGGCACACTTTCGCCAAACCAAACAATATGGGGGCGAAGTTGCGACCCTTTTTCACATTTATCACCTATATTGATTTCCAAGCCTTTCATGTCATAAATCAACTTTTCATCGACAGTGCTGCGAGATTTAAACAGTTCGCCATGCAGGTGGATAATATTCGTGGAGCCTGCCCTTTCGTGCAAATTGTCCACATTTTGGGTAATAACTACCACCTCAAAATCATCTTCGAGGGCAGCAATGACGTGGTGAGCCTCATTGGGTTTCACACTTGCAGCTTGTTTGCGGCGTTGATTATAAAACTCTAAGACTAAGGCTTTATTTTTTTGCCAGCCTTGTGGCGAGGCTACTGCCATCACGTCATTGCCTTCCCACAATCCGTTTGAATCTCTGAAAGTGGCTATGCCACTCTCCGCGCTTACGCCTGCTCCTGATAAAACAACTACTTTTTTCTTTGTCATATTGATTCCAAGAATTACAAATTTTAAATCTGCGAATGATAAACTTTATAAATCAAATGATTAGGTTTTATATCTCGACACGCAAAAGCAAACAAAAAAGATGACATCTTTTTGAACAATGCCATCTTTGTTTATTTGTTGCTGTAACATGAAGATTATTTCACTATCTTCATAAATCTTTGGTAGAAAGGTGTAGGACTTTTTTCGTTTTTGGGAGCATATTCTCCGTTGATTATAGGCACATACATCACTCTACGGCGACTTTCTGCACCTTTGATGGAGGCTTGGGCTACTCTGTGCCATAGTCTGCCATCGTGTACGGTCAAGTCCCCTGGTTGTGAACTCAATGCAATTTCGTTGGGGTCAGGTGTATTGTCCACAAAGTATTTTTTGCGGAAGATTAGCCCCAATAGACTTTGTTTGTGTGTGCAAGGTATCAAACGCAAACCACCTTTTTCGGGTGTGCATGTGTCGAGGTGTACGCCTACATTGAGCATAGGACCTATTTTTTTGCCTAAGAAAATATCACGTGGGGCATCGGTATGCCAGCCCATTTGGGTAAACTCACTTTTATCTGTATTGACATAGTGATTGATTACCAAACCGTCTTTTTCGTTTTCGCCTACACGACCTCCTTCGGCTTTGAGCAAAGGAAACAACAATTCAAATCTTTTGTCGAGCAGAAATTCGTGCAAAATAGGGTGGTGTTGCGAGGCAAAAGCATAGCGTTGCACTATTTTGCTGCCATCGGCATCAAAACCGTACTTGATAGGCACGCCATTCACTTTCTCTACATTTTCGGCAACCCACTTTTCTTGTACGGCTTCCATTGCCTTAATGATTTGGCTTACTCCTTCGGGGCTAACAAAGTTTCGGAAATGAACGAAACCATATTCTTCAAAGAAACTGATTTGTTCTGGCGTTAGTTTGTCGCCCAGCGTAAATATTGGATAGTTAAACTCTCTCACTTTATTCAAGTAGTTTTAATAATTCGATGAAAGTTAAGTATGATTTATGATATATGATATATGGTTTATGATTTATGATATATCATAAATCATATATCATAAATCATATTTATTTCTACACTGCCACTGCTTCGCCATTCCTGATAATAGTTGTGGGGGCTGCATTTTGTCTTTCGGTTGTACTCCGTTCTATGCGTGAGTACAGCGAAATATTTTTGTCTGTAATAAACCGCCACACTAAACCTGTCCAAGAGTTGTGCGAATACAAGTTGTCGTAAAATTCGGGTGCCATTTCTTTTACTTTTGGCAGGTTATGCCAAGCCACACCGGGAAAATCGTGGTGTTCGTTATGGTAGCCAATATTCATTTGCATCAAGTTCAACCCTCCGTAGTAGCTGTATGTTTCTTGTTTGTCGTGCAAAACAAAGTGTTCTTGTATCCAACGACCTCCCAAGGGGTGCAAACTCAAAGAGAAATAGAAACTCAACAACATATACACAATAGCATAACCACCGATAAATTGATAGACTGCTGCAATAAATGCAAGTTGAGTAAGCCAATTTAAGGCTGTCCAGCCATCAAAAGGGGCTACGTCTTTTACTCTTACCACACGCATAATTTGGAGAATGGGGAAACAAGCCAACCAAATAGCTTTCATGATAGCAGAATTGCCGACTAATCTGGCTTCCCAAGGTTCGGGCATATCTGTATCTGTTTCGTGTATGCCTTGATGGGCGTGGTGTTTGAGGTGATATTTTTGGAAAGAGATGAAAGAAGGAATAATGGCGGGCAGATTGACTATCAAGCCAAATGCTACATTCAATCCTCTGTTTTGGAACAACAAATAATGACTTGCCTCGTGAATAATAACCACCACTACGTGATTCACAAAAGCACCTACACAATACGCTGCAAGGGCAATGACCCACCAAGGCTGGTCGTAAATGGTAAGTAAATAACCTATGCTTACTTGCACCACCACACAGAGCAACGCAATAATGGCAGTCATTGCATTACGCCCGTTGAGTTGGCGAATTTCGGGGTGTTTTTTCAAAATTTCTCTTGTCCTGCTAAAATGCGGTACAGGTTCTTTGGATTGTATAAAGGTTTGGTTTGTCATTTTTATAGCTGATTAACATTTTTTTTGCAAAGATATAAATTGCAAGTTAATTTTTCAATGATTTTTGTAAAAAACTAATTTCGTATTGGTTTTCATACACTCGCAAAATTCCTGTCTGCCAATCTAAGGAAGTATGGTGTAAAAGCAAAACTATTTTGTACGAAACTAAGGTAAAAGGAATAGCTGCAAGCACATCTATAAAATAGTGTGCGTGTTGCACCAAAACCAAAGTGCCAACAGTAAGAGCTGCTAAGGCAAAAACAGGTTTCAACCAGCGTTGCGGCACCATGAGCCAGAGGACTATCATAGTAGAAGTATGCCCAGAGAAAAACAAATCTTTGTTAATCGGATTGCCTGCATAGACAAAAATAGCCATAAAAGGGTCTGTCAAATCTACATAATGAACAGGTGCTTCCAAAGGAACTAAATAAATGCTACACATACGCAACGAGGTTACTAAGACATAAGTCTGCAAACCTATCAAAAAGTTTTTTGCGTTGGGCAACGCCAATAAAATGGCTGCTACAATGGAAACATAGCAAACAGTAAATAAAGGAGTAGAAACATCTGTTGGTGGTATCATGTTGAGTACCAAATCGTTGAGATGGTAACCTTTGCGGGCTTGAATAAATGCCAAAAAAGTAGGCACCCAAAGGCTCATGCAAGGAATAAAGAGTACCGTACAAATAAAACTTGCAAGGTAAGAGGGTTGTTGCCAAACAGGTTTGTATTCGGCTGCCAAACGACTGAAAAAGCTATTTGAAGGAGTTGAAATTTTATTTTCCATAACTGCGTTTCACAAGTATTACTACATTATGAATACAAAGTTACAAAATGTTTTCCAATCTTGTATATTAAATCTTTTTTTTAACGCAATTTTTACAAACGAGTTTATCAATGAATTATTGGACACTTTTAAAGTGTCCGATAATTGGTTTTAAAATTACAATTCCTTCAAAATTTTCAGGGATTGGAGTTCGCCAAAGTTTTCTACGTGTAGGCGGTAGTAGAGGCAAAGGTATTCGGCTATTTCGCTGCGGGCAGTGCCGTTGAGCAAGATAGCAGCCCCGTATTGGCTGTTTATTAGCTGTTGGATAGTTTCGTTGTGCGGGGCATGATAAAATTTGTAGCCGTAGGCTTGGAGTTGAGCCTGTAAATCTCTGGCATCAGAAATAGCAAAACCCAAATGTTCACTCAATTTTAAGAGTAGTTGGAGGTGAAAATTGGCATAATTCTTTGGTAGGGCATCAAAAATAGACAAACTTTCTGTTAAAAAGCCAAAAAGGTCAGCGTTGCCTGTTTCCTCTCTTAAACACTTAGCTAAAACTTCTGTTAAAAAGAAACAAATGCTGATTTTAGGTGCTGCAACGGCAAGAGTTTGGTACGGTTGCAGTAGCCTAATTTCGGCAATGCGTTGAATAGCAGCTTTTTCGTTTTCATAGACCACCAAATCCACCTGATTCAACGGCTGATAGAGGGCAATTTTTGCTGTTTTGGTGTTTCGCACCCCATTGACTACGTAAGTCCGCAGCCCGAAAATTTCGGTGTAGATTTTGACTATAATTGAACTTTCTTTGTACCTAATAAAGTTCAATACAATGCCTTTGGTTTTGTGTAACAAGGATAATAAAATTAATTGTTTAGGATAGTTGCCTTCAGGCAACTAAATTTTTGTTTGCTATCAAGTAACTAACAGTTCTTAGAGAACTGTTAGTTTTCTAATTTCAACGTGATAAAAACATAAAATTAGTTGCCTTTAGGCAACTATCCTAAACTGTTATCAAAAAAAATAAATAGTTTTTTATGAATTATGTTTTTTATTGCCTAATTTTTGCTACTTTTGGAAACAGATTAGAAATTTAATAGCTTATGAAAAAGCAAATCGTATTTTTATTGTTGTGGTGGGGGTTGGGCTGTATGGCACACCAAGCACAGGCACAACTAAGTGCTGGTTTAGGCGGCACCTATACCCGTTATTTTAGCGGTGGCAAAGACTTTCCTATTCGCAATGCCTATACAGATGTTCCGCACATTATGGGAGCAAAAGTCAATTTGAGTGCAGGATTTTGGGAGTTCAATGCCGTTAGATTTGGCGTAGGCTATAATGTGGCTTTGCAAAATTTCAGGCAAGTTAGTAATACGACTGCCGAACTCATGCATGGCATTGATGGTTCTATTCAATCTTTTGAAATATCGGCTGATTACCAACGCTATTTTGTAGGTAGCTATAATACAGATTATGGTATATATGCATTGGGGGGACTTTCTTATATGCACAACATGATAAATTACAATATTAAAGACCCTGTTGCCTTGGCTTACACAGGCGAAGCAAAATTTTATGACCCCAAAACAGTGCAGTTGGTAACATTTAACTTAGGATTGGGTGCAGAGGCTTACGTTTTCGACAGATTTTATTGGTTTTTGGAAGCAAATGCAGGTATTCACATGAATGCCTACATTAATGACACAACTATTAAACAGTCGAACCTTATGTATTATGCACGTGCCATGACAGGTTTTAGAGTTCCGTTTGGGGCTGCTGCCAAAAGTGCAAGACCCAAACGCAGAAGATTTTAGTTAGTATATTTATTTTAAAACAAACAATAGCTATGAATTTTAGTAATTCATAGCTATTGTTTTGTAATTTTATCAACTAAAAAGTTGTAACTACAATGAACTATTTTATTATTGCAGCTACAACTAACCATTTTGCTACCTTTATGAAAAAAATCACCATTTCTTTTGCAATCTTCTATACATTGGCTGTTTGCCTTTGGGCTTGCCAATCGAAAACAACTGAACAAGTTATGAATTTGAAAGACTCCAACCTCTTACAAGAAACGCCAACGGACAACAAAATTGTGGTCTATCAGATGATGACTCGGCTGTTTGGCAACAAAAACTCCACCAACAAAAACTATGGTTCGTTAGCAGAAAACGGAGTCGGCAAGTTTAACGACATTAACGAAACTGCCCTAACCGAAATCAAAAAAATGGGTGTAACCCACGTTTGGTACACAGGCGTAATAGAACACGCCACCATGACGGACTACACCAAATTTGGTATTCCTCTCGATGACGTGGACGTGGTAAAAGGTAGAGCTGGCTCACCTTATGCCATTAAAGACTACTATGACGTAAACCCCGATTTGGCTGTCGATGTCAAAAATCGTATGCAAGAATTTGAGGCTTTGGTCAAACGCACACATGACTTGGGGCTGAAGGTGGTTATTGATTTTGTACCCAATCACGTGGCTCGCAAATACCAATCTGATGCCAAACCCGCAGGTATCAAAGATTTTGGCGAAACAGACGACAAAACAAAGGCTTTTGATGCTAACAACAACTTTTATTATATGGTAGGCAAAAAGTTTGAAGTTCCCAAAAACTACAATCCGATGGGCAACCAAACTTTGCCTACCAAAGATGGACTATTTGCCGAAATGCCCGCCAAAGCAACAGGCAACGACCAATTTACCCACGCCCCTTCGGTTGATGATTGGTTTGAAACCGCCAAACTCAATTATGGAGTGGATTATTTGAATAATAAAACCAAATATTTTGATACGCCACCCAATACGTGGACAAAAATGTACGAAATTTTGGATTATTGGGCAGCCAAAGGCGTAGATGTTTTCCGTTGCGACATGGCAGAAATGGTGCCAGTGGAGTTTTGGGCTTGGGTCATACCAAAAATTCAGGAAAAATACCCCGCCGTATTTTTCATTGCTGAGTCTTACAATGCCTATGCCTACCGCAATTACATAGACGTTGGCAAATTCAAATACCTCTACGACAAAGTGGGCTTGTACGATACTTTACGCCACATAGTCGAAGGCAAAGGCAGCACCGACAGCATTACTCCTTGTTGGCGTTTTTTGACAGGCTACAACGACAATATGCTCCGTTTCTTGGAAAATCACGATGAGCAACGCATAGCCTCCGACTTTTTTGCGACTGATGCCACCAAAGCTATTCCTGCTATGGTAATTACAGCTACCTTGACTTCGGGTCCTGTGATGATTTATTTCGGGCAGGAAGTAGGCGAAAGAGCAATGGACACAGAAGGTTTCGCGGGCAAAGATGGCAGAACTACCATTTTTGACTACTGGGGAGTGCCAGCCCACCAAGCGTGGATGAACGAAGGAAAATTTGATGGAGGAAAACTCACCGAAGGACAAAAAAACTTGCGTAATTTCTATGTGAAACTGCTCAACTTGACCCAAACCGCAGAGGCTATTCGCAAAGGCAGACTCTACGACCTCAACAGCATAAACCGCCAAACCCCAAACAACGGCTATGGCACCAAACAATATGCTTATTTGCGGTTTACAGACAAACAAAAACTGTTGATTGTTTGCAATTTTGATAGTCAAGAGGCAAATATGAAATTGACCATACCTGCTAATGCTTTGGCTCTTATGCAGTTGGAAAAAGATAAAACTTATACTTTGCAAGATTTGCTACTCACAGACAATAAATTGGAAATGAAGGGTGAAGATGTAGTAGAAGGTAGTTCGGCAGGTGGTTTGACTCTCAAATTGCAACCACAAACAGGTTATATTTTTGAGATAAAATAGTACAAAATTACTTTATTATTCGTCATACGGCTTAATGTCGTATGACGAACAGTTATAAAGTTAGTACAAAGATTTTGCTTTTAGTTTTGGTAGTTATCAAGTTTTTGTTCGAGATGACATCTTGCTAAAAGATGTCATCTCGAACAGAAACTTGATAAGCAAAATTGATTAGAAATCTTAATAAGAAAGTTGATTGAAATCAAGATAAGCTTAATTACCAGTTTTTTTTAAAATTATCAAAAAATTTACACCTCAAAACCCTTCCTATTCCTAATTCTTTTGTTTATTTTTGCAGCCCAAAATAAAACCCACTTCTATAGCAAGATACAATGAAAGATATTTGGAAACACATCAAAGAATATGCCTCTGATACAGTAGTTCAGAGAGGAAAAGCTATTTATACCAACAAACGGAGTATCAAATTATTGCGTCATAACCAAGATGAATTTATAGCAAAAGTAGAAAGTAGCTCTGGCTTAGAGGATTACAGAGTAGAAATTAGCATCAGACCTGACGATTTTATCAGTTCTTGCGACTGCCCTTATGACGATTTTTGCAAACACGAAGTTGCGGTTTTTTTACTTCTTGCCGAAAAATCGGGGCAGAGTGGCGAAAAAATAGACAAGAAAAATAGCGTAGTAACTTCCAGCACTGCCCGCCAATACAATGCAGATGATGTTACGATAGAGATGCCTTATCTGAATGAGTACAAAATATTGGACATGGCTCACCCCGAACACCACCGCAACGCCAAAATGATTCGCAGCAAACGCATGGCTCGTATCATCAGGACAGAAAAACAGGAGATTATAGCCGAAGTTACCATTAAAAAAGAAAGTTTTGTAGTGAAATGTGAGCAAATGGGGGCGAAACTCAAAACCTCTTGCAACTGCCAAGAAAATCTAAGACCTCTTTGTACACACAAGGCGGGCGTACTCCTCCAACTTTTAGATGAGGACGGCGACGAGGCTTTTGGTATGATGAAAAATTGGGACAAAGAAAAAGAGGCTTTGCTTGCCGAATATGGTTTTGCTCTCAAAGATAATTGGCAACTGAAACTCAAATTCGGTCTGGTCGGTGGCAAACCTTTTTTGACTCCCTTAGACAAAAATTTGGCAAAAATTGGTAGCCAAGATTTTTTCAAACAGCTTTCTGCCCTACAGACAGACATTCCTGTTTCTTTGCGACCTGCCGTTGCCGACAAAAAGGTGGCTGCCTTGCAAAAAGAGGAAAAAATGGGCTATTTGGTAAGTTTTTATGCACCACCCCCAAATTCAAAATTGTTGGCGGGCATTGCCATAGACCCTGTTATTTTGGAAATAGGCAAAACAGGCAAAATAGACCAAGCCAAAAAAATAACTAACCTCTACGGCGGGCAACAAGACTACGATTATTTGCAATATGTGGAGGAAGACGACCAGCAAATTATCATGTTGCAAAGTAAGCTCAAAGGCGACAAGTTATTTGCAACCCTAAAAAAACAAGGAATTAAAGGCAAGTCGGGCTATTATGGCGATATGTTGCTCCACACCAATATAGACGAAGACCATTTGCCTGCTGCCCTGAACTATGTGAGTAGCCTTTACCGCCGTTTGTTCAGATTGTTGGTGGACAAAACTGTTATCCTCAATACTTCCGACAATAATTGGGGCCTGAAATATGCGGAATACAGGGTAAGTGATGAGCAAGTTACACCTTCTTTTAAGTTGGAGGAAACAGCCGACAGGGGTGTTGTGTTTTCGTCTTCGTTCAGAGCTGGCGAAACCTTGATAGAACACAAAGACATCTTTTTGATTTTTGAATATGCCTTAGCTACAAAAACTTGTATCTATCCTATCAAAAATCTGAAAACTTATCAGGCTATTTATTTTGGTAATACCTATCCTCGTCTGCACATCAAAGAGGCTGGTAAAGAGGCATTTATGAAAAATGCGGTGTATCCGCTAATGAAAAATTTTGCGGTGCAGTTGCCTTACAAACTAAACATACAGCCCATAACGGACATAGAAAAGCCGTTGGCTAAACTGTTTTTGGAGGAAGACGAAAACCACCTAAAAATTACACCTCTTTTTGAATATGGCGACAAGCAAGTAAACGCAACAGACGAAGCCGAAATTATTTTTGAGGAAAACGGCAATTTTTATAATATCAAACGCAACAGAGATTTCGAAACTGAACTCCACAACGGCATTGCCAATTCGCACACAGGCTTGATAGAAGACAATGGCGTTTTTTGGCTCAGTGGCGAAAATTTTATGAAAAACAACTGGTTTCTCGATGCTTTTGAGAGGTTTAGAGAACAAGGTTTTGAGATTTTGGGTTTCAACAACCTCAAATCTTTCAAATACAACCAGCACCGCCCAAATATTCAGATGAAGGCAAGTTCGGGCATAGATTGGTTTGATATTAAGATAGAAATTAGTTTTGGTGAGCAGTTGGTCAGCCTAAAAGATGTACGCAAAGCCTTGCTCAACAAAGAGCATTTTGTCCGTTTGGGCGATGGTACGATTGGTATTTTGCCCCAAGAATGGATAGACAAATACAGCACCATTTTCAAATTTGGTGAGGTGGACAAAAATGGCGTAAAACTTTCTAAAATTCACTTCTCTATTCTCGACGAATTGGCAGCCGACATAGACAATGAAAAATTGTTGCGAGAATTGCAAGAGAAAAAGAACAAATTGCTCAAATTTGATAGCATCAAAGCAATAGAGTTGCCTGCTAATATCAACGCCCAACTGCGTGATTATCAGCAACATGGCTACCAATGGCTAAACTTCTTAGACGAATTTGGCTGGGGAGGTTGTTTGGCAGATGACATGGGTTTGGGCAAAACTCTGCAAATGCTTACTTTCCTCAAAGGACAGATAGACAAACACCCCGACCAAACGAATTTGGTAGTTGTTCCCACTTCCTTAGTCTATAACTGGGCGAGGGAGATAGAAAAATTTGTTCCCGATATTAAGTTTTTGGTTTATTATGGCACAGGACGTAGCAAAGATATTTTGCAAGAAATTCCAAAATACAACATTGTCATTACGTCTTACGGCATTTTGGTAAACGAAATTGAAACTTTTATCAAGCACACTTTCCGTTACATTGTACTCGACGAGGCACAGGCAATCAAAAATGTGGCTTCGCAACGCTATAAAGCCGTTAATTTGTTACAGGCTTACAACAAACTAACCATGACAGGCACACCCGTAGAAAACAATACTTCGGAGTTGTATGCCCAAATGAACTTTGCCAATATGGGAATGTTAGGCAATTACGAATTTTTTAAGACCGAATACGGCAGCGAAATAGACCGTCATGGCAACCAAGAAAGGGTGCAAGAACTCAAAAAGTTGATTTATCCCTTTATTCTCCGCCGTACCAAGTCGCAAGTAGCTAAAGATTTGCCCGAAAAAACTGAAACTGTTTTGTATTGCGAAATGAACAGCCGCCAACGCAAGGTGTATGAGGCTTTTCGCAACAGATACAGAGATGAAATTATGCAAGTGGTGGCAGAAAAAGGTGTAGCAAGTGCAGGAATAGCCGTTTTGGAGGGGCTGCTCAAACTCCGCCAAATTTGCGATTCGCCTGTATTGTTGAATGAAAAAGAAAAATATGCCGAAGACTCTACCAAATTAGACGAACTGATGACGCATATCTTGGAAATTGCACCCAAACACAAAATTTTGGTCTTTTCTCAATTCTTAGGAATGTTAGATTTAGTCAAACGCCGTTTGCACAATCACCACATTCCTTATGTCTATCTCGATGGACAAACGCAAGACCGCCAAACCTTAGTGGAGAGTTTTCAGAACAACGACACCATGCGGGTTTTCCTCATGAGCCTAAAAGCTGGCGGTGTAGGGCTAAACCTAACGGCTGCGGAGTACGTATTTTTGATAGACCCATGGTGGAATCCTGCCGTAGAACAACAGGCAATAGACCGTACTCACCGCATAGGGCAACAAAACAAGGTTTTTGCTTACAAAATGATTTGCAAAGACACCGTAGAGGAAAAAATATTGAAACTCCAAGAAAAGAAAAAACTGTTGGCAGACGACATCATCAGTACCGAAACCAATATTTTGAAAAAACTAACCAAAGACGATATTCAGGATTTGTTTAGTTAAGGTAAGTTGTAATTATTTAGTTATTTTTTCACTTTATCAAACACATATTCAACATTAAAAATTAATTTTATGTCACCCAATTTTATAGATTATGTCAAGATATGTTGCAGGTCGGGAGCTGGTGGTGCGGGTGCTATTCATTTTAGACGAGAGAAATACGTAGAAAAAGGAGGTCCTGATGGAGGCGATGGAGGTCGTGGAGGTCACGTCATTGTACGAGGCAACCAACAACTTTGGACTTTGTTGCATTTGAAATATACCAAACACATTTTTGCCGAAAATGGGGAAAGAGGTGGCGCCGCCAACTGCACAGGTAAACAAGGAAAAGACCAAATCGTGCAGGTTCCCATTGGCACAGTAGCCCGAAATGCTGAAACAGGTGAAAAACTATTTGAGGTCATGGAAGATGGGCAGGAATTTATCATAGCAAAAGGTGGGAGAGGAGGTTTGGGCAATATCAATTTCAAAACGCCGACTCACCAAGCCCCGCGCACCGCCCAACCAGGTGAGGCTTCAGTAGAAGATTGGTTTATTTTGGAACTCAAGGTATTGGCTGATGTAGGCTTGGTTGGCTTCCCCAATGCGGGCAAGTCGACTCTGCTTTCTGTCTTATCTGCAGCAAAACCCGAAATAGCAGATTATGCTTTTACAACCTTGGTACCTAATTTGGGTGTGGTTAGTTATCGCAATGACTTGTCTTTTATCATGGCAGATATTCCGGGTATCATAGAAGGTGCATCAGAAGGCAAAGGATTGGGTATCAGGTTTTTACGGCACATAGAAAGAAATTCCACTTTACTTTTTATGATAGCTGCCGACGCTGCCAATATTCAAAAAGAGTATCAAATTTTGCTCAATGAACTTCGGCAATACAACCCCGAATTGTTAGACAAACGGCGTGTATTGGCAATTACCAAAGCTGATATGCTCGATGAGGTCATGCAAAAACAAATGATTGCAGAGTTGCCCAAAGAAATTCCTCATATTTTTATCTCTGCCATGCAACAAAAAGGCTTGCGAGAACTTAAAGATTTGTTGTGGAAAACTTTACAAGCATAAAATTCATTACAAAGGTGCAGCCGTTTTAGCAAGGTTGCACCTTTTTTAATTTAGATATTAGCCTTACTATTTTGTCATTCTGAGCATAGCTGGTGCAACAACTTGCAAGAATGTGATGCTGATTCTTGCGAGTTGTCGCACCAGCTATGCTCAGAATGACAAAACATATTCCCAAAAAAACAACACTTTTTTGGCTAAGAAAAAAAATATATTATTCAAAATACAACTTATAAGAATACTATATTCCTAAAAAGAATTTACCTCTATTGAAAAGCCCTATTTTTTGCCTAAAAGCTATCTCAAATTTTAGATTCTTCAAATGAACGTACTTTTTTTTACTCAAAAAAATGTAATTGCTTGATTATCAGCTAAATGAAAAAAAGAACAAAAAAAATTTATAAAAAAAGTTACTATTTTTTTGCAAATTAAAAAAAATACTTTACCTTTGTATCGTATTCATAGTGAAAGGGAGAGTAATACTCTTTGGGGCGGAAACTTCCGTCGCAAAGACCATTAAGCAGGCTACTATCGTTGATAGTAGCCTGCTTTTTTTAATGATTGTCTGACAATTTTTGTAGAATGGACACAATGTAGGCGTATGATTTATCAAATGCTCTGCCCCAAAAGGGGCTTTGATAAATCAAAGCTCTACGTTTCCATAGTTATTAAACTTTGATGCTTTGGAAAGATATGAATTTTTAGTAAAAAACCATCCTTATATTTTTCAAGATTTGCTTTCAAACGCAGATTTAACTTTTTGCGCACCCTCTTTTGCTGTTGAAAACAATCATTCGCCTAAAGGCAAATATACAGTTTACACCCCTACATAATTAAAAGGCGTAATTTGTCGCAATTCGGCTTTGATAGGCTCCGCCACTTGCAAAGTTTCTATAAAAGCCTGCAAAGTTTCTTCGGTTAGGGCTTCGCCTGTCCGGGTAAGTTTTTTCAGGGTTTCGTAAGGTTGGGGGTAGCCTTCTCGTCTTAAAATGGTCTGAATAGCCTCTGCCACCACTGCCCAATTTGCTGCCAAATCTTGTTGCAACCTTTTTTCATTCAGTTCCAACTTGTTCAGTCCTTTCAATAGAGATTTGAAGGCTATTAAAGTATGCGACAAAGGCACGCCAATATTTCTAAGCACAGTGGAGTCTGTCAAATCACGTTGCAACCTCGAAATGGGAAGTTTTTGCGAAAAATGTGTAAGCAAGGCATTGGCGATGCCCAAATTGCCCTCTGCATTTTCAAAATCTATGGGATTGACCTTATGGGGCATGGCAGAAGACCCAATTTCGTTTGCCTTGATTTTTTGTTTGAAGTAACCCAACGAAACATAAGCCCACACATCTCTACAAAAATCTATCAAGACTGTATTGGTACGAGCCAAATTATCGAAAAATGCTGCCAAATGGTCGTAATTTTCTATTTGTGTAGTGTAAGCCGACCTATACAAGCCTAAATTTTCATTGACAAACGAATTGCCAAATTGCTGCCAATCTATTTGCGGATAAGCTACTTGGTGGGCATTAAAGTTGCCTGTTGCCCCGCCAAATTTGGCTGCATAAGGTATGGTAGCAAAATATTGCCATTGCTGTTGCAAACGATAGACAAAAACTTTGAGTTCTTTGCCCATGCGCGTAGGCGAGGCAGGTTGCCCATGTGTGTAGGCAAGCATAGGCACAGTTTCCCAAAGCACCGCCAAATCGTCTAATTTGGTTAGCAATTCTTGGAACAAAGGAGCTATTTCTTGCTCAAAAGCCTCTTTCAAGGACAGAGGAATTGCCGTATTGTTTACGTCTTGCGAAGTAAGCCCAAAATGAATGAACTCCGTATAAGCCGTTAAGCCTAACTGCTCGAATTGGTTTTTGAGGAAATACTCCACAGCTTTTACGTCGTGGTTGGTCGTTTTCTCTATTTCTTTGACATCTTCGGCTTGTGTTGCCGAAAAGTTGCGATAAATCTTTCGCAATTTATCTGCCGTTTTGTCGTCTATGGCGTGGGCAAGTTGAGGCAAGGGGATTTTGCAGAGTGCAATAAAATACTCCACCTCCACTAAAAGACGGTAACGAATCAAGCTAAATTCTGAAAAAAAGTTAGCTAAAGGGGCAGTTTGTCTGCGATACCTGCCATCGACAGGTGAGATTGCAAATAATTCCATGTCGCAAACTTACAATAATTTTGGATTGGAAAAGCAAAAAGGTTAAAAATTCAGCTGTTGCTATGTGGTTGATAAAGGCTTTTATGCAGAAAACCTAACCAAGTTTTAAGTTATTTTTGAGGAATTGAAACTAAAAACTAAAATAACTTGCTACATTTACAGGTAAATTTCCACCAAATAAAATGATACAAAGCCTTACCATTCAAAATTATAAATCTGTGCAAGACCTAAACATAGAGTTAGGACAATTTAACGTATTTATTGGCGAAAATGGTTGTGGAAAAACAAATATTTTGGAAGGAATTGCGATTGGAAGTGCTGCGATAAGCAATAAATTAGATGATGAATTTTTAGCAGCAAGAGGCGTAAGAGTTACCGAAAAAGAGTTAATGAAGTCGGCTTTTGAGATGAATGAAAATAATATTTTTGTAAATATTTTGAATGAAAATAAGCAAGGTTTTGAGATTATTATTTATGATACACCACAAAATATAAACCCATTTGGAGTTCTTTATTTAGCAGATATAATAATCAAAGATAAAGAAAAAATATTAACACAAATAGAAACTAATTTAAAAGAACAAAATAACAGTTCAAGATTTTTCAAAAATGCTCATATTGAGTATGTCAATGAAGAAGAAAATTATAGACAAGAATTTAACAAATCTACCAACCTACAAAATTTCTTAACTTACGCACCAGAAAACTATTTTCTTCGCCGTTTTGAAGAAGAAATCCAAATAAAACCTTTGGGCATACGTGGCGAAGGACTTTTTAAGCACATCAAAGATTTATACAAACACAAGCCCGAAACTTTGGCAAAAATTCAAGAAAAACTAAGCCTGATTTCTTGGTTTGAGGGTTTTGAAATTCCAACTGATTTAATGTTTTCAGAAAGACGTATCAACATAAAAGACCGTTATCTTGCCCCAGAATTGCAGTTTTTTGACCAACGAAGTTCCAATGAAGGTTTTTTATACTTGCTATTTTATTTCACTTTGTTTATTAGCGAATTTACACCTAAATTTTTTGCTATTGACAATATTGACAATGCTTTAAACCCTAAATTATGTAGCAAGTTAATAGAAGTTTTATCGGGAATTGTAAAAGAAAATCAAAAACAAGTGATTTTGACTACACATAATCCCGCCATTCTCGATGGGTTGGATTTAACAGACGATACACAAAGGCTGTTTGTCATCTATCGCAATACAGATGGACACACAAAAGCAAAAAGAGTAATGCCACAAAAAACGGTACAAGGCGTTGAGCCTGTTCGGTTGTCGGAGGCTTTTCTGCGTGGTTATATTGGAGGTTTACCAAAAAACTTTTAGCCAAAACGACACAAAATGGAAATAGGAATTGTCAGCGAAGGTTATACAGACCAAATTGTTATCGAAAATATTTTGCAAGAATACACAACGGCACATCCAAGTTTTAAGTTGTTTTTTGAGGAATTGGAAAGAGAAATAAAAACTCTATGAAACTATCAAAAAACGAACTTAAAGAACAAATTTTTTCGCAACTACTTGTTTATCAAGCTTTTTGGAGTTATGATGTGCATACATTATCGGATATTACAGATAATATATTGATAGAAAAAACTTTGTTGTATGGAGATGTAGAAGAAATTTTATTGCTATTTAGAGTTTTTACCATACAAGAAATTAGGGAAGTTTGGCGAAATTCCGTTATTCCTGATGAAAGATTTTATCCACGAAATTATTATTTGGCAAAGATTTTTTTAATATCAAAAACCCCACAAGGTATATCAAGCCTTTACAAAAAAAACTTAGTCGTTATGAAAAACTTAACAGCATTTGATTTCAAATTGTGGAACAAAAAACTAAAATAAATTGCTAATTTTGCAACTTATATCAGATACCAACACACACATACATATATGCACACACACACCGCACAAGCTACCAAAAACACAAAATTTTCGGCAGCAACTGTATTACAAGATTACAAACTTGCCCTCGAAAGCCGACACGCAAGTTTGATTGGCAGGAAAGAAGTTTTTGCAGGAAAAGCTAAGTTCGGCATCTTTGGCGATGGCAAAGAACTTGCCCAGCTTGCGATGGCAAAAGTTTTCCAAAACGGAGATTTTAGGGCTGGTTATTATCGTGACCAAACTTTTATGTTTGCCATAGAAGGGCTGAATTTTGAGCAATATTTTGCCCAACTGTATTCGCACCCAGACGTGGAAGCAGACCCCAGCAGTGCAGGTCGTTGCATGAATGCACACTTTTCTACCCGAATGTTAGACGAAAATGGGCAATGGAAAAACCTGATGGAAATGAAAAATTCGGCTGCCGATATTTCGCCCACCGCAGGACAAATGCCCAAATTGGTGGGACTGGCACAAGCCTCAAAAATGTATCGCAATAATCCAGAACTCAAAAAATTTACTAATTTTTCGAACAACGGAAATGAAATTGCTTTTGGAACTATTGGCAATGCTTCGACTTCGGAAGGACTTTTTTATGAGGCAATTAACGCAGCAGGTGTTTTGCAAGTGCCTTTGTTGATGTCGGTCTGGGACGATGAATTTGGTATTTCCGTTGGCAAAGAACACCACACCACCAAACACAGTATTTCCAAAGTGTTGGCAGGTTTTCAACGCAACGATAATGAAGAAGGCTATGAGATTCTGGTTGTCAAAGGCTGGGATTACGAGGCTTTGTGCGAAACTTACGAAAAAGCTGCAAAAATTTGTAGAGAACAACACGTGCCTGTTTTGGTTCACGTGATAGAACTCACGCAACCACAAGGACACTCCACTTCGGGCAGTCACGAAAGGTATAAATCAAAAGAAAGATTGGTTTGGGAAGCAGAATTTGACTGTACCAAACAGTTCAAAAATTGGATAATTGCCAATGATTTTGCAACTGCCGAACAGTTGGAAAATATAGAGGAAGATGCAAAAAAAGCAGTCAATAATGCCAAAAACAGGGCTTGGAAAGCATTTGCAGCCTCTATACAAACAGATTTGCAGACTGCGGTTACAATTTTGGAAAATCTAATTCCACAAACTAAATCGGAGATTGCAACACAAATTACTGCAATCAAAGAGGAATTGCAAAAAGCTGTAAATCCTGCCAATGCAGAGGCTATGAAGGCAATAAAACACGTCTTGCGTTTGTTGCGTTTTGAGCCTGAACATTTGAAAAAACCTTTGCAAGATTGGGTAAAGACAGTAGGGGAGGAGTACCAAAATAAATTTAGTTCACATTTACATAGCCAATGTGAAAATGCAGCTACCAAAGTGGCAGAGGTAAAGGCAGTTTACAACGAAAATTGCGTAACAGTTGATGGTCGTGAGGTGTTGCAAGCATTTTTTGATTTGACCTTTGCCAACAATCCTTTGGTAGTAGCTTTTGGCGAAGATGTTGGGCAAATTGGCGATGTTAATCAAGGTTTTGCGGGTTTGCAAGCTAAATATGGTGATTTGCGAATTTCGGACACAGGCATACGTGAGGCTACGATAATGGGACAAGGCATTGGTTTAGCTATGCGTGGTTTGCGACCTATTGCCGAAATTCAATATTTAGATTATTTGTTATATGGTATTCAAATTTTGAGTGATGATGTCGCCACTTTGCAATACCGCACACGCGGGGGACAAAAATGTCCGTTAATTGTCCGTACTCGTGGGCATCGGTTGGAAGGAATTTGGCATTCGGGTTCTCCTATTGGTATGATTATTAACGCCTTGCGTGGTATGCACGTATTGGTGCCAAGAAATATGACGCAAGCAGCAGGTTTTTATAACACCTTATTGCAAGGAGATGAACCAGCCTTAGTGATTGAATGTTTGAATGGTTACCGTTTGAAAGAAAAAATCCCTGCAAATCTCGGCGAATTTACTGTTCCGCTGGGCAAAGTAGAGGTTTTGCGTGCAGGAACTGATGTTACAGTCGTAACCTACGGCTCAATGTGCAGAATTGTGATGGAAGCAGCCCAGCAATTAGCCGAAGTTGGTATCAGTTGCGAGGTAATAGATGCACAAAGTTTGTTGCCTTTTGACCTTGCTCACGATATTGTAAAATCTATTCAGAAAACTAATCGGGTGGTGTTTGCAGATGAAGATGTGTCGGGTGGTGCAACTGCCTACATGATGGCAAAAGTGATAGACGAACAAAATGCTTACCATTATTTGGATAGCAAACCTGTTTGCATTGCTGCCCAAGACCACCGCCCCGCCTACGGTTCTGATGGTGATTATTACTCAAAACCAAATCACGAAACTGTTTTTGATAAGGTCTATGAACTGATGAATGAGGTAAATCCAAAGGGTTTTCCGAGTTTGTATTAAAAGAAAAAACCTTATAAGGTCTTAAAGACCTTATAAGGTTTGAAAGGTTTTTGTAAATCTTCAATAATTTTTATACTTTTGAGTAACTAAATAAAATATTTACTTCTTTTAGAAAGTTATGATAAAACAACTTATTGTTAAAAACTTATTTAATCAACCAAATCAGCATTATGATTTAGTTTTTTATGACGACCTCAATATTTTAACAGGTAGAAATGGCACAGGTAAAACTACGTTAATCAAACTATTATGGTATGCTGTTAGTGGTCATTTTGATATTTTGGTACGTGAAATAACATTTAGCTACCTGAAAATTGTTACAGATAAATGTGAGATAGAAATAGATGCATCTGGTAATCCAACTTATCATTTTTCTATCAAATATTTTGATACAGCATTAGCTCAAAAATATAACAAAGATTTTAAGAATTTTAAATTATTGCCCATCATAGACGAGGAGCATAGCACCTTGTTTTTTCCAACTTTTCGCAGAATAGAAGGAGGTTTTACCATTGTTCCCAAAGTGGGCGAAATGGTAGAAAACAACGAAATTTATGAGGCTTTTAATGATTTATCTAATCGTCTTTCAAGAACAGCAATGGGCTTAGTTAATCATAAATTTATAGCTTATGTTTCTACAAATGATATAAACAGACGTTTGAACGAAGAAATAGCTTATCATTCTACGGAGAAGGATAAAATTAACCAACAAAAAACATTAAAAATAGAGGAATTGGCGAAGGCAGGAAATAGTGAAGCTATATTGCAAATAATAGAACAATCCAATAAAGAATTAGAAAATTTAGAGGCAAAATTCAATGTATTGCACGAGTTAGTAAATAAACATATTCAAAAAAGAATATTATTAACTGATAAGTTAGTTATTGGCGTTGGCAATTCAACACCAATCCCAAGTCAAAGACTTTCGGCAGGAGAAAAGCAATTATTTTCATTTCTCTGTTATAATATTTTTGCAAAAAATAGCAGCATTTTTATTGACGAGCCAGAAATTAGTTTGCACCCAGATTGGCAACGTCATCTGCTACCTTTGTTGTTGAAACAATCAGCAACTAATCAATTTTTTATTACTACACACTCCGATTTGATAGCTGCACCCTACGCACATAGGGAAATAGAATTGAGCAAAGATAAAGGTAACTAACACCCTAAAAAAGAAAAACAAGGGCTTATGGAAATGCAAGAACTGACCGAAGATGAAATTTTACGGAGGCTAAGAAAAACTAATATTCCTACGATTGTGGTGGAAGGTAAAGACGATACTTTACTGTTGACTTGGATTTTGGCTACATCGAATGGTGGTACTGAAAATATACTTTTATGTGGAAGCTGTAAATTGTTAGAAAATATTTACAAAGAAGTGAGTAATAATCCTGCCATTTATCCTTCCGTAAAACTATTTATGGCAGACCAAGATATGTATATTTTTACAGGCATACCCACTGAGTTTGAAGGGATTTTTCACACAAAAGGATATAGCATTGAAAATGATTTGTATGCAGATGCAGAAAATTTCATAGATAATTTAATTATTTTCCCTGATATTTTAGAGAAAAAGAAAAAAATTGTGCAAAGTGTAACGAATTGGTTTGCTTTTGAAGTGGAAAATTACTTGCATAAACTACCATTAGGAGAAAGAATTGACACTAAATTTAAAGAGTGCAAATTGCTGAATGAAAGAGATTTTTCTCAAAGTACCTTAGATTTTACACCTGTTTTTTTACAAAAACGAAATTTTGTTACGCCAAGTGCTACAATAGCTGATGATTTATTGCAAAACTATGCCTTAAAATTGCGAGGTCATACACTTTTTGAGATTATTTCTCTATTGCTGAAACTACGAAAAATATACGATAAAAAAGTAGATAGAATAGAAAAAGGCAAACCAGAAAAAGTGGAAATAAATAATCCAACCTTTCAACCTGAGCAAGTTTTAAATTTGTGTTTTGCTGCTGCAATAGAAAATGATAAGGGCTACGTTCGGAGAATTGTCGCAAAAATAAAAGAAGTTTTAGAGGCTTAATCACGAAACTGTTTTGGATAAGGTTTATGAACTGATGAATGAGGTAAATCCAAAGGGGTTTCCGAGTTTGTATTAGGTTAAAAACAACCATTGGCAGTGGCTTGGGCAGCCTCGTTGAAAACCCTGCCGATAATTATTTTGTTTTGAAACTTGATGTTATAGTGATTTACATTTTTTAAATATTTAAAATTTATTAAAACTACAAAATAAATATATTAAATGATATTTTTACTATCAATATTGATAGTTTCTTATTATTTATTTTGTAAGTTTGTGGTATGATGTATTATAGAAGAAAAATATTATTGCTACTTTTAGAAACTTTTGGTGGCGAATTAGACAAAATTCAACTACAAAAATTGTTGTTCTTGTTTTGTCGTGCAGAACAAGTTACAAAAGTATATGATTTTATACCATATAAGTTTGGTTGTTATTCTTATCAGGCTGTTTGGGATTTACAAACTTTGCAGAAATATGGAATGGTTGAGGAAAAAGAAAAAAGCTGGGCTTTGAAAAATTATGATGCTGCTGTTTTTGCAACAGTTACGCCTGTGGATAAATCTACAATTAAAAATATAAAAAGAGAATATGCCACTTATTCAGCAGAGGCTTTAATGAAATTAACCTATGTAAACTATCCCTATTATGCAATTCATAGTACAGTGGCAAGAAAATTATTGAGTGATACGGAATTAGAAAAAGTGCAAAAACAAAAACCTAAGAAAGAAAATATCACACTTTTTACGATTGGTTATGAAGGTCTTAGTATTGAAAAATATTTTAATAGCTTGATAATCAATGATATAAAAGTTTTGTGTGATGTGCGTAGAAATGCTTTAAGTCAAAAAATAGGTTTCTCTAAATCAACTTTACGCAACGTTTGTGAAGCTGTTGGTATTCATTATATACATATTCCTGAGTTAGGCATTGCAAGTGAAAAAAGGCAAAGTCTAATAACGCAAAAGGATTATGATTTGCTTTTTCAAGAATATGAATGTACGCAACTGGTACACCAAACAGAATATGTGCAACAAGTTTTTGATTTATTGCTAACTCACAAAAGAATAGCTTTAACTTGTTTTGAGGCTTCTTTTTGCCAATGCCATAGAAGTAAGGTTGCTAATGCTGTTACAAAACTCAATGATTGGAAATACGAACTAAAACACCTCTCATAAAATATGCCTAAAATTAAAGTCTTAATTACGGTCAAAACTTACCCAACTATTTCGTCAAAATATGATGAATTGGTTTGCACTGCTGGTTTTACAGAAAATGGCACTTGGATACGGATTTATCCTATTGCTTTTAGGAAAAATTCGTATAACGAACAGTATAAAAAATATGACTGGGTTGAAATAGATTTAGATAAAAATACATCTGATTTTAGACCAGAAAGTTATAGACCTCACTCTCACGAAAGTGATATAAAGATAGTAGGGCATTTAGAAACTGACAATGACTGGGAGGTTCGTAAGAAAACTGTATTGAAAAATGTGCATAAAGATTTAACCCAACTGATTGCAGATGCACATAACAAACAAATTTGTACCTCTTTGGCTGTTTTTAAACCTACGGAGGTTTTAGATTTTATCATAGAACCAACAGAAAGGGAATGGGATAAGAATAAATTAGCAACATTAGAGGCAGAAAGAACACAACTAAATTTATTTAAGCAGCCTGAAAATCCATTTGAAGTTGTAAAAAAATTACCTTATAAATTTTCATACACTTTTAAAGACATTAATGGCAGACCAAGTACCTTAATGATAGAGGATTGGGAAATAGGACAATTATATTGGAATTGTTTGCAACGAGCAGACGGCAATGAACAAATAGCTTGTGAGAAAGTAAGACAAAAGTATTTTAATGACTTTGTAAAAACCAAAGATTTATATTTTTTCTTGGGAACTACACAAATACACCATTATGTATCACGTAATCCATTTATCATCATTGGCTTGTTCTATCCAACAAAACCTAAAATTGAAAGTTTATTTTAGTTTTTTGAAAATACACAACTGTACAACAAAAGCCTATGAATTGATGAATGAGGTAAATCCTGTGGGTTTTCCGAGTTTGTATTAAACTAAAAATAACTTCGGCAGTGGTGGAAAACCCTGCCGATAGTTGTTTTGTTTTAACTTACTCATCATCTTCTTTCTTATATCCTTCATAATAATAAGATTGTTCGATGCCTTTAAAAATAATTTCTCGGTTGTTTATCTCATTGCTTAGGTTGGCAGCAAGCAATGTGCGTAATTCCAAATCATTGATAGGACTTCTTTCCATAGCTTGTAAATAAAGTTCTTTGCCCACAAATTGCCAATTTACGACTTTTTTTAGCCTTTTTTTCAAAATCATATCCAACCAAATACGCATTGTTCTGCCATTACCTTCCATAAAAGGGTGGGCAATATTCATTTCTACATATTTGGCTATAATTTCTTCAAAACTATTTTCGGGCATTTGTTCTATTTTTACCAAAATCTCCTTTAAATACAAAGCATTAGCAAATCTAAAACCACCTTTTGAAATATTTTTTGTGCGTAGTTGCCCTGCAAAATCATACAAACCTCCAAAAAGATATTGATGAATTTGTTGCAAACCTTTTGTAGTACCAATTTCTATATTATCAATAGCTTTCGTTTCAAACAGACGATAGGCATTTTCTAAACTTTGTTTGTCAATATTTTTCATAGTTGTTTATTATAATAGAATTTTGCTAACCCAAAAGCAAGAGCAATTTCGCCTTCCTTCCACTCTTTTTTCTTTGCCATAATTTTAATCTTCGTAATTGCTTTTCATTTATGCAAATATACGATTTTTTGTATATTTACGAAATATTAAAAGCATTGCAAAATTGTATCATTTTATGCAAAAAACTAACGAAAATAACTTATTGCTTATTCCTAATCACACCTTACAAATAGCTGATGAACAGTTAGAAATAACGGAATTGTTGCTAATGGAAATAGCAAATGAAACGGAAGACGTACATCCAGAATTTTTTGATTTGCTATTACATTTAGCTTACATAAAAGTATTAGAAAGTAATTCGTTTACAGACTGGGAAAAGAAAGTCAAGAAAGCTAACAAAGCAAATCCGTTAGGTGATGAAACTTTGATAAGTAGCAGTATGGAGTTTTGGGAATATGACAATGAAACAGAGTTTTTACAATTTCTTTGGCAATATCCTATCCCAAAATCTATTAGTGCCGAATATGAAAAACAAAATTGCGAACAAATATTAGTGGCTAATATCAAAAAAACAGATGATTTGTTGATAACTACTGCATTACAACCTTTGGGTGTTGTGCTATTGATTATGTTCAAAGAATATTTTAATTTTGAGAGTTGGGCAGAGAAAATAAAAAGTCAATTAGTTGCAAACAATGCTGAATACCTTGTGATAAAAGATATACTCAACCATACAAGTTTTCAGAACTTAGATAAGGCTTTGAAAGTTGCTTGGAATTTGCCGATGAATGAAACAGTTTTTGAAATCATTAACCAACAAAAACCTAATGAGGTAGAAAAAGAGCAAATTGTAGGAAAAAGAATATCTGAATTATCCATTTCTTTTCTTGTTTTTGATGAGGAAGACAGAGTTAGAATCGTTGAATGGATAGATATAGAAATAGCAAAATTGGAGAAAGAGTAATTTTATTTTGTATAGCACCAGTATGCAGTGCCTATACACAAAACGAAATTTTTACTGCCAATATAAAGTTATTAAAGGGACAACAGTAAGTTTTTTGATGACGTACATTTACCACATATAAAAATATGCAAAACCCAAACGAAAATAATTTACCAATTATTCAACAAAATAATTTGCAAGTAGTTGATAATCAATTAACTATTACGGGTTTTCTGTTGGCGGAAAGTGAGGAGATAGCAATAAAAAAATTAGATACTTCAAAAATAGTTATATCAAAAGATAAAATTAAGTTAACAATAGATGAAAGCGAAAGACTTTTAAATAAACTGTATGAATTATCGGAAGTAGTTAAGTCATTAGAAGTTTTAACAATAGATGATTTTATTGCATATTTTATAAAAAAATTAAGAACTCCAGACATAGACGGGATTTGTGTTTTGGAAAGTGCACTTGAAAACTATAACATTACAATGGATGAGTATTGGTTAGAGTTATGGGCAAACAAATTGCCTCCAAGCCTTGACAAAATTACAGCAAAAAAAATAGATAAAATAGAAATAGTTGTAGGTAGTTACAAAATAGGCAAAGGTTTAGTATTGAAAGGGTATAATCAATTTGGAGAATGGCAAAAAGAATTAGCAGAAAAATTAAAAGATAATAAAGATGATATATGTAAAGTTTGCGAATATGAAAATTTTGAGGATTTTGCAAATGAAATTTGGAATAGTGAACTCCCTTCATCAGTAGATGCAGAACGTAGAAATTTATCAGAAATTGCAACTTTGCAATTACAGAAAAAAAGTAAAATTAAATTTGTATTACCAACAGAAAATTTATTTCAACAAACAAATGAGAAAAAAAGTTTTTTAGAGTTTACCGCCGAACAGCAATATGCTTTATTAAGCCAAGCATTTAAAATAGGGAAAGCAGCTTTAAATTTAGGAGTTGTTACTTTTAAGGATTTTTCAAGCACTATCAAAGAAAACTTAGGTAATGATTTTATTTTACTTGTTGTAGATAGTAGAGAAGATAAATCTTTTGAAAACTATTTGAAAGAAGTTTGGGAAACTAAATTGCCAAGAAGCCTTGATACACAAAGACGAAGTTTAGCAGAAATTGCAACAGAAAAAATAATAAACCAAGCCAAATAACTATGCAAAACCTTTCTACACTACTCAAACGGTTAGAAATTCTTAGACAAACTATTGCTTTGCAAGACCAAGACGATATAAGCTATCAAGTTGAAAAATTTGAAAAGGTTTTTGTGGGCGAAAATTTTGGTGCTGATACAGAAAAATTGCAAAATTTGGCAACTTTGCTAACTGCAAAAAAATATAGTGAGGCTTTGCAAGTTATCAATGAAGTGTTAGAAAAATTGCAAGGAATGACGATTTGGGAAGACCCCGAAATTGCAGTTTTGCAAGCAGAAATCAAGGTTTTACAAGTGGCAATCAACCAATTACAAGACGAAAAAGCAGATATAGAAAAACAAATTCAAGAGTTTTCACGCCTACATACTGTATATTTAGGTGAAATTATTTTGCAAATTTTGGAGATAAAACGCAAAATTGCAGCCCAAGAAGCAAAAGAAAATCCTAAAAACGAAGAAAAACAACAGAAATACGAGGATACGCACAAGCAATATGAAAAATATAAGCAAGGTTATGAACAACAGAAAAAGAAAAATATAGCAGACCTTTCAGAGGTTTTAAAAGATGAATTAAAGCAACTGTATCGCAAGGCTTCCAAATTGTGCCACCCCGATATTGTAGCCACAGAAAACAAGGAAAAAGCCACGCAACTTTTCCAAGAATTGCAAGAGGCTTACCAAAATAATGATGTGAAAAAAGTAAAAGAAATTGCAGATTATTTGGAAACAGGCAAGCCTTTTTCGGCTAATAGCAGCACCATTTCCGAAAAAACCAAACTCAAAGCCGAACTCAACAGATTAGAAAATATTAAAGAACAATTAACCAATACTTTGCAAGACCTTAAAAACTCTGATAGTTACCAAAAAATCATAGTCATTACAGATTTCCACACTCATTTTGAGGAGCAAAAGCAAAAATTAGCGAAGTATTTAAAGGAATTGCAAGAGCAGAAAACTTAAAGCCATAAGGTTTTTAAAACCTTATGACTTTTTGGTTAATTTTAACACAAAAAACTCCTATCTTTGTGCAATAACCAACAAAGCCTTATGAAATTTAGCGAATTTAAGAATAACTCGGAATTACTAACATATTTTGGTTTAAAAGTAGAGAAATCTAAATTTATTGATTATGAAAGCATATCTCCGATTGCTATTCCAAAGCATTTAGCGGAAGACCTTGAATTTGTGCTTTCTAATCGTGGAGATACAGATATGGAATTTTATGCTTGTGAAGCTTTAATTTTTCCAATTCTGAAAGAGGCATGGAAACGAAATCCCAAAGCAAAACTGTTTAGTCACCCTCGTATTATCTACGAAGATTTAATTTTAGTTCCTGATTATGTCGTAACGCCAAAAGATAAAACAGGGATAGATACTTTTCAAAAACCACTTTTAATAACGGTTGAGGCAAAACACGATGATTATGATTTAGGCTGGATTGATGCTTATAAACAACTTATTGTTGCACGTTTCTTGAACGAAAATCAAGATATTCCCATTTATGCTATCGTAAGTATTGGCAAAGGCTGGGAATTTGGCAAATTAGATGGCAAAATTATTTACAAACACCCATTAGGTATTGGTTTAGATAACCCAAATAAGTTATTAGGAGTTTTAGATTTTATTTTTGCAGACTGTGTAAAAACTGCCGAAAAGTTTAATATGTATTAAGAAAAACTTTCCAAAAGTTTTTTAACTTTTGGAAAGTTTTTTTACATTATTTTCAAAAGCACAACTGAATGAAAGCCACCAAATTACATATCGAATATTTTAGAGGTTTTGAGGAACTTGATATAAATTTATCAGAGAGCAATGTTACACTGTTTATTGGTGTCAATGGGGCAGGTAAAACAAGTGTGTTGGATTTGATAGCGTATTGTTTATGCAGTGCTTTTAGTAGGTTTCTTGATTTTGAACACAATGAACAAGAATATAAACATCACAAATATCAAACAGAAAACCATAAAGAAACAGCTATTCATTCAAATATAAAATTTCCTTTGTTTGCTATTCGCAAAAAATTAGATTTTAGTTTACAAGGACTTATAACAGACCAGCTATTACAACAAGACAAAAAAGAACAAGATATAAACAGAAATTTCATAAATAGAACTAATATAGCAGATAAACATACAGCCAATACTATTGCAGTTAAACTATTTTCAAGTTGGTATTTTGGCTATCATTTTGGCATCTCTTTGGTATTAAGTAATTATCATATAGAAGAAGTTAATGCACAAATAGCATTTGGTAACACTTTAATAGAAAACCCCAAAAGTAGTTTTCCCATTTTTGTTTATTATTGCGAAAACAAACCTAAAAGTAATAATGTAGAAACTCCTAAAAACCCAAATTATAAATTTTCTCAATTATTAGCTTACGATAATATTTTTACGAATACCACTACCATTTTTGACGATTTTATAGCTTGGTTTCGTGCCGAAGACGATTTTGAAAAAAATGAAAAAATCAAAACTAAAAACTTAGACTATGAAAGCCGTAATCTCAAAAGTATTCGCAAAGTTGTCAATGGCTTTTTGAGTGAGTTGTCTGCGGAGAAATTTGAAAACTTGCGTATAGAAACAAAAAGACTTTCTGATAACATTAGTTTTGAAAAATCTACGATTTCCCACCAAGTAGTGATAGATAAAAATGGTGTAGAATTTCAATTATCCGAACTTTCATCAGGCGAAAAAATGCTTTTAATGCTGGTGATTGATATTGCAAGACGTTTGATTTTGGCAAATCCAATAGCCGAAGATGTTTTATTGGGCGAGGGAATTATCTTAATAGACGAAATAGATTTGCATTTACACCCAACTTGGCAGCGACAAGTTATTCCCGCACTCACAAAAACATTTCCAAACTTACAATTTATCATCAGTACACACAGTCCTTTTGTGGTGCAGTCTGTAAAAATGTCGGAGGTTGTGATTTTGGATAACGGTAAAGTTCGTCTGGGCGGCAGTCCGCAATTTAAAACAGAGAAAGAAATAGACACAGAAAGTAGTTATATGTCTATTGTGAGAGATATTTTTGGCATTCATTCGTTTTTTAGTGCCGAAACAGAACTTTTATTAAATGAATTTAGGGAATTTCGCAGCCAAATTATGCAAAGTGAACCATACAACAAAGTCAGATTTAGCGAATTGGTACATATTTTAGTTAGCAAAGGCACTGAAATAGAAGCCATTGTAAACAGAGAAATAGCCCAAATAGAAAGATTGACAAAGCAAAATTTGGAATTGGTATGAGAAAATTTGAAAGAAAAGCAGCCCCCGAATGTTTGCGAGTAAATGCAAAAAAATATGGTAAAAGGTGGAAAATACGTCATTCAAAAGGGAAAAATTGGAATTGGTACGAATACCAAAATCAACAAAATGAGGTTGTTATTTTAGACACCTTGTATCCTTTAACACAAAATCATTGTGCTTTTTGTGATATTCAAAAAGTAATCAAAGGGCAAATCAGACCAACTATTGAGCATTTCTATCCAAAGGAAAAATATCATTTCTTAGCTTATCGTTGGAATAATTTATTCTTGTGTTGTGATAGTTGTCAAAGTTATAAATTAGCCAAGTTTAGCAGAAAATTGCTAAAACCTGATAGTTTAGCTTACGATTTTGACAAATATTTTATGTTTGATTTTGAAACAGGAGAAATTAAGCCTAATGAAAGTCAATCTTTACACACGCAAGCAAGAGCAGCAGAAACCATAAAAATTTATGGGCTAAATAAAGACAGCAGACCACAAGCAAGGTTGAATGAATTGGAATATTATATCATTACTCCTTTTCCTACTCTTGTTGATTTTTCATATAGAGATTTTATAGAAAGGGCAATGTGATTTTATGAATTGATGAATGAGATAAATCCAAAGGGTTTTCCGAGTTTGTATTCCTTTGTCCATATCTTTGTACTCCCTGTTTTCATTGTTGTCGTTTTCATTGTTGTTGTTTTCATTGTTGTCGTTTTCATTGTTGTCGTTTTCATTGTTGTCGTTTTCATTGTTGTCGTTTTCATTGTTGTCGTTTTCATTGTTGTCGTTTTCATTTTGCTGGTTGGCATATTACTCTGCTATTTTCTTCGCCACCTCAGCAAACGTGATTAAAAAATCTGCCCAACTGCCGCCGTCTTGGTACTGAATTGTAACTTTTTCGGAAGCAAGACTTTCATTGTGCAGTCGGTCTGCTGCCGTAATGAGGTAAGTATAAGTGCCATTGGGCAAATTTTTGTCTATAAAAAAGTTGTCTTTTGCCCTGTGAATGGCTACAATTTTTTGCGGGTTGTCAATCGTAAGCACCTCGTTTGCCTCAAACCTGTAAATCACATAATAGGCAGGGGGCAAAACCAATGAATTTTTTTTGCTTGTTGTAGTATTCAAACTTTGTATATTTATTTTTTTTGCAATCAACTGATTATCAGGGCTTTGCCAATGTAACAAGACCCCTTGTTTTGCCTGAAAAGCCTGTAAATTTTTTGGTGGTTGTGGCGGACTGCTTGCTTTCCAATCCATTGTAGGCACTAAGGCGGGGTAAGGATACAAAACTTGTCGCAAACTGTCCTGAAATTTCTCCGTATTGGTCGTAAGGTATTTGGAACTGAAAAAAGCACTGCCTTGCAAGTTTTTTTGTTGGCGGTTAAACCGAATTTGGTCGCAAATTTCGCCTTTGCTTGTCCATCGGCTGTCCTCTTTGCCGTTGAGTTTATAGACTGCATGACCTATGTAGAGATGTTTGCCTGCTGCGTTGGCAGTCCACCAAGTCGTTAGGGTTTTGTAAGGCACTTTTTCAGATTGAATACTGAAATAATTTTGCGGGGCTATGTAGTCTATCCAACCTTTTTCTAACCACAATTTGGTGTCGGCAAACAAATGGTCGTAAGAAGTCAAGCCCCCTGTGGTGGCAGAACCTTTGGGGTCTTGGCTTTGGTTTCGCCAAACAGGAAAAGGACTCACGCCAAATTTTACGTAAGCCTTATTTTCTTGTATGACTTTGTATATTTTTTCTATCAACAAGTTGATATTATTTCGCCTCCAATCTGCTTTGTTGGCAAAACCTTTGCCGTATTTTTCAAAACTTTTTTGGTCGTTAAACTCTTGATTAGCAAGTGGATAAGGATAGAAATAATCGTCTAAATGCACGCCATCAATGTCGTACCTTCGCACCACGTCTGCTATAATTTCGGCTATGTATTCACGCACTTCGGGAATGGCGGGGTCAAACAGTTTGGTTTTGCCGTAGTCTATAAACCACTCTGGTTTTTTGAAAACAAGGTGCTGAGGATGCAGATTTTGCAACTTGCTCGTATCTGCCACTGCTCGGTAGGGATTAAACCACGCATGAAATTCCATACCTCTTTTGTGAGTTTCGTCCACCATAAAAGCCAAAGGGTCGTAATAAGGTTTGGGCAACTGCCCTTGTTTGCCTGTGAGCCACTCCGACCAAAATTCATGCGGACTATAATAAAAAGCATCTGCCGAAGGTCTTATCTGCACTATCAGGGCATTGAGGTTAGCGGCTGCGTGTTGGTCTGCAAGTCGTTGAAATTCAAGTTGTTGAGCCTCTACTGTTTGGCGATTGGAAGTCGGGAAATCCAGATTCATTACCCCAGCCACCCATACACCTCTAAATTCTCTTTTGGGAATTTCTTGGGCAAAAGTTACCGAATATTGGAGGTAGCAAAGAAAAAATAGAATTAATTTTTTATAATTGTTGAGCATGAGCAAGAAATATGAAATAATAGTTATGAAATTACTTACATTACGCCAATAAATAGAAAGGCAGTAATTGCCATTACTATTAATAAAAATTATCATGCTTTTGTTTATCACTAACAAAAATAAATAAAAGCAAGAAAAAAATCAAAAAAAGTTTGTAACTTTGCAAGTTGTTTGCCAAAATTGTATATGAAACTATCCTCGTTTAAATTTGACCTGCCCGATGATGCCATAGCCCTTCACCCTGTTCCAAACAGAGATGAGTCGAGGCTGATGGTTATTCACCGCAAAACCAAACAAATAGAACATCGTTTGTTCAAAGATATTCTCGAATATTTTGACGATGGTGATGTATTTGTGATTAATAACACCAAAGTTTTTCCTGCAAGGCTCTACGGCAAGAAGGAGAAAACAGGGGCGCAGATAGAGGTCTTTTTATTGAGAGAACTCAATCCTTCGGCTCACCTGTGGGACGTGCTGGTCGACCCTGCACGCAAGATAAGAGTAGGTAACAAACTCTACTTTGGCGATGGTGATTTGGTGGCGGAGGTCATAGACAATACGACTTCCAGAGGACGTACTATTCGTTTTCTTTTCGATGGCAGTGATGAGGATTTTTACCGCACTATCAATGCCTTGGGCGAAACGCCAATTCCTGTGGAGATAAAGCAACGCCGCGCAGCCGTACCCGAAGACAGAGAGAGGTTTCAAACCATTTTTGCCGAACACGTGGGGGCAGTAGCAGCACCCACCGCAGGGTTGCACTTTACTCAGCACTTAGTCCGCCGTTTGGAGATTAAAGGAATCAATATCAAGCCCATTACACTGCACGTAGGTTTAGGCACTTTCAGAGATATAGACGTGGAGGACTTGACCAAACACAAGATGGACTCCGAAAACTATATGATTAGCGAAGACACTACGCTTGCTGTAAACACAGCCTTAGACGAAAGACGCAGAGTTTGTGCCGTTGGTACAACTGCCATGCGTGCCTTAGAGTCTTCTGTATCGGCAGGGGGCAGACTAAAACCAATAGAAGGCTGGACAGACAAGTTTATTTTTCCGCCTTACGATTACAGAATTTGCAACAGCTTAGTTACCAATTTTCACAAACCGATGTCGAGCTTGCTGATGATGACTTGTGCCTTTGGTGGTTTCGACTTGGTGATGCAAGCCTATAACTTGGCAGTAAAAGAAAGATACCGTTTCTTTACTTATGGCGATGCGATGTTGATTTTATAAGAACTAATTAATTCATCCGACATCTCAAAGGTGTCGGATAAGTACATTCAATTACTTACCTAATTTTTTAGTTTTTTTATTATCTAAACTCCCTCATAAACAATCAAAATGGGTACTTCTGCCACAAAAGCCATTTGTTGTGTAAAACTTGTGCGGAATATTTTTTCAAAAAAGTTGCGTTTTCGAGCCACCATTACCAGTAAATCATTATCACTGTGTTGTGCCAGATAATATAGCAGTCCTTCACTTACCGAGTCTGCTACTACAGTTTGGAGAGAAGCAGAAACTTCCTCACCTAACCATTGACGAACTTTGAGCAGTTGCAATTTATCTACCTCAGTACTTTCTATTTCCTCGCGCATACGTACGGTAAGTATTTGCAAGGATGATTGAAATTGGATAAGCAACTTCCTAAGCCCATTGAAAGTAGTAAAATGATAATTATTGCGTGTATCTATGGCTAAGGAAACTGCTTGCAAGGTATTGAATTTAGCTTTTTGTGGCACTACCAATACAGGAGTTTGCACTGTGTCTAATACATTTAACGTGTTGCTACCAATGAAAATTTGCTCTAACATACTTTTGCCTTTCATACCCATAACCACATATTGGTAAGACTGTGAAGTAAGCAAATCTTTCAAAACTGTCAAAAAATCTCCTTCCATTGCTTGTAAGACCACTACTACCTCAGCATAATCTTCCGCAAAAGCCTCTTGTAGCAGTTGCATTTTTTTGTAAATAGCCTCTTTTGCGGTTGTTTCTTCATAAATATGCAAAATAGTAAGCTGTACTTTCATTCTATCTGCAAAAGCAAAGGCATATTGCAAAGCATTGAAAGCATTTGAGGAAAAATCAGTAGGAATAAGAATAGATTGCATGAAAAAATAGTTTTAAAGCTAACAAACATAGTATTTTTTTCTTATATTCCAATAGAGTTTTATTATTCGCAGATTCAACTTTGTAAGTAGCTTATTTATTCCTCTATTTTTATCCCAATCAAACAAACATCATCCGTTTGTTTGTAGTTGCCTTTCCATTCTGTAAAAATAGTGTCAAAAAGCTGTTTTTGTTCTGCCATTGCTGTATTGGCGTGTGCTACAAAGGTCTTTTTCAGTTTGCCGACCATAAATTTTCTGTTGTCTGCCCCACCAAATTGGTCTTGAAAACCATCAGAACAGAGGTACAATACACAAGGCGTATTGACAAAGTGCAGAGTTTGTTCAGTTACAGTGTGTCCCAAAACTTGGGTGGCTTCGGCAAGTAGATTAGGCGTAATTTGCAATTTATTAACCTCTTTTTCTTTGTTGAGTAGGATAGATTGTTTGGTAAAAATAACCTGTGAGTTTTGTGTATTTTGCGACTTTTCACTTTTGCGTTTATACAAATTGGTAGCCCCGCCAATAGGCATTTTGTCGGCTTGCAAAACCAATAATTCAGGATTTGTTTCTAAGTGATGTACCAAATAGGTAGGATTCATTGCCCCCGCCACGCCAATTCTTACTGTTTGGTTTTGCTTATTTTTGTGAATAGCCACAATGGAAATATCCATGCCATCGTTTTGCGAAGTTTCGTCTTGGTGTAGGGCAGCTTGTATGCCTTTGGTCAGGTGATTAAGAATCTGGTCGGGTCTGTGAATTTCTTGGTCGTGAATTATCTGATTCAGCAAAGAGTCACCAATCATAGACATAAAAGCCCCTGGTACGCCATGCCCTGTGCAGTCAGCTACGGCTATGAGCAAGGTCTGTGTTTGCTCTGGCATCACACCTTCAAAAATAGTTGAAACTGTGGAGGAGTAGGGTAGGGTAGAGGCTGTTATGTTTTTTTCGGCAAACCAATAAAAATCTCCACTAACGACATCTCTCGGCTTAAACAAAATAAAACTTTCAGGAAAATAATTTTTCAATTCTTGTTCGGGCAACAGCAAGGCAGACTGAATCCGTTTGGCATATTCTATGCTGTTTTGAATGGCATCATTTTTTTTCCTAATTTCGTCTAAAACTCCTGTAAGTTGTTCGTTTTTGCTCTGAATTTCCTCTTGTTGCTCTACTAATTGGCGGTGATTTTTCCTACGAACACGTATGTTGCGAAATCCCAACACAAGAAATGCAAGGACAACGACCATAGCAGCAGCTACTACGTAGGTAAGATAAGTACGCAATTTTTCCTCACTTTTGAGCAAGGCAATGGCTATATTTTGCTGTTCTTGTTCATATTTAGATTGCAAATCGAGGGATTTTCGAGTTCTTTCTTGGCTGAATACGCTGTCTTCGTATAGCATAAACAGTTCTTGGTAGTCAAAGGCTTTTTTTACCTCTTTTTTGCCTTCGTAGGCTACAAAAAGATTTTTGTAAGCATTTTTCATATACTCAATATTGCCCGATTTTTGGGCAGTAGCCAATGCCTCATTTGCCAACGGAATGGCTATATCATAACTCTTATTTTTAAGTTCTATCTGTGCCAACAGATTAAACATATTGGCAACGCCTCTCAAATCATTGGTTTCTTTGAAAAGATTTTTGGCTTGGGAAGCTGTGGTTTGTGCCTCAGTTAGTTTGCCTTGCAAAAACAAAATATTGGCAACATGACCCAAAGAACTTGCGATATTGCTTTTTTCTTTGATATGTCGCCTAATTTCTAAGGCTTTTTGGTGCATTTCCAATGCTTTATCCAACTCTTTTTGATTGGCATAGACTTGAGCAAGGGTGTAGTAGCAATAGCCCAACCCTCGATTGTCTTGGATTTCTTGAAAAGTATTTACGCCTTTTTTGATATACTCAATAGCCATGGCATAGTTGCCTTGCCTGTTGCTGATGTCGCCAACACTCTGAAAACCATACCCTAATTGTTCGAGGCTGTTCAGTTGTTCGGCGTATTTGATAGCCTCAAAAAAATACGACAAGGCTTTGGTATAATCTCCTCTGTTGCGACTTAAAACCCCTAAATTGGAGTTTATTTTAGAGTAATAGGCTACAAATTTATTTTTTTGGGCTTGTTCCAATGCCAAATTGCCATAGATTTGAGCCGAGTCTATATTGGAGTTGCGATAAGCCCAGCACAATTCGGTCAAGATTTTTACTCTGTTGGTATCATTGGCAGCAGCAGCTATACGCACCAAACTATCTATCTTGCTTTTTTGGGCAAAAGCAAAGGTAGGTAAGAAGAAGGTAGCCAGAATAGCCAGAAAAAAAATAAACCGTTGCAACGAGATAAAATATGATGTATGAAACTAATTTGTAGCATAGACTTTAGTCTGTGCTGTTTATTGTTTTGCTACTATTTTAAAAAACAGACTAAAGTCTGGTATACAAATTATACATAAACTCTACCAACTACAAAGCAAAGTTAAAGGTATTTTTTTATCAAGCAAGCGAAGTAATATTTCTTTGATAAATGTTTAGACTATGTTTTGAATAACTAACAAAAACTCTATTTTTGCGACAACAAATAATTTGTGCTACCAAAGCTCTATTAGAACTAACATTTTTCAAAAAATGTTAGTTCTGTGCATTGTTTTGGTAGCAACACCGCAAATTTATAGCTAATTTATACACAATGCGACAATCACAAATCCGTTTTCACGTTGAATTAGACGATGAAAACCTGCCCGATAAAATCTTTTGGGACGCAACAGACGTACAAGCCGAAGGACGAATGGAAACTAAGGCTATCAATGTTTCGGTTTGGGACAACAAAACGAAAGAAACTTTGCGGATAGACCTCTGGACAAAGGATATGCAAATAGACGAGATGAAAAGGTTTTTTGTCGACACCATTGGCGGTATGGCAGAAACTCTCCGCAGTGCCACCAATGACGAATTTATGGCTTCTGAAATGGAAAATCTTTGCGAGTTGTTGGTACAGCACCTCAAAAATGAATATGAAAAACAACAAAAATAATTGAGGATAGTTGTGTAGTTATCTGTAGAACGGACTTTAGTCCGTTTCTTGCAAATGAAAAGCTAAATTTTGTTTCAAAAAATACATATTCATTTCCAAAAAATGCCAAAAACGGACTAAAGTCCAATGCTATTAAGCTAAGAAAGTATATTTACAACCTCGAAGAGGTTGAACAATAATAGCCCTACGTGCAACGTAGGGAAGTATTTGTAAACTTGCATCCAACCTCGAAGAGGTTGAACAATGACATATTGCTACACTAATGTTCAACCCCTTTGGGGTTGTGGAGTAGCTTTGCACCTTTTCCCCTACGTTGCACGTAGGGCTATTATTGTTTAACCCACAATGGAATTGCTCTTCGAGGTTGTAAGTTGTTTCTTAGCTTAATAGCATTGGACTTTAGTCCGTTTCTTGCAAATGAAAAGCTAAATTTTGTTTCAAAAAATACATATTCATTTCCAAAAATGCCAAAAACGGACTAAAGTCCGTTCTACAGAAAGCAGTTTGCAATTTATGTTAAAATATTAACTAACTCCAAATAATATGGCTCTTATCAAATCTGTTCGAGGTTTTACGCCTGTGATGGGCGAAAATTGCTTTTTGGCAGACAACGCCACCGTTGTAGGCGAGGTTACAATGGGCAATAATTGCAGCATCTGGTTCAATGCCGTTTTGCGTGGCGATGTCAATTCCATAACCATTGGTGATGACACCAACATTCAGGATAACGTGGTGATTCATGGCACTTTCGAAAAGGCAAAAACCACCATTGGCAACCGAGTTTCGGTAGGGCATAGTGCTGTTATTCATGGCTGCACCTTAGAAGACGAATGTTTGATAGGCATAGGGGCAATTATTCTGGACGGGGCAGTGGTGCAAACTGGGGCTATGGTGGCTGCGGGGGCTGTGGTTTTAGAGGGGACAATCGTAGAAAGTGGCTACCTCTATGCAGGTACTCCAGCCAAAAAAATAAAACCCGTAGAAGGCAAAATTAGCGAAATGATTAAAAGAATTTCGGGAAATTATGCCAAATATGCTTCGTGGTTTAAAGAAGAAAAGTAGTTTTCTATTAGTCAGGACAACCGCATTAAAAAATCCTAATGTATTAGAGGTTATTACGATAATTTTTGTATAGAAAAATAACTTCTTGATTTTCAACTAATTGACCCTGCAGTTGGAGGCAATCCCCGCAAAGGGTACGGTACAAATCGTAATAACCTCTATTATCAAACTTTACAACTATCCAACTTTTACTCCCACCATCGTTATATCATCTGTTTGACTTTCCTTTGCCTTTGCAATCCACTGTTCTATGGTGTTTTGGAATATTTTTTCTTGTGTAGCTAAGGGTTGAGCATGGTTTTGCAACAGCAATTCACGCAAGGCTTTGGTCGTAAATTTTTTGTTTCTTTCGCCACCAAATTGGTCTTGGTAGCCGTCTGAAAACAAATAAAACGTAGTTGGTTGCGTGAGGTCTATTGTTTTCAACGTATAAACTGCTTCTTCGCCCATTTGCACGCCGCCAATCGGAATTTTATCTCCTTTGAGTTCTACCAATTCATTGTTTTGAATATAAATCATAGGATTCATAGCCCCTGCAAAATAGGCTTTTTGGTTAGGTTTGTCTATTGCAAGCACCGCAATATCCATTCCGTCAAAAGTTTGCGTTTCTTTTTGTTTCAGGGCGTAGGTAACTTCTTTTTGCAGTTTTGCTAAGATTTTTTCAGGCGAATTGATATTTTTTTGAATCACAATTTCTTGCAATAATTGTGTGCCAATCATACTCATAAAAGCCCCAGGCACGCCATGTCCTGTGCAGTCTGCCACAATCAAAGTCGTGAGATTTTGCAAAGGAGAAGTTGGGTTTTCGCCTTCATACAACCAATAAAAATCTCCTGAAACCACATTGCGAGGTTTGTAGAGAATGAAAAAATTATCTGCACCGAAGGTTTTTTGAAAACGGTTGGCAAAGGGCAGAATAGCTTGCTGTATCCGTTGGGCATAGGCTATGCTGTCCGTAATTTCTTTGTGTTGGTGTTCCAATTCATTTTTTTGCGTATTTGCCAATTCCAAAATAGCATTGATTTCCTCGTTTTGTTGCCTCAATTCCTCATTATACTGCTCAATTTGCTCTTGTTGTGCTTGTAGTTGGCGGTTTGCCTTCAAACTTTGTTCTTTGCTCCGATACAAAACAATAGCAAGCCCCACACATAAAATAACCCCAATTATTGCCCCAATAATAATTCCATATTGTTGTTTGATAGTTTTTTCACTCAATTCTTGGTCTTTTTTTAATACCAAATTCTCGGCATCTTTTCTTTCCACGTCATACATTGTCCGCATTTTGAGGATTTGGTCTTTTTTCTCTTTGGAGTCTATGCTATCACGCAATTCGGTAGCTTTTTTATGGTAAGCCAATGCACTTTTAAAATTGCCTTTGGCAGAGTCAATAGCAGACAAAATATCATAACAGTCTATAACAGAGTTCATTTCATTGTTTTGACCCGATAATTTTAGCCCTTGCCTAATATATTTTTCTGCCTTTTCTATCTGCCCAATATTTACCAAACAATTTGCCAACTTAGTGTAATCCATGGCAGCATCAACCGTTGAGCCACTTTGTCCATACACACGCATAGACAATTCAAAATAAGGAATTGCTTTTTTATATTCTCGCATATTTAAGTAGGCATCACCAATGTTATGAATAGGATAAGTCATGCCTACCGAATCTTTGTCTTTTTCGTGATAAGCCATAGCTTCTCTGTTTATTTCTATTGCTTTTTCATATTGTTTCATGCCCAAATAAGCCGTAGCTAAATTGTTTAGCGACAGGGCAATACCTGCATTATCTCCTTTCTGTTTATAGTAAGCTAAACTTTTCTCTTTGTTGATAATAGCTTGTTCATAATCTTGCTCGTGGTAATAGACCTGTCCTATTAGGTCATAAGCACGTGCTAAGGTTTCTATGTCTTGGTCTATTTTGGGTAGCTTGAAAATTTTTAGGGCATATTGCAAAGCATTGGCAACATCACCCATGACTCTGTAAATATAGCTAATGTAATAATAACACGAAGCCCTGTCTATTTCGGTATTGCTAACCTTCTCGTAGGTTTTTAAGGCTTTTTGGTACTGTTTAATGGCTACCAAATGTTCTCCACGCACATTATAGAGGTAAAAAGCAAACCGTTGTTGGCATTTGCCCTCCCAACGATATAATTGGTGTTGTTGGGCAATGTTTTCGCCTTGTTGGAGGTAAGTTCTAAACTTTGTCGTATCATTTCGCATATACAAGTTTGCTACTTTGATGAGCAGCGAAACTTTGGTGCTATCTGCTGATTGAGGTAATAAAGCCAATAAACTATCTGCCTTTGCTTGGTTTTGGGCAAAAACCAAACTGTTTTGCGAAAAGCAAAAAAGTAGGGAGAACAAAAAAATGATAGTTTTTTTCATAAACACACAATAGAAGGTAACGTAGAACAGCAACTAACATAAAATTAACAAAGTTCTCTCAAAAAATCCCACGCTGCAAGCCAAGTTGTGTTATCAACTAATTGCAACAGGCTAATAAAATCTTTTTCTATCTCAAAAACTACTTCGTAAGGTGCTAAAACTGCATTGAAAAGCAGTGCTACTTCGGTCTTTTTCATCAGTTTGTAGTGTTTTTGATTGGCAAAACAGGTTTTTATGTGTTCTCTCAAAACAGTGTTATATTTGGCATCGTGCAAATCCAAGCTACCTTTTGGATTTAGTTCTTTCACAAAAAGTTGTTTTGTAGTGCTAATTAGTTTTTTAATTTTGACTTGTTCAAAAGTCAAATTTTCTATCATTTTATTTTCTGCCAATTTTGCTCTCAAAACTTCACCTTGTTGGGCATATTCTTTGGCAATAGCAGTTCGCAATTCTTCTGTTGTGATGTTTTTTTGATAGGTAATAGCTAACCATTTTTGAAGCAAAGTAGCCAAACGAAAATGGTCGGTTAAGAGGGTACTTTCAATGGTGCAAGCAGTCCAACTATAGGTTTTGAGGTGAATTGGCGAATTGGCAAGAGAAACTGTTAGGTCTGCAATTTGTGCATCATTCCAAAAATCTCTGTCTATAATCAAATATGATTTTTCCCACAAAGTTTTTTCGTTTTTAATCTGTTCAAAAACAGTTTTGTACTGTATTATTTCTTTCCAAATCGTATCTACGCCTTGTAAAACCCAAAAAACATATTGCAATTTATTTTGTGGCAAAACAGCTTTCTGCAATAAAGTATAAATGTATTGGGCATCATCTTCGCCCTCTACAAAAATAATTTTATCTGCTTCTATGGCACTAATAAAATCCAAGCCATTTCGTGGATTGATTGCATTGATAATTTTATTGGTTTGTAGCGGATAAATTCCTTTGAAAGTTTGTTTGGTATTTAGTGGTTTGATTATTTTTTCTAAATTGGTTGTTTGCAAAGGTTGGTAATGATTTATAGCCTTGTTTTCCAAATGAAAAAGCTGCGAAGGGTGTGCCTCTCTTATCAAGGCTTCATTGTGGGTAGTCATTAGCACTTGATTAGTAGCACTAAATTTGCTAATCACTTCCAATAATCTGCGTTGAATATCTCGGTGAATGTGGCTGTCTGGCTCGTCTAACAAAATCAAACTCATATCACATTGCCCATCATTTTGATATAGACCTAACAAAATTTCTACAATTTGGAGTGTGCCACTGCCTAACAAAGCTATATCTTTCTCGGTTGCATCTTGTTGGTTTGTGAAGGTAAAAATAACTCGTTTGTCTTTTTGTATATCACTAACTGTTTGGAGAACAAGCTGTTGTTGATTAGCATACAAAACATAATTCAAATTACTCAAATATTCATAAAACAAAGAGGAATTGAAATTACGATACAACAAATACAACCTGTTTCGCAAAGCCTTGACTGCTTCCCTTCTCAAAATATTGTCCTTAATCACAGGAACAGTCATAAAATCCTCAACAAGTTGTATGGCTGCAACAGGCGAAGCATAATGAATATTGAGGGGTTGTGGAAGCTTTTTAAAAAATTTGTTAAACTTTTTGAAATCAAATTGCTGAAAATCAATCAAAGTAATATCGTAAGTGTAATTTAAACTTTTGATTTGGAAACCTATTGTGATGTGATTGTCTTCGTGTTCCAATTCGGCAACTAATTGAATTGGGATTTGCTTGTCTTTTTTGTAATAAATATCCTCAAAATTTGAACTTCTCACACTATTGAGTTGGTCAGATGGGAAATAACGGATTTGTGTACTTCCTAACACATAATCATCTTTGTCATAGGATGTTGCATTTTCCTCATTAATATTAGTTTTGGCGCGTTGCAACAACTTAGCAAAACACTCATGCCACAAAGCCACAGCCTCTAAAACAGTAGTCTTGCCTGAATTATTGACACCTGTAAAAATATTAATATCAGCATTGAATTGGATAGTAACGTGCTGAAAAGATTTAAAATGATGAATTTCAAATTTTTTGATGTGCATAAAACAAGAAAAATTGAGGCAATAAGAAGATTAAGTACAGCAAGATAAATAGAAAAAAATTGAAAAAAAATAAATTTGATAAGTTTCAGAATTTGGTTTGTATTTATTGTATTCGTGCCACTTTTTAAGGTTGTGGCACGAATAACTTTTTTCTAACTGTTCCCTGCTGCTATTTCCTTTTTATGCTTTGTTTCTGCCAACCAGACTACATAGACCCCAATCAGCACAAAAGGAATACTCAACAACTGCCCCATGTTGAGTGCCATACCTTTCTCAAAGTCCACTTGCTCTACTTTCAAAAACTCATAGAAAAACCGCAACGTAAAGAGAATAATGAGAAAAGAACCAAAAATTCTGCCTTGTGGTGTTTTTTCTCTTGTGCGGTTATACAGCCAAAAGACAAATAAAAACAAAAGCAAGCAAGAAATAGACTCGTAAAGTTGCGAAGGGTGGCGAGGCACGTCGGCTATGCTTGGCTCACCATTTACAAACAAGAAAGCCCAAGGCAAGTCGGTAGGCGTACCTACAATTTCAGAGTTCATCAAGTTACCAAAACGAATAAAACAGCCTCCCAAAGCTACTGTAATCACTATTCGGTCTAAAACATACAAGAAAGTTTGCCCTGCTCGGCGTGCCTGTTTCTTAAACTCAAAAGGAAACAAGCTAATCGTATAGTTGGAATACAACCAAATGCCTGTGAGAATACCCACCGTTGTGCCATGACTTGCTAAACCTCCTTTCCAAGGTTGAAAAATCTCTAAGGGGTGTGCCAAGAAATGTTCGGGTTGGTAAAAAAAGCAATGCCCTAACCTTGCACCCAAGACCGTAGAAACGACCATATAAAACAGCATATAGTCCAAATCCTCCATTGGTTTTTTCTCCCATTCATAGATTTTTTGCATAATATACTGCCCAATCACAAAACCCAAAGCAAACAGCACCCCATACCAACGAATGGTAATGGGTCCGATAGAAAATATATCAGGCGTGGCTGTCCAAGTGATAAAAAGTAATGACATAAATAATTGTTAGTTTTTTAATGTTTTGGCGTAAGCAGCTACGGCTGTTATTTCCTCTGCACTCAATACTTTTTTGTAAGGTGCCATTGCATTTTTGCCATTGGTGATGATATTTTTAACTTCCTCGTCTGTCAAGGTGCTGGTACTGAGGTTTTTAGCTCCTGCCAAACCTAATTTACCATCTTGCCCATGGCATACCGCACAATAACTTGTAAAAATAGCTTTGCCATGTTCTTGCAAACTATAATTTGCCTCTGTCGGATTGGCAACTGCCACCACTACCTCTTGTTTGGGTACGTTGCGTTTTGCCATTTCTGCCAAACCATAAGCCAAAATGATTAAAACCAAAGACAAGGCTGCCAAAACTTTGTTTTCTTTCTTAAAACCAACCACCGCCAATGGAATAGAGCCAAAAACAGCTACCAATTTTATCCAAGTGTATTGGCTGATGGCATCGGGTTTTTGAACTATCAAAAACAAACCTGTGGCTAAGAAACCAAAGCTGATAATCATTTCAGGAACTTTGGTTATTTTTTTGACCTTTGCCAATAAGTCTTTTTGATTAGCCAATAACAAAACTGTTTTGACTAAATAAAGCAATAAAAATAGCACGACCACCAATTTGTGGGTGTGCAAAATACCAGTGTACATTTTTATTTTTGAATTGAAAAAGGATGAAACTTTAAATCATACAATACTTTACGCTAAAACAAAGGTATAAAATTGCTATACTCTTTGCAATAAATCTATTAGAGTTTATGAATAATTTTTTGTTAAGAGGCTTGGCAAAAGATGTCATTTTTCAAAAAATGACATCTTTGGGTAATTATTCATAAACTCTATTACAAAAAGAAATAGTTTTATAAGTTGAGAGGTTTGTAATTTACTTGCTCTTAATTTATTTTGCAATAAACAAAAAATCACTGCCAGGGTCATTTTCGCCAAACTCACCTTTGCAGGGTTCTGGTTTTAGGTTTTCTATGTAAGAAATGACCTCTGAAATAGTCAAAATACCATCTTTGCCACCATAAGACCGAAAAGCCTCCAAAATAGATTTGGCAAAAGGAGAATGTTTGCCTGGTGCGCCATCTGGCACGTATTCTTTGCCCCCCGAAGTGATGTATTTGCGAGTTTTGTAACGCAATTTGCGACTGATAAACTCTGCTTTCGATACCCCTTCGGCATCGAAACTTCCTCGCCGTTTAACTATGGGGTCTATGGTGCCACCAAAACAAACATCGAGCATCACCAAAATGTGTTTGCACTTGATATTGTCCACGTATTGGCGAAAAACAGATTGGGGAATGTAAGACAAACGAGCATCATCATCTTTTTTGCTGTCTTTGCTCACGATATAACCTTCGCCCAAACTTTCGTCAAAATGTCCATGTCCTGCCACAAAAATAAAAAGCTGGTCGTTGGGTTGGAAGTTTTTGGCGGTGGCATAAGACTTTATTTTGTTTATAAATTCACGTTGCGTTGGGTTTTTCAACAGTTCCGTTTGAAAGCCGTAGGTGCTGCGGAGTTCCTCGTCTATTGCCTCTGCATCTCTTATGGGATTATAGAGTTCTTCCCACTCAGCATAGTCGTCTGTACCTATGATGAGGGCATAGTTTGTGCCTATAATTTCGTTTAACACTTCGTTTTCCTGTGCTTTGGTCGTTGGCACTTCGTTGGCAGCTTTGGCAGTTTCTTGCGATTTTCTTTCGATGATAAAAGATTTTTCGGCTTTGTTTCCTTTTAAGTCAAAAGCCACTACGTTGATAGTATTTTTGCCCAAATTCAATTTTACACTTGCGTCAAAATCTCCTGTGGCGTTGTTCAGATTGCACAAAGAACCATTGAGCAGCACCCTTTCTACTCCACTTTCGTCTTTTGCCCTGCCTATGACGGTTACAGTTTCGTCTAACTTGACAACTTCCAACCCTCTCATATTTTGAATAGGCGAAATAATGCTAATTTCAGGGGGATTGTTATCTGTTTTTAGTCCCATTCGGTTTTGCACCCAAATCAGGTTTTCTTTGGCTGTGCGGTAGTCGGGGTCTAAGGTCAGGGCTTTTTGGAAATCATTGGCTGCTTCCTCAAATTTGTTGAGGCGGAGAAAGGCTTGTCCTCTTTGGTTGTAGCCCCATTTGCTGCCATTGATTTGTATAGCTTTGGTGAGGTCTTCTATGGCTTCGGCATAGTTGCCACGCATATATTTTGCCCAGCCCCTGTGCGTATAAGCAGGTTGAGATTTGGGGTTGAGTTCCAAACATTGCGAATAATAGCGAATGGCAGTTTCATAATCTCCCTCGTCGGCAGCTTGCAAACCTATGTCGAAATAATCTTTGGCGTTGAGGGTAGTTTTTGAGGTCGAAGGCAAAGTATTTCGCAACTCTTGCACCTTTTCCTGCATCCGTTTGTAGTTGTTGATAGCCGTTTGGTAGGTGTTGTCTATCTGCACAGCCTTCTCATAATAAGAAAGTGCTTGCTCCCAATTTTCGGTTTTTTCCATCACTACGCCTATGCTGTTGATAATCATTTTGTCATTGGGCGTAAGGGCAAGGGCTTTTTCGTAGTCTTGCAAAGCACTGTTGTAGTTGCCCGACTTTACCCTTATCATACCCCGCAACCTATACGCCTCCGCATCAGAGTCATTGATACCAATGGCTTTGTTGAGGTCGAGCAAAGCATTGGGGAAGTTGCTGGTTTTAAAATAACACCAAGCCCTGTTATAATAAGCCGAATAATATTTGGTATCTAATTCTATTGCCTTGCTATACAAAGCAATAGCTTGCGAATAGTTTTCTCCTTCGGCTGCATTGTAGCCCAAAGCATAAAACTCCTCCGCTGTATCTTGCCCCCAGCAGCAAAAATTGGTGCAAAAGAATAGCAAAAACAAAAAAAGTCTGTTCATGTTTTAATTCTGAGTAGTATGGATTAGTTGTGTTAAGTTTATTGTTATTTTATTCGATTTATCCTGCACCGCAAAAGTGTCAGATAATTAGGTTTAATTACTTACTTTAAATCTTACTAGTTTACTAATTGAAAACTCACTAAATTACTACTTGCAACTTTATAGCATTTTTGCCTAAAAGTAATGATTTTTCTTATAAAAATTTTGATAATTCGAATAATTGTGTGAAAATAGGCAATAAAAATTACTTACCAAAAATAAATTCGGTAAGTAATTGTTAATCAATAGTTTAAACCTAATAGGTTTAGAATAATTATTATACTACATTTCCAAAAAATGATGCCCATCAAACTACAAACTCCTGTCGAATGTAGCCCTTCGCCACACAAAATTGATTGGCAAAGTCCGCTGTTATTAGTTGGTTCTTGCTTTAGCGATGAAATAGGCAAGTTATTGGATGTCAATCATTTTAAGACCTTAATCAATCCTTTTGGTGTTATTTTTAATCCACTTACTTTAGTCGATTTATTGCAAACTTGTATCCACAAACAAGTATTGCCTGCTACTACTTTTGACTATCGTGCCGACTTACATTTTAATTATTGGCTACATTCATCTTTTTCCAATCCATCTGCAACAGCTTTGCAACAGCAAATTGCTTTGCAACAACAGAAAATAAGAGAATATTTTTTGGAGACCCATACAACAAATAGTCGTTTTTTGCTTTTAACCATGGGGACAGCTTGGGTTTATGAACTTCAAAATCCACGCCTTTTGGTTGCAAATTGTCATAAAATGCCTGCCAACAGATTCCAAAAGAGGCTGTTGAGTGTAGCAGAAATAGTTGATAGTATCAAAAAATTATATACTTTTTTACCCATAGACACCCAACTGGTGCTAACAGTAAGCCCTATACGCCACCTAAAAGATACTTTGCCTCTCAATGCAGTAAGCAAAGCTACGCTACGGTTGGCTTGCCATGAGCTGTGCCAAACATTGGATAGGGTGCAGTATTTTCCTTCGTATGAATTGATAACAGACGAGTTGCGAGATTACCGTTTCTATGAGGCTGATATGTTGCACCCCACCAAACAAACTGTTCAGTTTATCTTTGATAAGTTTTGTTCCTGCTTTTTAAGCCCAGCTCACCAGCAAATTTTGGCACAGTGGCAAAAGATTAATACCCGTTTGCAACACCGACCTTTGCACCCCAATACAACTAACTATCGTGAGTTTTTGCAAAATTTATTAACAGATTTAGAAAAAATGACTGAAATAAATTTGCAAAAAGAAATAGAGCAAGTACGTTTAGCTTTAAGTTGTGTAGCAACCATCAAGGAAACTTCGGAAACTTAGAAAAATCTGGTTTGCGTTTTTCCAAAAATGCTTTTTTGCCTTCTATTGCTTCTTCTGACAAGTAATAAAGCAAAGTGGCGTTGCCAGCCAACTCCTGAATACCTGCTTGTCCGTCGAGTTCGGCATTGAAAGCACATTTGAGCATACGCAATGCCAACGGAGATTTTTCGAGTATCTTTTTGCACCATTCTATTGTGGTTGCCTCCAACTGCTCTACGGGTACAACTTTGTTTACCAAGCCCATTTGCAAAGCATCTTGGGCATCATAGACATCGCAGAGAAACCAGATTTCTCTTGCTTTCTTTTGCCCCACCACACGAGCCAAATAAGAAGCACCAAAACCACCATCGAAACTACCTACTTTGGGTCCTGTTTGCCCAAATTTTGCGTTGTCGGCTGCTATGCTAAGGTCGCATATCACGTGCAGCACATGACCTCCGCCAATAGCCCAACCTGCCACCATTGCAACAACAGGTTTAGGAATAGAACGGATAAGTTTTTGCAAATCCAATACATTCAAACGAGGTACGCCGTCTTTGCCTACATAACCTCCTTTACCTCGCACACTTTGGTCGCCACCACTGCAAAAAGCCTCGTGTCCTTCGCCTGTCAAAACGACTACACCAATTCTGTCGTCATAACGGCAGTGGGTCATGGCATCTATCATTTCCATGACGGTCAATGGAGTAAAGGCGTTGCGTTTGGCGGGTCGGTTGATAGTGATTTTGCCTATGCCTTCAAAATACTCAAATTTGATTTCTTCGTAAGTCTTGATTGACTCCCAAGCAACTGTGGACATAAATCTTAGTGGTAAATTTTTGGTTGTAAATTGTAAATTTCCTGATTCAAACGTAGCTATCAGGTGGCTTTAAGCCACCTGATAGCTATATTTTTACGCTGAATAAACTTTTCCGTAGTGTAGGGGTTGCAACCCCTACACTACGGAAAAGAAAAAATTGCTTAATTTGCCAATTCTACGGTTACTTTTTTACCTTTGATGGCATTTTGGTTCATCACTTTTATCACGTTTTTTACTTCGGTTTCAGGCACTTCTACAAAAGAGAAATTTTCCATAATTTCGATTTCGCCTATGTCTTTTCCTCTGATTCCTGTTTTGGCAGCAAAAGCACCGACAATATCAGATTTGCCTACATTGTGTTTTTTGCCTAAACCGACAAACAGACGAGTCATTTTTTGGTTGTTTTCTCCTCTGTTGTAGCTTCCTCTGCTTTCTCTGTTGCCTTCTCTATCTCTGCTGTTTCTGTCCGAGAAATAGTTACCTGTTTTTTCTCTTTCGAAACCTCTTTCTCTTTCAAAGCCTCTTTTGTTTCCTCTGTCGCCGCTGTCTGTTCTTTCGTAGCTGCGAGTTTCGGAGAAGTCCATGTCGGCTGCTAAGTTTTGTTGCAAATCTCCCAAATACAACCGCATAAGGGCAGCTATAATTTGTTTTGGGTCTTGAATTTCGGCTGTTATTTTGGCAACCATTTGGTCGTATTGTTTCAAATTTGCCCCTTCACTGCCATTTACTTCCTCTTTGATTTGTTCAATAAAGTTTTCTTGGCGTTTTTCCAAAATGCTGGCTACATCAGGCACTTGCACTTTGGTAATTTTGGTTTTCATAAACCTTTCTACCTCTTGCAATTTGAATCTTTCTTTTTGCGTGAGCAAAGTGAAAGACATACCTTTTTTGCCTGCTCTACCTGTACGCCCTATTCTGTGTACATAATATTCGTAATCTTGGGGAAAATCGTAGTTAAATACGGCATCAACGCCTGAAACGTCTATCCCACGTGCAGCCACGTCTGTTGCCACCAAAATATTGACTGTGGTGTTTCTGAAACGTCCCATCACCATATTGCGTTGGGTTTGTTTCATATCGCCGTGCAAACCTTCGGCATTTAAGCCTCTTTTTTGCATTTCATCTACTAAGGTATCTACTTGCAACTTGGTATTGCAAAAAACCAACATCAATTTCAGTCCGTAGTATTCTATAAAACGGCACATGGCTTCGGTTTTTTGTTGTTGCTTGATGTTTACATACAACTGCTCTATGTTAGCTGCTGTAACTTCGCTGCGGGCTACGCGTACTTGTTCGGGCTGCGTTTGGTATTGGCGAGCAATAGACAAAATAGCTGGCGACATGGTAGCCGAAAACAACAAAGTTTGTCTTTCATCGGGCATTTGTTGGAGAATATGCTCTATGTCTTCGCGGAAACCCATATTGAGCATTTCGTCTGCTTCGTCAAGGACTATGGTTTGGAGTTTGTCCACTTTCAAAGTTCCTCTATTGAGGTGGTCTATCACCCGACCTGGTGTGCCTACTACAATGTGAACACCTTTTTTGAGTTGAAAAAACTGTCTTTCGTAAGAGTCGCCACCGAAAATGGTTGCAATGAACAAATCGGGAATGTATTTGGTGAGTTTTTTAAACTCCCCTGTAATTTGTACCGCCAATTCTCTGGTTGGGCAAAGCACTAAGGCTTGGGTGTGTTTTTGCAGGGTATCAATTTTTTCAATCAAAGGAATACCGAAGGCTGCCGTTTTGCCTGTTCCTGTTTGGGCTTGCCCCAAAACATCTTTGCCACTGAGGGCAACAGGAATAGCTTGTGATTGAATAGGAGTGGCTTCTGCAAAGCCCATGTCCGCAACTGCTTTTTGTATTTCGTCAGACAGTTGCAACTCGTCAAATCTTAAATTTGTCATGTTGTTGGATAAAAATTAACCTTATCAATTCGGTTAACAGAGTTCACAAATTATGCAAGACAAGATGACAAATGATTGACAAGTACAGGTGAGCTAACTTTTTAGGCTCATATACTGTTGTGGTAGCACACTTCCGAACTCCGAACTTTATTATTTGCAATAAAAACTAATTGACAAGATTAAAGGTCGTAATTTTTTTGCAAAGGTAGTGAAAATAAATCAAATGACAAATAAACTACAAATATTATTTTATATCTTTGCAGGAATCACTTTAATCCAATATGCTTGGTAACTTAGATAACGAAGTAATTTTCAAGAAAGCCTTTACAGACCCCACTGTTTTCAAGGCTTTTGTGCGTGATATTTTGGGTATTGAAGTGGAAATTGGAAAGATAGAAACCGAAAAGAAGTTTGAACCAAAAATTGGCTATATTGACTTCGAATTGGACATATTTGCAGAAAGTATAGACAAACGTATTTGTATTGAAATTCAACGCATAGAATACGACAGCCATTTTGACAGGTTTTTGCACTATTTCCTAATGCTTATTGCAGAACAACAAAAAAGTAGCAAGGAATATAGCATAGAGAAAACTGTTTACGTGATTGTGGTTTTAACAGCACCTTACAAAATTAGCGAAAAAAATGGCAAGCCTATTCTCGATGAGGTTTTGCTTTTGACACTCAATCCGCAAACTTTACAGGGTAAAATCAGAGATTTGTATGGGCATCAGTTTGTTTGTTTAAATCCAAATCACCCCAATTCAGAAACCCCACAACAGATAAGAGATTGGTTAGATTTAATTTACCAATCTATTCACAGCCCTGAAAGACCTGTTTTGAATACAAAAAACGAAGGAATTAAGAAGGCGGTGGAGTTAATAAGTTTTGAAAATTTGACACACGCAGAACGGACAAAGGCAAAGAATAAAGAGGCTGCAAAAATTGTTTTGACAAAAGAAAGAATGGCAGAAAAAATTGAAATTGCTAAGAGTCTGTTGCAAACTTCTTTGTCAAATCAAGAAATAGCCAAACACACAGGTTTAACAACCGAACAAATAGAGGGCTTGCGTAACGAAAAAAAAGACTATTGAAAGTTCAACAACTGCGAGGTTTGCATTATTTTCCCTACGTTGCACGTAGGGCTATTGGTGTTCAACCCTTTCAGGGTTGTAAGTTGCATCTTAGCTTGACAGCATTGGACTTAACCCGATTGAATAAAACAAAATCCCAAAACCATTCCCAGCCCAATATTCCCAATTCAAACAAGATTACAGGATTAAAAAAATTCAAAATTCAAACAAGATTACAGGATTAACAGGATTAAAAAAAAAATCATAATTCCTAACTAAAAATGTTTTATCATTACACCCAAACTCGCCGACAAATCTCTGCATTTTCGGCTCTGTTGCTGACCTTGCTGGTGGCTTGGTCGCAGCCTTTGTTTGCTCAATTCAATTCTGCAAACTACACCTATAACACACTCACAACAGGCTCGTTGGGGCAAGACAAAGATGCCAATGCCTTGGATATGTCCACAGGCACAACGCAAGCAGTGGCTGCGGGTTTAGACAATAACAACAGTGGAGGTAGTCCTATCAATATAGGCTTTACTTTTTGGCTGATGGGCAACACCTACACACAATTCTCCACAAGTGATAATGGAATTGTGCAGTTGGGGAGTACGGTTGTTAGTTCAGCAACCTATAATGTGGGATTAGGCACGGTTGCTTCGCCTCGTATAGGGGCTTTTGCGGGAGATTTGCGAGTGGGTACAGATGGTAAAGTGCATTACAAATTGTTTGGTACTGCCCCAAACAGGGTATTAGTCATAGAGTATCAAAATATGAGTTTACTTTATGTTACCCCTGCTGCTGTGGGCAATGGCACTTTTCAAGTCCGTTTGTATGAAAATGGAAGTATCATAGAATTTGCTTATGGTTCTATGTTTAGAAATTCGGGAACAAGTGCTGCTAACAGTCAGCAAGTTGGTATTGGTTTTGCTACTAATAGCACTGCGGGAAATTTTGCTTACATTACTTCGGCTACACCTACTAACACCACCACAGGCACTTTTACCCAACAACCCTACACCCTTAGCACCAATATTGCGAACTTGCACACCACCACAGAAGGTAGTCGAAGGATTTTTAGTTATACACCCACTACTTCCGTTGCTGCTCCTTCTGCCTTGACTTTTACACCTTATGGTACGCAAATGCAGGTGAATTGGACACCGCCAACCATTACCAACGAAAGAGCATACAAAGTTTATTATTCTTTGGACAATGTTGCGTTTACTTTGGGTGCAACTGTAAACGTAGGCACAAACACCGCCTTAGTTTCAGGCTTAACTTTTGATACCAATTATTTTTGGCGTGTTACTTCGGCAACCGAAGGTGGCGAATCTGCCCCTGCCACAGGCACGCAAGCCACATTGAATACACCTATTGCCTATACTTGGAATGCAACCTCTGGCACTGCTGATTTTCAGGTAGCAAGCAACTGGACACCTAACCGTACTGTAATTGACAACACAGATGTTTTGCGTTTTGCAAACGGAGGCACACCCACAGCCAATAATATTCCTACACAAAGTTTCAGAAAATTGCGTGTAACAGGAAATACTGCTGTAACACTCTCGCCAACAGCAACAAATACACTTACCCTCATTGGCGATGGCACACCCGATGCCGAAATTTCGGTTGATGCAGGTTCTACTATCAATCAATCTACCAATTTGAGCATTAACACAAGTGCTGGCGTACCCGACGAACAAGTGAGCATAGCAGGTACTTGGAATGTGGCTGCTTCGGCAACTTTAACCCTCACTAACCTCAATGCAGGTGTTGCCAATATTACAGGCACTGTCAATAATGCAGGAAGTGTTACCTCAAACACTGCTGCTGCCATTTTTCAAAGTGGCGGTATTTATAACCACACCCAAAATGCTGGTGCTGTAATGGCTGCTACTTGGAATACAGGCTCGGCTACGAACATGACAGGACTTACAACCACAGCACCATTATTTGGACTAAATCAAACTTTCTACGATTTTAATTGGAATTGTGTGGGGCAAACTACCACTATCAATATAAGTAATACAGCAATGACTGTTGCCAATAATTTTACAATTAGCAATACAAATGGTTTTGCTTTGCGTTTAGCAGGGGCAAGTAATACCAATATTACTGCAAAAAATGTAAGTATTTTAGCTACGGGGATATTAAGTATGAGCAACGGAGGCATAGGCGTAGGCACACTAAGAGTTTCAGGTACTTTCAACGCTGCCACAGCTATTGCCAACGGAGGAGGTACAAACAAAGGTTTCATAGAATTTAATGGCACAACTGCCCAAATCCCAAGTTTTGCAGGAGTAAATGGCACAAACTCTGTTTCTTTGCGTATCAACAACCCCGCAGGTGTAGCACTAAGTAGTACGCCAGCTTTTGTTATCAATGACGACTCAACGATGGACATGGTGCAAGGAAGTTTTACAGGTACACTTAGTTATGGCACAACAAGTGCTACACTTTCTTACACAGGCTCAGCAGCCCAAACCATTGGCAATGAATTGCCAACAGTTTTACCACCTGCCATAACAATAATCAATAACTCGGCGGGTGTAACCTTGCCTTTTTCTCGTAGCACAAACACCTTAAATTTAATAGCAGGTATTCTTACTGTCAATACAGGCAGCACGATGTCTATTTTAGGCACAATAGGAGGTAGTATTATGGGTGGAGGTGCAACTAACTATGTGAGAGGGACTTTATCTCGGCGTTTTGGTTTGGGTAGCACGTCTTACTTCTATCCTGTCGGCAAAGCAACTTATAATCCTTTGACTATCAGCAGTGTTACAACCTCAGCCACTGCCACAGTATCGGGTACAGTAGAAGTTTTTGACGTAAACAGTGGAGGTACGCCAGATTTTACAACAGTTGGCAATTTGCAAAACCGTTATTGGGCTTTGACTTTGGGCGGAACAGTAGCAAATTTTACTTCTACCTCGCAAATTACTTTGCAAGAAACAGCACCTATTGACAATACCACACGCATAGCACGCAGTTTCACGCAAACAGGCACATACACAAGTGTATCTAATGTAGGCACATTGTCAAGCACCATTAGCTCCACCACAGGTATTAGCAATGCCAACGCAAATTATTTCTTTGCTTTGGGCTTAGACAATGTTTACACAGCTACTGCCCAATCGGGAAATTGGTCTGACGTAAACACATGGGTAGGTGGCGTAGTACCTAACAGCACAGCCAAAGGTGCAATTATCCGCAACGGACATACTGTTACCCTTGACAATAATTTTACAGCCAATAGTTCCATTATTCAGGTGGGTGGTAGCTTAGTTGCCAATGCAAACACCCTAAACATACAACCTGCATCAGGCAACAACGCAACTTTGACAGTAAACGGAGGACTAACCATTGGCGGCGGCACTATCAATGTGCTGGGCAATGTAGATATTTCGGGTGCATCAGCTGCATTTACCCAAACTGCGGGCTTGTTGAGCATAGACGGCAATGGTGGTGTGGGAGTAAGTGTAGCACAAGGCACACATTTGTTTAATATTACCAACTGCACTGCTATCAATGGTTCGGGAGGAACTATTAGAATTATTGACCCTCCCCTCTCTACTTATACAGCAAGTACAACCAGAGCTGTAAGTATTGGTTTGAACATTGCCCCTACTGCCTTGTTTTTCACAGGCACACATACTTTTGAGTTTGGCGATGGCACAAGCACCACCGCAGGCAATACCGATGGTTTTGTGATAGATACCTACGTTGGTAGTATAGGTACAAGAACAGGACTGAACAATGTTACAGTCAATGCAGGAAATCCCGCAGGAAGATGGGTAACTGGCACTTATTGCACTTCTTGTGCCACTACTATTTTAGGTACTTTGACTATCAATAGTGGTTCAGAATTTAGACATACCCTAAGCACAGCAACGCTAAACGTAGCAGGAAATGTAATGAATAGCGGTACATTTACTTGCGACAAAACAGTAACCTTTGCAGGTGTAAGTCCAACAGGAGGCACAGCACCCGCAGCCAACGCCCAGACTGTTTCGGGTGGTGGTGTATTCCGCAATTTAGCAGCCTCGCCTACTGCCAATTTTGCAAGTATTGCTTTCAACAACACCAGCACAGGTGGCGTTACGTTCAATATTGGCAATTTCAATTCTTGGGGAACTATAACTTTCACCGCAGGAAAAGTTAATTTGAGTGGCAATACATTTACTTTGGGTATTAGCACAGTATCAAGAGGTGCATTAACCTACACCGCAGGAGGTTTTGCCAATGGCACTTTCACCCGTTGGGTAAGCACTATCGAATTACCAACTTCTGCACCCACAACGCCTAATTTTCCCTTTGTGGCTTTGTCTAACGGAGCAGACCGCAGTGTGTTTTTATTCAGGTCGGCAACAGGTAGTTTAACAAGTGGCACAATCAGTGTAAGCCACACAGACGCAACAGGTTTCACTCCTCGTGCCATATTTGAAACTTGCGACACAGGCAGCAACGGAACTTGGAATTTCAACAACGGAAACAGTTTAAACCCCACAGGTGGAGCAACTTTTTCGGCTAATATTCGGGCTTATCAAATGGTTTCTATCAATGATGCTGCCTTATTGCGTATGCTGGAAAGTACAGGCAGCACTGTAAGAGGTACACACGCAACTTCTTCGGGAACTGTAACAGCACCCATTATTTCACGCACAGGGTTAGTTTTGGCAGATATTACCAACATCACATATAGCCTAAACACCCAAGCAGCTAACACCAGCAATACCATTGTTTCGGCAACTTCGGGCAACTGGACAACTCCTGCAACGTGGGTAGGTGGCGTAGTACCAACCAATGCAGATGAAGTACAAATTTTGGCAGGTCATAATGTAAATGTAGATGCCAACGGACAAGCAGCAGCCTTGACTATTCAGGTGGGTGGTACTTTGACGCACACCACCAATGGCGTAGTTTTAGATATTGCCAAAACAGGCAGAAATGACAGCTACTTAGTCAATAAAGGCACATTAACAGTTGGAGGTAATGCAGCCACTACGCTAAACCTAAATGGTTATGTATTGATAGAAAATGGTGCAAACTTTACGCAGTCCAACGGAACTATCAATGTGGACGGCAACAGTGGCACAGCAGCCACCAGTGTACCAAATACTAACGATATTTTTGCGTGGGGAATAGGTACAGCAACAGCCACTCGGTACAACACAGGCACAACCACCCTCACAGGTGGGCAAATCAACATCATAGACCCTCACGCCATTACCACTGCACCCATAGCCTCTGCACAAGGACACAGTTTTGCATACAGAAGTGATAACAACTTAAACGCCAATCCTGCCCACACCTTGCAGTTTGGCGATGGAACATCTACCCAAGCAGGTGGCAATACAAGTGGCTTTACTTACAGCTACTTTGCATCAGGTGCAGGTAGATTTGCAAGTGGTAATTTCATTGCCAATGGCACAACCTCAGCAGCAAACAGATTGGTAACAGTTTTGGGTACTACCAGTTTTGGTATTTTGGGCAATTTCACTACAACTGCTAATAGCACTTTTAACACTGGACTAACTATGAATGTTGGGGGCAATATCAATAATGCTGGTACAACCACAATTTCAGGCATAGCAAGTTTGAATATGAGTAATTTGATTAGTGGTGCAAATAGTTCGGTTACTATTCCTCAAACTATTACCAGCACAGGAACTTTGACGATTGGTTCAGGTGGTTTGCAGCTTGACAATACAAGTGCAGGTGGCGTAACCTTAAATAACAATATAACCACGCCGAGTTTGACATTGAGCAATGGGATTGTCTATACTGGTGCAAATACTTTGACTGTTAATGGTGCTATTTCTGGTGGTACTGCTACTAACTATGTCAATGGAAAATTAGCACGTGTTTTTCCATTCAGTGGAATAACTTCCCGTGTTTTTCCTGTTGGCAAAGGAACTTACAAACCTGTTGATTTTGAAGTAAATGCTAGTGGACTTGGAAATCCAATAGTGCAAATCGAAGTTTTTGATAGCAATGCAGGAGGCACAGCCGATGGCACAGTGGTTGGCAGTTTGGCAACCAATCGTTATTGGAAAGCAGATGTTATAAGTAGTTTGCTCGATATAAACTCCTACAAAGTTACCTTAGCGGAAACTCTAACAGCACCCGATAACCGAATTAACGTAGCCAGCACAGCAGCAGGTACTTATACCAATGTAAATACCACAGGCACAGGGACAGGGAGTTCTATTATAAGCAATGCAGGTTTAGTACCCACAGCCAGCAATTTCTTTGTGATTTCCTCTGTTTCGCCAACCATTACAGGCTTCACCCCAACTTCGGGCGGTGTAGATGTTACTGTAACCATCACAGGCACAAACTTTACAGGGGCAACGGCTGTTACCATTGGCGGTGTGCCAGCACGCAGCTTTACTGTTGTCAATGCAAACACCATCACTGCGGTTACGAATGACAATTTTACAACAGGTTTAGTAACTGTTACAAACGGCATCACTGTCAATTCAAGTGCTTTGGTAACGCCTAATTTCACTCGTTTAAGTTGTGTAAATCCTGTTACTAGCATCACAGGCGTAACCAACGAAGTATTAAATGGTGTAGCAGGTATTCGGGTCAATTGGAACAACGATGGCAGCAACCCAACAAGCACCATTTTATTGGTTTTCAAACCTGCCAATCTTAGCTATTATACTGCACGTTTCTTGCCAGGCACTGCCACTACCTTCCGCATTGGTCAAGTAGAAGGCAATGCCATGAACTATGAAATTTACTTGCAGTCCTATTGTGGAGGCACTACGTTGGGCAACCGCATCAGCACCACCTTTACAACTAATACCACAGGTGGCACTATTTGTAGCACACCCACAGGCAATAATGTAACCCTCAATGGGGGCACGCAAGCAATCTTTACATGGAATCCTGCACCGAATGCAGCGATGTATCAAGTGATGTACCAACTTACCAATGCAGCAGGTACAACAGGCTCTGGTGGTATGCAAACCTACTTAACTGCCCCTACCACTTCATGGACAGTTTCAGGCTTAACACCTATGCAATACTATCGTTTCCGCGTAAAAAATGTCTGTACTCTTGATAATACTGTGAATACACCATTTAATAGTTTTGTGGTGGTGCAAGCCTTGCCAGCAAGTGAGGCAAGCCCCCTAACCCCCAAAGGGGGAATAGCCCCGCAACCCCCAACAGGGGGAGTTGACGTAATCACGTCAAACTCCCTTCCCTTTGGGGTGGGTTGGGGTGGGGCTGCTCTTTATCCAAATCCTGCACAAGACCAAGTTACGATTTCCTTAGTTCCCCTTTCGGAGAGTGGAGGGCTTAGCTCCCCCTTTGGGAGCAGGGGGGCTGTCGTTGTGGTAGATTTACTCGGCAGAACAGTTTTGCAACCTGTTGAATTTGAAAACCAAACGACTTTGAACGTAAAACACTTGGCTTCGGGCAGTTATGTGGTAAAAATTACAACTGAACAAGGTGAGGTGGTGAGCAGGAAGTTGGTGGTGGAGTAAATTATTTATGATTTATGATTTATGATTTTTTTGTTGTCTATACTGCAAACGGGAAGGATTTCGGAAAATGGTTTTTGGTATAAAACGATGCTAGACAATGGGATATGCCCTATTGCGTATTATTGCAGTTTTTCGTTTTCCGAAATCCTTCCCGTTCATAGTATATATGCAAAAACAAATCATAAATCATAAATAGACATGTATAACTTGTAACTATTTGATTATTACATATTTAGTTTCTTTTTTTTTGGTTTTTTCAAATTAATAGCTAATTTAGCTTTATTATATGTTTTTCTTAGTATTTTCAACTATGGGTATATTTTTAAATAAAGTTACAGACCAAAGGCAAATGTTGGCTTTAACAGGTCTTTCTACAGAGGAATTTAAGGAACTTTTAACAAGTTTCACTACAATTTATAAAAAAAGCAGAGAATTAATTCTTCAAGATAGATTGTTACAAACCGACCTTAGTGGTGGTGGCATTCGCTCTGATGATGGTGACAGGTTGTTCTTTGTGCTATTTTATATGAAAACGTATCCTACTTTTGATGTCTTAAGTTATCAGTTTGGTTGTTGCCGAGGCACCGCTTGGAATAATGTAACTAAGAAAAACACCATCATAGCAAACGCAGATAAAGAGGTTATTTATTTAGGAAACACTGTTTTTGGAGGTTCTCATCACGATTTTGGCTTACTAAAGAAAGAGTTTAAAGGAAAAGAAACTTGGTTTGAAAATCAAAATGTGCATATAGATTTGGGCTATCTGGGTTTTGATGGCGTTTTTAAAACCAAGACTACACATATACCGCATAAAAAAGCAAAAAAAAGTAAAAAAATCCAACACCTACGCTTACAAAAGAACAAAATAAACAAAAAGCAGTCGAAAGAGTGCCTGTAGAAAATACGATAGCTGGAATAAAAAAGTATACGATTTTACGAAATAAACTAAGAACTCACACACCTACCATAGAAGATATGAGTATAGAAATTGCAGCAGGATTATGGAATTTCCAAATTCATAATTACTAACAGTGTAGTGCTTGTGGGTTCTCAAACCCACAACTTTTGGTTATATCAATCAAAAGCACTTTCAATGAAAGCACAAAACTTATTTCAAACTTATAATTTTATCTGCATTTGCCACTGTTTGATGTGAAATCACCAGAATTGCCGTATCTTTTCTGATTTTTTCTATCAAATTGTTGCAAAATATGGCTAATTGGCTGTCCATTGCATTGGTAAATTCGTCTAATAGCAGCAGTTGTGGTTGGGAAAACAATGCCCTTGCCAAAACCACCATTTGTTGTTGCCCACCAGATAAATTGATACCTCCTTCGCCTAACAAAGTGGCGTAACCTTGCCCCAAATTTTCAAAATAGGTGTGAAATCCGTATTTTTTGGCAAATTCAACACATTGTATATAACTTTCTTGTGTGTGATTGAGGGTAATGTTAAAAGCTAATGTACCATTAAATAGCTGTGGAGTTTGAGGGACAACGCCAATATATTTTCGCCAAGAAGCTGCATTGATAGTTGTTAAGTCCTCATATTGAACTAACTCTTTGCCTGAATAAAATTGTAAAGCTATTTTTCCTGCTGTTGGGCTATAAAATTGCTGAATGAGTTGTAAAATTGTACTTTTCCCTTGTCCACTTTCGCCAACTAAGGCTACTACTTCGCCTCGTTGTACCGAAAAATTGAGTTGTTTAAGTAAGGTTTTTTGCCCTGCAAAACGAAAACTAAGGTCTTGCACAAGTAGCTTGTCAAAAACCAAATCTGTTGCTAAATTTTTTTGGGTAGCTTTATTTTGTTGTTGAGAACTTAAATTGACAAACTCAAACAACCTATCAAAAGCTACTGCTGCCTCCTGCCAAGTGATATGTGCTAATAACAACCGATGAATGGCGGGTAAACAAATGCCCACAATAGAAAAAATTGCTATGAAATTGCCAACCAACAACTCTTTTTGCAAGACTTGATAAGCACCAATAGCCAAAACTGCAACAATCATTAACAAAGTCAAACTTTCTATGAGCCAATTAAAATGAATACGAAATTTGCCCAAAACCACAATTTGTTGTTGAAAGTTTTGGTAAATTTTCTGCGTTTGCTCACTAAAAAACTGTTCTTTATTGCTTGTTTTTACGGTTGCTATACCTTTTATGGTGTCTATGTAGTTGCTTTCGCTGTGGGCGTAAGCAGCCAATACATTTTTTTGTTTGGTTATGATTTGAGGAGAAAAATACCAAGCCACCACAACTAACAAAGTCAAGCCGACTGCCAAAATGAAGGCAATAGCAACATGATAAAAAGATAAAAAAAGCAAAGCAACGACAACCGAAAGTACATCTATCAATAAGCTATTTACCAAATAACTTAGCGAATTTTGAATACGTTGGCTGTCGTTCATGCGGGCTACCAATTCTCCTATTTTTTTGCTGTCAAAAAAAGATTTGGGCAAATAGAGCAAAGACGTATAAAAACTATTTGCAATCCGATTATTAAAATCATAGCTTTGTTTCAAAAGAAAATTCCCTCGCAATTTGGTTAGCAAATTTCGGGTAATGAGCAAAATACTCAACAATCCTAAACCTGTAAACAGTTTGGAAGTTTGGGCAGTAGGGAGAATTTTGTCTATCAGTTGCTGAAAAAAGACCGCATTGGTCATGCCCAACAAGGCAATCACCAAACCAATCACTACACTGACTAACAAAATATCTTTATCAGGAGTAATCAATTCTACAAACCATTTGATTTTTTCTTTCCTTATGCTTTCTGCTTTTACAAAATTGGATGTAGGCACAAGTTTTAGCAATTTTTTGGTTTGCCAAATCTGTTCTAATTCAGTTTCACTAAGTTTTTGTATGCCTTTGGCGGGGTCGCCAATAATAAACAAGCCATTTTCATAACCATAATATAGTACATAATGGTTTAATCTGTTGTCTATGATGACGTGCAAAATAAAAAGACTTTGTTTGCTTCTATTGTCTTTCAAAAATTTTATATCTGCCTCCCCGCCTTGTGCTTCAAAACCTATTTGCTGGGCAGCTTGGTATAAACCTAATAAAGTTGTGCCTTGTGGCGTTGTGCCACTCAATTCTCGCAAGTATTCTAAGTTGTTTTCGCCACCATAATAACGGACAGCAGCCAGCAAACAAGCCACACCGCAGTCTGAAAAACCTTGTTGCAAAGCAAAAGTTTTGCGAAGATGTTTGAGGTTCATAATTTTTGTAGAACGGACTTCAGTCCGTTTTTATCTTTGTGTGGTTTCGGTTTCTCAAAACCGAAACGAGGGGTTTCTCTAAACCCAATTACCTAAATTTCGGTTTTGAGAAACCGAAATCACTTTTATAAATATTTTACAATAGCTTCAATTTTAGTTTCGCCTTTAAAATGCTTTACCAGTTGTTGATTTTTATCAAAAATCCAGATGCTTGGGGGAGAAACTCCACCAAAATACTTGCTAAGGTCTTGGGGCAAAACTTTGGCAAATACAACCGAAGGTTGATTAGCTAATTGGTAAGTTGTGGCAAATTGCTTAATTTTTGCTACGTCTTCAATGGAAAACCAAACGACAACAACGGATTGGAAACTATCAATTTGTTTGGCTATTTGTGCAGCCTCGTATTGGCAATATTCGCAAGTAGAATTAAAATAAATGAGTACAACAGATTTACCTTGCCATGTTTTGCTCGTTTGGGCTATGCTGTCTATGATAGAATAAAACGGAAGGGCAGGAAATTGGCTTAACTGCTGCGTAGGTTGTGCTTTTTTCTTGATGATTTGCCAAACAAAAAGACCAACCACTAACAATAAACTGCTCAAAAGAAGGTAACGAAAATGCTGTTTATTCATCTGCTTAAAACAAACTAACGATAAGAAAAGCTATAAAAACCACCCAAACAAACAAGCCAACGCCATAAGATTGTAAGACCAAACGAAGAGCATAAAAATAACTTTGGTTGCTAACTTGTTGTAAACCAGCACTTAAAAGAAAGAAATAAAGTAACTCTACCAAATTGCTGACTTGCAATAGATAAGCCACTACCTTGTCCGTTTCTCTATCTACACCCAACCAAAAAGACAAAGCCCAAGGTGCAAAATAAACAACTTCTTGCAGGGTATATTGCAAATTAAAGAACGAAAAATAACAAACCTTGATGAAAGTAGGCAGGAGAAACACCAACTCAGCGACCACTGCCACACCAAAGAGTTTTTTGAAGGGCAGCACCAAATTGTGTAGGTACGTGCCTATGTATAAGGAAGTAGCTACCAACAAAAATTTGATAGCAAACAGCAAAGGCATCAGCACATAGCCTACCCAAGCCCATTCTTTGCGTTTTTGGTATTTTTCTTCGGCTCTCTCCCATGTAAGCTGCTCACTAAAAGCATCATAATAAACCTCAAACGTTACTACCAACTCCCGCATGGCAAAAGAAAGTATGATGCTAACCACACAAAGAAAACCAAAAACCACCCATTTGTTCAGAGAAAATAAAGCCTGCATCTTAATCTTTCTTTATTTCCTCTATTTTCTCACTCAAAGGCACACACTCAAACAAACGTGGGTCTATGGGAATGTTGGTCACGATGCTTTCGAATTCGTTTATGGAAGTAAATTGCTTACCTATAAAACTTTTTACTTTAAAAGCCATAAGCAATTCGCCTATTTTCTTATAATCCTCATAGATTTCTGTTCTGATTGTGTCAGATAGGGAACTTTCTGCCTCCGTCATTAGTAAGTAAAATGTTTTACTGTCTATATAATAGATATTTTTAGTAAATTCATCTATATTTACTTGTATCACAAAACATTCCTTCCCTAACTTAATCATTCTCCCTAAATATTTGATAGAATGTTTGTAAGTATTACATTCTATTAAAGAATTAAAAAAGTAAGGTTTATCTAAGTTTTTCTTATATTTTGAGGGTTTACCTGTTACTTTTTCTGTAGCCTGCCAAGTATGAACTGGTTTTTCTCCAAGACTCTTATCCCATATCAACATGGAATCTGGATACAAACAAGTAATAACCCAACTACTTGAACTTTCTCTATAAATTTCAGTTCTTATTATATTAGGTTTTAAATGATAAATGGTTGATTTCGTTTTCATTCCATTAAAATTGTTTTTGCTCTCATACCGAATAGAGTTAATTTTATTCAGATTTTCTTGTCCACCAATGGCACTCATGTAGTTGGTATAAACAAATTGAGCCGAATCTATTTGTCCATACACTTGACAAGCAGAAATAACCAAAAAAAGAATGCCTCTAAATATGATTTTTAACATAGCTGTTTAAATAAAAAAAAATTGATGAATTAAGAAGTTTATGGGCGTTATTTCCCATAAACTTCTATTTTTGATTCTATTCATTTGGACACCAACCTGCCTACTGCTAAAATAGAAGGGGGAGGTTTTTTTGCGTAAGTGCTGTATAGTAATTGATTAAGTGCATAGTTTGACTTTTCGGACAGCCTCTAATTAATTTTCAGCATTATTTGTGCTTGCCTCTACTTTCCAAAAAAATATAGCAACCAATCATCTACCAACCCTTTCCAATTTCCCCAAGAATGACCTTGATTAATTTCTTGATAGCGGAAATTGTAGCCCTTGTCGGTCAGAATTTGCTTAAAGAGTTGGGTATCTTTTTCGCCATCAAATTGCAAACCAGAGGAAAGATACAATTTTTGGAAAGGGATTTTGGTTGTTTTAAAGTTGTCGAGTATAGACAACGACACCCAATAGGCAGGCGAATTGACTACAAACAACTGAAAAGAGTCGTTGGCTTTCCACGCAAAGTAAGTGGCACACAGCCCACCTAACGAAGTGCCTACCAAAGCCCTTTGTGCAGCCGAAGGATTGGTTTTGTAAGTTTTATCTATCGTGGGTATCAATTCTTTGGTAACAAACCCCAAAAACTTATCACTGTTGATATACTCCGTCATTCTTCGGTTTTCGTTCAGGTTGTTGGGCTGGCGAGGGTCTATGAAAACAGCTATGACAGGATTTATTTTTTGGGCAGCTATCAAATTGTCTAACGTAACCACCGCAGCCCCCATGCGAGGGTCGGCATATTCTTGTCCGTCTGTAAAATAAACCACAGGCAAGTCTTTGAGTTGGTCGTAATTGGCAGGCACATACACCTTGTACTGTACCGCATAACCCAAAGCAGTGCTGTTTATCAACAAGTTAGCAGATAAATTGCCTTTGGGTTGCTTAGAATTTTGCGTTGGCATAGCCCAAGTTTCGGGTTTCCATTCGGGCATACGCAGTTCGGAATTTGGGGCACCACCGCCTATGCCAGCCCACTGTTGGTGCGGATTACCTTCGTCAAGTTGCCAATCTTTGCCGTTTAACACAATTTTGTAATCAATTCTTGCATCTTTTGGCAACGACAATTTGCAATACCAGACTCTACTTTTGCCTATTTGCGTGCCTCGCAAAGAAGGTCGCCAGCCTGTAAAGTCGCCCGCCCACTCCACTTGCGTAGGGTTTTGGTTGGCGGGTGCTTTGTAAAACAAAACCACAGAGTCTGCCACGCAATACGGAATTTGTTGGTTCTTTTTGCGTTTTGCCCACCATTTTTCTACGGCTTTGGGCTTTGCCTCTTGCAAAGTTTGCTGCCAAGACAAAAAGTTTTTTGTAAACTCTTGATAATCATTGGCTTGATTTTGTGCTTGCATAACAAAAGGTAAGCAAGCAAGGAAGCAAAATAAAGTTCGCCTATATGCCAATACACAATTTGATTTGAACATGGTTTTGAATAGTTTAGGATAGTTGCCTGTAGGCAACTAATTTTATGATTTTTTTGATACCAAATTTAATAAAATTTTAGACAGCATACTAAACAGCAAAATAATTTAGTTGCCTTTTACGGTTGTTTGTGTTCTTACTTACGGTAGATATCTCCGCAAACAATAGCATGAGATTTGTCCGACACTTTGAGGTATTGAACAAATATACTATCTTTGCAGTCAATAAAAATGCTAACGACTACCTACTAAATTCTAACCACTATTTAGCAATGAAAAATATAAATTTTTGTTTTTTGTACGGTTGTCAAGGTCTGCGACCCTTGCCAACGTACTTCTGCTGTTTTTTACTTGCAATTTTTTTATTGCCAACGCCTCATTTTGCCCAAGAATTTCGCTGCACTGTTTTGGTAAATGCCCAACAAGTGCAAACCCAAGAAAAGGCAATCATCGATGGGTTGCAGCAAAATATCCAAAAGTTTATGAACGAAACCAGATGGACAAACGAAGACGTAAAGCCCGAAGAAAGGTTGAAATGCACCATTTCACTTACCTTGCTCACTACGGAAGACCCCAGCAGGTCGACCAATGTGGCACAGGGCAGCTACTTAGGCACAGTACAGGTACAGTACACCCGACCTGTTTACGGCAGTACGTATGATACGCAAGTTTTTGACTTTTTAGACCAAAACTTCAATTTTTCGTATCAGCCTAACCAACCTTTGATTTTTGCAGAAAACGCCAATGCAAACAATCTAACAGCTATGTTGGCTTACTACGCCTACACCATGTTAGCCTTAGATTTCGATACGTTTGCCGAAAAAGGAGGGTCGCCATTCATAGAGAAAATGCTAAACATAGCTAACAATTCGCAACAGGCAGGCAACGGCTGGGACAACCGCAACAACCGCAACCGTTATTGGTTGTCTGAAAACATGAACAGCCCCCAATTTTTGTTGTTCAGAGAGGCACTTTACCAATACCACCGCCAAGGTTTAGATTTGTTTTATAAAGATGCTGAAGAAGGTCGCAAAAAAATAGCAGAAGCCATAGCCAAAATACGTGCAGTCAATAAATTGCGTCCTGCCGATGCTTTGCTCATCGATATATTTGTGAGGGCAAAACGCAACGAAATTTTGCAAATTTTTTCGCAAGGAAAACCTGAATTGGCAAAACAAGTAGGCGACAACATGGCACTGATAGACCCCCAAAACTCAAATTTATATCAGGTGTTGGTAAGGTAAACAAAAAAAGTGGTAAATGTAGTATAAGTAGTTAGACTTAAATAATCGATAATATTTCAAGTGCTAAGTATCTGATTATCAGAATTATCCGACACCTCAAAGGTGTCGGATAATTAGGTTCAACTACTTAGGATTTAGCCCAATTTGTTTCCCTACGTTGTTTGGCAACTATCTTGTAACAAATCCCATTCTCCATCTTTCCACCATACTATACCACGTATCTTTGTAATTTTCATTTCTTACCAATTCGTAGTGTTGGGTAGTAAATTGATTGTTTCTTCGCATAAAAGTAAACTTAATTTCCTGCCCATAACTTCTGTAAATCCACTGCTCTTGTCCCTGTAGTTTTTGGGTAAGGTCGGGCTTGCCAAAAATAATGTAAATCATTCCTTTGTCTGTTTTCCAACCTTCTTTGTAGGTCGTGAAAGCCTGATTAGCTTCTGCAATTCGTTGGTAATAAGCCCGAATCATCTTTTTTGCTTTAGCCTCGTCTTTTGCAAGTGCCAACCAATAACGGTCTAAGGCACGTTTTTTTTCTACGGCATCATCTTGGCGTATGGAGTTGATAGGAGAAATTTCACTGTATTCGGAGATGTAAAGCAAAGGCTCGATGAGCTGGTAAACAGTTCGATATTTTGGAAATTGTTTTTCCATGACTCTAAACCCAGTGCCATTTACACTGTTGGTGTCTAATTGGGCAAAGTACAAGCCTTTGGTGTGTAGGCAAAAATTTGTATTGGTTTTCACTACAAAAATAGAGTCGGCTTTCAGTTCGGGGTTTGCGTTTAGCCCTTCGGTTTGCATGGGAGCAAAAGCAGCCTGAAAATTTTGGGGCAGCCTATATACATATACGTTTTGGTTTTCTGCACCCAAAAAAAACAAAGAATCTCCTTCTTTGGCATATTCACCTATGATATTGGTTTTTTGATTGACTATTCCCGCAAACGTATTGCCTGCACCTAACAAAAAATCTTCTTGGGCATCTTGGCGAAGTTGCGTATCTGTAACTTTAATAAACAAAATGGCAGTGCGTACCCCTGTTGCAAGTACGTCGAAACTAAAAGCCAACGAGCCACCATTGAGCAGGTAGTTTGTTAAACTCACTGTATCTTGTCGCAAAATTTCGTTGCTGGTGGCAGAGGCTTTTACAAAATAAGATATTTTGAGGTCTGTTACCTTCGTATCACGTGCCAAACGAGGGACATACACATCGGCAAAGATGCGGTGTGTAGTACCAAAATCTACTATGCTTGCCCTTATCACAATAGGCGAAGCAGAGAGAACTACGGTGCTGATAAGCAGCAGGATAAGGGAAAGAAAATATTTTTTCATGTAAAATTTTTATCTTAATTCAAATTTTTGATTAGCAAAAATTTGGAAAATATCATCAGAAACATCAGAGGTTATTACGATTTGTACCGTACCCTTTGGCGGGGGTTGCCTCTAACTACAAAGTCAATTAATTGAAAATCAACAAGTTAGTGTTCTATACAAAAATTATCGTAATAACCTCTATCATACGAATTGCTTACTGCATATTCTTTGCTTTTTTTGGTTTCCCGCCGACAAAGTAACTTACTCCTTTGGTGCTTTGTCCACCACAGGTCTTTTTTCTCCATTGGCAAGCTGCCAAGCTGTACTAAAAATGAGTCGACCAATTTTTTCCATTTTATCAAAATTGATTTTTTCTACGTCGTCAGTCGGTTGGTGATAATCGTCATGCACGCCATTGAAGTAAAAAATAATTGGAATATTTTTTACTGCAAAGTTATAATGGTCTGAACGGTAATAAAAACGGTTGGGGTCGTTGTCGTCATTGTACGTATAATCAAACTCCACCTCCGCAGCATAGTTTTTGCGTGTGTCCTCACTTAAATTATGCAAATCTGTCGACAATTTATCAGACCCAATGACGTAAATGTAATTTGGGTTGGCTTTGTGTTTTTCATCTACCCTGCCCACCATGTCTATATTGAGGTCGGCAATGGTGTTTTTTAGCGGAAAAATGGGGTGGTTGGTGTAATATTCAGAACCTAACAAGCCTTTTTCTTCGCCCGTAACCAACATAAATAAAATGCTGCGGCGCGGGGCAAAACCTGCTGCCTTTGCTTGGGCAAAAGCCTCCGCCAACTCCAATACGCTGCAAGTGCCTGACCCATCGTCATCAGCTCCGTTGTTTATCTTGCCATCGACTATGCCTATGTGGTCGTAATGTGCCGTAATTATCAAAACTTCGTCTTTTTTGTCTGTCCCTTCCAAAAATCCTAACACATTTTCGGTCATTATCCGTTTTGCCATTCGCGTAGATTTTACGAGGGCAGTGCCTACGGCTTTTCCTGCTGTGCTTTGCTTATTTTCTATGATAGGTTTCAGCAATTTATCGAATTTTTTTGGTTTCAACTTCAAAATCTTATGAGCAATTTCAGGTTTTGCATAGATAGTAACAAAATTGTTTTGCTCTGTACTTTCAAAATCGAGAGCAGGAGAACTCAACCAACTTTTGTATAAAGACAAGGTTTTATTAAACTCAAAATCAGTAGGATAGACCAACAAGATACCCGCAGCCCCTTTGTCTTTGGCAAGTTTTGCTTTGTAGCCATTTTTGGAATAATCAGCCATTGTTTTGCTTGCCGAAAAAATGAAATTGCCGTCTTTGTCTTTGGGTTCTTCCACCATCACCACCGCAATTTTGCCTTTGACACTCAGACCCATTTTTTCCAATTCTTTGTAATCCGAATAGCTGCCTGTTTCTACGCCGTAACCTGCAAAAACAAAGTCCATTTCTTTTTCTGCCACCGTATAATCTCCCGCCACAAAAAAGTCTTCGAACAACGCATATTTTTTATTGCCTTTCTTGATGTAAGTTTCCTCCCAAGTTTTGCGAGCAAGAGGGAAAGGTTGGTAATAAGGATTGTCTGGATTCGACTTGACAGGTGCAGCCAATTTCAGATTTTCAAAATGCTTTTTGATGTAATCGGCAGCCATTTTTTGCCCTTTTTCTCCTGTTTCTCTCCCTTCATATTCGTCAGAAGCCAAAATACTCAAATGTTTTTTGAGGTCAGCAGCCTGAATAGTTTGCGAAAAACGGATAAGATTTTCGTCTTTGGGTTGAGTGGCGGCGGCAGTGCTGGTTTGTCCGTAGCTGGTAGCCCAAGTTCCACAAGCAAGCAAAGAGGTAAATAAAAGTAGTTTTTTCATGTTTTTTTGAAATTATCGCAACAAAGTTATAAATTTTGGGCAAAATTTGCAGCAAACTGTAATTTATTTTGTACATGGGTTGTAATTGTTCCAAAATTCGTTGCACCTTGTTTCCTATTATATTTTTAGTTGCTTTTATCTTACTTTTGCACTCTATAAATCCAGATTGTTTGATTGAAGCCACTGTTGGGTCAGTTCAATAAAAACTTGCACACTCAACTGCTCGGCTCGTTTGTCCAATATTGAATTGGTGAGCAGAGCAGGCGGGATACCAAGAGGTTTGAGGGCATTGCGTAAAGTTTTGCGGCGTTGGTTGAAACCTGTTTTCACTATGTTGAAAAATAATTTTTCATCACAAGGCAAGGTTACTATGGAGTTTCTGCGAAGTGAGATGACCCCTGATTTTACCTTTGGTGGCGGATTAAATACGTTTTCATCAACCGTAAAATGATATTGCACCTCATAAAAGGCTTGCAATAGCACACTCAAAATACCGTAAGTTTTGCTCCCGTGCTTTGCTGCCAATCTTTCGGCTACTTCTTTTTGCAACATTCCTACTACTTCCTGCACTTGATTGCGGTGGTTGAGTACCTTGAAAAAAATTTGCGAGGAAATATTATAAGGAAAATTGCCAATGATACCAATTGGCGAAGGAAAAAGTTTTGCTAAATCTAATTGCAAAAAATCACTTGCAATAATCTTGTCGGCAGGAAAAAGCAAAACTTCTTTCAAATAAACCACCGACTCTTGGTCTATTTCTACCAAAAATAAGTCTACATCAGTTTTTTTGCGTAACCATTCGGTCAAAACTCCTGTGCCAGCTCCTATTTCGAGCAATGTAGCATAGTTGTTGTGATGTTGCAAACAATTTACAATATTGGCTGCTATACTTTTGTCTTTCAAAAAGTGCTGCCCTAAATATTTTTTTGGGGTTACGTATTTAGTTGGAGTTGCCATGAATTAGATTAGACCTCTTGCAAAAGTGATTTTATTTTTATATTGGCAAATGTACATTAGAGTTTATGAATAATTACCCAAAGATGTCATTTTTTTGAAAAATGACATCTTTTGCCAAGCCTCTTAACAAAAAATTATTCATAAACTCCATTTTTTACCAAACACCAACTTTTTCCACGTACTTTTTTCCCAATTGTATTTCAGGGTGCTGGGCAAGGCTGCAAACCAATATTTGTTTAGCTCTACGGCAAAAGAGGGCTGCATATAACAATTAATTACGCAACCTTGACAAGCTGCATAACGACCTTCCATTTTCACTAATTGCTGCACTTTTTCGGAGTGGTAAAGTGCAAAAAGTTGGTTGTCGATAGGCATTTGTTCTATACCCAAATGGTAGCAAGGCAACACTAATTGGTTGTCGGGCGAAATGACAATGGTGCTACTTCCTGCCCTGCACACAGGTTGGTTTATTTGGTTGCCACCTTGCTCTCTCAACAACAAAAAGGCTTCGTTTAAATATACCAAAGGCTTTTTTGCCCACTGTTTGAGAATTTTTAGAGAATTAGCAGACAAACCATTGTGTGTATTGATTTGATTGTAGGCAAAAACAGGATTTAAGATAAGTAGTAAGTTATTGGGTTTGCAAATATTTTCCCAAACAGCCTCTATTTGGTGCATATTAGTTTCAAAAACAGTAAACAAAATATCAGGTCTTTCGCCTATGGCTTTGGCTTTTTCTATGGATTGCATCACAAAATCAAAAGCAGCCACTTTGCGAGAGGCATCATGCTCGGCTTTGTTGGGAGAGTCTAACGAAAAATGCAGCATATCTATCAAGCCATTGAGTTGGTCAGCTTTTTTGGGGTAGAGCAGGCAATTTGTGGTCAGCGTAGTAAGAAAGCCCATTTGCTTTGCCAAATGAAGTAGGTTTGCAATTTCTTTGTGCAGCAGTGGCTCTCCACCTGTAAAATCTATCACTTTCACACCCAACTTTTTGAGGTCTTTGAAGTTTTGCGTAGCCTGTTCTAAGGTAATATAAGGCGAGGGTTTCTCCCAAATATCGCAAAAATCGCAGGCAGCATTGCAACGATAGGTTACATAGTAATTACACAAAATGGGGTGTGAAATAAGTCGCATAAATTTTTATTAAACTCTTGCCTACCAAGAAAGTCAAAAAACTAAGTAAGTAGTTGAATCTAATTATCCGACACCTTTGAGGTGTCGGATAATTCTGATAATCAGATACTTAGTACTTGAAATATTATTGATTATTTAAGTCTAACTACTTAAAAGTAAAATAAAATGCAGCATTTTGATAAACCTTCAAAATTATCTTTTCCCCAACTGCTGTACTACCCAAGATTTTCCCCATTCCTCTTTTTCTTGTTCAGTCCACAATTCGGGGTAAAAAATTTGTTTTTGGTAACGCGGAGGCAGGTATTTTTGCCAATTTGTGCCACCTGTAGCCGAAATATCGGCAGGGCTGCGTTGCAAATAACGCACAGCCGAACTGTAATGTGCCAAGCCCCAATCTACGTTCATCAAAGCATCGAACTCACGCAAGAGGGCAGGAATAGCTTGCGAGTCTTTGAGATGGTATTTATAAATTCGCCACAAGTTGGTTTCTTTACATTCCTTTGCCAAATTGAGCAAAGTTTGGCTGTATTTGGTTTCAAATTGACGTAAGGTCAAAGTTTTTTTGCTTGTTGCCAATTCGGTTGCCCCTTTTTTCCAATACAAATTTTCGTATAGTTCCTCTACTGTTGTGTGCGTGTCTATCTGTGGGCGAAAATCGTGGGCAGTGAGCAACCTAAAATCCGTAGCCCTAACCTCTATCATTCTAAACTGAATAGACTGAAAACCACTGGCAGGCAATAAAGACATACGAAATTTGAGAAACTGCTCGGTTTCCATGCCCTCAACCATAATATTGAAAGAACTTATGAGGTGGCGTAAATAGTTGTTTATCCGTTTCAATCTTGCCACAAAAAAAACCTCGTCTATCTGCGGTTGGTTGCTAATTTGCTGCATTTCAGAGAGTATCAACTTAAAATACAACTCTGTAATTTGGTGATAGGCAATAAAAATTTGCTCATCTGGAAAATCTGTTTTCGGATTTTGCAAACTCAATAAAGTATCTAAATGAATATAATCCCAATAGGTAAGGTAATTGGCATACAATAAACCGTCTAAATAAGACGATAAATCTTGCCCCATACTCTCATATTTTTGCTCCAATTTGTCTAACAAAGCAAGGACATTTTCAGGAATGGCAGGTGTTTGCATAAAATAATTTTTTCCAACAAAGGTATCGAAAATAAATGTTTGTCAAGCAAGGCAAGTAAATTTTTTTGTTGTAACTTTGTTTCCTTAATTTGCAACGATGAATATAGAAAATTTATTGGCAACCCAAATAGCCAAAGCCTTGACTGCGGTGTTTACACATTCAGTTGATAGTCAAGCTGTTGCCTTGCAGCCTACCAAAAAAGAATTTGAAGGAGATATTACATTGGTGGTGTTTCCTTACCTAAAAGCCAGCAAAAAAAGCCCCGAAGAAACTGCTCGTTTGTTGGGAGAATATCTGCTAACCGAAGCAACTCTTGTGGCAAAATACAACGTAGTCAAAGGTTTTTTGAACCTCACTATTCAGCCTTCGGCTTGGATTCAGGCGTTGAAAGGTTTGCAACAAGACCCAACTTTTGGACAACTTCCAAACAATGGCAAGGCTGTAATGGTCGAATATTCTTCGCCCAATACCAACAAACCTCTGCACTTAGGGCATTTGCGAAACAACTTTTTAGGATTTTCTGTTTCCCAAATTTTGGGGGCAAACGGCTGTAAAGTGTTGAAAGCCAATTTGGTAAATGACAGAGGTATTCATATTTGCAAGTCTATGTTGGCTTACCAAAAATTTGGCAAAGGCGAAACTCCAAAAGAGGCAGGCGTAAAAGGCGACAAATTGGTGGGCAATTATTATGTAAGATTTGAGCAAGAAAATAAAAAACAAGCTGCCGAAATTTTTGCTACTTACCAAGCACAAGGCTTGATAACAGACGAAAGAACAGAGGAACAGCAAAAAGAAAAAGCAAAAATGGCAACTGCCCTCATGCAAGAGGCACAGGTCATGCTCAAAAAATGGGAGGAAAACGACCAACCAACGGTGGATTTGTGGAAAAAAATGAATGGTTGGGTCTATGAAGGTTTTGAAGCTACTTATCAAACCATTGGCGTTGCTTTCGATAAATTTTACTACGAATCAAACACCTATTTGTTGGGCAAAGATGTAGTAGAAGAAGGACTAGCAAAGGGAGTTTTCTTTAAAAAAGACAACGGTTCTGTTTGGATTGACCTCAAAGCCGAAGGTTTAGATGAAAAATTGGTGCTGCGTGCCGATGGAACTTCGGTTTACATTACGCAGGACATAGGCACTGCCGACCTGAAATTCAAAGATTTTCCTATGCAGCAGTCCCTCTATGTCATTGGCAATGAGCAAGAATATCACATGAAGGTCTTGAAAATTATTATGCAAAAACTCGGCAGACCTTATGCTGATGGTATGTTTCACCTTTCTTATGGTATGGTGGAGTTGCCAAGTGGCAAAATGAAGTCCCGCGAAGGAACAGTAGTCGATGCAGACGATTTGATTGCCGAATTGATAGAATTGGCAAAGCAAACCACCAAAGAGTTGGGCAAAGTGCAAGAAATGCCCGATGCCGAAAAAGAGGAATTGTATAAAATGCTCGGTTTGGGTGCTTTAAAATACTTTTTACTCAAGGTCGACCCTCGCAGGACTATGCTGTTTAACCCCGAAGAGTCGTTGGCTTTGACAGGAGATACGGCTACTTACATTCAATACACTCACGCAAGGATAGCCTCCATTTTGCGGACTGCCGACACTTCGGGCTACAATTATCAGCCTGAAAGTTACCAAAATTTGGCAACTTTATTGCCCATAGAGCAAGAAATGATACAGGTTTTGGGGCAATATACTGCCAAACTAAAAGATGCAGCGGAGGAGTTAGCCCCTTCTGTGCTGGCAACTTATGGCTATGAATTAGCCAAATTGTACGGCAAATTTTTTCACGACTGCCCCATTTTCAAGGCAGAAACAGACGAAATTCGCAGTTTCCGCATTGCTTTGTCTGCTCAAACAGGCAAAACAATTAAAGAAGTGATGAAGTTGCTGGGAATTGCTGTGCCAAATAGAATGTAAAATTTAATTTTTAATTTTGTCATTCTGAGCATAGCGAAGAATGACAAAATTTTTTCAAAGAAATGTTAGTTCTAAGCATTATAGCTGTGGCACTACCAGTTTTTTTAATAGCTGTTTTATTTAGTTAATTTTTTCTCTAATTCCAATAAAATTTGTACCTTTGAGAAACTAAAAAAACATAACAAGATGTCTTATAAAGATTTTAATATTAAAACTTTGTATGAAAAACTGTCAATAGAACAGAAAAAATCACATAGGCTTTTTTCTGATACCATTACACCTATCCAACCAAGTACACGTTTGGCGGCTATGTTAGCAGCAGCCCAAGAAATGGTTATTACCTCCGAAAAAGCTGTTTGTGAGTATATTATCTCACCAATTTTAATGGATATTAAGTTCAACAACAAAGACAAAATAGAGATGTATTCGGGTGAGTTTTTAAATGTAGATAAAAGCAAAGGCTTGACAGGCGAAGTTGATTTTATTTTTGCACAATCTCCACAATCTTATGCCATCAAAGCACCTGTTTTTTGTATTACAGAAGCTAAAATTGGTCGTTTAGACAGGGCTTTGCCCCAAGCCATAGCCCAAATGTGCGGTGCAAGGCTGTTTAATGAACTTGAAAATAAGCAATTACCGATAATTTATGGGGCTGTAACAGACGGAAAAACGTGGCAGTTTATTCGTTTGGAAGGGCAAACTGCCTATGTTGATGAACAAACTTACTATTTAGATAATTTGCCAAAACTTTTAGGAACTTTGCAGTGGGTGGTAGATTTTTACTTTTTATAATAAAATCTTACATTATTAATTTTATTAAAATTTTCTCCAATTCCAATAAAATACGTATTTTTGGGAAACAAAAAACATATAACTATGGCATATAAAGATTTTAACATTAATAGTTTAGCGGATAAACTATTGATAGAACAGAAAACATCAGATGCTATTTTCCCAAAAAATATACCAGTTGTCCAGCCAAGTCAAAGATTAGAACTAAGTTTACTTGCTGCTCAAGATATGCTTATTACAACAGAAAAAGCCGTTTGTGAGTATATCATTTCTCCTATTTTGATAGATATAAAACTTGCAAATAAAGAAAAAATAGAATTATATTCTGGTGAGTCTTTAAATGTAGATAAAAATAAAGGGTTAAATGGAGAAGTTGATTTTATTTTCGCCCAGTCCCCTCAATCTTATGCCATTAAAGCACCCGTTTTTTGTATTACAGAGGCAAAAATTGGTCGTTTAGATAAGGCTTTGCCTCAAGCCATAGCCCAAATGTGTGGGGCAAGGTTATTTAATGAACTCGCCAATAAACCTTTACCCATTATTTATGGAAGTGTTACCGATGGCAATACTTGGCGTTTTATCCGTTTGGAAGGTCAAATTGCTTATGTAGATACCCAAATCTACTATTTAGACAATTTGCCAAAACTTTTAGGAACTTTGCAGTGGGTGGTAGATTTTTACTTTTTATAATACATCAAATATCATGGGATACAGCAATTTTAAAAACCTAAGACAAGCCTTAGAAAGATTAGACATAGAGGAAATAGATGTTAATTTGTTTCCTGCCATAGAACCTGTGCCTGGCTCTGCTTGGTTACTCCAAACCTTAGCTTTAGCAGACCAAATGCCACTAACCAATGAAAAAAGTAAGTCCGAAAGATTGATTTCACCTATTTTATTAGAAGTAGCCCTTAGTTTCAAGGCTTCCATTACCTTGTATTCGGGTGAGGATTTATACATAGACGAGAAAAGGGACTTGTCGGGTGCTTGCGATTTTTTCTTAGCAAAACACCCAAAAAAACAAGTCATGCAAGCCCCTATCATTACCTTAGCAGAAGCAAAAGATGAAGTGCTTGACTATGGACAAGGACAGTGTGCTGCACAAATGTATGCAGCACAAGTTTTTAATGAGCAAAAAGGAAAACCACAACCTTTTATTTACGGTTGTGCCGTTACAGGTGGTGATTGGAAATTTATGAAATTGGCAGGTAGGCAACTATTTTTAGATAGCAAAACTTATTATATTTCAGAATTACCCACAATTTTGGGAATATTTCACCAAATTATTAAGTTGTATTTGTAGAAAAATGCCTTTATTCCAAAACCACACCTACAAAGATAAATGGTTTATTATCTTGCTTGTGCCTTTTGCCAACACCATAAATTATTTGCTTACCTATAGTTTTCCTAAACCAATTCTGCGTTTTTTGCTTACTTATAGCATAGACACCGTGCAGGGCTATATTGCGGTTTTGATTATTCGTTATATTATACTTTTGTTAGATAAAAAAATTGGGTACTTTCAAAATATTGGCTACCGATTAACTATTCAAATACTGCTGACCTCAACAGCAGGATTACTTTCTATTGCCTTAGCCACCGAATTAGTCAATTTTATTGCTACCAATAAGCCCTTGCCTATCAGTTTTTATACGCACAATATGCCCATATTTTTTATCTGGATGTTGGTTATCAATGGTTTATATGTTGGACTATATTTTTATCACCACTTGTTGGGTTATCAACAGAAGATTAGGGAATTGGAACAAGTGCAAATTATTAAGAATGATATTGCAGCTATTCCTGCGAATATTCCACCACAAGAAAACCCCAAACCAGCTAATATGATTGTAAATCTTGGTCAGCAACAAGTCATTTTATCTTGGAAAGAAATTGCCTGTTTTTATGTAGAAGATGAACTTTCGTTAGTGCTTACTGTGGAAGGCAAAAAATATATTGTCAATCATAGTTTAGAAAAGATTGAAAATTTGCTCGACACGCATTTATTTTTTAGGGCAAATAGGCAGATAATTATTCATAGGCAAGTTATTCAACAAATTAACAAAGAAGAAAATCGCAAACTCTCTGTATTTCTAAAACCTATTAAAGATATTCCTACACCACTCACAATTAGCCGTATCAAAGCTCCAGATTTTAAAAAATGGGTGGAGCAAGTCTAAATTAGACTAAGTATGGCTGTTTCAACTCAAAAAATGGCACACTTCGCCTAATTGCCACCCAAAAGATATGTTTTTTATTTAAAAATCGTACAATTTTGTTTTGTAGAATGAAACAAAAAACAAAATGAAAAACAAAATCATATTTTTTATGCTTATCGGAATTACAGTAATGCTTTACTTCTTTCCTCTTGCCACAAATGCACAAAACAACGAGGCAATTTACCGCAATTTTCCTATTGTGATAAGTATTCAGTTTCACAACTTGGCAATGCCTTTCAAGGATTTGAAAAGCAATTTTCGAAATATTGGCATTGGCGTTGGAACAGAAATTAGCTTAAACGGAAGGCAGGATTTGGTGCAACAGTTTCAAATAGGATTTTGTAGAAATAAAAATATTGGCAATAATTTTTGGATTTATACACAAACGGCTTACAGACCAACAGTTGTTGGAAATTTTTATGGCGAAATTAAAGGAGGTCTTGGTTGGCAACGCAACTTCCACCCTGTAGCAAGTTACAAATTTGCAAATGGTGCTTGGGTATCAAGTCATGCTGGGAAATCGCAAATTATTGTGCCTTTTGGTATTTCTGCGGGTTATTATCAAGCACAAAACAGCACTTTTATTGCACCTTTTGCTACCTATCAGGTTATTCCTGCCTTGTTTTATAATAGGTCAATTCCCCTAAACTTTTATTCTGCTTTTCAAATGGGAACAAATATCTATGTAAAATAGACTTTAGTCTGTTTTCATCACATAATAAACAGACTAAAGTCTATTTTACATAAATTCACAAAAAACAAAACGATTTATGAAAACTTTGAAATTCATTTTCACAATTAGCATCATTGCTTTGCTATTTTTGTCTTGCAGTCGTCAAAATTGGACAACACCAATGGCTGCAACAAATGCAGAAACCATACTTGCTACGCAGGAACCCCAAAATACTGCACACCCAAAAGGGATAGAATTGCAAGCTATTATGGACGGTTACACAAAAAAAGGTTTATCGGGCATTGCGATTGCCATTTATTCTGAGCAAGGTTATTGGGCTGGTGCTTCGGGTTTTGCCAAGATAGAAGACCAGACCAAGATGTTGCCATCACACTTGCAATATTCGCAAAGTGTGGCAAAAACCTATATGGCAGTGGCTATTTTGAAACTTTGTGAGCAGGGAAAATTAAATTTAGACGAAAAAATAACAAGTTATTTGCCCAAAGAAATAGCTGCAAAAATTACTAATGCCGATAAAATTACGGTTAGAATGTTGCTCAACCACACTTCGGGCATTGCAGAATATAACAGTGTGGCAAGTTATGTAAGCTATTTGTTGCAACACCCTTTACACCAATTTGCTGCCACAGATTATGTAAACTATATAGCTAATAAGCCTTTAGATTTTGCCCCTGCGAGCAAACATAGCTACCGAAATACAAATTATTTGCTATTGGCTTTGATAGCAGATTTTGTTACAGGTAATCACACAAAATTTATGTATGACGAAATTTTTAAGCCTTTAAATTTGCAACAAACTTTCTATCACGAGGAAAATTTCTTGAACAATACTAATTTAGTTAATTCTTATTGGGACAGGTATAGCAATGGTGTGCTTGAAAATTGTTCGCAGATGCAACAAACCAATGTGGCTTCGCTGATAGGTGATGACGGTATTATTGCCACGCCAATAGACTACGTTAGATTTATGAAAGCCTTGTTTGATGGCAAAATTATTTCGGCAAATAGCCTAAAAGAAATGCTAACTTTTGTTGGCACAAATACAAAAAATGATTATGGTTATGGATTAGGAATAAGCAAAAATACGTATAAACAGCAACTATACTATAGACATAGTGGCGGTGGTATTGGTGCGGGGTGTCAATTAGTGTATTTTCCTAAGCAAAAAATCTACTTTTTTGTAGCCATAAATATGGGTACAATTATAGATAGTCCCATTTTTGACGATTTTCAGGCTATACAAGATTCTATGTATGACGTTTTAGTCAAATAATAATGTCTTCAACTTGCTCGTTAGCAAAAGTTTTTTTAATAGCTGTCTTATTTTCCTAATTTTTTCTCCAATTCCAATAAAATTTGTACTTTTGAGAAACTTATAAATCATGGGATACAGCAATTTTAAAAACCTAAGACAAGCCTTAGAAAGATTAGACATAGAGGAAATAGACCTTAATCTGTTTCCTGTCATAGAACCTGTGCCAGCCTCCGACTTGTTGCTAAAAGTTTTGGAAATAGCCAAAATGATGCCTCTAACTAACGAAAAAAGCAAATCGGAAAGATTGATTTCGCCTATTTTAATGGAAGTAGCCCTTAGTTTCAGGGCTTCTATTACCTTGTATTCGGGTGAGGATTTATACATAGACGAAAAAAGAGATTTGTCGGGTGCTTGCGATTTTTTCTTGGCAAAACACCCACGCAAAGAAGTAATGCAAGCCCCAATTATTACCTTAGCAGAAGCTAAAGACCAAGATATGGATTATGGTAGAGGGCAATGTTTGGCACAAATGTATGCAGCACAAGTTTTTAACGAGCAAAAAGGCAAACCACAACCCTTTGTTTATGGTTGTGCGGTTACAGGTGGTGATTGGAAATTTATGAAATTGGCAGGTAGGCAAGTTTTTGTGGACGAGGAAACGTATTATTTGTCTGATTTACCTACAATTTTGGGAATATTTCACCAAATAATTAAGTTGTATTTGCAATAAACCACCAACATGAACCAACTTATTCACGAAACCAGTCCTTATTTGCTCCAACACGCACACAACCCTGTGAACTGGTATGCGTGGGGCGAAGTAGCCCTTGCAAAAGCAAAGCAAGAAAACAAATTAATTTTAGTAAGCATAGGCTATGCCACCTGCCATTGGTGTCATGTGATGGAAAGGGAAAGTTTTGAAAATGAGGAAGTTGCAGCCCTGATGAACCAGCATTTTGTCTGTATCAAAATAGATAGAGAAGAAAGACCCGACATCGATGCCGTTTATATGGAGGCGGTGCAGGCTTTGGGTGCAAATGGGGGCTGGCCTCTCAATGTTTTTTTGCTACCAAACACCAAACCTTTTTATGGTGGCACGTATTATCCTCCGCAACATTGGACACATTTATTGACCCAAATTGCAAATGCTTTTGTGCAGCAACCCGAAAAATTGGCTGATTCTGCCGAGCATATTACCGAGTTGCTCAACCGCAGTGAAGTGGAAAAATACGGCTTGTCTTTTGTGCAACGCAGCCTAAGTGCCGACCTCATCAAGGTGATTGCCAATAACTTAGCCAAACATTACGACACGCAGTCAGGAGGTTTGGGCGTGGCACCAAAATTTCCTATGCCTTCAATTTATTTGTTTTTGCTCCGCTATATTGCTTTTTCCAAAGACGAAAAGGCTTTTCACCAAACCATTTTGACCTTAGTGAGCATGGCGTATGGCGGAATTTACGACCAAATTGGCGGAGGTTTTTCGAGATACGCCACCGATGCGAATTGGAATATTCCACACTTCGAAAAAATGTTGTATGACAATGGGCAGTTGGTTAGTTTGTATGCAGAGGCGTATAGTTTGCTCGATAATTTGGCTACGGACAACCCCGCCTACACGCAAGAACTAAAAACTCTGTTTCGCCAAGTGGTGCATGAAACCATTTTGTTTGTCAAGAGAGAATTGCGGGGGCAAGAGGGCAATTTTTATTGTGCCTTAGATGCAGACAGCGAAGGTATTGAAGGTAAATTTTATATCTGGACTCTCGAACAGTTGGAAGACTCTGGGCTGGTAGATTTGGAGTTGTTAAAAAAATATTATTGCGTGTCCCCAACAGCCGAAGGAAATTGGGAGCATGGTTACAACATTTTGTTCAGAAACCAAAGCAACACGACCTTTGCCAAAGAACAAGGGCTGACCATAGTCGAAGTAGAGCAAAAAGTGGCTACGTGGAAAAAAATATTGTTGGCACAAAGAGCCGAAAGAATACGCCCAATCTGTGATGACAAAACTTTGACGGCATGGAACTCCCTCATGCTCAAAGGGTTATGTGATGCCTACCAAGTATTTGGCGAAACCGAATATTACGAATTGGCAAAGGCAAACGCCGAATTTTTGTTTGGAACTATGGTAACAGACCAACAAATTTGGCATAGTTACAAAAACGGCAAAACGTCCTTGAAAGGTTATGCAGACGACTATGCCCTTGTGATTCAGGCTTTTGTGGCTTTTTACCAAATTTCGTTTGAAGAAAAATACTTGTTCAAAGCAAAGGAATTAATGGACTATGCGTTGGCAAATTTCTTTGATACCAAAGAGAACTTTTTTTTCTACACCGACCAAACAGCCGAACAGCTAATAGCACGCAAGAAAGAACTGTTCGACAATGTAATTCCTGCCTCCAACTCCATCATGACGCACAATTTACACCTGTTGAGCCTGTATTTTGAAAACGCAACTTACCGCCAACTTGCCGACAATTTGTTGGCTGCTCTTTTGCCTTTGGTAGAAAAAGAAGTCCGTTATTTGTCTAATTGGGCTATTTTGTGTATCAATTACCTCACGCCAACCATAGAATTTGCGGTAAGTGGAGCAAATTACCAATCGTTGGTAACGGAACTAAACAAAAAGTATTTTCCTAACAAAATTTTGGCTGCTACTGCCACGCAAAGCACCCTACCTTTGTTGGCACAACGCCCTGCCTTGTCCGACAAAACTTTGATTTATGTCTGCCAAAACCAAACTTGTCTGCTGCCTGTGGAAACGGTGCAGGAGGCGTGGAAACAGGTAGGGTAATTTTGAATGTTGAATGTTGAAGTGGAGTTGTTGGTGTGTGTACAAAAAACAAGCTACCTTTTCAACTCCACAAAATCATAAAACTCCTCTATCAGTCGGTTGATTTCGTGCAGCAGAGTTTCTGATAACACCTCATATTGTTTGGTATCTGCTACCAAGCCGAACAACCTTTTGAGTTTGTTGTGGTCGTAGCCCGACTTATTTGCCAAGTTTTGCACAAATTCATCGTTTAACTCACTGGTATTCAGGTAGAAATGCTTGCGAATAAACTCTAAAAAATAGGTAACTTTTTTGCGTGCAAGGTCGGCGTCATCTCTGCGTTGAAAATAAAGCATACCCACAGTTTCAGTAAAAGCCAATGTGGTATTTTGGGGTGCTTTCAAAATAGGTATGATGCGTTGGGTACGTTTGCTGCGAAAAGCAATAAACAGTGCCACCGTCACCAGCAAAGTCCACCAAGCATATTTCAGGCTTTCGTTTTGCAACACAAATCGCATAGGGCTGTCGGATTGTTTGCGACCTGTTTTATAATATTCGTCCCAGATAATTTGGCGTTGGTTTAGGTAGGACAAGGCGTGAGCAACATATTGATAGTTTTCTTTCTCCAATAAATTGTAGTTTGTAAATACCAAAGGCGTGGAATGAAGGTAGAAACCACCTTCGCCAAAGGGGAAATAGATAAAATTGGTGTAGCCTAAGCCATTAGTGCCTAAGATTTTGATTTTTTTCTCGTCAAGGTAGGGATTTTCGTTTGGAAAATTTACTTGCTTGAAAAAAGAAGAGGATACGGCATTGCGTTTGTAATAGTAAGTTGAGTTGATTTGTGGATTCATGAGTCGCAAAGGAACAAAGTCATTTTCTGCCTTGTCGTTGCCCACTAGTTTGACCTGCCAAGGCGAAAAATTACTGTCCATTTCCAAATGCAAAGTGTCTGCAAATGAGCCACTTACCTCATCGGAGGCAATGAAAAAAGTAGCCCCTTGTTTTGCCATCTCAAATAAGGTATTGGTTTCTTGTTCAGAAGGCGTAAAACTTTCATTGATAAACAAGTAAGCACACTCTTTATAATCACTTTTTGGCTCGTCTAACAATTCGTACAAAGTCTTGTTATTGGCGGTTAAAGTTGCGTTTTGGAAAATTTGGGGCAATATTTCGTATAAAATATAGCTTCCATAGGGTATTTTGTCGTCTTTGGAATAGGTTACAGTCCAATTCAAAGGTCGAGGCGTAACATAGTCGAGCCAAGCAACAAAGGCAAAGCAAGCTACCAAGATGGAAATATATAAGGCTTTATTTTTCATTTTTTGTACCCAAAGGGTTTTATGCCCACAAAAACGAGTAAAAGTAAGAGAAATCAAGAGAAGTGCAAAGTCTTATCAAGAAATTATCTGGTTAATGAAAGAAACAAAAGCTATATAACAATTTTTAGCCTAAAAATTCATAATTTGGCAAAAAATTGTTTCATGCCCACAACTTTCTTGCGGTTTTTGTCTTATCTGCTGCACCCTATTTTCATGCCTACCTACTTATTTGGAGGTTTGTTTTTCTTTACCAATGCTTTTATAGAATACGCCGCCACTATTCGATGGTCGTTGTGGGGCTTTCTGTTTTTAGGCACTTGTGGTTTTCCTGTTCTTACTATTTTTGCTTTGTTAAAAAGTAAGGCAATTAGTAGTTTAGAAATGACCCAACACAAAGAAAGGAGATTGCCTTTTATTTTGGTTGCAATTTTTTATACAGCCGTTACGTTTTTGGTAGCAAGAGGCGTATTTGCAGAAACATTGTTGGCTTATTTGCTCATTGCCATTACACAAACAGTGTGTGTGGCAGCTATTATCAATATTTTTTATAAATTAAGTATGCACAGCGTAGGCGTGGCGGGGGCTTTGGGTATTTTGTTTGCCCTCCAACTTTGCGACTCTCGATATGATTTATTTTTTCCTATTTTACTTTGTGTTTTGTTAGTTGGTGTAGTTTTGTCCACAAGGTTGGCGTTGCAAGCACACAGCAGCGAGGAGGTGCTGGTCGGTGCAACAACAGGTTTGTCGGTAGGTTTTGGTGGAATTTGGTGGTTGCTGGGTTAGCCTGCTTATTAAGTACTTAATTTAAAAAACTAAAAATCTATTATACAAATTTTGGTAGCTAACGTATGTTACATTCACACTATGCAACTTACGTTAGCTAATTTAAAAATAATTATCTACCTTCGACAGTTACCCAATTTTGCTTAAAATCCTCCATTTCTGCGTTGGTAAAGCCATAAATAGCCTGTAAATCTCTGCGAACTTGCACTAATTTGGCAATTTCTGTAGGGCTACCCACAATGCGGAAAGGTGTGGTGGAGTTCATTTTAAGCAAAGCATCGTCTATTTGGGCATCAGTAATTTTTTTCTTTGCAATTCCTTTAAAGCCTAATAAAAAACCTACACATTCGCCGTAAGAGTGCATAGCCGAAGCCCGCAATTTGTCGTCTATGGCTGCACTGCTTAGTTTGGTTTCCACGTCAAACAAATAGTTGATAACTGTGGCTGCGTTGGCTTTTTCCCACGTTAAAAAGATGTCTGCAAAAGCCTCGTCCCTGTCTTTGTTGTACTTGTCGCCTGCTGCCATGGCTGCTTGTGCCTTGATAAAAGCATTGCGTAGCTGCACATACAAACCTTGCGTGTCGTTGCCTTTGGTGCGGCGGGCAGCATAGTTTGCCATAAAAAAGTCGGGTTGCGGCGTTTTGGTAGCTGTTGGCGTATTCGGAAACGTAGGATTACTACCATACAAAGCCAATATTTTGTCTAAGTTGGCTGCTGTTGGGTTAGCTGCCAATAGCGCAGCTTGGTTGTAAAATGCAGCCCCAAAAGAACCTTTGTCTAATATTTGCTCCAATTCCAGCCCTGTTTCATCGAACAAATAGCCGTTGTTTGTACCGCCATTGCCGTTTTCGGCAGCACTTTTACCAAATTGGTACATACTACCTTTGCTTGCTTTGTCTATTTCGGCAAACAAGCTGTTCATGGTGGCTCTGGTAGGTGCTAAGGTAATGCTGCTGATGCTGGGGTTGTCTTTTTCATACAAAGTCCGCAACGCATTGCCATCGAGGGCTACGCCTGCCACCCGACCTTTTTGGAGTTCGGAAACAAAAGTCCTGAAATTATTGCGTAACGTATATTCAGCTACGGTGTTGGTTTGGAAATTGGCAGCATTGTAAGTAGCTGGAAGGGTCAATGGGGCTACTTTTTCGTCTGAACTACAAGAGGTTATAAAAACTGTGGCAGAAAATACCAAACCTGCTAAAACTGAAATTTTATTCATTCTTAGTTTGTATTAAGTAAGTGGATAATAAATTTAACGGCACAAAATTATTTTAATTTAGACTAATTCCAAATAATAAACAAAAAATAATTTCATTATTCTACTTAAGAAAAATTTGCTACTTTTGTTTGTATCTTTGGTTTTGGGTTAGTATTTTTTTACGTTTTTTTTACGTTTTTTTACGTTGGCAATGGCTTAGGCAGCCCCGTGTTTTCGCACCTTGACAATCGTAAAAAAAACGTAAAAAAGCCTTACTCCACTTCAATTATCCAATCCTGAATAGCCTTCAAATCCTGTTCTTGATGATGAAATGCTTTGTAACTTTGACTATCACCAAACCAATCTATTACGGCTTCTCTTTGCAATTTAGTTGCCCTGTTGCTCAAATGACTGTGGTAAGACGAATGAGGATATTCTCGAAAATCTGCAATTAAACCGTGCTTTTGTGAGTTATGGTGAATATAATAAATCAACTGGCTAAAATAAGCCTCGTCTTGCACTTCTATTCGCCTAAAAGGGTAATCAAATAACTTGCCTGTACGGTCTGTTTGCAAATTAAAAATTTGGGCATAGCCGTTGAAAAAGTGAGCAAATTGATAACCCAGCATCTTTGAAAAATCTTTGTGTGCCAAGTGAGGTAAACTTCTAAAAATACTTTCTACTGACTTAATACGCACTAAAAAATGAAAATGATTGCCTAACAAACAATAAGCATAAGTTTCTACGAGCAATAGTCCGTACATTTTTTGTAACTTCTAGTCAAATAAAAAAGTATCCCTTACTTTGTCATTGCAAGACCAAGGGGATACTTTTATGAAAACAAAAATAATTTTCAATGCAATAGTAGGCAAAATGACTTTACCAAATAAAAGTTTGGTGAAATTTTTATCTCATTTAGTTTTTGTGATTTTGTCAGCTCGTGGTCGCAAAAACTTTACGAATATGGCTCGTTGGAGTAGCTACAATTGGGCTTTAACCAAAAACTCATTACCCACTATTGTGACAAAAAGGAGGTGCTGTTGGCTTGTCTTGACGCAAGTTTTATTCCTAAAAGTGGTCATCATACGGCTCATTTGGGGAGTTTTTGGAATGGTTGCCTGCAAAAAAGTATGAAAGGGCTGGAATTAAGTTTGCTTGCTATTGTGTCTGCAACAGATAAAACAGGCTTTGCCTTGGACAGTAAACAAACCCCCAATACCTTGCCCGATAAGGAGAGTAGATTAGATTTTTATTTGCAACAGGTGGAGGCGAGCAAAGATTTTTTTGTTGAAAACAACGTAAAGTATTTGGTTTGTGATGGTTTTTATGCCAAAGAAAAGACTTGGGACAAAGCAGCCAGTGCTGGTTTGTCGGTTCTTACCAAGCTTCGTTGTGATGCCAATATGAAGTGGTTGTATGCTGGGGAGCAAAAAGCAAAGGGCAGGAAACGCAAATATGGCAGCAAGATTAATTGGAAGGCAACTGATTTGCTCGATAAAATGGACTTGGCACCTAGCTATGCAACGACGGAAAAAGAATACCCTCAACTTGCAGGGGCTACACTTTATAGCAAAGTGGTGTATTCGGTCAAATGGAACGAAAACTAAAAATAGTTTTGATAGTAAAAACCGAAAAGGGCAAACAAACAATGGCAATACTAGCTTGTTCTGATTTAGAAGTGGCTGCCCATTTAGTTGCACAATATTACAGTTTGAGATTTCAGACGGTCTCCGTTGCGATAGAGTTTATTTTTCGTGTTCTAAAACAGCATTTGGGCTTAACAGAGTCACAAACACGAAAAGAACAACGTATAGATTTTCATCTGAATGCAGTTGCAATGACTTACAACTTGGCACGTATGGAAAATAAATTGGCAGGGAACAAAAAATTTTCTCTCTATGACATCAAAAGTGAATAGACCAATCAAAACTATTTAGAAACCATTATGACAAACTTAGACTTGGATGTAGAAGTGATGAAAATGCACCCAAACTATGAAAATCTAGTCAAATTGGGCAAAGTTAACTGAAAAATGTACGGACTATTGAGAAACAGAGTTTAAAGATTTAAAAACCTTAGAACAGTTTGCTTTTGTACTTTTTTTCTCAAAATATAGTAATAAAAATTTCTTTAATAATTTTACACACTCGCAATTATCAAATAATGATAAATTGCAATATTGTTTTAAAGAAAATTTTGCAGAACTGAATGATTACATTGATTTAGGTCTAAAAGATAAAATATATCCTTTAGAGTTTGCCTTAGAAAATGAAAAATTACCTTCTTGGGTTTTAACTTGGCTTGAAACATCTGATAAACAAGAAAAGTTAAACTATCTTACTTTATTGGGTGTGCATACGGAAACTAAAAATATTGTTTTATTACGTAAATTCTTTGTAACAGAGCAAGGCACAGAGATACAAGCAAATATTTTAAGTTTTCCACAAAATTCAATTTTCTTAATCAATACTTTAAAATGGTTACAAAATACAAGTTTTAGTAGTAATCAAAATGCTAAACTTGAAAATTTAAAACATCTTTATAGCAAAATAAATTTTGCTATTGATACACCTTTGTTATATGTTAAACAAATTGAAGCAAATGAAATTACTTACATTTTAGAAGTTAGTAATGCAACTAAGTATTATTTTGAAAACCCAAATAAAGAATTAGAAAAGAAAATTTTTGATATTCTACAAAATAAAGCCTTCAAATTACTTGCATTAGAATATTTTAAAAATTGGCAAGCCAATATTAACCCTGCAAAAATTGACATAAAAAGGCAATTAGACACTGTAATTTTGGCAAATAACAGTCAAGAATGGCAAGATAAGGCTTATCAACAATGGAAAACTACACAAACTCAACAGGTTTTTATTTACAATGGTGAAAAATTACCATACAAAACTACTTTTTTAGAACAAGAAATACATACAGATACAGAAGGATTAAAAATAAAAGAAGGAAGCAAAATTTACGTTTGCCAAAGCCAATTATACGACATAAAAAATCATCTGAAAGAATATATAAGTGCTGATGAACTCATAAAACTTTATCAAATTGATAATGATGGTTCTTTGCTTGTGCAAACTTTACAAAGTAAAATTTCACAACTTGAAGAATTTATAAGTAACTTGCTTTCAGGAACTAACAATAATAGCAAATGGGTGGTATTGGATTGCTACCAAACAGTAAAAATGCTAATAGACAAAACAAATACCTCAACAGGACTAAGCGTAGTGTGTAGAATAGTCAAAAAAGAATACCCGATTGGAGAGAAAACTGATAAAAAAGACTTGGAAAACTATAGAATTCAACCTAATCTGATAGTGCCTGATTTATCGTACCAAATCAAACCAAAAGAGCAACTTATTTAATCTCTGTTCCTAAGAATAGGTTTAAATACAATAATTTTGTAATTTAGCACCAGCTTATTAAATTTATAAGCAAGAATTACCTATTTTTAGCATTACATCTGTGGCACTACCCAAAAACTAATAACTATTTACAATGAAAAAATTTATTTACTTTCTTGTTCTTACCTTGCTTTTTAGCACAATGGGTATAATGGCTATAAGTTGCAAGCACCAAAAATGCCCCGCCTATATGACCAAAGAGGAGATAGATGCTGCTCATAAAGCAAGTGCAAAGAAATTTAAAAAGAAAGCAAAGAAAAAAGATTTGTTTTGAGTTAATTATGCCTTCTTTGGCTTCTCTCACTTATCAAATTAGGTTTTAATTGGAAAGCAAGTATCAAAAAAAAATTACCTCATCACCCATGACTGAATGGATTTTTATTGTGATTTTGTTAGTAATTATCGTCATTTTGCTGTTTAAAGACAGAAAAAGGCACGAGGAAATTACGCAGTTGGCAGAGGAGTTGGCTGCTGTGCAGGTGCAAGACCAGATTCAACAAGCCCGAAAAGATGCCATAGACAAAAGTAACCAAATAGTGAAGGGCAAAGTTCTAGAGCATTTTTCGCCTTACTTCCCCACTTTCCCTTACAACCCCCAAGATGCACGTTTTTTGGGTTCTCCCATCGATTTTATTGTCTTCGATGGATTGTCGGAGGGAGAATTACGTCAAATCATATTTGTGGAGGTAAAAACAGGCACACAAGACCGCAAATTGCCCAAAAGGGAGCAACAAGTGAAAGAATGTATTATACAAGGCAAGGTGCAATGGGTTTTTGTGCAGCACCCTGTTTTGCCCACACCTACCACACCCGACTTGCCTACGTTGCCTTCACCTACCAAATGGTGGGCGAAAATGCTTGGGTTTTTGAGAAAATAGAATATTCCATTTCTTTCACACCATTTTCCCTTCTTTTCTCAGTTCCCTTTTGATACCTGCAAGCAAATCTTCGGCTGTGATTTGGTTGGAGTTGTTTTGCAAGGCTTTTAGTGAGCAATATTGCACCACATTGATAATAGAACCACCCGCCAATTCGTATTGTTGAGCTATTTGTTGGAGGTTGATAGTTGGCTCAAAAACAGTGGCGGGGGAAAAAGTATTTTGCCACAAAATAAGGCGTTGAGCAGCCGAAGGCATGGGGAAGTGAATCATGGCTTGAAAACGGCGAGCAAAAGCCTCATCTATGTTGCCTTTGAGGTTGGTAGCTAAAATGACTAAGCCGTTAAAGTCTTCTATCCGTTGGAGTAAATAGGCTACTTCCTGATTGGCGTGCCTGTCGTTTGAGGAGTTGGTTTGGGTTCTTTTGCCAAACAAAGCATCGGCTTCGTCAAAAAATAGCACCCAATTTTTGTTTTCGGCTTGCTCAAAGACAAAAGCTAAGTTTTTTTCGGTTTCGCCTATGTATTTGGAAACCAACATAGACAAATCCACTCTGTAAACAGGCAAATTTGCTGTTTTTCCAATCAAAGAGGCGGTGAGGGTCTTGCCCGTACCCGACACACCATAAAACAAACACCGAAAGCCTGCCTTCAAAATTCGTTTCATGCCCCAAGTTTCCATCAGCGTATGCGAATGGGTGAGCCAAGTTCTGATGTAGTCTATTTGCTCCCTCACCTCGTCGTCCAATACCAAGTCGTCCCACGTGAGAGCAGTATGTAGTTTTTGGGCAGGAAATTGTGGGCTGTACGTAGGTTCGTAGGCTTTGCCTGTGAGCAGCAGCGCCAAATATTCTTTGGAAATGGTCAGTTTTCCACTTAAAAAAGGTTCGGAGTCGTTGTCTGTGGTTTGCACCCGCAATAAATTTGCCTTATAAAAATAATGGTCAGGCGTAAACAAGTCCAGCACTTTGGCTCGCAGGGCAAGGTCGTTGCCCGCCACCAAAAAAGCAGCCGTTTCTCCTGTGGGCAAAAAACCTGTGTGTTGGTTGCCTTTTACGCCTCCAAATTCGGAATAAGGTCTGTCGGTGGTTGGGTTTTTGACGAAAAACCAATCTAAAATCTCTGGTCGCAAGTGGGGCAAGAGGGTAAGCAGTAAGACCAATCTTTCTATCCAAGTCATTTGATATTGGGCTATGGTGGCTGCATAGTTGGAATTGGCTACACCTGCCACAGACGGCGGCATAGCCACTCGCAACGGCAAGGTGGAGCTGGTCTTGCTCAACTGGTGTTCCAAACGGGCTTGCAAAAATTGGCTAAACCATTGGATTTCGGATTCGAGAAATGAAAAGTTCTGCAAAGTACAGTTTAGCTGTAAAATATAAAAGTAGAATCTGCGTAATTTTTTTAGTCCTAATTTGCAATTTGCTCATTATCAAGAACTAACATTTTTCAAAAAAATGTTAGTTCTGAAAATGGTTTGCAAAAAATTACTACTTTTACAAAGTTATAAAAAAATATGATAACTATGTCAATCTTTCGGTTTGCCTCTTGCTATTTTTTGTCTTGCTGTTTTTGGTTGAGCAGTTTTTTTGCCCTTGCCCAGCACACCCAAACCTACCAACAGGCTGATTTGGCTTTTCGCAACGGCATACAACTCTTTGAAAAACAGCTATTTAGTGCTGCCAAACAGCAATTTGCTACTTATCTCCAACAGGCTGAAAACACCCACGCCTTGCAAGCCGAATATTACCAACTTTTGTGTGCTTTGCAGCTAAAAGAACCCGAAATGGAGGGAAAAATCAAAGATTTTGCTGCTCGTTATGCAGGAAGTTTGCAAGTCATTTTGTTGTATAGGCAAACAGCCAATTATTTTTTCGAGCAACAAGATTACGACAACACCATAGCCTATTATACGCCTGTGGCTGCAAATAAACTGCAAACCCCAGAAGATTTTCAGGCTGCTTTTCAGTTGGGTTATGCCTATTTTGAAAAGAAAAAATATGACGAGGCTCTCGAAAAATTTGCTGCTGTTAAGCAAAACGAAAATACTTATACTTCGGCTGCTTGCTACTATTCGGGTGCTATTTATTTTTTGCAAAAAATTGACAATGAGGCTATTAGCAATTTGGAAAAAGCCCAAACCTCTGCCCAGTATCAGGCTGCTGCCGAAGGAATTTTGCCTTTGATTTATTACAGGCAAGGAAGGTACAATGAGGTCATAGAGTTTGTGAAACGAATAGAAAACAGAGGAGAACAACCCAACGAAAAGTTGTTGTTGGTAGCTGCCAATAGTTGCTACGAAAAGCAAGATTTTCAGCAAGCCACCAATTATTTTGAAAGTTACGCCCAAACAGCCAAAAATTTGGAAAAAAGTACCAAATATCGTTTTGCTTTTTCCTCTGCCGAAGTGGGCAAAAACAACCAAGCTATTGATTTTTTTTCGCAAGTAGCAGAAGGACAAGATAGTTTGGCACAAAATGCAGCCTATAATTTGGGTATTTTGTACTTAGACACCCAAAATAAACCCTTAGCAATCAATGCTTTTGATAAAGTCCGCAAAATGACTTTTGACATCAAATTGGAGGAGCAAAGTGCGTGGAACTATGCCAAATTGAGTTTCGAACTCAAAGATTTTTCGAATACCATACGTGCTTGCGAATTTTTTTTGCAAAAATACCCAAACAGTCCCCACGAAGACGACATCAGCCATTTGCTTACGGAAAGTTATCTTTTTGCGGGCAATTATACAGAGGCGTTGAGTTATTTGGACAAAGTAGCCACCAAAAGCAAAAAAATGCAAGCTGCTTACCAACGCCTTGCCTATAACCAAGCCGTAGAATTGTTTAATGCCGACAACTATGCAAAAGCCGAAGATTTATTGCGAAAATCCCTAAAATTTCAGTCCAATAAAGACCTTGCCAACTCCGCCTACTATTGGTTGGGCGAAATGTATAGCTACCAAGAAAAATACGACTCAGCTTTGGTTTATTACAACCGACTCAACAGCAGTTCTGCCGTTTACCAAGAGGCTTTTTACGGCAAAGGTTACGCTGCCTACAACCTGAAAGACTACGAAACCGCCAAACGAAATTTCGAGCAGTACCTCGCCGTTGGTACGCAACCCCAAAACAAAGCTGATGCAAAATTGCGTTTGGCAGATTGCTATTTTGTGGCAAAAGACTACGAAGCAGCCCTCGACAACTACGCAGAAGCCGAACAAAAACAAGGGGCTGATTTGGAATATTTGTACTACCAAAAAGCTACTGTGTTGGCAAATCAAGAAAAACCAGATGAGGCTTTGCGTTATTTAGACAAGTTATTGGTGCAATATCCAAACTCAAAATACTATGAATTGGCACTGTTTCGCAAAGGTTTGGTGCATTTTGACCACAACAGCAAAGGGGCTGCCCTTGCCGTTTTTTCTGACCTCATCACCCAAAAACCGCAAAGCAGTTTAGTGCCTGATGCCTTGCTGAAACGTGCTATTTGCTACCAACTGCAAAACGAACAGGAAAAAGCCATAACAGATTACACCCAACTCTTGAAACAGCACTCCGCCCACGCCACTGCCGAAGAAGCCATACAAGCCCTGCAAGACTTGAACGAAAAAGGTTATCATATACCTGATTATGAGGAACTTAGCAACAATTTTAGCAATGCAAACCCCAACAGCAAAGCTGCCGTAGCTGGCGAATACAATACGGCAAAGGCAAACTATGACAATGGCAACTATGCAAGGGCTATTAATGCCTTGCAAAATTTTACAAAAAAATATCCTGATAGTGAATTTACGCCTGATGCTTTTTACTTTTTGGGCATGAGTTACGACCAAAGTCAAGCCTACGACAATGCTTTGTTTGCTTTTTCCAAAGTTCGAGGAAGTTACGAAATCAGGGCGTTGCAACGAGCAGCCGAAATAGAGTACCTTCGCAACAATTATCTCAACGCCCAAGTGAAGTATGAGGCGATGCTCAAAAATCCAACTATCAACAAAAGGTACGAAGGCAACGCCTTAGCGGGGCTGTTGCAATGCAATTTTCAGCAAAAAAATTACGACAAGGTAAAGGATTTGGCAAACCAACTTTACAATAAAAACCACACGAAGGCTTGGTCTATGGCTGACCTTTATCTGGCAAAAATTATGATAGAAAAAGGTGAAACTGCCCCTGCCTTGTTGCAACTGCAAAAAACCGTACAAACTGCCCAAGACCAATATGGTGCAGAGGCTCAATACCTCATGGGCGTATTGCTCAGGCAACAAAAAAAATACGAGGAGTCGACTAAGGCTTTAATTGAGGTTCGCAACAAATATGTCAATTATACGGCGTGGTTGTACGAAGCCTTTTTGCTCATTGCCGACAATTATGTGTCTTTAAACAACAAATTTCAGGCAAAAGCTACTTTGCAATCTGTAATAGATGCCGCAGCAGATGAAAAAATAAAGGAAAAAGCAAGGCAGAAGCTGGCGGGGCTGTGATGAGAATTATTAGTAAGGTTTATGAATATTTTTTTATTATCTTAGCAAAATTTTGTTTCTTTTTCTACCTTTATTTTGTTGAATTACTTCTATTCAACTCTACTATACAATTTCATATTTTTTATTTGCAATTAACTTAAAAAACTCAAATGAAAAAACAAATTTTTTGGCTCTTTGCTGGGCTACTTTTGGTCTGCCAAAGTGCAGCCCTAAAGCCTGACCCCACAGGAAAAGACGTTTTGAACAAGTATATTCAAGCCATTGGCGGACAGGAGCAACTGAAAAAAGTGAAATCCTTGCAAATCAATTCGTCTGCCGAAGTGATGGGCATGGTCATCACAGGGACTACCTACAAAAAAGCACCCAACAAATTTGCTAACCTTATGCTTACGCCTATGGGTGAGTTTAAGCAAATTTATGATGGCAAAAAAGCCCTTGCTACGGGCATGATGCAAACCGAAGTGGTGGAGGGGGCAGGTATGGAAAATATCAAAATGATAGCAAGTCCTTTTCCTGAATTAGACTTTTTGGGCAAAGATTTTACAGTGGAGTTGAAGGGCAAAGCCACCATAGGTACAAAGGAAACCTACCAAGTGGAAATTACCTCCACAAAAGGTGCGAAAGTGATGCAATGGTATGCCACCGACACAGGGCTAAAAGTGCAGGAGCAAGTGGGCAAAACCATCACCCAATATGAGGAGTACAAGGCAGTAGAGGGCATTAAGTTTCCGCATACTTTGCTTATCGATATGCAAATGCCTGTTAATCTGAAAGTTAGCAAAATTGCAATCAACATAACTTTGGCAGATTCTTTGTTCGAGCAGCCGTAACAAACTCTACGTTGGCAATGACTTAGGCAGTCTCGTCAAGACCTTGACAATCGTATAACCAAATTCACACGCTAAAGCGTATGTTACATTGTTCACACGCTAAAGCGTATGTTACATTCACTCTACAATTTGCCTAATTTCTTATGTTTGTCATTTTCAGAAAAGAAATCAACAGTTTTTTTAACTCCTTAGTGGGTTATTTGGTTATCTGCATCTTTTTGCTTGCTGTAGGGCTGTTAATTTGGGTTTTTCCTGAATACAGTCTGTTGAACTACGGCTATGCAGGATTAGAGTCTTTCTTTGCAATTACGCCTTTCTTGTATCTTTTTTTGATACCTGCCGTAACGATGCGGACTTTTGCCGAAGAAAAAAGAATGGGAACTATGGAGTTGTTGCTCACCCGACCTTTGCAAGACCTCGATATCATCATAGGCAAATATTTGGCAAGTTGCTTGTTGGTACTTTTTTCTCTCTTGCCCACTTTGCTTTATTACTTCACTATTTATGAGTTGGGTTCTCCCAAAGGCAATATAGACAGTGCAGCGGTGGTGGGGTCTTACATTGGTTTGTTCTTGTTGGGGGCTGTTTTTTGTGCCATTGGCGTTTTTGCTTCTGCCCTTACAGATAATCAAATTATAGCTTTTATTGTAGCTGTATTTTTTTGTTTTATTCTTTATACAGGCTTTTCTCAATTAGCTGTCATCAATATTTGGTCGGCTTACTCCTTCACTATCAGCCAATTAAGTTTAGATTTTCATTACCAATCTATCAGTAAAGGTTTAATAGATACACGCAATTTGTTGTACTTTTTTAGCATCATTGCTTTGTTTTTGTATGCTACCAAATTGCTGTTGGGAAGTAGGAAGTGGTAGCTTAGTTCTGAGTTTTTTAATTTCTACTGCAAAGACAAAGACTGCAAAAAACTGTGGACATAAAACAATTTTTTGCGAAACTATAAATTTTTAGGCTAAAAAATACTTACTTGCACAAAAAATAGATATAAAAAACACTATGGCTTTACAAACCAAAGTCAAAATAGCAGGTATAAACAACCTGACTGATGCCCGTTATTGTGCAGGTATGGGCGTGGAGTGGTTGGGATTTTGTATAGACGAAGACCAAACGGACTTTATTGGCTACCAAAAAATAGAAAACATCATAGAGTGGATTAGTGGTGTGCAAATGGTGGGCGAAATTTATAGCAACCAACAAACCCTGCCCGAACAAGTTCTAGATTTTGGTTTCGATGCGTTGGAAATCAATGAATTGCAGTTTCACTACCTACAAAATGCTTTGCAAGCCAACCATAAGCTGGCTACTTTGCCTTTATTTTTGCATTGGGCTGTCCGTCCTGATACAAATTTTGAGGAGTTGGCAACTATTTGGAGAAAAAAATATACTGCTGTCAATCATTTTATACTCAATTTGCCTTTGTCCACCGCTATTTTAGCACCAGAACAAGCCAATTTTCGCCAAGCCTTCACGCAGCTTTGCAAAGAATTTCCTGTTTTATTAGGTGCAAACTTTGGCATAAAGGCTGATAATATTTTAGAATTATTGGCAATATTCCAACCAAAAGGCATTGTTTTGGCTGGTGGCAACGAAATAAGAGCAGGACTAAAAGACATGGACGAATTGGCAACTATTTTAGAAAAATTGGAAATAGAAGACTAAAAAAAGCTGTTTGTATTGATAAATTTCTCGGACACTTTTAAAGTGTCCGAGAAGTGGTTTCCTTAAAAAAACAAAAACCTATGAATCCAGAAAACGGAAAAGCAGCTTTGGTGGCTCACTTCCAAAAATTTTATAAATCTCACGAAGGTTTTACCATAGAGGAGGTAAAAGCCCCTGCAAAAGAACCTTATTTGGAGGAAGTAATTGCTTATAAAAACACGCAATTCATTCGTCCTTATTGGCATTATGTAGGCTTAGGATTGAGTGAATTGTATGACAAAGAGTCAGATTTTGAAGACGTGAGTGGTTTTGGAATAGAACTGACCTTTAAACTCTGGTGTGGCGAGGAAAAAACACCGCCTGTTTGGGTCAAACATTTTTTGGAAAATTTGGCAAAATATGTCTTCGAAAGTGGCGAAAGTTTCAATGAATTTGATTGCTTAGACGCAGGCGGAGTCATCTGCCAAGACGTGCCAACAGCTTTAACGGCTGTGGCTTTTTTGCAAGACCAAAAACTAAACAAGAAAGCACAAACACCCAACGGCATGGTTTGTTTTTTACAAGTCATAGGCTTGACTGTCAATGAGTTGCAAGTTTTTTCAGGAGAAAATTACCAACAGTGGCTACACAACTATTTGACTCTCCAACCCGAAGGGATTACAGATTTGGGGCGGAAGGAAGTGAAGTTGTAAGTATTTTTGTACGATTGTCAAGGTACTTTATACGTTGGCAATGACTTAGGCAGTCCCGTCAAGACCTTGACAATCGTATAAAGTACCTTGACAATGACTTAGGCAGTCCCGTCAAGACCTTGACAATCGTATAAAAAAAATGAAGCTGGTACGATTGTCAAGGTGCAAAAGCACCATTGCCAACGTACCTAAAATGTTATAAAAAAATAATTGAGTTTATGCAAAAAAGTGAATTGGCCCAGCAAATCAAACGCAAAAAATCTTACCTGTGCGTGGGATTAGATACAGATAGTAGCAAAATTCCTTCGCACTTGCGAGGAGAAAAATATCCTTTGTTTGAGTTTAACCGCCAAATCATAGATGCTGTTGCAGACTCTTGTGTGGCTTTTAAGCCCAATACAGCTTTTTATGAAAGTTTGGGTAGCAAAGGCTGGGAAAATTTGGAAAAGACAATGGAGTATATTCCCAAAGACTTTTTTACCATTGCCGATGCCAAACGTGGCGACATTGGCAATACCTCTACCTTGTATGCCCAAGCATTTTTTGAGCAGATGAACTTCGATGCCATTACAGTAGCCCCGTATATGGGTGCAGATTCGGTGCAGCCTTTCTTAGCGTACAAAGATAAATGGGTTATCTTGTTGGCTCTCACTTCCAATGCGGGCAGTGCAGACTTTCAACAACTAACAGACCAAAACAACCAAAAGTTATACGAAACTGTGCTACAAAAGTCGCAGCAGTGGGGCAATGCAGAGAATATGATGTATGTAGTAGGTGCAACACAAGCCTCTCATTTTCAACAGATTAGGCAGCTTGTACCCGAACATTTTTTGTTAGTACCTGGCTATGGCACGCAAGGCGGCGATTTGCAAGCCGTATCAAAATATGGTTTAAATTCGGCAGGAGGTTTGTTAGTCAATTCGTCGAGGGCTATTATTTTTGCCGACCAAACCAAAGATTTTGCAAAAACAGCAGGCAAATTGGCAGCTTCGGTAGCAGCAGAAATGGCGGAGTATCTAAAGTAAGTAATCATAAAAAATTTAATCTTGTCTGGCGCACTTACACAAGATAATACAAAAGCCAAAAACTCTGCTTACTAATTGTTAGTGGTGCTAAAAATGACATGATATTCACAATTATTGAGCTAAAATTACTCTTTCAGTCCTTTACTTACAGTTTTGCATTTCAATTCAGTTTCGTTCCATTCTCTTTCAGGTATAGAATCTTTGGTTAAGCCTGCCCCTGCATAGAGAAAGGCATGTTTCTTTAAAATTTCCATGCACCGCAAATTGACAAATAAATGTGTTTCTTGGTTGATATTGACTTGCCCCAAATAACCTGCATAAAGTTTTCGGTCGTGTTTCTCGTGTTTAATAATAAAATCCATAGCTTCTGGTTTAGGCATACCACACACCGCAGAGGTTGGGTGCAGAAGTTGGAGCATCACCGTCCCTAATTGTGGGAAATTTACTGCCTCCATATCTACCTCAAAGTCTGTGCGAAGGTGCATGAGATTGCCTGCCACTACAGTTTTTGGTCCTTCTTCCTCAAATTCTCTCAAACGTATTTTCTTAAAACAGTTGATAATATACCTGCTTACCAAAGCCTGTTCTTCTATTTCTTTTTGTCGCCACAAAGCCTCTTGTAGATTGGTAATAGCTCCTTTTGGTTGGGTAGCTGCTAAAGCCACAGTGCGAAAAATTCGTTTTTTATCTATACTTATCAACAATTCAGGTGAAGCCCCTACCCACGTACCCAATTCGGGCGATGTTACCAGAGAAATAAAAGCCGTAGGATAAGCTTCACAAAGATTGAGAAAAACTTGAGCAAGGTCTATTTGAGAAGGCAAAGACACCAATTTATTGCGAGAAAGCACCACTTTTTGGAATTTTCCTTTTTCCATAGCAGCTACGGCTGTTTTTACTTGTTGTTCGTAGTCGGCTTGAGTCGTTTGTTTCAAGGAGTCTGGATAGGAGTAAAAAGTAGGAAAAGCAAAGTCGGTAGGAGATTGTTGCAAGTAAGTTTGCAATAGGTCTGCAAATTTTTCTTTGACCTCGAAATTGTCTTTAATAGTATCAAAACAAGAAGTAAAAAGCTGATTATCAAGGCTTTGGAAATGAAAATCTGCCTGAATAAAATAAACTTTTCCATCGGGTTGCACAAATGGACTAACCATAAATCCCGCAGGTAGAGTTTCCAAATCTGCACCCACCCACTTTGACTTGCCCGAAAAATCTACAGCTATGTGGCAATTTCCGTTTTCAGTCTGCACAGGTAGTCGCCAGATAGCAAGTGGCAACTGCAAAGTAGTTGCTGTTTGCAAAGTAGCACACAAAATACTGGGCAAGGTCGCAGTTATATTAGGCAAAGTAGCAACTGAATATATTTTTGGTTTCAATTCTTTTTGAAAAATTTGAATATACGGACTAATGTAGTTTTATAAAGATTACAAAGCAATATTTGGTGTATAATTGTTTCACAATCTTTTGCAAATATACCCCTCTCTTGCCAAAAATTCCAAATAACGGGGCAGCACAAAATACAAGTTAGGGGCAGCTTTTACACTATCGTGAAAGACCACAATAGCCCCGTTTTCTGTGTATTCCATCGTCTTTTCTAAACATTTTTGAGGGTCAAGCAAAGTGTCAAAATCTCCGCTTAATATAGTCCACATCACAATTTCGTAATCAGTTAGTAGTTGGTCGGCTTGTTTGGTGGTTAATTTGCCGTAAGGAGGGCGGAAAAGTTTTTTGTGGTGAGGTGGCAAAAAATTGTCCATTGCTGTTTGGCATTGGGCTATGTTTTCTAAAAACAAAGCATCTTCGTTTTTCCAGCCGTTGAGGTGGTTTTGGGTGTGATTGCCTACCTGATGCCCCGCAGCCAAGATTTTCTGAAAAATGGTGGGGTATTTGTTTATGTTGTCGCCTACGCAAAAGAAGGTTGCCTCCGCCTGATACTGTGCTAATTGTGCCAATACAAAATCTGTAACTTGGGGTACAGGTCCATCATCGAAGGTTAAATAAACTACTTTTTCTGTTGTTTCTTTTCGCCAAGTGAAACGTGGGAAAAATGATGTAACCCATTTGCCTGCATAATGTGTGTAAAACATAAAACAAATTTCTGTTTGGATTGACAAATATAAAAAAGGTTTAAAGTTTTATTTGAAAATTTAGCACAAAATCCTCAATTCTTTTCATACTTTTGAATATTGCAATTTTCGTTCTCTAAATAAATTTTGATTATGTTTTTTCGTTATTTCCTCTTTTTGAGTTGTTTGGTTTTCAATTTGGCTTGTTTCCAATCTGACAAACTGCCCATAACCAAACGCCATTTGCCCAACAAATGTTCACGAGAACGGAGCAAGGCTGATGACCTTACGCATATCATGTTGCACTTTTGCAGTTATGCCAATGAATCTCCCGAAAATCCGCACCAATTAGACAAAGTTTTGCAAATTTTCGAGCAAATTGGTGTTTCTGCACACTATATCATAGACAGAGAAGGCAAAATTTATGAGTTAGTCCCCGAAAATAGGGTGGCGTATCATGCGGGCAAAGGCAAATTTGCTACTGAACCTTCCTATGAAAACAGCCTCAACGGACACAGCATAGGAATAGAAATGTTGGCAATAGGCACTGAAAAAGAAATGACTATGTTTTTTCCTAAAACAACTTATCAAAAAATTAATTCGCAAGCTATTGGCTTTACAGAAGCCCAATACACCTCCTTGAAATTGCTAATTGACGACTTGGCTAAAAGGTATCCTGCTATCAAAAAAGATAGGAAACATATTGTCGGGCATGACGAATATGCACCGACTCGCCGAACAGACCCTGGTAGTTTGTTTGATTGGGGGAAAATAGGGTTAAAATAATTTTGAATTTTAACCGCAGAGTACGCTAAGTTTACGCTGAGTACACAAAGAAAAAATAATCTTGAAAAATATTCTTTGCGTACTTTGCGTTTTAGGTGTGTGCATTATTTGGATTTACTGTTTAGTTGTTGTTAGCATTTATTGGTCTAATTCGGCTCTTAACTCTTGGATTTGTTCGAGTGTTAAGCCTGTATATTTTGCTATTTTTTCGTTAGATTCTTTTTCTGCTAACATATTTTTGGCAATTTCAATATTCCTTTCCCTTTGTGCTGCCCACTTATAGGCATCTTTTGCACTTTCTGCTGCATTGCTGTTTTTGTTTTCTGTCAGTTCTTCAGGGCTAAGTTTTTCATAGTCAATCAATTCTGCTACTTTTTTTATACCATGATTTTTAAGATTGATGCTTGGATTTTCAGGGTTTTTGATTGACTCTTTTACCAAACTTAACCAATCTCTGTAACCTTCTGGCGTGGTGTCTTTGATGTAATGATGGTTTAAGAAAATGAGTTTATGCCCAAAGACATCAAACTCTTTGCCTTCCAAGTCAAATAAATTACTGTGGTGGAACAAAATATCTCTTTCCACTAACTTACCATTTCTTTCTGTGCCTATGTATTTGCCTGTAAAAACGGCAATCGTATAGACAACTTTGTCGGTTTTGTATTCCTTCGAACTGCGTTGCATTTCGGCTATTGCCATGTTGTGGTATAGCAAAAACCTATCAAAATTATAGTCATAGTCCACTTTCTGGATTTCTACAATAATTCGTTGGTCGTGACTTTGGGCGAAGATGTCGTATCGGCAGTCGTTACTGTTGAAATCTATATGGGCTATCTTAGGCTCGAATCTTTTTTCGGTTTCTACGGTTTCAGGCACAAAATCTACGTTAAACAAATCTCTTACCAAACATTGCAAGACGAATTTGTCTGTAAAAGCCTTTTTGAAGATTACTTCGTTTGCTAAATTTCCAAGCATACTACTATTGATTTAGTTTCTATGTAAAGGTAGAAAAAATATATCAAACTATAAAATAACTTGTGGTTAAATTCATTTTGCATTGGAAAACCTCATACAAAAAACTCCGCAAAAGAGTTGAAATCTTTGCGGAGTTTTATACAATTTGCTTGGGTATTTTTACCTTCTAAAACCTAAAACGGCAGCACCGCAATAGCTTTGCGAGTCTTTGAAAGTAAAGCTGAGATAATAAATACCAGTAGCTTTGCATTTGTAAGTCCAGCCGGGGAAAAATTTGTTGTTTACGTGGCTGGTTGCTAATTCGTTGCGTTGCGAATCGTAGAGTGTAACAATCATACCTTGCGCACCGCCATCTTTCCCACTCATACGAATCATGTAGTTCGTATCTTTGCTGAATACACAAGTGTATTCTATTTGCTTGCGAATACCGTTTTTGCCATCTACTTTGTAGCTTTTCACAAAAGTAAAGCCGGGTGCCAATGCTTTAAGACTTTTTGCACTATACACTTCTGCATCACACTGAGCAAAAGCCGAAGTAGCTACAAACAAGGTAGCAAACAGTATGGCAAAGGTTAAAAGTAATTTCTTCATAATACAGCAATTTTATAATCGTTGTTTTAAGTGTTACTTATTTGATGATTTTATTTCTGATAGACTGCACAAGGCTCGATATTGCTTCTAAGTCTTGGTCAGAAATGTTTACTTTACTTTCGGTTACGTCTTGTACTATCAATTCGTCGCCTTGTTGAATCAATTTTGGAGGTAATTGTTTGGTAACAATTTCTACTCTTGCATAGATTTTTTGCAGTTCTTTCAAATCTGTAATCAAACCACCGAAGTTAGGTTTGGTTTTGAAGATGTCTAAAACTAACAAAATTTGTTCGAGAGTAAGTTTTTGCTCACCTATTTTCTCTTTCAATTTATTCAATTTTTCTTGAGCTTTGGCTGCATTGGGGCCACCTTTGGCTAATTGTTCTCTGGTTTGTTTGTGTACCAAGGTAGTCAAATAAACAGCTTCTACCCAACCACCCGACAAGATAAGAATACTTTGGTATTCTCTTTTTTCTTCTCTGAGGTGAGTGTTTATCCGTTCAAAATTTTTCTGAGTCATGTTTAGCAAAGAGTCGATATTATCTTTGCTGTTAGCAAGACGTTTGATAGTTTCGTAGTCGAAGTACTGACCTATACCCAAATCGTTTGCCAATTTTTTCACAGAGTTCAAATAATTTAAAATATCTTGATTTTTATTGTAAAGATTACAATAACCCAAGTCTGTACTATACACACCCAAGTTGAGAGCCTGACGATAACTGGTGTTGTAATTGTTTACGCTGGTGTGTTCATTGAGATTAGCAACATTGTACTCTGTGCTGACTTCTTTGATAAGTTGCGAAATCTCCAATGGCGAAGGTATAGACTGCAAAATATCTGCAATAATGTCGCCAGTCATTTTGTTGGTTGTTACCTCCTCGTCTGTTGTTTCTTCGGTTTTTTCTCCTGTATCTCCTGTCGATGCGTTGTTGTCGCTGCACCCTAACAAAAAGATAAGAGCCAAAGCAAAAATCCAATGTGGTCTTTTCATAATCGGTAAATAATTGTTAGATTTTTTTTGGTTGCAAGATTTTAGAATTAAAATTATGAAAAAGGTAGAATATAACTAAACTTTTTCTGTTTTTTTTTTGAACTTAGTTTCTGTCAAACTCCTCTGACCTTCCTTTTCTGCCGTAGGCAAAATAAATGATTAGCCCGATAGACATCCAAACGACAAATGAAATTTGGGTTTCTGTGTTAAGGAAAACCATTTGAATAACAGCAGTGGCTGCACCCAAGATTGGCACAAGAGGCACTAATGGCGTTTTGAAAGGTCTTGGCATATCGGGGCGAAGTTTTCGCAAAACAATGATACCAATACAAACAATGGCAAAAGCAAGCAAAGTTCCCATAGATACCAATTCACCAAGAATACCAATAGGCAACAAACCGCCAATTACCGCAGCTACTACGCCACTCAAAATGGTAGCTTTGGCTGGGGTGTTAAAAACGGGGTGAATATCAGACAAAACTTTTGGCAATAATTGGTCGTTTGACATGGAGAAGAAAATCCTCGACTGTCCCATGAGCATAACCAACACAACGGAAGTTAAACCTGCAATAGCACCTAATTTGATGATTGGACGCAACCAAAACATTTTTTCTCCCATTGCATTTACACCTACCGCAATAGGGTCTGGCACGTTGAGGGCTGTGTAACTCACAATACCTGTAAGCACTAAGGCTACCAAAATATACAAAACAGTTGAAACCAACAAAGAAGCAATAATACCAATCGGCATATCTCGTTGAGGATTTTTGGTTTCTTGGGCTGCCGTAGAAACTGCATCGAAACCAATGTAGGCAAAGAAAATTACGCCTGCCCCACGCAAAATACCTGTCCAACCATAATGCCCAAAACCACCCGCAGCAGGATTGTTTTTGTCAAAACTACCAAATTCGTTAGGATTTTCAGGAATAAAAGGTATCCAATTTTCTGGAACTAAGTAAAAGAAACCAACCAAAATGAACAACACAATGACTGTAACTTTTACATAAACAATAATGTTATTTAATTTTGCCGATTCTTGTATGCCTCTTGTGAGCAAATAAGTCATTACGCCTACAATAAACATAGCGGGCAAGTTAATAATACCTTTGGTTTGGCTAAAAGACGCTGCATTGATATTTTGCTCGCCAAGGGCTTTTGCCAATCCATCTGTAAAGTTTTGCCAACCCGCCTTGATGTTCAGTTTAGCTGCCACATCAACAGGCACGTCTATCAATGGCGTTTGAAAAGCATTGCAATATTCGGGTGGCACGACCACGCCCAAATCTTTGAGGAAACTGACTACATAGCCCGACCAGCCCACGCTAACCGTAGCTGCACCAAAAAGGTACTCTAAAACCAAGCCCCAGCCAATAATCCAAGCTGTGGTTCTGCCCATAGTCGCATACGAATAGACGTAGGCACTACCTGCAACAGGAATCATGGAGGCAAATTCAGCATAGCATAAGGCTGCAAAAGTACAGGCTATGCCCGAAAAAATGAAGGACAAAACAATGGCAGGACCTGAATATTGGGCGGCGGCTGTACCTGTGAGTACAAAAATTCCTGTGCCAATAATAGCCCCGATGCCGAGTAAAGTAAGTTGGGTGGCGGTGAGGGTACGTTTGAGTTCTCCTTCGCCTTGCGGTCTGTGTGATGACATTTTGTATTTGGTAGATTAAAGTAAAACAGTTTATCTTTTGTGTATTGGCAGCAAGAAAGTGCCAATTATTTTACAAAGTTCAGTAAAATATAGGAAACAAAAGACAATAATACATTTTTTTATTTAAAATCAAATGAAATTGAAAAAAATTGCAATTTATACTTTATTTTTGAGATAGTTTTTCAACAATAGAATAGTATGAACAATATCTTAGTTAAGTTTTTTGGTTATTATGCCTTGCTAATTCATGGCAGCCCAATGTTTATAGACAGATGGTTGTGGCTTACTGCGCGTCTTCCAAAAAGTTTGAAATGACCAAGATATTAAAAACTCAGAAAAGTAATACAGAGCTAAAAAATCTGTAGAGTTTTCAGAAAATAACTGCCAAAATAAGTTTTTCATTTTCAGAAGTTTTTGTATTTCCTGAACTTTATTAGGTAGCTTTATGTTTGCAATAGGTAACAACTTTTTTAGTTTTCCAACCCCAAAAATGGCACAAAAAGAAACCGCAAGTGGAAATATATTTGATAGCAAAATATTATTGCGAATCTACCAATTTGTAAAACCTTATCAATCAGTTTTTTATCTCCTCATTTTCCTCATCTTGCTCGGAGGTGTGCTTACGCCTACCCGACCTTATTTGATAGAATATACCATAGACCACCACATAGCCAACGGCAACTTGAAAGGGCTATACCAAATGATAGGCTTGATGTTGGCTTTGGCTTTGGTGCAGGCAGGCATACAGTTTGTGCAGGCTTATTTTTCTGATTGGCTGGGGCAAAATGTGATTAGAGATATACGAGTCAAGTTGTTTCGCCATATTTTGGGTATGCGGTTGCAATTTTATGACAAAACTCCTGTTGGCAGACTGATAACTCGCACCGTATCTGATGTGGAAACCTTAGCCAGCGTATTTTCAGAAGGTTTGGCAGCTATTGTGGGTGATGTGTTGCAAATTATTTTCATCGTCGCCCTGATGTTTTATACAGATTGGCGGTTGAGTTTAATTAGTTTAGCCACATTGCCTTTGTTGCTCGGCTCTACTTATGTTTTCAAAGAAAAAGTAAAAGTGGCTTTCAACGAAGTGCGTACTGCCGTTTCTAACCTCAATTCTTTTTTGCAAGAACACATTACAGGCATGAACATAGTCCAGATTTTTGGGGCAGAGGCAAAAGAAAATACCAAATTCCAAGAAATTAATCGGGAACACCGCAAAGCACATATCAAATCGGTGTTTTACTATTCGGTTTACTTCCCTGTTGCCGAAGTCATTGGGGCTATGGGAACAGGCTTGTTGGTTTGGTATGGGGCAAGAGGTGTAATCCATGACGACATGACGTTGGGAACTTTAATTGCTTTTATCCTTTATATTGCCATGTTTTTCCGCCCTGTCCGAATGATTGCAGATAGGTTTAACACTTTGCAAATGGGTATTGTAAGTTCAGACCGTATTCTTAGTTTGTTAGACAGCCAAGAATTTGTTCAACAATCTGGTGCGTATATTCCCGAAAACATACATGGCGATGTGGTGTTTGAAAATGTTTGGTTTGCTTATAATGACGAAAATTATGTACTGAAAAATATAAACTTCGAGGCTCATCGCGGACAAATGATAGCCTTTGTAGGAGCTACAGGTGCTGGCAAGTCGTCTATTATCAATTTATTAAGTCGTTTTTATGAAATTAATCAGGGCAATATCAAACTCGATGGCAAAGACATTAGAGAATACAATTTGGCTGCTTTGAGAGAAAATATAGGTGTGGTCTTGCAAGATGTCTTTTTGTTTTCGGCAAGCATCATGGAAAATATTACCTTAGGCAATCCCAATATTTCGCGTGAAACTGTCATTGCAGCAGCAGACTTGGTAGGGGCAAGAGAATTTATAGAAAAACTGCCCAATGGTTTCGACTACAACGTGATGGAAAGAGGAGCAACGCTGTCTGTTGGGCAACGCCAATTAATTTCTTTCATTCGCACTTTGGTTTACAATCCTGCCATTATCATTTTGGACGAGGCTACTTCCTCTGTGGACACCGAAACCGAAGAGCTGATACAAAATGCTATTGCCAAAATGATGAAAGGGAGAACTGCCATAGTCATAGCCCACCGTTTGGCAACCATTCAACACGCAGACAAGATTTTTGTGTTAGACAAGGGAGAAATCAAAGAAACAGGCACACACGAACAGTTATTGGCTGCCAAAGGTGCGTATGCCCACCTCCACCAAATGCAATACAAAACGTCGCATTTGCCTGTGGGAGAAAGAGGGTAATTTTTAGTTGTTAGTTTTTAGTTTTTAGTTTTTAGTTTTTAGTTTTTAGTTTTGTAAGTAGCATTGCTTGTAGAATAGGCTTTATCGCAATGCTATTAAGCTAAGAAATGTGTTTTTAGTGCTATAGGCACGAAATATTTATAGTAAACCTGTGTTCCTCCATTCCAAAGTGCCGTATAAAATGACAAGTTTATGTTGTAAATATTTGATAATCAAATATTTATATAATTTACAATTAACAATTAAAAATTTAGAACTACTTACGTATGAGAAAAAATCTTATTTCTCGTGTTTGTTTGGTTATAGTTGCTCTTATAACCTTCTCTACTCTTTCTTATGCTCAAACTGTAAAATTGGGAAAAGAAGTAAAAATGGATGCAGATAAAAGCTCTGCAAGTAGTATTGTGGAAACCTCAAAGGGTATTTTTTGTGTTTATACCCCAACATTTACAGGATTTTTTAAGATGGTACCCCTACGCGTACAACGCTATAATTTTGTAAAAATAGATACAGAAAAAGGCAGTATCGCATTGCAAAAACAAGAACGACTGAAAGCCAGCGTGGTAGAAAAATTGGAGGGTGAAAGGGCAGTCCAAAAAGATAAAGGCATTGCTGGGCAGTTTAAAATTCAGACCATTATCAGGAAAGATGATGGCGGTTTGGTCTTACTGTTAGAACGTAAAGGCTCGCAAGAAGTAGCTAATAACATAAAGTATCTAACAAGAAAAGAGGTACTTACAATTAACATGAGTCCAAATGGTACAATAGAATGGACTAATATTTTGGATAAAGACCAAAGAATACAGGACGGAGCAAAAAATAGCATTTCTTTTGGCACTGCCGTTGTGAAAGATAAAATATTCTTATTTTTTCATATCAACGACAAAGTATTACTTAACAAAAATCCTTTTGCCTATATTGGTCCAGGTAGAGCATTTGGGATGGAAAGTTTTTTAATAGCTTACCAAATTCAGGCAAATGGAAAATCAACGCATAAAATTGTATTTAGAGATAAAAAAGATGATGATTCTGTTACAGAACCCACAAAAATATTTCAAATGCCTGATACTTATGATGTGTATGTACTGGTTTACGAAAGAAAATCAGACACGCAAAGATTGGCAAAAATTATTTTTGAATAAAAGGTTTTTGTAACCAAGTTTGAAAGTTGTTAATTGAAATTTTTTTATTTACCACATAGTAACATAGAACACATAGAAAAGCTGTTTTATGTTTGTCATTCAAAACTAAAAATTCAAAATTAAAAAATTCAAAATTAACACCATGAATTGGATAAAATTTATTTTTGCTTGCTGTTTACTGAATAGTTTAGGCTGGTCGGCACAAGCCCAATGGGCGCCGAATGTAAACGTGATTGTAACCGAAACCAATGTAAAAACCAGCGTAGATGGCAAACTCGAAGACGGCAAAGTGGTAGATTTGTCTTGGGGACATCACTCGGCAAACAACTGTTTTCCTGCCTCTGCCAAAGAAAATTTTAGGGGCAAGCACGTGATTTATACCACCCAACTGCCCGCCAGAGGTACTGTTACGCTGACTCTCAAACCAACTTCGGATACAACCAAAATAAGTTTGTATGCGTATTTGGTAGGGGTCAATAATTTTACTTCGGTAGTTCCCAATGTGCATAGCTGCATTGTTTGCAAATCGGATTATGGTATGCCCGCCAGACCACCCAAAAAACCGAATACTAAAACCGAAAAACCTATAAAAGTTCAGCCTGCTGCTCCCGTTGGCAATACCAGAACCATTACCTTAAAAGGTGTTGGCAATCAGGCGTATCACGTGATGATAGGCGTGGCGGGTGTAACCGAAACAGGATTAACAGGAGGTTATACCTTGGAGGTTTTGGTAAATTAAAAATTATTGTAAATTAGGATAGTTGCCTTCATGCAACTATTTTTTTTATAATCTCTGCTAATTGCAACTACCTACACTTCCAATAATTTGAGAAAGGCAGTAATAAAAGGTGCAGACAAGAGCAAACTATCAAACCTGTCGAGAAAACCGCCATGCCCAGGTATGCTGCCTCCAGAGTCTTTGATATTGATACTTCTTTTAAACAAAGATTCTACCAAGTCGCCATAAGTACCTGCAATGGCAACAATAACAGAGATGCAAGCCCATTTCCACATAGGTAAGTCGGTGAAAAGATAAGAAAAACCTACACCTATGCAGAGGGCAAACAAGCCGCCGCCTATGCTACCTTCCCATGTTTTTTTGGGCGAAATACGCAAAAATAGTTTGCGTCTGCCAAAGGCTTTGCCTGAAAAATATGCTCCTGTGTCCGTAGCCCACAAGATAAACATAGTGCCTAAAATGACATGCCAACTGTAATTAGCAGCTCCCGACCCTTTGAAAAAGACCGAAATATTGAGCAAGGAAAAAGGCAAGGCTACATAAATAATTCCCAAAAAAGTAAAAGCTATGTTCGCAAAAGGTTTGAGGTCTTTTTTTACATACAACTTGATAAAATAAATGCCTGTGAGTGAAACTGCACAAAAAAAGTAGTATTTGGTGGGCAGGTCGAACATTTCTATAAAAAAACTTAAAGAAAAAATAAACAAGCCATTGATAGTGCCAAAGATTCGCAAGGGCAAATTGCCGTCTAAACCGAGCAGTTTATAAAATTCGAGTTGGGTCAGGCAGCAGATGCCAAAGTAAATGGCAAAGTAAGTCCAAGGATTCAGTGTGCAACCGACTATGAGCAAAGCCCCCAGCGAGGCTGCAATGACCCTTTTTTGGAGTTCGGTCATCTTGGCAAGTAGTTCATTCATGTTGTTTCTTTTATAATGCTGTATGGTATTTTGACAATAACCCCGCACAAAATACCAAATTCCATTTAGAATTTGCAACAAAAGAGGAAAATCTTTTTGCCAAACTTGTTTCTACTCCATCTTAGGTAGTTCCACACAAGCAATGCTACAAGTACGTTTAGAAATAACATTTCTTTGAGAAATGTTATTTCTGAGCATTATAGCTTACCCTACTCCATCTTAAAGCCCATGACCAATATATCATCAATCTGTTTGTGAGTTACGCCCATCCAGTCGAGCATGGTTTGTTTTAGCACCTCTTTTTGGTCTAAGGCAGGCTGTTGCCAAATTTGGAGGAATAGGTTTTTCATATTGCGGGACATGAATTTTTTGTTTTCTTTGCCCCCAAACTGGTCTGCATAACCATCAGAAAAGAGGTAGAAAGTGGTAGGGGCTGTTACAGTTAGCGTATGGTTTTCGTAGCCCGCAAAAGCCCCATAGCCCTGATGTCCGCCAATACCTCTTTTGGTAGCTTTGATTTCGTGCAGTTCGTCTTGGCAGACGTAGTAGAGAGGGTTCATCGCCCCTGCATATTGTACGGTTTTGCTTTGTTTGTCCACTACGCAGAGGGCAATGTCCATGCCATCTTTGTTGTCGGTTTCGGCTTGTTTGAGTGCCTTTGTTACACCTGAATTGAGCAAGGTGAGAATGGTGGCGGGTGTGGTTGCGTTTTTAGTATTCACAATTTCGTTCAGCATTTCTACGCCAATCATAGACATAAAAGCCCCTGGCACGCCATGTCCTGTGCAGTCGGCAGCAGCTATGTAGCCCATGTTGTCTTTCTCCACAAACCAGAAAAAATCACCCGATACAATATCTCTTGCCCTGAAAAACACAAAATGTTCGGGGAAAAACTTAATCATGTCTTCTCTTGTGGGCAGCAAGGCTTTTTGTATGCGGCGAGCATAGTTGATGCTTGACGTAACATCTTCACTTTTTTTGTGAAGTTCTTGCAGTGCATGATTGAGGGCATCTCGTTGAGCTGTAATTTCCTCTTGTTGTTGATGAAGTTCCTCGTTTTGGCTTTCTATTTCGTCTTGTTTTGCCTGTAAAATATAGTTTTGTTCGGTGATTTCACGTTGTTGGCGTTGCAAGTCAAGGTTTTGGCGAGAAATTTCGTGTTGTTTCGTAATTAATTCGCCATTTACAGCCGCAAGTTGAATATTCATTAAAAAATTGGCTTTGAACGGATTGTATTTAAACCAATTAAGAGCAACGCTGCAACCAGCAACTGGTATAACTAAAGCCCAAAGACCAACATAATTATCAATAGTATGCGTACTAAATAGAGAAAACATTAAAAAATTTAATAACAAACTATATATACAAACAGCAAAAGAATGTGATGTTTTCCAAAATACAACAACAGCACCTGCTATGTAATTGGTAATATTGGCCAAAACATAAATAGTAATAAGCAATTTATTTTGTACTACAGCAGCTATGTAACCTAAAGTAGCAAAGGTCAATAGATAAATAATATGTATGTAAATAGTGCCTTTCCATTCATATTTTTTTTCTAAAATATGGGCAATAACACTGGCTATCATTACCAAACCTACAATGATATTCATCTGTGTACTTGCAGGTTCTTGGAACATATAGCCTAAAACTGGTGTACCAAATGGAAATAAGAGCATATTAAGCCAAAATAATAAATTGCTTGATTTCCTTGTGAGTTTATATTCCTCTGTGTGCCATTGTCGTAAATGTTCCTCTATAATTTTCATATTAGATTTTAGCCAGATAATAAGTTTATGAAATGAGGAGAAAGTATAGAATTATACTTTCTCCAATCTAAAAGGGTTGAATTTATATCAAATCCTTCTCTCCATGTATTTTAGTTTTTCGTTGCATTATGGCTTGGGCTGTTTGTTTACCTGCTATCACTGATGCCTCTATACAACCCGCATTAAAACCATTAAAAATCCAATCACCTGTAATATACATATTAACATAACCACTCTCGTCAGTTTTAAGACGATATTTAGTGCTGTTAGTTTCTGATAATACATATAATTCCGAAGGTTGAATATTAGACCTGAAAAATTGTGAGTCAAACCTCTGCACACCTGTTTTTTTAGCAACATCAACTAATAAATTCCAGTCAAAACCGCCATCAGGGGTTTGGTGAGAATTTTCCCATACATGGGCTGTGAGATTTTTCATGTAATCTAAGGCATTTTTCTTTGCTTCTTCTGTCATCTTATCAGGAAAAGAGTGGTCAGAAAATGGTGCTAACTTAATGTCCATCATGGGACCACAAAAGTAAGCTATATTATTAGGATAATAACCATCTTTCCAATCTTCTCTAATAATTAAATCACTCATATCTGCCCAAGTGTCATAAGGTTCTTGATAAGAGCCTAAGAGAGCTAAATCTTGTATCCAAAAAGGCCAACCCAACCCAGCTACATCTGGTTTTAACCACAACTGAAATGCTTGTGTCGGACAGGCTGTTACATTTTTAACCATATCAGCCCATTTAGCATTAGAACTCACAATTTCTTTGGCAATATGTGGCAAAGCTCCTATGGCAATACCTTGCACCAAAATATCAAAGTCTTTACCATATTCAAGGGATATGTTTTCAACCCCCTCCCAACCACTGTAATAAGACTCCAAATCTATGCCTTTTTCTTTTATGATTTCTCCTTCCACTAACTGCTCATAAGAAGGTTCGGAAGACCAACAAGGTAAATCTTTTACAGTAATTAGAGGTTGATAAGTTTCATTTTTCAAGTTTACCTGCTTGTTGATTTCCACAGATTGGATATATTTTTTATCAGCAGAAAGTTTTAAATTTGTTACTTTATGGAAGAATTTAAACTTAACCCCTCTTTTATGTAGAACCTCATAAATAGGTGCAAAAATCACATCACCCATGCCTGCTTGCATACGATAGTAAATAGAGCCTCTATAAGTAAAAATCATTCTTAAAGCCCCTCTTAATGCTGTCCCTGCTTCAAAAGTATAATACTTGTAGCCACCAAATACTAATCCATAAACACCTTGTACGACACCAGAGTCTAAGGTCATTTGTGTTGCTCCATGTTTTTGTAACCATGCTCTATAATCATAGTTATTGATAACATCAAAACCATTAACCAAGACGCCATCTTTTATCATACCTCGCACATTTGCCAACGAAAAATCTACCATAATCCACATACGGCGAAGTTTTGGGTCATTGCTAACCTTATTTTCTATCTTGTTCTCTAACCATTTTAAAAACAAATCTATGAGGTGTAATACCCTATCATGATGTTTTGTATTATGGTTTTCAGAATATTGTTCGATTTCGTCTATAGCTTTTAAAATAAGTTCACTACCTGTTTCCAAGACAAAAACCTCTACCACATCTTTTAACTCGTCTAATAGTTTATCTAAAAAGCTTTTATGCTTTTCAGGAAAGTTAGTTTCTGGCTCTAAACTGTAATCACTACTGTAGGTTTTGTACATATCATATACGAATTTCAAAATCCGTTTTACATATCCACTAACAGTTAAAGGAGTTTCGTCAGGATACGAGCCTGGTTCTTGGTCATTTTGAGGAAATTTGAATGCCCAATGTTCCCAATTCTCTTTTACTTTATCTTCCAACACAATAAAGTTATAAGGCTTAAATGCTTCTTGCCATTTTGCCAAAGGTTTGCCAAGTTCTCTATTATTTTCTTGGTAACAATTTTTTATCAAATCAAAAGCATTATCGTAGAATCCAAACCATAGATGCAAACCATGTTCTTCTATTCGTTGGTGAATATGAGGATTACGACCACTTGCCCCTTTTCCACCCAAACGCCAGCCTAATTGATACAAAGTAATATCGTATTTTGTTTGCCAGTTTTTTTCTGCTGTGAGTTCTAATACTGTGGTTAGTGATGACATTCCGCCACCCAAAACAGCTACTTTTTTTACACTTGACATAATAATTAAAAGGTTTTATGATTATGGATTAGAATTTATATGAAATTGTTTTTTGCTAAACAAGAGCTTGATTTACTCAGGCTTTCCACACTTCTTTACCTGTCAAGAAAGAGAAATCCCAGTTTAGCCAAAATCCAAAAAGTGACTTTTGCCCCTGTAAGGCTAATCCCAAATCGGAATAAATAGGAAATAATGCATTTTCTGTAAAAGAAATTTCATAATCCTCTTTGATTAATCCCGCACCAGAAAATTTTTTCATCTGACAATCATATTCCACAATAGCTTGATAACTTGCTGACGAAGTATCTTCTATACTGCGAATTTGTTTAAGAGAGGCAAAAGGTGCTTTTCTCTCAAAAATAAATTCTCCAAATTCCACCAACAGATTTACACCAGGTAATATTATCTCATCATTTCCAAAAAGCAGTTTTTTTATTTCAGCAAATGCCTGTTTTTCGTCTTCCCATCTATTGTGTTCTGAAGTATTGGTAACTTTTTTTAATGAGAGTAAATGCTGTCTTTGGGCTGCTGTATTTGGGGAAAAAGTTTTTAAGGTCATCACATCAGCTGAAAAAATAGGAGGTAAATCTTGGCTCATATCAAAATCTATCCATGCTGGAATTTTAGGCAATCCATATACCTCACGTCCAATCAGTGTAGGTATCATATTATCTAAGAAAATATATGGCACAAAAGCACATACACTTTGAATTGTTGTGATGCCTAAAAACTTATTTGTACGAGCAACAAAAAACGAAATAATTAGCTCTTTATATGGTACATAACCATGCTGGTCATAAGGTGGACAAATAGATTTTTCAGACTCATAATTAGCAAAAGTAACAATCACTTTATCTAACAAAGGCTGGTAATGCACTTCACCATTAGACGGCGTATTAAACCAAGAATCACATACACCCTCTAAACTTTTGTAATCTGCTTGGAATACAAAGTTGAAAAATTTAGTATTAGTTCCTAAGTAATCTGGTGGATAGACAGGATTACCGTTTAGATAGGCATATTTTGGAGGTTTAGACATAACAAGTAATGTAATTAGTTAGAGAAAAATTAAAACGCAACAAGATATAAAATTTTATTATTTTTATGAATAAAATCATAAAATTATTTTAACTGTATTTTTCTAAGAAATAGTTGATTGTCTGACAATTTTTGTGGAATGGAAACAATGTAGGCTTATAATTTATCAAATACTTTCGCAAAGGGGTATTTGATAAATCCAATACCTACGTTTACACAAAAATTGTCAGACAACCTATAATTACTGTTTGCTAACATTAAAGAACTCGACAATACTCCCCTACCAATTATCATTCTCTCCCACAATCAAAATTTCCTCACCCGAAACAGCCCTTGCGGTCATCATACCCGCCATGACACAGCACTCTATACAACCGTAATTGAAATTGGTTTGTATCCAATCGCCAGTAATATACAAATTGTCAAAACCTGTTTCATTGGTTCTGATGCGGTGTATAGAACTATTGACGTTGGTTAGTGTATATCTTTCCGTAGGGTCTATGTTAGCACGCCAATATTGGCTGTTAATTCTTTCCTCTCCTTGTCTGTTTTCAAGGTCTATCATGCAGTTCCAATCTATTGTGCCATCAGACTTTTTGAGGGCTGGAAACAAGGCGGGTAAATCATTTTTTACATAGCTAACCAACCCTTCTTTTACTCTATTTTCCTCTTGATGCGGAAAATTGTGGTTGGTTGCTGGGGGAATAACAGAGGCATCTTGCAATACACCGCAATAATAAGCCACATTTTTAGGCTCATAGCCTTCGGGAAAATTCCTCTTTGTCAAGCAGTTGTGTCATGTCTGCCCACGTATCTACGGGTTCTGCAAAGGCAGTCATAATAGGGCTTTGCTTGTGCCAACCTAATGCTTTGAGGTCTTTGTCTATAGCAAGGAATATTTTTTACCATCACAAAAGGATTGTAGGGCTTATTGTTTTTGGTGGTGGCTTGCAATTCCACAGTAATTTTTTCTACCTTTGTTTTGTCGGCATTTAATCCTAAATTTTTTACCTTGTGAAAAAATTTAAAGCTAATGCCTCCCTCATTTTCAGTAGGTTTGTATTGATTAAACAACTCATAAATGGGCGTAAAAATTGTATCTCCCATGCCTGCCTGCATTTTCCACATAAAAGCACCCCTATAAGCCAAACCCAAACGTATCATTATTCGCAGGGCATTGCCTGTTTCATAGTTTGGTTTGCTAATATCTCCGTTTTCGTAAGCAAAACCCACATCATACAAGGCTGTTACCAAACCCGAATTGATGGTAATATCGGCTGCCCCATGCTTTTTTAACCATACTTTGCACTCTATATTATTCAAACTATCCAATCCTTTATCAAATACTTTGTCTTTGAATAGTCCTTTAATTGTCGTTAGTGTAACATCAGACAAGATAAACAATCGCCGCAAGGTTGCATCTCCTGCAACCAAATGACCTATTTTATTTTTCAACCAATTCCAAAAATTTTCTATCAATAAAAGCAAGGAGTTTTGTGCTATTTCTTGTGATAAGAAAATAATAGCTTGATTTTTTTGAATGAACTCTGCAATATTTTCTAATAGTTTTTCGCCCTCCTGAATTGCTTTTTGTTCTACACTACTTTGAAAATTATCTTTGGCTGTGGCAATAAAATCTGCTACTTTGCTGTCTAATAAGGCTGTTATTAAACTATTCTCTGTATTTCTTAGGGCTGCAATTATATAGTTTTCCTGCGTCTTGAAATATTGCAACAAATCACCCAACGCCACCATGAAAAGCATTGATAGAAAACGGGGCTTCTACCAACTTTTGGTAGCAACTTGTTTTGCTATGGTCTATCCCTCTGAACTGTTTTAACATCACCGAAGGCAACCGAGCAGCCAATAAATCACGCACACCATTAAAGCAAAGTCTTAGGTCTAATTCTTTGAGGATAGTTTCCTTGCGAGTTACGATTTTCCTCAAATCTAACAAAGCATCTTTGCTGCTGCTCCACATTTTTGCTATGTCTTTTTCCTGCTGTTTCACTTCCTCTAATACAAATAAAGGATATTCCTCAAAAATACTATCAGCCTCAAAAGTTCGGAAACCCGAAGTGGAAGCCCGAAAATAGGCAGCATCTTTGGGCTGTTTTGGAATAAGAAAAGTCCCCATTGTTTTGGGAATACCATAAATTTCACGCCCAGCCACCGCCGTTAGAATGTTATTGACAAAAATATAAGGTATGTAATAAATTATTCGGTTGGCTTGCCACGTATTACCAATTTTGATAGACTCTAAGGTTAATATCCACAACACTAATTCGTCCTCTACTGTATAGCCCATTTTGCTGCCAACAGGGTCAAGTGAAACAGCTTTTGGCGTAGTGGCAAAAGTAGCCAACACATCATCAGTTAAAACTGTATATTTTCGTTTGGTTTGTTCAGATGCAAAATTTAGGCGGTTATCTAATAATTTTTGGAGCTTATTTTTATCTCCATCAAAAAAAAAGCCATACAGCATACAACCCAACAATTTAAAGGGTGGTTGCATGACAATTTGCCCTCCGTACTCTACATAATTTGCCATTTTCTGAAAATTATACATTTTCGCAAAGTAAGAAAAAATATGGATTTTGCAAGGAGGAAATAAAAATTTATAAAATAAAAACACCCAAAAGTTTGGCACAAAACTTTTGGGTGAAAGAGACCTAATAAGTCAAAATTTACAACTGTTTTTTTGCTTCTACCAACAAATAATCCAAAATACTAATCAATTTGGGGAGGTTTTCTATTGAGTAAGAAAATGAATGTTTTGTAACCATATTGCCATCTAATTTGCCAAATTCCCAAAATTTTCCCGTTGTTACAATACCAAAAACTACAATAGGTTTGGGGCTAAGTTTCTGACAAGCCAGCAACTGCGTAATACATTGCGACCAGCCTTCTGTAAAATTCTCTGCCTTTGCCTCCACCGAAGTAATAATAGGGTAAGACATCACTTCATACTGCTCTTGTTTCAGATTGGTAAACATAAAATCTGGTACACCTGTTAGGTCATCATCATATCTAATGGCTTGATGTGTCCAAAAATTGATTTCTTTGCTGTGTTTTTTCCAAACATAACGCAAAACAGGCGAAACCAAAGCCTCCGAAGCAAAATATTCATTGCTGCGATAGGTTTCAAGATTAAATGCTATATCTTCAGCCAAAGCATCGGATGGCAATAATTCAGGCAAGTTTGTTGGAATTATTGCCCCACTTCTTATTACCAACTGCGGATATTTTGCCTGTACTGCCTCATAAGTTTTATAATCTGAAAATGCCATATTTTTAAGCACCTAACCCCAAAGGGGAGTTTTAAAATTTTGTTACTATCTCCCCTTTGGGGTAGGGGGCTTTTCTACAACTGTTTTTTTGCCTCTACCAACAAATAATCCAAAATACTAATCAATTTTGGCAAGTTTTCTATACCAAAAGCTGTAGGATGTTGGGTTACAACGTCTCCCTCCATTTTGCCAAACTCCCACAATTTGCCAGTCGTAACCATACCAAAAACAGTTATAGGTTTAACATTTATTTTTTGGCAAGCCAACATCTGCGTAATACATTGCGACCAGCCCTCTGTAAAATTTTCTGACTTAGCCTCCACCGAAGTAATAATAGGATAAGACATCAGTTTATACTGTTCTCTGTCCAAATGAGTAAACATAAAATCTGGTGTGCCACTCAAATCATTATCATACTTGATGGGCTGGTGTGTCCAAAAATTAATTTCTTGGCTATGTTTTTTCCAAACATAACGCAAAACAGGTGAAACCAAAGCCTCCGAAGCAAAATATTCGTTGCTACGATAGGTTTTGAGATTAAACTTGATATCCTCTATTAAGAAAGTATCAAGTTTTTTTATTTCGAGCAAGTCTGCTGGAATAATATCACCACTTTGTACTACTATTTGTGGGTATTTTGCCTGTACTGCCTCATAAGTTTTATAATCTGAAAATGCCATTGCTAATTTTTTTTAATCAACCACTTCACAAAACACCAAATTTTATTGACAATTTGCAACCAAAGAGAGAAATCTACAACTGTTTTTTTGCCTCTACCAACAAATAATCCAAAATACTAATCAATTTGGGGAGGTTGTCTATGGTAAAAGCTGAAGGGTGTTGGATTACAATATTTCCATCTAATTTGCCAAACTCCCATATTTTTCCTGTCGTAACAATACCCATTACAACAATAGGTTTGGGGCTAAGTTTCTGGCAAGCCAACAACTGCGTAATACATTGCGACCAACCTTCTGTAAAATTTTCTGCCTTTGCCTCCACCGAAGTAATAATAGGATAGGATAAAACTTTATACTGCTCTCTGTCTAAATGGGTAAACATAAAATCTGGTACACCTGTTAGGTCATCATCATATCTAATGGCTTGATGTGTCCAAAAATTGATTTCTTTGCTGTGTTTTTTCCAAACATAACGCAAAACAGGCGAAACCAAAGCCTCCGAAGCAAAATATTCATTGCTACGATAGGTTTTGAGATTAAATGCTATATCTTCAGCCAAAGCATCGGAGGGCAATAATTCAGGCAAGTTTGTTGGAATTATTGCCCCACTTCTTATTACCAACTGCGGATATTTTGCCTGTACTGCCTCATAAGTTTTATAATCTGAAAATGCCATATTTTTAAGTACCTAACCCCAAAGGGGAGTTTTAAAATTTTGTTACTATCTCCCCTTTGGGGCAGGGGGCTTTTCTACAACTGTTTTTTTGCCTCTACCAACAAATAATCCAAAATACTAATCAATTTGGGGAGGTTTTCTATTGAGTAAGAAGCAGAATGTTTTGTAATAATATTGCCATCTAATTTGCCAAATTCCCAAAATTTTCCCGTTGTTACAATACCAAAAACTACAATAGGTTTGGGGCTAAGTTTCTGACAAGCCAACAACTGTGTGATACATTGCGACCAGCCTTCTGTAAAATTCTCTGCCTTTGCCTCCACCGAAGTAATAATAGGATAGGACAAAACTTCGTACTGCTCCTCTACTAAATTGGTAAACATAAAATCTGGTACACCTGTTAGGTCATCATCATATCTAATGGCTTGATGTGTCCAAAAGTTAATTTCTTTCATATACTTTTGTTGCCAAACGTATCGCAAAATAGGCGATACTAATGCCTCAGAAGCATAGAACTCATTGCTACGATAAGCAATCAAATTAAGTTTTATATCTTGTTGTAGAGAAACTGCAACTGTAGCAGGAGATAATTCGGGTAAAAAATCAGCCGTTTTTACTATCAACTGCGGATATTTTGCTTTTACTGCCTCATAAGTTTTATAATCTGAAAATGCCATTGCTAAAATATTTTTTAATCAACTATTTTACAAAGTAGCAAATTCCAATGAGGATTTGCTACAAAAGAGGGAAATCTTTTAAACAAACTCAAAAGCATAAAATTACAACTTATTAAAACCTCACCCCAATCATCAACAAATCATCTGTTTGTTTTACTGTTCCTTTCCACGTATCGAAATCGGTGAAAATAGCTTTTTCCATTTCGGGCATGGGCAAGCCTTGATTTTGCATAATCATATCTCTGATTCGGCGTGGCGAATATTTTTTGCCTTCTGTGCCACCAAATTGGTCGGGTACGCCATCGGAGAAAACGTAGAATTGGCAACCTTCCACCAAGGCAAAAGTTGAGCCTTTGAAAGATTCACGTCTTTTGAGTTGTCCACCACCAATCGGGGCTTTGTCGCCGTCTATTACAGTGAGTTCACCATTGTTTACAAAATACAAAGGTCTATGCGCACCTGCATATTGCAGTTCTTTTGCAGCCAAATTGATACGGCAGAGGGCTATGTCCATACCATCTCTGGTAGAACTTTGGGTATCTTGTCGCAAAGTTTTGGTAACAGCCAAGTTTAGTTGGTCTAAAATAGTAGCCGTATTAAATTCTTTTTGGGTTTTTATGACTTCGTTTAGCAAGAAATAACCAATTAAAGAAATTAAAGCACCAGGTACGCCATGCCCTGTGCAGTCCACCGCAGCTATAAAAGTATTGCCACTTTCATCGTCTTGCAAGAACCAGGGGAAGTCGCCACTGACCACATCACGAGGCTTGTAATAAATGAAAGAATCAGGCAAAATTTCTTTGATAATATTGGTATTTGGCAAAATAGCTTCCTGAATCCGTTTGGCGTAGTTGATAGATTCGGTTATTTTTTTGTTGATAGACAAAATTTGCAATTCGGTTTGTTTTCTTTCTGTAATGTCGTGTGAAACCAACAAAACCGACTCCAAATCATTCTTTTCGTTGTATTCAGGCAAAGCATTTACGTTCATTATCAATTCGCCTTTTGCCGTAGGGAAAGGCATTTCTACATTGATTGCAGCATTTTTCTCTACTACTTTGTCTATGATATTTTTCCAAGCCGTAACAATTTCCTGTTGCAAACCCACTTCATAAATGGTTTTGTTTAGCAAGTCGGCAGGTTGGCGACCAGTCAAGGCACTAATCATGGGGTTGATATAAAACAACATTCCTTGTTCGTTTATCCTTGTGATTAAGTCCAATGAATTTTCGGACAACGATTGCATTTGCCCACGCATACGTGACTCTCTTTCGGCATTGCGTCTTTCGGTAATATCACGAGAATTGACTACCAAACCACGAATAGCGGGGTCGGCGAGCAAATTCGTGCCTGTGGCTTCGAGCCAAACAGTTTCGCCATTTTTGCGAGTGTATTCAAACTGCACACTGACCTGTTTGTTTGGTTCGTCTATCATTTGCAAGAATAGGCTGCGGTAATCGTCTTTGCTTTCCTCATGCACATACATAATGTCTGTGATGCCCACCATTTCGTCTTGGCTGTAACCCAAAATCTTTTCTACCGAAGGCGAAATGTAGCGTATTTTGCCATCTTTTTCGTAAATGGTAATAATTTCCGAAGCATTTTCGAGCAAGACCTGCATACGTTTTTGTGTGCGGTTTACTTCCAAAATCTGCTCTTCGAGTCGGGTGTTGCTTCGCTTCAATTCCTCTTGCGTGGCTGCCATTTCCTCTGCATTTTGTCGCAACACATCTTGTTGGTGTTGCAATTCCTCACCCATCTGCTGAGATTCTTGCAAGAGCAAAACAGTTCTTTCATTGACCTTGATGTTGAAAATGGTGCGGGCAATGATGACACTGATTTCCTCCACAAAAGCTACGTGCATCGTAGAAAACTTGTCGAAACCTGCAAACTCTAACACACCATACACTTTTTCCTCTGTTATCAACGGCACAACGAGCAAACATCTTGGTTTTTTGTCGCCCAAAATTCCCGAAGTAATCGTAACATAATCATCAGGCACTTCTACACGCAAAATGGTATCTTGTTCTATGGCGGCTTGCCCTACCAATCCTTCGGCAAATTGAAACTGGGCTTTGAGGTATTTTTTGCGAGCATAAGCGTAGCTTGCTTTCATTTCTATATGTTTCCTGCCGTCCTCCGACTCCTCCACTACATAAAAAGCACCTTGAATTGCTCCTATTTTTTCAGCTACAAAACTTACGACATTGATACCCAACTCTTCCAAATTATTGTGCAGACGCAAAATCTGGCTAATTTCTGCCACCCCTGTTACAATCCAGTTTCTTTCGCTATCTCTTTCATCGGCTTTTTCTATGCTGTCCCGCATCGAAATCAAGGCATTACCCAAAATATCGTCATTACTCATCGGGCGGAAGTGTGCCTCGTAGTTGCCTTCGCCTATGGCGTGAGCAAAGTTGGCTGTTCTCCGCAGGGCAGCAATTAAATTGCCAACGGCTACCGCCATTTCGCCAATTTCGTCATTGGTTTCGCGTTGCACTTGGTTGGGCAAAATACCTTTGGCTACGGCAGCTAAGGTGGATTTCAACGAAAGCAAAGGGGCTATCAGCACACGAGAAAACAAATAGGCAATGGCAAAAGCAATGAAAATGATAACAACGCCTGCAATGGTAAAGGCAATAATGAGGTCGTCTAAGTCGTTGTTTACTTCCTTGATGTCTATTTTTACCAACAAACCCCAACCAATGGGCTTGATAAACCGCCAATTCGCCATGGTAGGTCGTCCTGTTTGGTCTATGGTCTGTCCTTCGCCTCCGTCTTCTTTTTCCTCTTTGCAGGCACGTTGCAAAGCCTCCATTCTTTCATCGCCTACCAAAATGGTTTGGGTGAGCAAAGAGGAGTAATTAGCTTCACGTTCTTTGTTGAGAATGTCTATTTTGCTGCCCGACATCTTGGCTATAAAAATTTCGCCTGTGCTGCGTAGCCCTGTGGTGTCGTCTGTGATTTGATACACCTTGTCCATGTGAAACTCGGCAACTATGTAGCCAATCAAGCCACCGCCTTGGCTGGTGATGGGTGCTGCCACATTCATATACACTTCTTTGCCAATTTTGTATAAATCTCCGTAAAACAATTTATTGTTTGCCTTTTCTCTCAATGTTTCGTGTTCGGCATAGACCTGCCCTATGATTTGGTTTTTGGAGGCTTTGTTAGTTTTGTAAATAATTCGTCCTTCTATGTCGAGCAGCAAGAGATTTTTGTAGCCATACATCTCTTGAATAGGAACTAAGTAGTCGTTGAGGCGTTGCGAAATTACATTCTCCAAACTATCTAAATCGGGGCTTTGGCGAGAAAGCAAAATACTTTCCTGCACACGCGAAGACCGTTGAATAAAATTGACATTGTATTCTAACTGGTTGAATACTGCCTTCAATTCATTTGCCTTCAAGTTTGCAATGACACTCAAACTTTCGCTGTATCTTTTTTCTATGGAGTCTTTACTCAATTTATAGGAAATGAAACTGATAGCAAAAACGGCTAACAAGACCACTAATTGCAGCAGAATGGTAATTTTACTTCCTATCTTGATTTGATTAAACATTGCCTATTATTTTGTAGATTGAGCCTATTGGTGTTGGGGAGTTTGCTACTTTGCTTACAATTTGTTTACCAACTCTATAAAGATAAGCAAGTAGTGTAGCAAAAAACAAATTTTTTTTCCAAAGTAAAAATTTTTTCCAAAAAAGCATAACAAAATAAAAAGTAATTTTTTTTTACTTCCCTTTGTTTCTTAATTTCTCTATTTGCTCAATTTCCAAACCTGTGTATTTTGAAATTTTAGCATCACTTTCCCCATCTGCTATCATATTCAAAGCTACTTCCTCTATTCCCTCCTTTTTTCCTGCTTTGTGTTGCACCTCCAACGAATTTTCCATATCTCGGTAGTGTTTAAGACTGTCCTCATAGTCCTGCCTTTCTTTAAAGCCGAAGTCGGTAAATGGATTGATGTATTTATCAGGCATACAATTAGGCTGTTTAGGAAATCAAAAATAGTAAGTATTGAGCAAGATTGCAACAATAAAATCTGAAAAACTTGTGATTTGCTATTCTTTCCCTGCCCCTCCTCTTTGTTCCTTAATTTTTCTATTTGCTCAATTATTAAGCCTGTGAGTTCTATAATTGTGTGATTATCAAACCCTTTGGTTATTGCTTTTAATGCAATAGCTTTTATGAAATTCTGCAAAGAAAGATAGTGAAAAATTATTGATAAAATTTAATATTTATAGAAAATAAGCCATTTATCAGACACTTTAAAAGGGTCTAATAAATGGCTTTACCTGCTAAAAAACAAGAAATATAGACTTCTTTACACCTCAGCAGCAGTTTTGGCTTGCGGCGCACCTGCCAAAATTTCCTCGTTTGCGTAAGATTTATATTTTTCAAAGTTTTTCACAAAAGAGTGTGCCAAACTATTTGCTTTTTCATCATAAGCATTTTTGTCTGCCCACGTATTGCGAGGGTCGAGGATTTCAGTAGGAACATTAGGGCAAGCAGTTGGTACTTCCATTCCAAAGATGTCGTGTTTTTTGAAAGCCGTTTTGTCCAACTCACCTGTCAAAGCAGCCGTAATCATTGCTCTTGTGTAGCTCAATTTCATACGTTGTCCTACGCCGAAACCACCGCCAGACCAGCCTGTGTTTACCAACCATACATTTACTTTGTGAGTTTTCATTTTGTTGCCCAACAATTCAGCGTATTTGGTAGGGTGCAAAGGCAAGAAAGCAGAGCCAAAGCAAGCCGAGAAAGTTAATTGTGGTTCGGTAATGCCCATTTCTGTTCCTGCCACTTTTGCTGTAAAGCCCGAAATAAAGTGGTACATGGCTTGGCTCGTATTGAGTTTAGAAATTGGAGGCAACACACCCGAAGCATCGCAAGTCAAGAAGAAAATATTTTTTGGAATACCACCAACAGAAGGTTCTATGGCGTTTTCTATGTGGTGAATAGGATAAGCAACCCTTGTATTTTCAGTAACCTTGATATTTTTGTAATCTACGGTTCTTGTGCCTTCGTAGAATCTTGTGTTTTCTACCAAAGCCCCAAATTTAACGGCATCAAAGATTTGCGGTTCTTTTTCCCTTGTCAAATCTACAGCTTTTGCATAGCAACCACCTTCAAAATTGAATACACCTTCGTCTGTCCAGCCATGTTCGTCATCGCCAATCAAACCTCTTTCAGGGTCTGCCGACAAGGTAGTTTTGCCTGTACCAGACAAACCAAAGAAAATGGCAGTATCTCCACTTTTGCCTATGTTGGCAGAGCAGTGCATAGAAAGTATTTTTTTCTCCTGTGGCAATACATAGTTGAGAACAGAGAAAATGCCTTTCTTCATTTCGCCTGTGTAAGCCGAGCCACCAATCAAAATGATTTTTTTAGCGAAATTGATTATTGTAAAGTTGCCTTGACGAGTGCCGTCTTCTGCCCCTGCCGACTGAAATTCAGGGTTGTTGATAATAGTCCATTCGCCTTGAAAGTTTTTAGTTTCTTCGGCAGTAGGGCGGAGAAATAGGTTGTAGCAAAACAAATTGTGCCAAGCACTGGTGTTAATCACTGTGATATTGAGGCGGTGCTTAGGGTCTGCACAAGCGTAGGCGTCACGCATATAGATTTTTTTGCCTTTGAAAGATGCCAATGCTTTTTTGAGCAAGTTGTCAAATTTTTCGTTAGAAATAGGCTGGTTAATGTCGCCCCACCAAACGGTGTTTTCTGTAACTGAGTCTTTCACCACAAACTTGTCCTTCGGCGACCTGCCTGTGAATTTGCCAGTGTCGCACATTAGTCCGCCTGTGTCTGTCATTACACCTTCGCCATTTTTTATGGCGTGTTCTACTAATTCTGGAGCAGAAAGGTTATAAAAAATCTCTGCCGTATCATTTATGCCTACTTTTGCTAAGGTAGCTTTTGCTTTTTCTGTGTTTTGCATAGCCTTGTGTAATTTTTGTTGGTGTTTATTGGTTAATGTTAAAGATATTGCCACAAAATTACAAGTTTAATTATAAAAAAGATAGTGTAACAACAAAAAATTTGCTAAACAGAGGTTACTTTCTTAAAAATTGCAATTATAAGGTAAAACTATCATTACTCTTATGAAAAACCTCTTGGTCTTGTTCCTAACTTTTTGCTTTTGGCTACCTGCGGTTGCCCAAGAAACTGGCGAATTTAAAACTTATTCCAATGGCTTGATTTACAGCCCTGCCACTATGGACAAACTGCATAAAGTAGTAGATTCTTTGCAACTCAAATTTAAAACTTGCGACCTCCACAAAACTTATTATGCTAAAAAGCAAGCCAAAGGGCATTATTTTAGATTGGAAGGTAAAAAAACAAAGGAATTGAAAAAAGACCTTGAAAAAAATATAAGTTGGTCAGAACTTACCAAAAAATATGAAAAATTAGAGATAGATAGCAATTTGCTATTAACTTCTTACATAGACAAAGAGGAAAAAGAATTGACAATTTATGGGCTAATTGTAGAAAAAGGAGATAACCGAAGGGTTGAAGAAAAATATAAAGGTAAACTACCAAAAAGTTATACCTATTTTTTTGATTTTTGGTCGTACAATAAAGGTAGTATCAAAGGTTTTTACATTACTCAAGACTTTGCAACACAACCCCTAATAACTCCTTATGCACGAATGATACAATATACAGATTGCATGGTGGATACCACTACTGAGGTCTTATATGAAAATGCAGAACGTAAATGGTGGATAGAATGTAGTCAAACTGATACACTATCCAATACTTATGATAAATTTGATTACCCAAATAAACCTATGCAACCTGACTATAATACCTACTACTACGAAAAATGGTATAATAAACCCAAAGACTCAATAGAACAATTACGTAGAGATAGTACAAAAAGTGTTATAGCTTTATATTATAGACAAAAATACCTTTGGGATTCTCTCCGCAACGAGGAATTTCGAACAAAAATCTTAGAAACTGTTGAATTTCAGGCACAACTGAAAAGTTTTTTGCCTCATGCCCAGCAGCATCGTTGTTCTAATGATTTGATAGACAGGTGGTTAGCTACTTATGTTTCCAAAGAAGCCGTATTGGAGATGAAACGAAAACGCAGAGTAGTTGGTGGTTGTAGTCAAGACCAATCCCCACGTTATCATGCCGTAGAAATTGCTATGTTAGCAGCCGAAACAGCCAAATGGGAGGTTTTTCTCCGTTCTCACCTCAACGTGATGAACGACAGATTTGAAAGAGTATCAGACGGAAGTTATGCGTGGGGACGCAGGCAAACCTACATTCGAGAGTTAGAGGAATTGGGTATCAATGTAACAGATTTGTTGTTGGGAATTTGTTTGCGAGTAGAAAATCCAAGCCAAAACCACTATTTTGGCACTATTTGGCGGGTGGGCAAAGCATTGGCAGAAACCCAAAATCCTGACCAAGTAGAAACCAAATTGCTTGCCATGATAGCAGACCAAGAATTAGATACGTACAACCGATTGATGATGTACTACCTTTTCACAAACTATAATCAATACCTTGCCGACAAAGTTCGCCAGCAACAAAACGAAAGCAAGCTACAAACTGCTGTGCTTTCTTTGCCCGATTTTATAAAAAGTAGGATAGTGAAGTAGTTATTTTTGCTTAATTGCAACTAAAATCTACAATTACTCAAATGAAAGCATACATTTTCTATATTTTGCCCATCTTTTCGGGTATTTTTATGACTTTTCAGGCTGGTATCAACAGCCAACTGCGAAGCAGCATCAACAATCCGATAGGGGCAGCTTTTTTGTCTTTTTTGGGTGGCACTTTGTGCTTAGCGTTGGCTCTGTTGGTGTTTCGCCAGCCTTTTCCTTCGGTGCAGAGCCTTGCACAAGTAGAAAGTTATAAGTTTTTGGGAGGATTATTAGGGGCAATGTTTGTTACGATTGCCATTTTTTCTGCACCCAAAATAGGCATAGCTAATATGTCGGTGCTGATAATCACAGGGCAGTTGGCTACGGCAATCCTCCTCGACCACTTCGGTTGGTTGGGTTTCAAAATTAATCCGATTAATTGGGCTAAATTAGGTGGTGTATTGTTGGTGGTGGCGGGGGCATATTTGGTAAATAAAAAGTAATCATTTTTTACAAACTTTATTCCAAGATTTTAAAAAACGAATTGTATTTTTTCTCTCTGCCTATGGTGGTTGGTTGTCCATGTCCTGAATAAACGGTGGTGTCATTCGGAAGTTGGTACATTACCTCGTAAATACTATTTTTCAACGTATCGAAATCTCCACCGGGTAGGTCTGTTCTGCCTATGCTGCCATAAAAAAGCACATCGCCGCTGATGCAAAACTTGTCTTTGGCACTGTAAAAAGCCAAATGCCCAACCGAATGACCAGGCACAAACAAAACCTCGAAAGTAGAATTTCCAAACGAAAGAGGTTGAGCAGGGTCAATGAATACATCGGCTTCTGCGGCTTGGTAGTTTGCAAAACCATATAGAGGTGCATACAAAGGTACAGCACGCAAGACAGTCTCCTCGCTGGCGTGCATAAAAGACTGCACGCCGTAAGTCTGTTTTACAAAACTATTGCCCAAAACATGGTCTATGTGGCAGTGTGTGTTGAGCAATTTGGTAACTTTGAGTTGATTTTTGGCAATAAAATCAGTCAAAGTTTGCTGTTCTTGTTTGGAGTAGCAACCTGGGTCTATGATGACACATTCCTTACTTTCGTCATAGACAACGTAAGTGTTTTCTTGAATGGCATTGAATACAAAACTTTGGACAATCATTTGTTGTAAAATTTATTCGTGATTGCACACGCTAAAGCGTATGCCATTAAGCTAAGAAACAATTCACAACCTCGAAGAGGTTGAACAACAATAGCCCTACGTACAACGTAGGAGAAAAGGTTCAAGGGTACTCCACAACCCCGAAGGGGTTGAACATTAACTTGCACCCATTATGTCATTGTTCAACCCCTTCGGGGTTGTATGTGATACTTACACTTTTTCCGTAGGTTTCACCTATGGCTATTGCTGTTCAACCTCTTTGAGGTTGCAAGTTGTTTCTTAGCTTAATAGCATTGGGCTAAAGCGTATGTTACATTCGATTCAATTTGTGTTATTTAGTCGAAAATTCTTTGACACTTTCTATAAAACACTTCACTTTATCAGGCTCAATATCGGGATATACGCCATGCCCTAAATTGGCAATGTGGCGTTGGTTGCCAAAATCTGCCAACATTTGTTTGGTTTCTTTCCGAATGACATCATAAGGTGCATACAACACGCAAGGGTCGAGGTTGCCTTGCAAAGTTTTTTGATTGCCTACCAAAGCCCTGCTTTCTTTTGCGTCCATGTTCCAATCTAAACCTACGACCTCACAAGCTAAATTGCCTATGGATTTGCGAGCAAAAAAAGCACCTTTTGCAAACACAGTTTTAGGCACGTCTTGAATGGCGTTGCAAATTTGGGCTATGTAAGCCAAACCAAATTCTTCGTATTGGTTGGGTGGCAAAATCCCTGCCCACGAGTCGAAAATTTGCACCAAATCTGCCCCTGCCTTGATTTGTTCTTTCAAGTAAGCAATGGTGCTGTCGGTTATCATTTGCAGGAGTTGGTGCGACAACGCAGGGTTTTGGTACATCATTTTGCGGGCTTTGGAGAAAGTTTTTGACCCGCCGCCCTCTACCATATAGGTAAAAATGGTGAAAGGTGCTCCCGCAAAACCAATTAAAGGCACTCTGCCGTTTAACTCCTTCTTAGTCAATCGAATAGCCTCTGCCACGTAGCCCAAATCGGAGGCTGCATCAGCTACTTTGAGCCGTTGGAGGTCTTGCTCGGTTTGTATGGTGCGAGGAAAACTGGGACCTTTTTTCTCCTCCATTGTATAAGGCAAGCCCATAGCTTCAGGAATAACCAAAATATCGGAAAAGATAATGGCAGCATCTACGCCCAAAATGTCCACAGGTTGTATGGTAACTTCGGCTGCTCTTGCAGGATTTTTGACTAATTCTATAAATCCGTTGAGGCTCTCACGCACCGCCCTGTATTCGGGCAAAATACGCCCCGCCTGACGCATGAGCCACACAGGAGTTCTTTCGGTAGCCTGCCCTTTGGCTGCTCTCAACAATAAGTCGTTTTTTAATTGCATAATGGTTGAATCTTGCAGTTTAATTTTGCCTCAAAGGTAGTAAGAAGTAGTTGAAAATTGATACTTGTGAGCCGATAATTTTGGTAATTATTCAGGTACGATGGTCAAGGTGCTTTCCATACCTTGACAATCGTACTAACTAATTTTGCAAATAGCCGATTAGTTTTGCTAGGTTTTCTGCATCAAAATTAACATTATTTTGGGATTTATCTTTAGCAAATAAGTAGATTTGCCTTGATAGTAAAGAATTGCGAACTACTATTGAGTATTAATGAGATAGCTATTTGGAAAGGGAAGAAAATTTTTTATTCTGTACTTCGTGCCAATGGCTTGAATAAACTCTTTAATGAAAGACAAGTCAAAAACCTAACCGTGCAACACCCCTTCCTGTTCCAACTGAGGAATATAGCTCAGGTTATCAGGCGTAATACTTTCGGGTACGAAGACAAATTTTTTGTCATAAATTTGTTTGTTGATATAATAACTTACCCAATATTCGTTGAATAAGTGCAAAACAGCTTGGTCTATTGGCTCTATCAAGGCAGAACTTTTGGCGGGCAAAGCCTCTATCAAGTGGCGTAAGGTGCTGGTGGTTTGCTTTTCTCCGTTTTCTTTGGCATAGCCATAGCCTTTCGACACGACAATCACGCCCTCTATGTGGTGGTCGTTGTTATTGATAATATGTACTTCCCATATCAAATCATCTGCCTGTGTTTTCACTACGGCGAGTTGTATGCCCCGCACAGGTGGAAAAATGATGTCTTTTTTCATAAATTCATTTTTTGAGTAACAACGAAAAAAAAGCAAAAATAGTTTTTTAATTTCCAAAAAACGACAATCTCATTCGCCAGCCTATCTGTTGGAGTTCTTTTTTGTCGGCAAAGGCAGCTACGGCATCTATGCGGAGGACAGAAAAAATATTTTCTAAGCCTACTGTTACTTCGCCATAATTGCCTACACTTCTGTTGTTGAGGTAATGTCCGCCTGCCACCAAAAAGCATTTTGCTTTGCGAAGTAAGCCTATTCTGTTGGTCAAAAATCCGTTGAAATGCTGCTCGTAATGTGCCTCTACAAAACCTGTATTGGTGCTAAATTGGTAAAAAGGCAAGAGGAAAAAGCTGTTCAGTTTATTGACCGAAAAGATAGTTTGCGAAGTATTGAAGTGGGCAAAATCCATAAAATACATTTTTTTGTCGTTCAAAAAGCCTCCTGCTGTTACAGCCCATTCGCCTTTGCCCAACTGCCCTAAACTCATTTCATCTTGAATAGTTGCCTTTACAAAATCAAAATCCACATCAGCCAATCCTTTGCGATAATAGAGTTTGACTATAGGCAAGTTCGACTCGTTGTTTACCTTCAAATAAGGTCTTGAAATGTAAGTTTGTTTAAATTTTAGTACCAATTCGGCATCTAAAAAGACAGCATTGTGTGAAGTAAAAGCAGGAAAATCATTGGTTTCATTTTGCGGATTATTGGAAGTAAATTCCCTGTTTTTGTACCAATTAAAGTAATAACCTCCTTTGTCTGTATTTTGCAAAGCATTTCTGTTTGCATATTCGCCTGATACATTGAGAGTTACGCCATTAAAAATTTCTGCCCCTGTGCCAATTTTTACGTAATTTTTTTCGTAAACTTTCAAATAATTGGTTTTAAAATAAGTCGTATAAATCGTATTCGTCAGGTAACGCAAAGGTTCTTCGCTGTTGTATTGGGCTATGTAACTTCCCCCTTGCAAGCGGAGATAAAAACGGTTGGTGCCATTAAAACGTCTGTAAATGTTGGTTTGGGCATACAACCTATTGCTGGCAAAACCATAACGAATGTCGTTATCCCACGAAAAAATTCGGTATTGTGTACGATTGAACCTATAAAAATTGACACCCAAATTCAAAACTAATCCTTCCACTGTGTTGGTTTGCACATTGTTGAGTACAGAAGGAAAACTTAGCCTGTAATTTTGGTAGGAGTTCCGATAAGTATAACCTGTGAGTAAGTTCCAAATTTTGGGCTTGTTTTCTTTTTTGTCCACCGAGTCTTTATAGACTTTGCTATCTCTGACGGCATAAATGCTATCTTTTCGCACATAATCACGTTTTTCTTCGGCTGTGAGGGCAAGAGGGCGTATTTTTGCCCAATAAGCCGAGTCTTTTTTGTTCGACTCCTCCAAAACTTTGGTAGTTTCTTTGCTAAACTGCACTTTGTCAAAAGAAGGCGTAAGGTTATAATCTGAAAAAACACCTGTAAAAACGCCGCTACCTCTAAAATCTAAGCCAAAAAAGGCTACCGACCACCGAAAATCTGCCGATTGCGTGCCTAATTTCCAAACATTTTGCCCACTGTTTTGCCCCGTATTTTGATTAACAGGAATATACACTTGTCTGAACGTGAGAGAATCCACAAAATTAATTCCTGTTTCTTTTTTGGTTATCAGCAATTCTGTACTGTGAATTCGCCAGCTTTGGTCTTGAATATAGACCACGCCATAAAAAGTTGGCGTACCTTTTTGCTTAGGCAACAGCTTAATTTTGTGCAGGAGCAAATTGACCCCTTGCACATTTTCGCTAACAGTTCCTATGTATTCATATCGATAATGCACCATAGCCGTAGCTGCAATGGGCGAAATCATAGGTCGGTTCGACAATTCGCTGAGGTCTATGCTGTTTTCGTAGAGGTTAATTTCCAAATCGAGGGCAGAGTTCCAGCTAAAAGCATTGTTTCTACCACTTACTTTCGAAGAAACCACAAATTCTTTTTTGTCGGGCTTGTTGATATAAATTTCAGAAACAGACTCCGAAAGATAAACAATGCCCCGATTGACCGAATCTCCCTCCGAACCAGGTATGCTAATATCTCTACCCATAATTTTGCGAGGAGCTTTGTCTATCCGTTGCAGCCCTTTGATATAAGCCGAAGCCGTATATTTTGTGCCTTCGTTGAGGTAAATTTTGCGTTGGGCTTGGGCATTGCGTATAATTTCGTAGGCGGGGTCTTCGCTGTCTGCCTTCACCACCACCTCCTGCAAATTGATACTTTCAGGTTTGAGTTGTATATTGAGCAAGACATCAGTAGTTGCCATTCGAACAGTTTGCGTAATGGTTTTGTAGCCCACAAAACGAAACGAAACTTGATATTCTCCTTCGGGCAAGGCAAGGGCAAAACCTCCATCGGCATTGGTAACAGTACCCCTATTAAAATCTTTGTTACCTGTTTTTTCTACATAGACCGTAACAAAAGGCAAGGTGGCGTTTTGTTCGTCTGTAACTGTGCCGTAAATTTTGGCTGCATAGCTGGTTTGGCACCAAATCAAATAACAAAGAAGGAAAATTAGTTTTTTCATGTTTTTTTAAGAAGTTAGTAATCCTGTAACATACGCTTTAGCCTGTGCTTGTAGTCTTTCGGTTTTGAGAAACCGAAAGCACAAGGTCATGTAACATACGCTTTAGCGTGTGATTTATGAAACTGTTGCGTAAATCTCACACGCTAAAGCGTATGCTACATTCGAACTTACATTAATTGAAAACTTACAACAGCAAAAAAAGTTTGCAAGTAAGCATAAAAGCAAGATGCAAAAAAAGAGGAGAAGGTTGCAAATAATCGTAACTAAATATTTCATTTATTTAGAATAGCCAAAACATTTTGATTACTTTTTTCGTATTAGACCACTACAGTTGTATTTTGATTAAATATTTGCTTATTGAAATAAGAAAGTGTATATTTGTGAATTAAACTAAAAAACTGTTATGAAAGAAAATCTTACACAACAACAACTTATAAAAATGAATAACTTCTTAACAAAAATAGTAGCTATTCTGCTACTTTTATTCGTTAATACCTTGCCCATGCTTGCCCAAAGATTCTGGGTAACAGGAGGTGACGGGAATTGGAATAGCACGACCAACTGGGCTACTACTTCGGGTGGAGCTGCGGGAGCATCTGTTCCTACCTTAACAGACGATGTCTTTTTCGATGCCAATTCGGGGGTCGCAGGTTATACAGCAACCTTAAATGCAGCAGCCACTTGTCGGGCATTGAATTTTACAGGTGTCAATGCAATGACCTTAGCAGGAGCCAGTCCACTAACTGTGGCAGGTTCCTTGACGTTTACAACCAATGTTACAACCACTTTTACAGGTTTATTAACCTTCGATAACAATACAGGGGGAACAAATACAATTGTTTCGGCTGGTAGAGTGTTGGTTTGCCCTGTTAATTTTGGTACAGCTACTACTACCAATGGTTGGGGATTCTCAGGGCAATTTGAAACTACTCAACCTGTAGTTTTGATTAGTGGAACACTAACTATTTTTGGTATTCAGTTTCGTTGTTTAAGTTTTTCCACCAATAGTGTTACCACACTTGCACGTACTGCTACATTGAATGGTTGTGTACTTAGAACTACAGGAACAGGTACTGTTATAGATTTTGGCAATGATACTAATCTTACCCTCAATGTGCTTGGAGGAGCTTTTTTAGGTACTGAAGGTGCTAATTCTGTAATCAATACAGGTAATAGCTCGAAAACCATTCCTTTGTTAGATTTTGGATTATATACAACAACTTCTTGTACGATTAATCTTTCTACGGTTGCAGCAAATACGATTACATTTAACGGATTTAATAACACTGATGTCTTAACAACCCTTACGATTACAGGGAACTCATCTGTCGTTTATGAGAACATGATAAGGTTATGGGCTACTGGTGATAATGTTACTTTTGGAGGTAACAATGCAACTTTCAATGGTGTGTTTTCAGCTGATTTAGACCCTAACCATACAATTACCTTTAATAATACAGGAACAAATACATTTAATACGGTTTTCCCTGTTGGTGGCACTTCTACTATTACATTTAGCAATGGAGGAGCAAATACTTTCAACAATCCAATTACCATTGGTAATGGAACTACCACTACATTTAGCAATACAGGAACCAATACCTTTGGTAGCACCATTGCAGTAGGCACTGGATCTATTACCAATTTTAGTAACAATGGCAATACCTATAATGGTGTGGTAACAATCAACGCAGGAAGTACATGGCGTTTTTCTGGTACAGGTACCTCTACTGCCACCCAAAACTTTGTTTTAGGTGGTACTTGTATTGCTCCACCTACCAATTATGTAACCATAGCAGCCAATACAGGCACTGCAGTAGTTAATTTTACACCTGCCCAAACTTGGGGAAATGTAACAGTAAACAACATTAATGCAGGTGGAGGGACTGCCATTACCGTTACCACAGGTTCTGTTACAGCAAGTACAAACGTAACCCTCAGTACAGTTGCACGCAATTTATTTTGGGTAGGTGGCACAGGCTCATGGGACGACCCTCTCATGTGGTCTTCTGTTTCTGGTGGTTTAGGTGGACAATGTATCCCAACTGTTAATGACAATGTATTCATAGATGCCAATTCAGGTACAGCAGGTTTTACAGCTAACTTACTGGGCAATGCTTTTTGTAGGACATTAAATTTTGCAGGGGCACCAAATTTTGCTATGACCTTGCCTGTTATCAACACCTTAGAAGTAAGTGGTGGTTGTAATTTAACGGCTGCTGGTACAGTAGATATGTCTGGTTTCTTAGGCAATTTCTTGCTTTCTTCCAATGTTAATTTGGCACCACCTTACACAGTCAATACAAACAACTTGACCTTAGGTCCCATTACCTTTGATTTAGGAACTAATCCTAATGCTGTTCGCACATGGAACTTGGCAAGTGATATAACGTCAAGAAACATAGGAGGTATTGTGCAGTTTAATATAGGTACTTTAAATACAAACAACTTTGCTATTACCACAAGGGCATTCAGCGTAAATAGTGTACCTGATTTAGTAAGAACATTAAACTTAGGTTCTTCTGCTGTTACTATCACAGGCAATGGAGCAGCCGTAGTAGATTTCAGAGGCAATACAGCTAATTTTACCCTCAATTCAGGGACTTCTATTTTCACTTTTACTGCGGTAGGTGGTACAGCAGGTGTGAATACAGGTACATTTACTAAGACTTTGCCTGCTATGGTATTTACCACACCGGGTACAGTAAATTTTACTACAGCAGCTACCGCAAATACAATTACCTTTGGTTTTATTACTGTCAATGCTGCCACCATTTTTAATAGTTTTGGTAATAGCCCCAAAATATATAGTGGAGTAGTTACTTTTGTTTCAGGAGTTACAGCCGTTTTTGAAGGCAATTCTACGCTTAGTAATGGGATCAATTTTCCTTCTGCTGTTTCTGCTGTTACTTTCTCGCACAATGTAACCACTGCTACTGCGGGTACTTTTACCGTGGGCAATAGTGTTTCCACTATAAACTTTGAAGGTACTAATATTTTTGGCAGACCTGTTACAATGGGTAATAATGTGATTACCAATTTCAATGGGGCAAATGCCAATACTTTTAATGCAGCTACCACTTTCGGTATGAACAATGCCGTAACTTTTGCCACGACCAATACAGCCTGTACTTTTGGTGCTGCGTCTTCCTTAATAGTTGGTGCTGGCTCTACTATTCGATTTATGGCAAATGCTGCTACAACTACTTTTAATGCAGCATCAACAATTACTTTACAAGGGACTTGTATCAGTAGAGTGATACTAAGGAGTACCACCAATGGCACACCAGCCTTAATAAATTTTGGCACACCAAGAAGTATATCCAATGTCAATGTAGCAGACATTACAGCCGTAACAAGCACCTTGACTGTTACCACACCTAATACACCAGTGAATCCAAATTTAGGTGGGAATACCAATGTTACTTTTGCTGCGGGTACTACGGGCAGAAACTTGTTTTGGGTAGGTAGAAACAACCCCACTGGGGCAACCAATACCCTTTGGAGTATAGAGTTGAATTGGGCTGCATCTTCTGGTGGACCTGGTGGAGAGTGTATTCCTACTATCAATGATAACGTAACTTTCGATGCCAATTCGTTTTCAGCTACTATCAACACTGTAACAGTTGATGTAGTCAATGCTTTTGCTAAAAACATGACTTGGACAGCAGCCACCAATGCACCTATCTTTGCTGCTGGTGTTGCCAATGTAGATTTGACTTTGGGAGGTAGTTTGGCAATGGCAACAGGAGCAATGACTGTAAGTTATGACAAAACAATCAATTTTACAGTTTCTACTATCGGTGTGGTTGCTAACCCTAAAACAATTACAAGTGCTGGAAAAACCTTTGTTTGTAACTTTAACTTCAATAATGCAGGAGATACTTGGAAGTTACAAGATAATTTCTTGACTACCTTAGATGTTACGCTAACAGCAGGTACATTTAGCACAGTAGCCACAGGCAATCAAGCACGCAATTTCACTGCACGTAGGTTTAATGCCAATGTAGCAAGTGATTTAGTTCGTGCAGTAGAATTGGCAACAGCAGCCTCCACAGGCACAACCACTTTTACCTTGACAGGCAATTCGGCTACGGTTTTAGATTTTACAAGTGCTGCCAATAACCTCACGTTTACAGGTGTTGCAGGTGCTAATACTTCTATTGTAACTTTTGCAGCATCAAACCCTGTTGCAGGTGGCACTTACACAGTGGAGGTAGGCGTAGCCAAAACATTTGGTTCATTTACTTTTACGCACACTGTTGCGGTTACAGCTACTGTAAATACTGCTGCCACAGGCACTAACAATTTCCAAATTATGACCATTGCCAATGCAGGTGCTGTTACTTTTACAGGTTTATCTGCTAAAGTAATTACAGGCAATTTGTTGGTCAATACACCAAATGGTGTAAATGGTTTTGTTATGAATGGCAATACAACGGTTTCGGGTACAGTGTCCTTTGTGAATACTGCCAGAGCAACTTTTAATAATACAGCTACCTTTGATACCAGCAATGATATAGTAGATTTTGGAAACAGTGCAGTAGCCAACTTTGTAGGTGCTTTGACTGTTACAGGCAGGTCTATGACCTTTGGCACTACTGTTACAGCAAACATGGCAGCCATTACCTTTACTTCCTCAGCAGCCACAGCAGCCAATTTGACTTTTGGCAATGGGGCAAGTACATGGACAGTATCAGGTGCTGCCACTTTCAACAATGCAGCAGGTATGACAGCCAATGTGGTGTTAGGGAATACCGTAACAGCACGTTTTTGCTCACCTGTTACTTGTGCAGCTAACAACGTATTTAGAAACTTTACTATAGGTACTGCTTGTGATGTTACTTTTGGCAACACTGGTACTACTGATTTACAATTAGTTACTATTGGTGGTAGTAGTGCTTGGCGTTTTAGTACAGGAGGTATTACCTCTTTCAATGATATGGTATTGAGTGCAGTTTGTACAACACCTATTATATTAGCTTCTAATATTGGCGGTACTTGTGCCTTTATCAAGGCAGCAGTCAATCAAACATGGTCTGATGTGCAAGTAACAGACGTGAGCAGAAATAATGCAGACCCTCTTTTCCCTGGCACCATTACAGTCTTAACACAGACAGTAACAAACTGTGCAGCAAATATTGTAGTACCTGCGGGTTTGCCTCGTACTTTGTATTGGGTAGGAGGTAGTGGTAACTGGAATAGCACTGCACGTTGGTCAACTTCAACAGGAGGACCTACTGGGGAGTGTATTCCTACAATTAATGATGATGTAATTTTTGATGCTAATTCAGGTGGAGCAGGTTATGTAGTTACAATGAATGTGATTGGACAATGCAGAACTATGGATTGGACAGCTACCTTAATTGGTGCAACTGCCTCGAATAATGCTACTTTCCAAATGGACAACGAATTGACTGTGGCAGGTAACTTAGCTGTACACACAGGTATGACCGTAACAGGCAATTCTCGCAGAATTGTGTTTAAACCTACATCTGGTGTTATTATTCCTGCCCGTACCATCAGAACCAATGGTAGGATAATAGATTTTATGGACTTCAGAGATTTTAACACCATTGTTGGTAGTTGGACCTTGTTAGATGATTTGACTTTGCGAAATGTCAATATCTTAGGCACTAATACCAACATAGGTGTACTCAACCTACTTGGTGGCACGTTAAACACTAATGGTTTTACTGTTAATGTCAATGCCATTAATGCAAATCCTTTGCTCTATACTTATAGCTCTACTTTTAATGCAGTATTGGCAAATCCAGCAGAAACAGACAGAACTCGTACTTTGAACTTGACGGGAACAGCACAAGTAAATATAGCAGCTAATAATGCGGATTTGACAGGTACGGCAGGTTTTGCAGCCAATACTTGTATTCCTTTAGATTTACAAGGTAACTCGACTAATTTTACCTTGAATGCAGGTACTTCCAATATACGTTTTTTGCGTTCAGGTGGTACAATCACTGTAAACTTAGGTTCAGAAGCAAAAACAGTATATGACTATACACTGGTAGGTACAGGTACAACCATGAACCTGAATACAACCAATACAGGTCCTCATGTATTCCGTAATTGTAATTTTGCAGATGCTACCAACCTAACAGTGACTGGTACTTCGCTAAAAACCTATAACTTGTTAGGCTTTGGTAACAATACAATAAGCACCTTTAACGGACAAAGTACTGTTACAACTACTACTACTTATGGTACAAATACAACCACTACCTTTGTTGCTATTGCTGCACCCGCAGGTGCTTTTCATACATTTAATGGGGCTGTAACCATAGGCTCTACGGTTGCTAACTTTGCTACTTTCAACGACTCTAACTTCAAAACTACCTTTACTTGTTTGGTAGGTGCACCTTCGCTTACAGCATTCATTGGAAACTGTTTATTTGAAGGGGCTGTTACCTATAATGGGGCTGCTTCTTTAATGAGTTTGCGAGATAATAACACTTTTTTATCTACTGCTCCTTTAGGGTTTAGAGCCAGTGGCTGTTTACTAAGTAGCATAGCTGGTGCATTTGGCAATAGAAACAACGTGTTTGGTAGTACCATCACTTTCGATTTTAGCTTGCCACCAGCAGCCCAAACAGGCACTTTGAATAATTCCACCATAAACTTATTAGGTGGAGGTGATTTTAGAGGGGCAATAACCATGATAGGCAACACCAATACCTTTAACATTGGTGCAGACTTAAATAGAGCAAACTTATTTAGGGGTGCTGTACGTATTGGTGGAGATACAAACATAGTGAATGTGCAAAGTGCTACCTCCGCAGCAGGGGTAAATTCCTCTTTGACTTGTTTCCTATCTACGCTGACCATTGGCGGAGCTACAGGTGGACCTCCAACCACTTTGGCTACTATTCCCAATGTAACTTTTGCGGGAAGAACATTTTTTAGAGATAATACCACCATTGGTGTAGGCAGTCCGTCTATTGCTGCGGGAACTTACAACATTACTTTTGATGATTTAGTAGAATGGGTAGCTACACCTGCAGTAGCAGCAACAGATTTGGGTAATCCTGTCAATAATTTTATTACTTCTTTTTCGGGTGCAATGCCTATTTTCGCCTCCACTGCAGGTAAATTATTAAGCATAGGACAAGATAATCGTGTGCAGATGACCCCTGCTTCTACGGTTGCTGGCGTAAACTGCACATTTAGAAATGTTACTTTTGGCGAAAACTGCTTGTTTACCATACAAAACACAGGTGCTGGTGCTACACCAGGTCATACCTTCGACGTCTTGACACTTGGACAGTATGATGTGGTAGAGTTTCCTTCTGTTAGAAGTACGTTACCAAATGTTGTTGACCCAATTATCACGATTAATCAACAAATTATAACCCTTGTGAACTGTACGGCTTGGGTAAAAATAGCAACAGTAGAGGCTAACAGAAGAGTAAGAATAAACTTCCCAGCAGGGGCACCTGCCAATGCTTGGCGAAACGTAATTATGCAGGATTTGCATATACTGAACAATAGTGCAGCAGCACCTGTTATTGTTACGTGTACAGACTGCCAACCAACCAGTAATATCACAACAAGTGGTGCTGGTGGTACTATCAACTTTATTGGTATTTTACCCTCGCCTGGAGTTTACTACTGGGTAGGCAGAAGTGCAGCTTCTTGCGACTGGACAGACCCCCTCAACTGGTCGACTACCAATGGAGGACCTTCTGGCACTTGTGTACCCAGTGCCAATGATGATGTGTTTTTCACTTCACTTTCATTTGGAAATGCTTTTAATGTTTGCTCAGCAGTAAACGTAGATGTTAGTTTTGTATTTTGTCGAAGTATGACTTGGATACCCGCAGGTGGACACCCTGATTATCCTGGTTTGGGTGCTTGTGATGTTACAGTACCAAGATTAAGGTCAGCTATTGGTGTGCCTATTGCAGTGCCAAGTCCAGCTACTATTCAGGTTTATGGCAACTTGTATTTGCCACAAACTGCTATTGCCAATGCTTTTGACGGAATTTTTGAGTTTACAGGTGGTGGCAATGGACGTATTAATACAATTTCTTCTCCAGGAACAGCAGAGTTTTTTGGTCCTGTTGTCTTCAATAGTGCTGATATTTGGGAAATCACAGACCGTTGGGATTCTAACAATGACGCAAGAGGTAGTGTTACCATCAATTATGGTACCTTGCGTGCTTTCTGTAATGGTACTAACTTTATATTCCCCGCTACAGGTACTTGTGGGGCAGGTGTTTCTGGCACTGCGAACTCGAAAGCCATGACCTTAACAGGAGATTTTACAATCAATTTACCTGTTGATATTTCCTTGACCCAAGCCAGATTTGAGTCGGGTGCAGGTGCAGGAGGCACAGTAACATTTGATGGAACAAACAATGCCCAAAACATTAGTTTTGCCATAGACCAACTAAGCCCTTCTTGCGATGGGGTAGCCTACAACTGCGGTGCAGCAGTCAATGCTTGTGTTACCAGTCCATTCAATAACTTGGTAGTGAATAAAATATTTGGTGCTACCATTGCCAATGCCGTTTTGAACGTAAATACTTATACCATTACACTCAAACGCAATTTCTCTATTTTGAGTGGTGATGTACGTGATAATGGCAACCAAATAAGGGGGAACTCTACAGGGCAGTTGTTCATGGGAGCAAACACAATCTTACGTTTATCTCAACAAGGCACAAGGTCAACTGTATTTCCTACTTGCTACACAAAACCAAATATCAATTTGCAACACACACCTGTTGCAACATTTGATGGCTATATTGCAACTACCATGCTCGCAACAAGTGATGTAAGCACAGTAGCAGCAGATGTAGCCAATGGTTCGGCAACAGTTTTGTATTCTTCTAACTTAGGCACTAATCAATATGTGTCATCTGTGCCTGATTATGCAAACCTGATAATAGAAAATCAAACTAAATTCCTTGACGGGGCAACCACTGTCAATGGTAGTTTGATAGTGCGTACAGGTGCTACGCTAAATGATATGGGTTTCCAAATTACAGGCAATAACAGAATAGGAAGTACACCCTTAGCTAATCAAAGCCGTATCCGTTTAGAGGGAACAGCCACGCTAATTTTAGGTACTCCTGTTGCAGCTTCGCTTGCAACTTATCCTACAGCTACGCAAATACCAATTGGTATTGGTGGGGCAGTAGGCAAAGGGATTAATTCTTTGACTGCTACTGCAAATGTGGCAACTACCTTCCCAACCTTTACACCATTGGGCAATATTGCACTCTATACACCAGCAGCCCCTGTTCCTTATTTGGCAAATGGCAAAATGGAACTCTATGCAGATGGGACAGCCATAGCCAATGGCAGCACAGTCCGTTATGAGGCGAATGCAAATCAACAAATACAAGGTGGTTTTTCTTATGGTAATTTGACTTTGACAGCCGCAAGTGCCTTGCGAGATAAAACAGTGGTAGGTGGCAGACCAACTATAGGCAATTCTTTGACAATCGATGGTAATAATAATTTGATAGATAATGGTTTCCAAATTCATGGGTTGGCAACGGCAGCTACAGTGGGCATCGTTAACCTATCGGCTAATAGCTCTCAATTAACTTTGGGTACAGAAACTTTTGCTACTGTATTCCCTACTTTTGTCTTAGGAGTTGGTAGTGCCTTGACAGGACAACACGCCACAGCCAATGCTGCTAATAATGCAACAGCAAGAGTTGGTAAAAGAACCTTAGCTAATGGTTCTACTGTTATATACAATACAGGTGTAACCGCAGGTGCAAACAGACCCAGCCAAAGAGTAGATGGAGGTATGGCTTATGGCAACTTGATTTTACGTAATGGAACAAAAACAGATGCAGCAGGCACAGAAAGAATACCTGATGCCAATGACAGACCAGCTGTAAAATGGTTAGATGCTACTTTGAATAATGCAGCTACGAGCAGAATAAACGGTAATTTTAACATAAACCCTTATGTCAATTTCTTTGATATGGGCAACAATGTGAATGGAGATGGTGGTGCCAATGATGTATTTACATTAAACAAATACAGCATTTATCACGTAGGGTCAGGTACAACGGTAGCCACTGTTTTCCCAACTGGCTTTATTCGAAATAACTTAAGAAGGGTATTAGCTCCTCAAAGTGTGGTTATTTATGACGCAAATGCAGCACAAACTGTAGAGGGAGGTAATGCTAATAACCGTCCTACTGCGGTAGCTGCTGATAATACAAACTTTACTTACGGACATTTAATTTTCATAGGGCAAGGCGTAGGCTTTGGTAATATTAATGGGCTGAATTTAACAGCCTTCAATACCAATACAACCTTACATAGCAAAACTACTAATGGTCCCTTGTTTGCTGCAGGCAGTATAAGAATAGAGGGTCGTGCCAATTTGGTGGACAATGCAAGACAAATTGTTGGTAACTATGCAGGTTTTGGGGCTTCTTCTTTTACTACTACGGGCAATATGAATAATGATATTAATTCAGGAATATTGCACACCGCACAAGACTCTACTCAAAATTCTACTATAGCTAATGCGCAAGTTACATTTAGTATGCGAGCAAATGCAAGTTTATCATTAGGCTTAGATCCTGTGACGCCCACTACTCGTAATACCACTTTCCCTATGTTGTATCCGTCTAACCGCATCAATTTATCTGCTCTTTCTACTACCATTTATCAGGCAAGGGTAGGTGGTGCAAATAATATACAATTTGTGGCAGGTGATATTACTTATGGTAACTTAACCTTGATTAACAACGGTACAGCTTCTACTGCCACAGTCAATAAAGACATAGCAGCAGCTGGTGCATCTACTTCTTCTGCCACAGGTAGTGGGGCATGGGATGCCACTTTGTTTGGTTTTGCTGTGCCAGCCACAGTTAATACTACTTTTACTATTCCAACAGGAGTGATTACTGTAGCAGGCAACTTGCGAATAGAAAGAGGCAACCGTTTCCGCGACCAAGCCCAACAAATAACAGGGAACAACACAGCAGGAAATTCTATGCTGATGGAAAGAGGTCAGATAACAGCTAATATACATGACACAGAATTGGTGTTGGGTACTGCTGCCACTGCCACTGCCTTCCCTAACGAGTTTGCTACCATTAACCTCAGTGCTGGTGCTTTGACAGGCAATGATGTGTATAATACTGTTATCTACAATTCGGGTAACGGACAAAATGCAAATATTGTAGGGCAAAACATTGCTGCGACAGTTTTTGACTATGGTAATTTGACCTTAACTAACCCAACAGGTTCAGGAAGTGTTACAAAAAGTTTGTCGCACAATATCAGCGTAGATGGAAATATTAACATTGGTGCTTTCAATACCCTTGATGTTACAGGTTCGTTTAGAGATATTAGCTTAGGTGGAAGTTGGAACAATGCCATCAATGGTATCTTTACAGAAAGAGCAGGAGGTACTGTTACGTTTAGAGGTTCTGCCACTGTACCAAGAAGCACAACTATACAAACCATTACCACACAAGCTACGGCAAGTGCCAACCGTTTTTATAATGTAACACTTAATAATACAAACTTGACTGGTACAAATAATAGAGTGCGGATTCAGGACGTTGTGCGTGTACGCAATTTGGCTACCTTTACCAATGGTTATTTTATTAACTCAACCAATACCTTGCCTACACCAACAGCACCAGCTGTTGCCCTTACACCTATCATGATTTTTGAGGCAGGGTCTGCAGTGGCAGGAGGTACTTACATAGGCTTTACACCTGCAACGGCTACAGACAATAGCCACGTGATGGGTGCAGTGCGTAAAATAGGTAGTACGGATTTTGCCTTCCCTGTGGGAGAGGGTACGGTTACTACACCTATTGGCATCACTAATTTGGGTGGTACAGCTACTTTTGATGCAGCTTATTATGATGCAGATGCTTCTCCTATTTGGAGTGCACCCAATCACCCACTTATAGATGCTTCTTTGTATGCAGTGTCGAGAGTGGAACATTGGAAATTGAAAAGAGTAGCAGGTACAGCAACGCCACAAGTAAGACTTTCTTGGGATAATGCTCGGTCAAGTGTGGTTTCTATTAGTGCAGATTTGCGAGTTGCCCATTGGAGAGAATCAGCTACGCTTTGGACTTCTGAAGGCATTTTAGGCATAGGAGGTTCAGATTCTAAAGGCTCTATGTCATCAAGCGTGGCTGTTAATGATTTTGCAGTGTTTATATTAGGTACTGTTTCAAGGAGAAATATATTGCCTGTACGTTTTGCTTCTTTTACAGCTACGCCAAGAAATAACAAGGTGGTAGATTTGAAATGGGAAACAGTAGAGGAGAAAAACAACAATTTCTACGTCTTAGAAAGAAGTATAGACGGTACTACCTTTGTGCCTTTCAAAACGGTGTTGTCTAAGGGCTTGAATGGAAATAGCAGCAGTTTGCTCACTTATACTGACACAGATGAAAAACCTTATCGAGGTACTTCCTACTATCGTTTGAAACAAACAGACATAGACGGAACAGTAACTTATTCACGCATAGTGGCTGTTACTCTCGAAGATGGTATAGACCCTGCAGCAGAAGGATTTATTTTGTATCCTAATCCAAATGATGGTACAAAAGTAAACTTGAAAATAACAGGGGCTACTTTTGACAAAGGATATTTGGCAGTGATAGATATGTTTGGTAGAGTGGTTTATGAATTGCCTATTGACAAACAAAGCAATTTATTGGTGTTAGACATCATGCCAAAACTATCAGCAGGCAAATATGTATTGCGTTTGGTAACAGAAACCAAAGCCTACAACAAATCTTTTGTAGTAGAGTAGGGGAGGGGTTGCAAACAAGTAACAAACCTTCTGAGGTTTCAAAAACCTTAGAAGGTTTATCATTAAACCCTATAAGGTTTTTAAAACCTTATAGGGTTTGTTTTTTTAAGACCTTGTAGGTTTTTTTGTAAAAAAAGAGTAACTTGCAACTTAATTATAACGTCTATGTTTTCAGCTTTAGAATCTGTAAAAAACATGATGACTTTTTTTGTCGATAATATTCTTAAAAAGATGAACACCAACAGCAGAACCGACAAGGTTATTCGTGATAGTGTGCTATGGTCTATGGGAGCAGGATTAATCCCTATCCCTTTGGCAGATATGGTAGCTGTTACGGCTATTCAAATAGATATGTTAAAGCAAATGGCTTCGTTATACCAAGTTGATTTTGCCGAAACTCGTCTAAAATCGTGGTTAGCAGCCCTTTCAGGCAGCGTATTGCCCAAAATAGGGGCGGGGGCTATCAAATTTATCCCAGGTATAGGCTCTTTGGTAGGCGGCTTGAGCATGGCAGCTTTGTCAGGGGCTTCCACCTACGCCATCGGGCAGGTGTTTGCCCAACATTTCGAAACAGGAGGTACGTTGTTGGATTTTGATGTAGAGAAATTCAAAGATTTTTACCAACGTCAGTTTGAAGTAGGCAAAGCCTTTGTAGAAAGTCTAAGCAAAGAAACCATTTTGCGACAAACCCCTGATGCCGAAAAAACGACTTCTACAGTAGAAAATGAAGCCCCAAACACCTCGCAAGGACAGGCAACAAGTGAAACAAAGGAAACCACAACCAACACTGCCAATACCGCAGGACTAAGCCCCGAAGCCGTACAACGCCTGAAAGATTTAACAGACCTTTTTGAGAAAGGTATGCTAAACCCAGAGGAGTTTAAACTCTTGAAAGACAAGATAATAAAAGATGGGCAGTATAAATAGTTGTGAGTTGTAAGTTGTGAGTTTTTGAATTTTTTTACACTTTTCAAGTATTTAAGACTTGAAAAGTGTATTTTTGTGAATAAAATCAAGCTATACAAAGATGTATCCAAAATATGACGTGATAGTAGTGGGGGCAGGACACGCAGGTTGCGAGGCAGCACACACCGCCGCTACAATGGGTTCGAAAGTGCTGTTGCTCACAATGAATATGCAAACCATAGCCCAAATGAGTTGCAACCCTGCTATGGGTGGCGTGGCAAAGGGGCAAATTGTGCGTGAAATAGATGCGTTGGGCGGAATGTCGGGCATTATTACAGACAAGACCATGATTCAGTTTCGTATGCTCAACAGGTCTAAGGGTGCTGCTATGTGGAGTCCCCGCGCCCAATCTGACCGTATGCGTTTTGCGGAGGAGTGGCGGTTGGCTTTGGAGGCAAACCCTAATGTGGATATGTGGCAAGATATGGCAACGGGCATAGTGGTCGAAAATGGCAGTGTTACGGGCGTAAAAACCTCGATTGGTATTGTGTTCGAAACCAAAGCTGTGGTGCTAACGAATGGTACGTTTCTCAACGGACTGATTCACATAGGCGAAAAACAATTTGGCGGGGGCAGAACAGGCGAAAAAGCTGCTTATGGGATCACCGAACAGTTGGTTCAGTTGGGTTTTGAGGCGGGGCGTATGAAAACAGGCACACCGCCCAGAGTCGACGGCAGAACTCTGAACTATGCAGCCATGGAGGAGCAAAAAGGCGACGAACCAGCCTCCAAATTTTCGTATTTAGACGAAACACAGCCTCTGACCCAACAAAGAAGTTGCTATATTACCTACACAAACGAAGAGGTACACGATACATTGAAAACAGGTTTTGAAAGGTCGCCAATGTTTAACGGCACTATTCAGGGCTTGGGGCCTCGCTATTGCCCTTCGATTGAGGACAAAATTAACCGTTTTGCAGACCGTACCAGACACCAAATTTTTGTCGAACCCGAAGGTTGGAACACCGTAGAGGTTTATGTAAATGGATTTTCGACTTCGCTGCCCGAAGACGTGCAGTACAAGGCTTTGCGAAAAATTGTGGGTTTCGAGAATGCCAAAATGTTTAGACCTGGTTATGCCATAGAGTACGACTATTTTCCACCAACGCAACTGAAACTGACCTTAGAAACGAAGTTGGTAGAAAACCTGTACTTTGCTGGGCAAATCAATGGCACAACAGGCTATGAAGAAGCTGCTTGTCAGGGTTTGTTGGCAGGTGCAAATGCACACAACAAAATAAATGAAAAAGAATCTTTGATTTTGCAAAGGTCGGAGGCGTATATGGGCGTATTGGTAGATGATTTGGTAAACAAAGGCACAGAAGAACCTTATCGTATGTTTACTTCGAGGGCAGAATACCGAATTTTGCTACGCCAAGACAATGCAGATTTGCGACTAACTGAAAAAGGACATGAAATTGGTTTGGCAAGTGAGGCAAGGTGGCAACGAACACAGGCTAAACAGTTGCAAATCAAAGAGTTAATGACTTATATTACGCAAAAAAGTGTAGCCCCCGAAGAAGTAAACGCAGGATTGGCAGCTATGGGCAGTGCCGAAATTTCGCACAAAATCAAAGCCTTTTTATTGGTCAAACGTCCTGAAATGGACTTTGCCCAGTTGCGAACTTTGCACGCCGAAATAGGGCAAACTTTGGATAAATTTAGCCAAGAGGTTATTGAACAAGTTGAGTTGTTGCTCAAATACGACAGCTACATAGAAAAAGAACAAACTTTGGTTAATAAAATGAAATCCTTAGAAACGTATCGTATCAAAGATAGTTTCGATTTCTTGCAAATCAAGGCACTTTCGGCAGAGGCAAGGCAGAAACTAACCAAAATTCGCCCCACTACCATTGGACAAGCCTCGCGAATCAGCGGTGTTTCTCCTGCTGATGTGTCTATTTTAATGGTGTATTTGGACAAGCAATTAGCAAGCAAGCCAGAGGATTTGGTTTGTTGAGAAAATACTTGTTTGGTTTTATCTTTAACAAAACTTTATATTTTTCGTATCTTAGCAAGACAATGCTACTGCATCTTACATTAAACGACTTTATCAATATGTTTTCAACAAGAACAAATTACCAAACAAGCCTATTGTTGCTCTTTTGCTTGCTGGCAATGTGGCAAACAGGGTCTGCCCAAGACAAAAAAACAATTTGCGGTTTTGACCACATTCACCAAACACAAATGGCAAAAGATGCCGAATACAAACGAATTGTAGAGGCAAACGAAGTAGCCATTCAAGCCTATATGAAGTCGGGCAAAGGAGGCAGAACAGAGGGAACTGTTTATAAAATTCCTTGTGTGGTACATATTATACACACAGGTGGGGCTATTGGCACAACCTACAACCCAACTGATGCCACCATTACGACCATGATTAGCAACATGACAAAGGCATTTCGCAACCAAGCCCCTTACAATCCAGCAGCAGGAAATGATGTAGAAATTGAGTTTGAATTAGCAAAACGAAGTCCAACTTGTACTGCCACCAACGCTATTAACCGCATAGACATCAATGCTACGGCTTTATCAGGGGCAGACAAAACAAAATATATAGCCGAAGGTATAAAAAGTAATTCTTCTGCTAATCCTTTGGGAGTTGTTGAATCTATCATTAAACCTGTAAGCATTTGGTCTAATACAGATTATTACAATATTTGGATAGTAAACCGCATAGAAGGAGCAGATGGCACTTCGGGAACTTTTACCGCAGGTTATGCTTATTTTCCAGGGGCAGGTGCAGATGTAGATGGTACGGTGATGTTGGCTACACAAACTGCTGATGTAGAAACCATAACCCACGAATTAAGGCATGGGTTTAATCTTTACCATACCTTTGAGGGCAGTTCTGGAGTAGGTGTTTGTCCGCCCAATGCCACCTGTTTGACGCAAGGCGACAGAGTTTGCGACACCGACCCGCAAGACAATAATCCGTTTCAGTGTACGACCAATGCTTGTGGTGCTACCACAGTATTGCCCAATTATATGAGTTACTCTAATTGTGCTACAAGAAATTACACAGCAGGACAATCTACACGTATGCGTGCAGCCTTAGAAACCACAAGGTCTGGCTTGATTAGTTCACAGGCTTTGGTAGCCCCAATAGGAAGTGTTACAGTTGCGTGTACCCCAACTAACACAGGACTAAGTATGGGCAGAGGCGTAACTTTATTCAAATTCAATACCTTAAATATTTCTTCCGGACATTCCATTGAGGATAATACCAATTATATAGACAGAAGTTGTTTGCAGCAAACAACTGTTAGTGCAGGTGCTGTTGTGCCTGTTCAGATAGCTACTTCGGTTAATGCTTGCACTGCCAAAGTTTTTATAGACTTCAACAACAATGGTGTTTTCACAGACTCAGGCGAAGAAGTTTTTACAGGAACTTCTACCTCCACAGGGGTTGGTGTACCTCCTGTTTTTGATATTAGTGGCAATATCAATATTCCTGCAACAGGCATTACTTTTAACACAGCCTTGCGTATGCGTGTGGTGGCAGCAGGTAATAGTCCTGCCACGCCTACCTCTTGCAGCGTAAACACAGGACAAGCCGAAGATTATGGTGTGATTGTTACAGCTTCTGCCACCCCCACCATCACCACCACAGGCACATTAGCTGCCTTTTCGTCTTGTGCAGGCTCAGTTTCGGCAAACCAGAGCTACACCGTTTCAGGTGCAAACTTGACAGCAAACCTTGTCATCACTTCGCCCAACGCAAACTTTGAAATTTCGCTAAGTGCAGGCAGTGGCTTTGGTAGTTCACTCACTTTAACACCAGCATCGGGAACTGTAAATAGCACCACTATTTTTGTACGCCAAACCGCAGGTGCTGCAAATGCTGCAAGTGGAGATATTACGCACACCAGCACAGGGGCAAATAACCCAAATGTGGCAATTCTTGTTAGTACGGTCAATCCTTTGCCTACCATTAGCTTAGGAACTATTGCCAACGTAACCACAGCAGCTACTACATTTACCATTCCCTACACTGCTACCACAGGCACACCCAACCAATACAGCATCACCACAGGTGGGGCAACGCCCATGCCAAGTTTTGTGGCTGTGAGCAATGCAACTTTACCCGCAACGCCAATTACTGTTACCATTCCTGCAAGTGCAGCCAATACTTACAACTTTACTTTGACTGTTCGCAATAGTACCACAGGTTGTGTGTCGGCAACTATACCATTTACTTTGACTACAACAGTAGTTATTTGTGGCACCATTACTGTTTTTCCTACTATTTTAGCAGATGGAGTAAATGGTGAAACTTACTCACGAACTTTAAGCCAAACAGGAGGAAGTGGAGCTATAACTTATAGTGTATCTGCGGGTGGTTTACCAACAGGACTTACTTTAAATGCTTCAACAGGTGTTTTGAGTGGAACTCCAACAGCTAATGGTACTTATAATTTTACTATCACAGCAACAGATGGAAATGCTTGTACGGGTAATCGTAGCTATACTGTAACCATAGCTACTGCCAATGCCTCTCCAACTTGTTTCACAAGTGCAAGTACCAACGGATTAGCAAGAAACCCTATTACTGGAAATATTTGGGTAACTGATAGATTTAATGCAAGTGGATTTTACTTGTATGAACTTAATCCTAATGGTACTAATGTTCTGAATAAATTTACAGGAACTTTTGGAGAAGCATTAGGAATAGCATTTAGCGGAAACTTGGTCTATGTGGCAGATAGAACAGGAAATAAAATACAAATATTGAATACATTAACAGGAACATGGAGTGATTTTGCTGCTTCTCCTGCTGTAAACAGCCCTTGTACTATTTTAGTAGAAGGCAATAATCTGTATGTATTAGAAAGAGCTAGTGCTGTTGCTACCTCCTTATTTAGAATTTATGATATAACCACAGGCAATCAAACAACTTCTTTTGGAATGTCTGCCTCTACAAACGTAGGCACAAATAATATTCGTTTTAATTTGCCTCATTCTTTTATCAGAGATGCTGTCGGCAATTTATTTATTACAGACCACGTTTTGTCTTCAGGTTCTATAAGCAATGGTAGGTTATTAGTGGTAAATGCTGCTGGCACTCTCACCAATATATGCAGTTATTTTGGAGCAACAGGTATTACATTGGACAGCCAAGACAGAATATGGGTTTTAAATACGCCTGCCTCAACTTCAAGTTCTAATTACAGAACAAATATTTTAGCAGGAAATTGCTGTACTTTACAAACCATGAATACAGGTAATGTTAGAATTATTCCTAATACAACTTCTACCAGCCTGTTATCTGCAACTAACTCATCTTGTTTAAATAACAATAATATTCCAGCATTAGGTAATCTTAATATAGCCACTACTCAAAATATTAGTGGTATGCATAATAATGTTACCATCAATAGTGGAGGTGTAGCTACATTAACTTGTGATTTGTATGTGCAAGGTACATTAACAATCCAAAATGGAGGTCGTTTAAATACAAACTGTTTTAATGTTATTGGCACAGGAAATTTTGATTTACAAAGTGGGGGGACTTTTGCTATTTGCAACCCACAAGGAATTGCTGCAAGTGGCACAACAGGGGCTATACAAGTAACAGGAACAAGAAATTATGACGGCAATGCTACTTATATTTTCAACGGGACTGCTGCACAAATAACAGGTAATGCCCTGCCAGCTACCGTAGCAAATGTAGAAATCAACAATGCTGCTAATGTAACCTTGTCCCAAGCTACAAGTATCTCAAGGCTATTGACAATGACAGCAGGAAATTTACTTGCTGGTAATAACCTTACCATAGCTGCTACTACTACACAACAAGCTATGGTAATAAACAATGGTACATCAACCGTAACAGGCAACGTAAACGTACAACGCTATTTGCGGGCAAACACAGGCACTGCGGGTTTGGGCTACCGTTTTGTAAGTTCACCCACCAGCAACGCCACTTTGAATGAATTGTCCGAGTTAAGTCCAGTGGTTAATCCAGCTTTCAATGGAGCAGCTTTTCCTGGTCGTACTTCGCCTTTTCCGACTGTTTACAGCTACAACCCTGCTTTGGCTGGTGACCCCGCCAAAACTTTCCTCACTTCGCCTTTCCCCGAATTTGATAAAG
>JAAFKA010000060.1 GCA_013299115.1 Cytophagales bacterium
CAAAAAACTAATCAAAAGAGGACATTTTAGCTCCAAAGAAGACCTCAAAGAAAAGCTAAACAAATTTATTGACTACTTCAATCAAACTATGGCAAAGCCTTTTAAATGGACATATGGGGGAAAGCCTTGCAAGGTATAAAGTAAACGGTTATTTATGAGATGTAACACTACCTGTATTTAAGCCTTGATTAATTGATTCTGCACTTATGTTATTTTCTTTTATATTTTGCAACATTCCTGGCCATGTTGACTCTAATTTGCTAAAGTAGCCATCTACTCCTGCTGAAACACTTTCAAATTCTTTCAATGTTCCATGAGGGGTTGAATAGCCTGAACTTCCACCCATAATACCAAAGAAATTATTAGTAGCCACTGATGCTTTACCACCCCATCCCGATTCTAATGTAGCTTGTGCTAATACAAACATAGCCCCTATTGCTCCAGCACCATTATTTTTTGCTTGTTGATAAATTTCTACTCCCTTTGTTGATAAAAAGCCAAAGTGATAAGGTTCGGGCATCATTCCATCATTATCTACATACCTCATTGGATTATCAAAACAATACACATAAGGACTATACCTCCGCATTTTATCAGCTAAGGGGTCTATCTGGTTGAAACTGCCTTTTTGTGGGTCATAGCCTCTATTCACAAAATCATAACCCTCTAGCCCTAAGTCTTCGGTCAGTTCTTTGCCACCAAATAACTGTTGATTTTTGTATTTTTCATTCAACACATAATCCAGCCCCTTCAACGTCATTCCAAACGGCTCATAATGGTTTTCCTGCACAATAACAGCCTTCTCCGTACCATAAACTTTTAAATCCAATTCGTCAAAAAGCACATCTTTCTCACTTTCATTACGCAAACTCACGACCACAAAAGCATCAGTATCAAAAGTTAAACTATCTTGCAATTTCTCCCAAAAATACTCCGAATTTTCAGAAATTGGTAATTGTTTAGTTGTCAATAAATTAGTTTGCAAACTATCTGCAAAAATAGAAATTTCCAAATAAGCTTTTGGCTTTTCAGGTTGCAAAGGCACACGAACAGCCTTTGAATTCCCCCTGTTGGGGGTTAGGGGGCTGAATAAGTTTTTGACAAATGGAATAATAGCCAAAGGACTGAAAACCAATGCTTTACTTTTGGGTTCATTTCCAATATTCACGTCTTGGATAGACAAAGCTACTGCTGCACCTGACAGGAGGGCTGCGGTTTTGCTACGGTTGTCAAGGTCTGCGACCCTTGCCAACGTAGCAACTTTTTCATTGTCGTATGTAGCACGTGCAGACAAAGTAAGTTTTCCGCCTTTTTCTACTTTCAAAACTCTGCTGCTGATGCTACCCTTATTTTTTGCAAGTGCAACAGAAAAATTGCCTTCGGCTGATTTTTCATTAGTTCTTGTCAAAGTCAAATTACTAAAATCTTTGCTTTCTTTACTTAAACTATCAACCTCTGCTGTCAATCTCACCCCCTCCACCTGCGGCACATCAGGTGCAAACGTCATTCTCACATTCCCCAAGTGGTCTTTCAATTACAAATTATCTATAACCCTCATCAATAATACAATTCATGTCGTTTATTTTAATGGTGTAAACTCTACCATCAGGCATTCCTGTTGTTTGTGTGTATCTTATATCACTCGAAAAAAAGACAGGATATGATATATTGTTGATACAACAATAACGATTTGTATTTTTGAGGAGTCGAATTAGATTACCATTGTAACTATTATAATCTGTTACCAAAATAACTCTAATACCTGTGTATTCAATATAACGCAAATGAATTTTTGTTGTGTCCCAATCACGTTTTATAAGTTTAGTGTTTTTATTATTGGCTTTTAGCCTATTTTTAACAGCTTCTACACCCCTTATCAAAGCATCTTCTATTGTTTGGCTATTAAAATTATAGTAAATTTTTGAGCTATCTGGCATACATTGAGCCTGAATAGCTGTGAAACAAGAAATAGAAAGAAAAATTGACAACAATAAACCAGTTAATTGATACATAAGGTTATTTTTTAATTGTTTGAACTTGATAAACACCATTTGTTTTGATTGCATCTCGCAACAAGCTAAATGAGCCATTTAGGGCATTTGAAGTTGGTGCATAATTATCTCCAAAACTCAATGCTTGATTAGGATTCGGGTCGCAATTAGAACAATCCGAAGGAGATAAATAAGTTTTGTCAATAAAACCTTGGTCTATTGTGTAAGTTGGCGTGCCATAAAGTTTGACATTTCCATAATCATTATCTGCTGCTGCTGGATGAAAATTATTTTCTTTGGGGTCGCCAGGGTGTGTATGAAAATTGGCTATGACAACCAAATTATCATCTGCGTGTAATTTACGTACACCACCCGATAAATAATTAGACTCTGGAACTGCTGTTGTTGCATCATTTCCTGATAAATCAGAATTTCGTCTTAGACTCAATGTAGCATTTTTTGTATCTAACACAACAAAAGAAGTATGTTCTATGTCATCAGATGCATCATTTGTGGCAGTGCCTGATTCATTATACATTGCATTTATAACTTCTGTGGCTTCCTTGTCTTTTACTTCCACTTCCCTTGAACTTTGTTGCAAATCACTCACATTGCCCTTGTTTTTATTATAATTTTCTTGTGAAGTAAGCCATATCCGATTATCTTTTTCTCCATCACTACCCAAATATCTTCCACTATTATCATAATAATCCCCTGCCCACATTCCATCAGGGTCAATATAACGCATAGGATTATTGAAACAGTAAACAAAAGGACTCCAACGTCTTCCATTTTCAGCCAATGGGTCGACCTGCTCAAACCTACCTGTTTGCATATTATACCCCCTATTCACAAAATCATAACCCTCCAGCCCTAAGTCTTCGGTTAGTTCTTTGCCACCAAATAACTGTTGATTTTTGTATTTTTCATTCAACACATAATCCAGCCCCTTCAACGTCATTCCAAACGGCTCATAGTGATTTTCTTGAATGATAACAGCTTTCTCAGTACCATAAACTTTAAGTTCCAAATTATCAAAAAGCACAGGCAAATCAGAATTATTTTTTAGCGAAACGACAGCAAAACCATCTTCACTAAATACCAGACTATCAGCCACTTGCAACCAATTCTCTTGGGCTGCTGCACCAATTTCAAGACGTTTTTCGGTTAAAACTTCACGCAATAAACTGTCTTTGTAAGTCGTTATTTGCAAGTAAGCCTGTGGTTGCAACTCCGCAAGGGCTTTAGTCCCTTGTGGAGCTTTAGCTGCCAATTTCTTTGCTATGGGCAACAAACCAAACAAGTTAAAATTAACCATTTTTGCCTTATTTTCAGGGCTACCAACTGCCAAATCTGCTACCGAAACCAAACCCAACACATCTAAGCCCTTGATTTTGCTGCTTTTAGCTGCCGAGAAAGGAATAGGCAAATTTTCTAAATCATATTTTGCAAACACCTCAACTGCCAATTTTTCGCCTTGTTTCACTGCCAAAACTTTACTGCTAATTTGCCCTTTTTGCCTGTCCAATTTGCCAACAAAAGCACTGTTTTTGTGTCCTTCGGCTGCTGTTCTTGTCAAAGTTACGTTAGTAAAGTTTTTAGTTTCTTTGCTTAAACTGTCCGTTTCAAAACTCAATCTTTGCGTTTCCAAGACAGGCACATCAGGTGCAAAAGTCATTCTCACATTCCCCAAGTGGTCTTTGTAGTGGTATTGAAAAAGCCCCCTAACCCCCGAAGGGGGAACTCCGTTAGGAGTAACAAAGACCATACGCCCTTCGGCAGTGCCAAACTCTTTGAGTTCTCCATTTTCATAGAGAAAACCATTGGCGTAGGTCATTATTTTAGTCGGTTTACCAACTTCTTCGACTGTTTTGCTCAACTTTACCCCCGCCGCATTATAACTGTAAATTATTTTTCCTTTGCCTGTAAAAACCACTTCACTCGGTAAATTTAACCGATTGTAAGCAATTTTCTCTATCTTTTTGTTCAAATCTTTTATGAGGTTGCCGTTGTCGTCATAAGCATAGTCGGGGGTATTGCCGTCGTTCTCGCCATTGTCAAAGTCGGGCAAATCCCGTTGAGAGGTGGCGTAGTCATAAACGGAGGAAAGACGGTTGGAGTTGTTGCTTTTTTCGTAAGAATAAGCCATGTTGTCCATAATGTCATAGGTAAAATCAGGCAGTCCGTTGGCGTTGGTCGTAAGTTGGGTTACACCACGACGGTACATGCTGTTGATATTTCCATTTTTGTCGTAAGTGGTGGCGGTGTTGTAGTTGTTGTTTTCGGTTGCGTTGGCAGAAACAAAAGTAGCTAAGACTAACCTGTTCAGGTTGTCGTACTCGTAAGTAAAGCCACGTGCTGTGTTATCTCGGCGACTAATCCACGTTTGGGCTGCTATGTTGCCGTTGTATTGCCGTACACCGTTGGCTATCAGGCTGTTATTCAGTGTGTTATAGTGCAAGGCAAAAGCAAAGAGGTTTCCGTTTTGGGCTGTGCCACTCAATTTGCCCCCATTCAGGGCAAGCAACCAACCCCGAATGTTGTAATCGAAGGTCATGCTTTGGATAAATTCCCCTGCTCCGTTGCGATGCAGCTTTTTGTTGCTTAACTGCCCTAATTCGTTATAGTTATATTGTGCCAAACGGACTGATATGCCCTGATACTGCCCTATGCTGGCTGTGCTGCTGCTTACAGTTTGGTCTAAGGCACGCAACCTGCCTGCATGGTCGTAAGTATAGGCTTGTTTCACCTCCAAATTGCGGTGGGTGGTCTTGGTTTGCAGCACCTTACCCGAAAAATCGTAGGTGTTCGTGGTGATGTCAGTTTGGGCTTGGGCGTTGCGGTGCTGCGTGCTGGTGACTCTGCCCTTGCGGTCATAAAACGTAATGGAATATTCCCAAACTGCGGGGCTGCTGTCTAATATGGCGGTTTTGCTGAATGTAGGCTTGCCTTGTATGGCTGCGTGAGCATCGACAGGCACTGTAAAAAGGTTTTGTCCTTCGTAACTATCAAAATAATTGGCTGCTTCGCATGTAAGCACGTAGCTTTGCAAGGCAGAAGGAAAAGCCCTGTTGGTGTAGCCATGCCCTGTGCCTGTGCTGCTTTCGCTGGTGCGGTTTTCGAACAAAGTGCTGGCTGCATCGGCTGCACTTTGCAAGTCTGCTCGACTTTGGTTGCTTTTCAGTGTGCCACTCATCACCATTCTACCCAAAGCATCATATTTTACGTAAGTCCAAGTAGGCTGTGGTTTTTCGGGGGTTATTCTCCTTTGGTTTCCGTCTTGCGACAAAATTACTCTGTCCAATTTGTCATACACACTATACACTGCACCCTCTGTGTAGGTTTCGGTTTTGCCTGTGCCTGGCACATATTTTTCTACTAATCTGCCTCGCTGGTCGTATTTATACACAAAAGTAAACTGGGGAATAGGGTCGTACCAAGGGCTGTCTAAACCTCTGGGCTGAATGACTGCCCGCAACCTGTCCATCACGTCATACACATAGTAGGTAGAGGTGAGTTCTTGTTTGGCACTGCCACTGCCCTGATAAGTCCGTTTCAATAGCACTTTGCCTCCCTTGTCTTTGTATTCGTCTATTTGGTTGCCTTTTTCGTCTATCAATTCATTGACTATGATTTCCTTCGCTGCATAGTGGCGTGGGGTTTGGTAAATGGGGTTGCCGCTGCCATCTAAACCGAAGTCGAGAACTTCATTGTCCACGTTTATTCTCATTTTGCTACTCACCACATTATTCGTATTCAGTTGCCAATCCTGCCCTGCTGCTCCTTGCCTCAGCACCCTGTTCAGGGGCGAAGCCTCAAATTCTGTTTCTGCCCATGGCTTTTGTGTCCAGGCGGAGCTTATGGTTGGTTCGTTGTTATAAAAATCACACTGCTCGCCGAGAGCCTGATACCTAAATTTGTTGGTAGCCGAAGCATTGCCTATGGTGTAGGGCAGGTAAGCCTTTGGGTTTCTGCCAAATTCGTCATAGACTATGGGCTGCACAATGTCCCTCCGCTGGGGCGAGGCACGGTGGGCTACGGTCTGTATAGGTCTGCCGAGTCCGTCAAAATATTGGGTGCTTATCTGGGCATCTTCCCCTGCGGTCAGGGCGTTGGCTGCTGCTTCGGTCTTGATGCCCTCTTTGAGTACCACCGTAGTCCGCACATAGTTGAGTTTGGCGTTGGCGGGGTAGGTCATTATAGGATTGCCTATATCATCGACCAAACAAGGTTTTGACACATAGAAAGTATAATCCCAGTCCGTCAGTTCTCCCGATGCACATACTTCGTTGCTCGGTATGGGAATTAACTCAAAACTTGTAACTTTTACTTTGTTTTTAAATTCACTGTGGTTGATAACCAACTGATTACCATTTGTAACCGTAGCCTGTATGGTTAGCATACTGGTTGTGTTTACAAGAGGTTCGGTATTCAATAAATTTATTTTTACTGTATAGTTGGTTGGCAACTGCCCACTTGCCACCGCCAAGCTGATGGTCATGGTGCCTGTGCTGTTGAGGTCTGCGGGGTTGGTGTAGCTCACGTCTTGCACCAGTATATTGTTGCGTTTGAAAAGCAAGGTTACAGCTTTTTCGTTGCCACAAGTAGTGCCTCTGTTTAGCACCTTCACTTTGTCTATTCTTACCCCTGCTGCAAAACCGCCAATGGTGATGACTTTGTTTGCATCTGTGCTGGTATTGGGTCTGGGGTTGGGTTCGTCATTGATAAATACGTCATAAGCCGTATTTGCATAGCCATTTACCAAAGCTATTTTTAGTTCGCCATTGCTTTGTCCGCAGCTTACAGGCGATGCCGTAACCTCGCCTATTTTGGGTCTGCTGATGCTCTCAAACAGTAAATTGAAGGCTGTAACCTCCGAAGTGCAAGCCGAATTTGTTTTTCTTACTTGCAAGGTGCGGACTCTAAAACCCTCCTGAAAGTTGGGGAAATACATAGGGTTGGAGTCAAACACAAAGGGTTTGGTAATGTTCCCATTAATGATTAACTCGTAATTTTGATAATCCTCAGCATTTGTCAAATTGACTATCAAATTCGAACTGCCATCGCAAGCCTGTATCGGCTCGGCTATGGCATTGTTTATCAAAAGGGGCGTAAGGCTTTTCACTTGCAAGGCGGGTGCAAATATTTTTTCTGCCGAGCAGTTGGTTGTTTTGCTCACAATCTTGATTTTCCTCACCCACGACCATTCGGGCAAATTGGGAATAAACAAATAAATAGAGGAAAAATTATAGGTATATTGGTTCGGTAGTAGCAATACCTCATTCAGATAGACATCATACTCATAGCCATGCCTTCCTCTTGGGCTTATCTCAAAGTGGATTTGTCCTTTGCCTCCGCATCCGTAGGGCTGTTGCAGCCCAGGAGTCCCCATGGTCAGCGTGGGCAGGGCATAGATATTGATAGTTTTGCTAAATACTTTGGAAGTGCAGCCTAAGGTTTCGTTTACCACTTTTACGCTGTTTACCACCAAGCCGTCAGCCAAATTAGCCAGCAAAAAGTCGTTGCCTTCTATGCTCACGTTAGCCTGTGGCGTGTTTGCCCCATTCAAATAGACAGAATAGCTATGGGCGGGGTTTATCTCCACCATTTTCACCCTTAATTTGAGGCTACCCTCGCACTTTTCGGGGTTGTTTTGCTCCATATCTCGCACAATTGGGTAACCAGGTAGGCTAAATGCAGCAGACCACTCGAAGCCCATGCGACAATATTGTATGGTGCTTCCGTTGCCTCTGCGGGTCAGGGTTATCTTTCTTATTCGGTCGCCATTGCCAAAAATAGCATGAGGAAATTCTAAGGTATTTCCCAAAGCCAAGAGATTGTAGGCAGATTCTGATGCAAAATTGCCCGCCGTCATATTTTCGGTTTCATACCACACCTCCATGTCAAACAGTTCGTTTAGCTGCAAAGTAGGATTAGTTCCCCACTGGTCTATAACCACCCGCAACCTGCCATCACGGGCTGTGCAAGACGAAGGTGGTGTTAGAATCACGTTGTACAAACGAATGGTAGGGCTGGTGTAGGTAAACCAACCATTTTGGAGGGTATAATAAATTGAGCAGTTGGTTTGGAGGTCTCTGATTTCGAAGTCTATAACTGACTGTCCGTTTTGTAGGGGATAGGAAAACCACATATCACTACCATAGCTGTTGATGGTCAATGGATAGTAACCATTGCTGATTCTATAACGGACTTCATAGTTGCCTACTCTGCTCATTTTTAGCACTACATAGCCTTGCTGTCCGCAAACAGTGCCAGGCGGAGGCAAAAATTCTTGTATCACTTGAGGTGGTGCAGGGTTAGTAAAGGTCAGATTGGTTGTTTGAGTAACTTCGCAGCCTGTGCTGTTGCGTTTTACTTTTACTCCCAAAATTGGTGGGTGTGTTGCCATAAAACCATTGGCTTGGCTGGGTATGGTCAGCAAACCACTTACTGGCGGTTGCACATTATAGGCAGGCATCTCATAACCCCCTGCATAAACTAACCAAACTGTATAGTTTTCATCGGCAGTGCTTGCCATCTGCACAAATACTTTGCCTCCTCCTCCGCATTGGCTTGGGTTTTCTCTGCTCACACTCACAATTTGGGGCGTAGGGCTACCAAAAGTATAGGCAAAACTTTGGCTACTTTGGCACTGGGTCGTGGTGTTTTTCACCAAAACTTGGTTAATGGTGCTGCCTTGGGCAAAACCACCCACCAAATTTAGCCCTGCTTGCAAGGGTTGAGCAGCCCCATTGTTGATACGGACTTTGTAAGTCTGCCCTGCTACGGCATTGTCTAAGCTGATTTGTACCGTGCCTGTGCCATTGCAGGCAGGCTCTACAAAACTAACTGAAAAAGCAGGGGCAGCAGGGGTGCTAAACGTATATTGAAAATCCTTAGTAACTACATAATTGTAGGCTTGGCGTGTAATTTCTACGCCTGTTGTGTTCGTTTGGGCTGGTATGTTGTTGATAGTCAGCGTATTGTTAGCAGCCAACGCCACATTGTTCTGCACAAAAGAACTGCCAACCAACCTCACATCAAATAATTCGCCTACTGTACCGTTGATTATTCCGATGGTCATCGAGCCTGTACTTCCTGCACAATCCGCAGGGTTTTGGGGAGTCAACGTACCAATACAAAAAATCTGCACTGGTGGTTGAATGATGGTAGGCAAAGGTGCAGTGGTGTAGTAGGCAGAGCAAGCAAGAGGGTAAAGCCCCCCGCCCCCCGAAGGGGGAGTTCCGCCTTTAGCCCCACCCAACCCTCCCCAAAGGGGAAGGCTAAAAATTCCCCCTTTGGGGGTTAGGGGGCTGTCTCCATCTCCCACCATTGGCGGTGTGGGCAGTGGACAGACCCTCACCATTGCAATAGACGTGCCAATGGGCAGGTTGCCTACGTAGGTATAACCAGTGCTTACTACGGTTGCGGTTTTGAGAAACCGCAACACACGTGCTTTTGGATTCTCAAAACCGAAAGTAGTTGTGTGCTTTCGGTTTCTCAAAACCGAAAGTAGTTGTGTGCTTTCGGTTTCTCAAAACCGAAAGTATTATTATTTTGAAAAGCTAATTTTTTTTCCTATTTTTGCAAAAACACAACCTCGTTTTTATGGCAAAATACATCAATCCTTACACAGATTTTGGTTTCAAAAAACTTTTTGGTGAGGAAGGCAACAAAGATTTGTTGATTGATTTTCTCAACCAACTGTTGCCAACTCGTCATCAAATAGCTGACTTAAACTTTCATAATACTGAACATTTGGCAGATGTGCCAGCTGAAAGAAAGGCAATCTTCGATATTTTTTGCACCGCCACCAGTGGCGAAAAATTTATAGTAGAGATGCAAAAGGCTAAAATAAAATACTTTAAGGATAGAAGTCTATTTTACTCCACCTTTCCGATACGTAACCAAGCCCAAAAAGGAGATTGGGATTTTAAGTTAGCCCCTGTTTATCTGGTGGCTATTCTCGACTTTGCGTATGACGAGGCAGAGGATAAACGAAAATTTATGCGAGAAATGACACTGAAAGACCAAGATGGAGAAGTGTTCTTTGATAAGTTACAGTTTAGATTCTTGCAAATGCCTTTATTTAAGAAGCAAGAAAACGAATTGCAAACAAAATTTGACAAGTGGTGCTATTTTTTGAAAAATTTGAGCAATTTTGACCATATTCCTGCTATTCTCAACGAGCCTATTTTTCAAAAAGCCTTTGAAACTTCCAGATTGGCAAACCTTACCCCTGAACAGCGAAGTGCCTACGATGAAAACCTTATGCACTACTGGGGCATGAAAAGTGCAATAGACACAGCAGTAGATGAAGCAGTGGGTACGGCACTACAAGAAAGAAATGTAGAAATTGCAAAAAGTTTATTAAAAACTTTGCTATCCAATGCCGAAATAGCCAAACACACAGGGCTGACAGCCCAACAGATAGAAATGCTAAGAAAAGCCTAAGTTTTAAAATTTTCTATATGCTTTTCGGTTGTGCTTTCGGTCAGCAGTTGTTACTGTTCTCAAAACCGAAAGCCTGCACAGCCTAAAGGCTATGCTACAAAAAAATAGCAAAAAATCTCAAAACATTTTGTTTATCTGTTAGTTTATTTTACCTTTGCGAAGTTTTTTAAGAAACCATATAATTGAAAACTTTGTAGCTGTATGAAAAAAATAAATTATGCTTTGTTCTGCCTTGTGCTGTTCTTTGCTTTGGGCTGTTCGTCAGATTCTGTAAAACCTGCGAGTATTGTGGGAATTTGGAAACTACAAGAAGATTGTTACACCATTGAGGGTGATAAAACATATTGCATGACACCATTAAAAGCTGAGAAAAACGTAGATTATAAATTTGACGCAGATGGTTCTATGTATATACGGGTTTATGATTTGCAGGCTGCACCCATACCTTTTACAGGCAAAATTGCTAATTATACGATTGGCAGCAATAATTCATTTACTTTAACATGGTCAAACCCTGGCACAGTAGTTTATACAGGCAATATAATTAAATTAGATGCAAATAATCTAATATTTCAAGTAGTACGCCCACCTGTAAATGGTAAAACACAAACTGATAAATACACCTTCATAAAATAATTTTGTCATGAAAAATTTATACATCTTCTTTGTTATTTTTTTGTTAGCTTTTAGGGTGTATGGGCAAGCACCACAACCTACGGCATCACCTTCCTTGCTCAACGTCATTCCGCCCAGTCCTACGGCTGCTGCTTTGGGCAAATATGGCGAAATTCCTGTTTCTCTCTACACTGGTGTCCCCAATATTTCTATTCCCCTCTACGAAATAAACGAAGGTGATATTAAATTGCCTATTTCGCTGTCTTATCATGCAGGTGGTATCAAGGTAGAGGAAATAGCCTCTAACGTGGGACTGGGCTGGAGTTTGAATGCAGGGGGAGTGATAACGAGGACGGTGAGGGGGTTGCCAGATGACGAAGCTGGTGGGTATTTTGATAAGATTGTTGCACTTAAACAAAAAAAATACGTCGACCATAGGATGGATATTTCCGAACAATACCAATATACGCATGAAGTATCTAATAGTATTTTAGATAGTGAACCAGACATATTTAATATTAACTTTCCAGGTATATCAGCTAAATTCTATTTAAAATATCAAATTGAGATAAATGCAACTGATTATAATTTAGGCAACTATGATATTATTATGCTTACACAAGCAAATATAAAGATAGAGTATATTGCTAACAATAAATCATGGATAATAACGGATGACAAAGGTACAAAATACTATTTCGAGGTACATGAACTTACCTCAAATAATAAACAAGGTGCTGTTTCTATGAATATATCTTCATGGTATATTAGAAAAATCAATGATATTTCTAATAATTCTATTACTTTTTTATATGATGATTATGATTATGAGGCTAAGAAAGCTCCTAGTTATATAGAAAGTTATGCTACATCTTCAGAGGGTGTTTGTGCTTGTAAAAATATTAGTAAAAGCAACATTCCTTCCTTTCAAATAGATGGAAAAAAGCTGAGAGAAATTATTTCAGAAAACACTAAAATTGTATTATTGACAACTTCACTTAGAACAGATATGAATTATTTACATGAACCTGCAAATCGCGAAGGAGAGTTGAGTAAACTTATAATTTCAAGTAATAATACTTTCTTAAAATCCTATGACTTAGTTTACAATTATGGTAGGAGCCGCCTAATGTTAGACAAATTAATAGAAAAAGATAAAGTCGGGAATGAAATTTCCCCTTACTCATTTACTTACAATATTACAGATTTACCATCAACAGATCCAAGTGATGACAGTTTTTATAATCAGGATCACTGGGGTTTCTATAATTCAAATCAATACAGCTATTTAAAAACATTATCACCAAGAACTATACTTAGAGATGGACGAGTAATAGAAGGGGCTGATCGTCAGCCAGATAGAAATCGCCTACAGAGTTCCATATTAACACAAATAACATACCCCACAGGTGGTAAAACTCAATTTGAATATGAGGCTAATGACTATTCTGAAATAATTAGTGATATATCTGCCCATGAATTATGTGATAATATTGAAGAGTATCACAACGTAAATATATCCTTATCTTGTAGCCAAAATATAAGTGCACTAAATTGTTCAAAAACACAGAGATTTACAATTGCAGAAAATACATGTGTGTATATATCAAGTAAGGTATCTACAAATACAGAAGGACAAACAGCTGAGCTAAAACTCCATAAAATTACACAACCTACTAATACTTTAATCCATTTATCTTGCCCTAAGGTGAGAGTAGATGGACAACCTTGTGAAATGAAAAAAAATGGTACAATGGTGCTAACAAGTGGAGAATATGAAATATATTTAGAAACACATGGCAATACAAATGATATAGGTGCTGCTTTTGCAAGTTTTGAAATAAAATATTTTGATAAAAATATTGCGCCTACCAATACCTCACTTTATAGATTGGCGGGTGGTTTAAGAATAAAAAGTATAAAACATTTTAATAGTGTAACGAATAATCATAGAATACAAAAATATACCTACAAAAAAATAGATACAGAAAATAAAGCTATTTCAAGTGGAGTTTTATCTCATTATTTTAAATATTCACATGATGAGCAAGTTTTAGCCTTTTGTGAGAGTGGCAACTCCAATCGTTGTGAATATACCACAATATATGGTTATAGTCAAATAGCATTGGCGATAATTCAAGGTAGTAGTGTAGTTTATAGTGATGTGATGGTAGAAGAATCAAATAATGGGAAAGAAATATACAAATATACAACTCCTCTTGATCAAAATATACGAATAAACTTTTCATTTCCATTTGTTCCATTAGATTTACAGGAATGGAGGTATGGTATGCTAAAGGAAAAAACTATTTATAAAGATGGAGAAATAATAATTCAAAAACAAATAAATAAATATTTCACTCGTTATAAAAGTATTAGTGATAATGTTAAAATAGTATCACACTACCCCCCCGCTGTTACACTTCCAAGTATTGTAACTAATTTCTATAAAAACTCTGCTGGTTTATCGCAACTTATAGAAACGACTAATATAACATATTCGCAAACACCTAATGTTACATCTCATAAATAACCGTTTACTTTATACCTTGCAAGGCTTTCCCCCATATGTCCATTTAAAAGGCTTTGCCATAGTTTGATTGAAGTAGTCAATAAATTTGTTTAGCTTTTCTTTGAGGTCTTCTTTGGAGCTAAAATGTCCTCTTTTGATTAGTTTTTTGT
>JAAFKA010000061.1 GCA_013299115.1 Cytophagales bacterium
AAATTGAAGGCAAAATTGAAGGCAAAATTGAGGGCTTAGCAGAGGGAGCATTAAAAGGCAAAATAGAAATTGCAAGCAAAGCTATTTCCAAAGGCTTTGACAATGAAAGTATTGCAGAATTGACAGGCTTGGCTGTAAAGGAAATTGAAAAGTTACGAAAAAATTAACCCCATGAAATTTGCAGACATCAAAAATGACGTTGCCTTCCACAAAATCTTTGGCAGCGAAGACCGCAAAGAAAGCCTAATTTCTTTTCTCAATGCTACTTTGCAGTTTGAAGGGGAGCAACGGATTAAGGAAGTGGCTATTGTAAACCCTTATCAACTACCCAAGTTGAAAAGTGGCAAGGCTACCATTGTGGACGTGAAAGCAACCGACCAGTCGGGTAGGTCGTACATTGTGGAAATGCAGGTGGCAGACAAAGATGGGTTTGGCAAAAGAGTTTTGTATTATTTTGCTAAGGCTTACAGCAACCAAATTAAACGTGGCGACCAGTATCGCAAACTGAAACCTGTGTATTTTATTGGTATTTTGAATTTTGACTATACACAAGGCAAAAACTACATCAGTCGCAGCCAAGTAGTAGATGTAGAAACAGGGGAACAGACCTTCAAAGACGTAGAATTTACATTGATAGAACTGCCTAAATTCAAGAAAAAACTCAATAAATTGCAAAATTTGTTTGAGAAGTGGGTATATTTTATCAAAAATGCCGAAAATATGACCTTCATACCTGATGATGTGCAGGACGAAGGGCTGAAATCTGCCTACGAAAATGCCAACCAATACACATGGTCGAAGGAAGAACTCGATGCTTATGATGCCATTTACATCAGAGAGGAAGACGAAAGGGCAAGGTTAGACAAGGCAGTGAGCAAGGCAATGGAAGAGGGGGAGGCAAAAGGCAAAATAGAAGGCAAAATAGAAGGTAAAACTGAAATTGCCCAAAATGCAATCTTGGAAGGAGCAAGTGATGAATTTATTGCTAAAATAACGGGGCTGAGTTTTGGGGAGATTAAAGCTTTGCGAGAGAAAAAATAAAATCTTGGAAGAAGTTTTTTTGTAATGATTATCAAAAAATAGGATTATTAAGGTTTGTAACCATTGACAACGTATTTTAAAAAGTCTTATCTCCCTATGCAAGGAATTTCAGTCGTTTTATGTTGTTACAACAGTGCCAGCAGATTGCCTGTTACACTGGCTCATTTGCAAGCCCAAACAGGCTTGACTGGTGTGGCTTGGGAAGTGCTATTGATAGACAATGCCTCTACCGACCAAACGGCAACCGTAGCCCAGCAATGTTGGCAGGGGTTTGAAGTAGCCCCATTGCACATAGCCCACGAGCCACAAGCTGGTTTGGCAAATGCTCGCAAGTTGGGTTTTGCCCTTGCCCAATACGACTATATTTGTATGGTAGATGACGATAATTGGCTGACTACCAACTATTTACAAACTATATTGCAACTATTTGATACCTACCCCAACGTGGGGGCTTGCGGGGGCTGGGGCGAAGCTGCCTTTGAACCTGATGCCAAAGTACCCGACTGGTATGCTCATTTTAGCAATGGCTATGCAGTGGGCAAAATGGCGAATAGCGAAAAAATACTAACCGAAGAAAAAGATTTTTTGTATGGGGCGGGGCTTTGTATGCGAAAAGAAATTTGGCTAAAACTACAAAAAATAGGTTTTCAATCTATGTTGCTCGGCAGGACAGCCGACAAAGTTACATCGGGAGAAGATGTGGAGTTGGGTTATATGATACGTTTGTTGGGTTATGATTTGCTGTTTAGTCCTGCCCTGCATTTCAAACACCTCATGGCAAACAATAGGTTGCATTGGGAGTACCTAAAAAAACTCAAAAAAGGTTTTGGAAGTAGTGCCATTTATCATGGTTTCTACAAAAATGTGCTGTATCCCAAGACTTTACGCAGCCAAATCCGCAGTTTTTGGTTTACAGAACTTCTGCTCACCATTGGCGTTGCACTTGCCAAAGGTGTGTTGTATTTGCCTTATTTTCTGCTGCCCCAAGAAGGCAACAAAGCTTTTGCTTCGTGGTATCACAGCCAAGAAAGAATAGCAGAACTTTGGAGATTGCGAAACAGCTATCAAAAAATACAGCAAAAAGTAAATAATTTTGAATGTTTAATTTTGAATGTTTAATTTTGAATGTAATTATTTTGGTAGTTGCCTTTAGGCAACTACCAAAATTCAAAGGTTACACACCCCAATTCAAAATTCATACAGCAAATATTTTTTCCTCAATTCTTTGTATTTTTCTAAGGCAGGTTGCCACGTTTTGCGAATTTCTGCTTCGGTCATGCCTTGTTCTATCTGTTGGCGTAGCTGTTGATTGCCTACCAATTTAGTAAAAAAGTCGTTGAAAAAATTTTTCTTGTCTTTGGCGTTGGTGTAATAGTGCAGCAAAGATTGCAAGGAGAAAGGACTTTGCCAATCGTTGCCTTGTCTAAAGTCTGTACCATAACACACCTGATTTTGATAAGGTGGTTGCGTGGCTCCTGCCTTGCTGACGGGTGTAAACGAAAAGGTTTGCTTAGGGTAGTCGGGATGACCAACGACCTGAAAAGGAAAATCAGTGCCACGCCCTACACTAACCACAGTGCCTTCAAACAAACAAAGCGAAGGATATAGGCTGATACTCAACGCATTAGGCAAATTAGGTGAAGGACGTACAGGCAACTCGTAAGTCCGTTGGTGCGTATAGTTTTGGCATTTAACTACTTTGAGGTTACAAGTTTTGCCTCCTGCCAACCACTTTTCTCCGTTGATGAGCAAAGCCAATTCGCCAACGGTCAAGCCATGCACAATGGGTATGGGGTGCATACCCACAAAGGATTGAAAAGCAGGGTCTAATACGCAGCCATCTACATAATGTCCGTTGGGGTTGGGTCTGTCTAAAATAATTAGCAATTTGTTGTTTTCTGCACAAGCCTCCATGACGTAGTGCATCGTAGAAATGTAGGTATAAAACCTTGCCCCCACGTCTTGAATGTCAAAGATAATTACTTCAATAGCAGCTAATTGGCTTGCCGTTGGTTTTTTGTCTTTACCGTATAAAGAGAGCAAAGGCAAACCTGTTTTGGTATCTGTGCTGTTGTTTATTTTTTCGCCTGCATCTGCCTGTCCCCTAAAACCATGTTCGGGTGTAAAAATTTTCTTTATCTTTTGTTGTTTTGCCAATAAAATATCAACTAAATGTTCATTGCCAACCATAGACGTTTGATTGACAACCATAGCTACATTTTTGCCCTCCAACCAAGGTAAATATTCCTCAAAAACGGCTGCCCCTACTCTAATTGGATTTTGCGACAAGTTATTAGTATTGCTATTGGTTTTAGTTTGATTATTTTGGGCAAATTGTGTAGTATTGCAAGCTACCAAAAGCAAGCAACATAAGAAATAAAAAAGTTGTGCGTGGCGGTTTTGCATGACAAATATGTTTTGTATATTGCTGAGTTATTTAAGAAACCTTAAAATTAGCATAAAAGTTTAATAGACCAATTCAAAAAGTTTATGATGCCCTATGTCATTTTATTACTTTTTATTACAGCAGCTTTTTTGTTGGTAACTGGTGGTTTGTTAGTCGGCAAACTCCTCCGTCCGAACTTACCCAATCCCGTTAAGTTAAGCACTTATGAGAGTGGTGAAGAAGCCATAGGTACAGTTTGGGGCAGTTTCAATGTGAGGTTCTATGTCATAGGCTTGGTATTTTTGCTGTTTGAAGTAGAATTATTATTTTTCTTCCCTTGGGCTGTTGTTTTTACAGACCCAATTTTGGTGGAGCAAACACAAGGGGTGTGGAAATGGTTTCTGTGGATTGAAATGCTACTTTTTGGCATTTTATTAGCAATAGGTTTATTTTTTATTTGGAAAAAAGGGTTTCTGGATTGGCAAAAACCAATATCAAGTGCTGAAAATATTGCTTCCAAAGTACCTGATGATTTGTATGAACAATTGAATAAAAGGTATGAGTAATATATTTAATATTATAGGTTGAGGCAAGGTACTATACGACCTGCTCAACAAAAATGGAATGTCAATAGAACCTTTATTCAGGTTGGAGTGGTTGAAATTGAAGTCGACAATTAGTTTGTCCCAGTTTACAAAACTCGTCAGCACCAAAAGAAGGTACAAAGCTATGGAATTGACGTGCAACAGATAATAGGTTGATTGTGGTAGAGCAAGGCACTGCACACTGTCCCCATCAAAAAAAGAAGTACCAAAGGTTGTTTAGTCAATGAAGTCCATTTTGGAGTGGATTGACGGAGGTAAGCTGTGGCTACCAAAGCCAATGTGCCAAACAAAAAGCAGTTCAAACCCCAGTTTTCATTCCAAAAAAGGCGTTACACAAAAGTAATAGCTTCATTGTATCTAAACACTAAAACCCCTTAAAAATTTCCGTAAAAATTTTGTAAGGGGTTTATTATTTACTTTGTGGGCTTAGGCTTTGTGTCTTTTTTCGTCAGAAACTGTAAGTTTCCATCTGCCTTTTGCTCTGCGGCTTCTCAATACTCGTCTTCCGTTTGCAGATTCCATACGAGTACGAAAACCATGCTTGTTCCTTCTTTTTCTGTTAGAAGGCTGAAATGTCCTTTTCATGATTTATATATTTAGTTTTTTTGATTTGCTAAAACTTGTTTTGGGCTGCAAACTTACAATTATTTTTAAACTTAAAAAAATTTTAGAGAGAAATCTTAAAACTTTTTTAAGTTTTTTGTAACTGTTTAGATACGTTGGCAATTAGATAGGTTGACTATTAGATACGTTGGCACATTAGATACGTTGGCAATGGTCGCAGACCTTGACAATCGTATCTAATATGCCAACGTATAAGGCAAATTACGGTTTACAAAATCACTTTCACTTCGCCTTTGCCTTCTTTGATGTAGAGTTCTATGGCACCTGTCATAGAGGGAGCATTGGGTTGTGGTGCCAAGATGTCTAAGATTAAGTTTGCCTCTAATACAGCTCTTGCTGTCGTAGTACCAAAGGCTGCTATGCGGGTGTCGTTTTGTTTAAAATCGGGAAAATTTGTAAACAACGATTGAATCCCCGAAGGGCTGAAAAACGCAATGACGTCATAATTTACATCTGATAAATCGGACAAATCACTTGCTACGGTTTTATACATAATAGACTCCGTATATTGAAAGCTGTTTTTTGCCATAAATTGTGGAATATCGTCTTTGCGAATATCGGAGCAAGGATATAGATATTTTTCCGTTTTATGCTTTTTCATAAGCTCTATCAAGTCGGAAGCCGTTTTGATGCCCGCAAATATTTTGCGTTTTCTGATGACAATATATTTTTGCAAATAATTGGCTGTTTGCTCTGTAATGCAAAAATATTTCATTTCGGGGGGCATTTCGAGTTTTAGCTCTTTGCAAATCCCAAAAAAACTATCTACTGCATTTTTGCTGGTGAAAATAACCGCAGTGTGTGCCAAAATATTGACTTTTTGCTTTCTAAAATCACGCATCGGCACAGGCTCCACGTGAATAAAAGGTCTAAAATCTACTTTTAACTCATATTTTTTTGCCAATTCGTGATACGGAGATTTATCTCCTTCGGGTTTGGGTTGGGTTATCAAGATGCTCTTAACGGCTTTCATGCGAGCCTTATTATCAGAGGGCTGAATGACAGAGGTTTCTGTACTTATCACTGGTGTAATTTCTTTAGACATACAACGAATTGCTAAACCTTTTCAAATTTTTCACAAAGGTATAAAAATTTTTACATATAACAAAAAAGGTACAAATTCTGTGCTGAAAAGATAGGCAAAAAAATAAATCCAAGAATAACTTATGGACTGCTTTATTCGGTAGCTGATGAGGCAAGTTTGCAAAAATAATAAAACTAAAATGCTGTATTTCAAGAAGATAGGTACAGAATAAGCATAAACAGGGAAGGTAGAAAGGAGCAAAGCCGTAAATAAAATAGCCGAACAAATAATTTGAGAAATTGTAATAAATTCTTGAAAATGTAAATTTTGTAGCTGGCGGTTGTTGTATAATTGGGTCATGAGCCAAATTGCCAAGTATTTAGCCAACACAGCCAACACCAATAACAAGAATAAAAGAAATAAATTGGCAGTTTGTTGCCAAATATTTTTGAAGGTCGAAAATTGCAAAGAGTCAATCAAATGGTGAGGTTGGTTTTGCAACAAGGAAACGACAAAAGCCAATGTGAGGCTATAATAAATGGTGTACCAAAAAAATTGCGTGCCTTGCAACCTTTTAATTTGGTTTCGTGCCTGAATAAAATTGGTAAAGTTCTTCACTATCAACGACCATTTGAACAAAGGCGTATGCAAAGACGACATCAGGGCTACTATGCTCAACAACAATAGACTACTGATGCCTATTCTGTTTTTTCGCAACTGTTCTATGGGTCGCAAAGCCACCTGATGAGCCGTTGAGGAGTTGTCGGCTGTGTTCAAAGTAACCAAATTGGTTTTGTAAGGCTGCACCGAGAGGTAGGCTTCGGGCTGTTGGCTAAAATTTTCTTTTTGGTAGTAAGTCAGCCACAAATTGCTTGCGTGATGTTCGTTGAGCAAACTATCTATGGGCATACTATGCCATTTTTTGGTGTTGAATACGTAGCAAAGTTTTTGGTCTATAAACAAGGTAGCCAACGAATCTCCCAAAACATTTAGGTACAACCCTTGATAAGCTGGTTTGTCTATTTTGGTGTGCAGTTTGTTTACTTTGGGGTAGAGGTTGGCAAAATAGGGCAGATACGCATTGCTATACTTGTCATAAACAGCCCATTCGTCTTCCAAACTATACACAAAAAGGTCGTTGGTTAGTGTATCTGTTTGCGGTGTGGCAAAAGTAGGACTTGCCCAAAATAGAAAACAGAAAAAAAAGAAACTGCCAAAAACCCTACAAGGTTTTGAAAACCTTGTAGGGTTTGCTATAAAAACCTTATAAGGTTTTGAAAACCTTGTAGGGTTTGCTATAAAAACCTTATAAGGTTTTGAAAACCTTATAAGGTTAGTTAGAGAATTTCCTACTAATTGTTTTTTTATGGTTTGTTTTGCTAACAACAGGCTTTACGATTTTTTCAATCCTTTAATCAATACGCCAGCAGCCTCAAAAGTAAGTTCTTCTTTTGATTCTGTTATTTTTTCAATTTCTTCTTTCGATTTGCCCGCATCTTGTGCATAGTGGCGTAAGGTTTTCACATCTGTTGTTTCTTTTTTGGCTATGCCTTCAATCACAGCCTCTTTGCCATGTGCCGACTCATCTTTGGGAACAAAAAACTCATAATCTTTAAATTTCACACGCATTTTTTTGCCGTTGCCCAAGTCCATTTCCATCCAGCAGCCTTTTTTCTTACAAGTTTGGATAATAGTACCTTTTAGTTTGACTGTCAAATTGTCTTTGCCTTTCATCAAGGTCGTAAGTTCTTTGATGTCTTTTGCTCCTGTTTCGGTTATTTTTGCCCCAAAAGTAGCATCTTGGGCAGTGGCAACCCACTGAATAGACAAACTAAGGCAAAAAACTATTGCCAAAGTCCACAATTTTTTTGCTGTTTTCATTCTTTTGTTGGTTTAATATTTTGGTGTGTGAAAAATGAATAGGCAAAAGTAGGTGTTTGCTTGCAAATGACAAAATTCATTGCCTTCTTTAACAATTCGATAAGAAGTAAAGTAAGTAATCAAAACCAAAATTGCAGGGCTTGAGGGAAATTACCAAAACTTCTTATAAAAATTGTAACAAAAAGATTTAGTTTCGACTTACAATGTAGAACTTTGGGTAGTGCCATACAAGTTATGCTGTAACTACTTTAGAACTAACATTTCTTTAAGAAATGTTAGTTCTGAGCATTACATCTGTGGCACTACCGAACTTTGTTTGTAATTAAGAACTAAAAACTAAAAATTAAGAATTAAAAATTAAAAAAATGTTAGCTATACAAAAAATTCGCAATGATTTCCCTGTTTTGCACCAACAAATACAAGGACATCAGTTAGTATATTTCGACAATGCAGCCACTTCTCAAAAACCCAAAGTGGTTATAAATGCCCTTGTTGCTTATTATCAAGGTTACAATGCCAATATTCATCGGGGTATTCACACCTTAGCCGAAAAAGCAACCGTAGCCTTTGAACAAACTCGTGAAACAGTCAAAGAATTTATTAAGGCAGGCTCTACGGAGGAAGTGATTTTTACTAAAGGCACCACTGAAGGAATTAATTTGGTGGCTGCTACTTTTGGTAGAAAATTTATAAAGGCAGATGATGAAATTATTATCAGCACCCTCGAACATCACTCCAACATCGTGCCTTGGCAGTTGCTCTGCGAGGCTACGGGGGCAAAATTGCGTATCATTCCTATTAACGATGCGGGAGAATTGGATTTGGAGGCTTATGAAAAACTGCTGACTCCACGCACTAAATTGGTGTCTGTTGTCCACATTTCCAATGCTTTGGGAACTATCAACCCTGTGGAAACCATTATCAAAGCTGCCCACAAAGTAGGGGCTGCGGTGCTGATAGACGGCGCCCAATCTGCCCCTCACCTCACGGTTGATGTGCAAGCTATGGATTGCGACTTCTATATTTTCTCTGCCCACAAGGTGTATGCCCCTACGGGTATGGGTGTTTTGTACGGCAAAAAACATTGGCTCGAACAAATGCCCCCTTATTTGGGTGGTGGTGAAATGATAAAAGAAGTTAGTTTTGAAAAAACTACTTTCAATGTCTTGCCCTATAAATTTGAGGCTGGCACACCCAATATTGCCGATACCATAGCCCTCAAATACGCCTTAGATTATGTGCAGGAGATAGGCAAGCCTGCTATTGCTGCCCACGAAAACCAATTAGCTCGCATAGTTTCTGATGCCCTTCGGTCTATCAAAGGGCTGCGTTTAGTAGGTACGGCTGCCGAAAAAGCAAGCATTGTGTCCTTTGTAGTCGATGGCGTACACCATTTGGATATAGGAATGTTGTTAGATGCCAAAGGAATTGCAGTTCGAACAGGACATCATTGCACGCAACCCTTGATGAAAAGATTAGGCGTAGAGGGTACAGTAAGGGCATCTTTTGCAGTTTACAATACAGAGGAAGAAGTGTTGTATTTTGTAGAACAGTTGGAAAAAATTATAACTAAACTAAGATGAGTAACAAATAGGGGATTGTAGTTCGTTTTACTCTTTGGATATTTACAACTACAAATAGCTTACAAAAAAACATTGCCCTACGTGAATATGACAATGTTTTTTCAGAAATTGAAACCTTTGGCTAAAATTGAAAATGAACTAAATACTTGATTAGCAGACTTTTAGCTTTTGTACTATTTCTTTTTGTGTTCTCGTAGGGATTCGACCACACCCCATTAACTCACACAAAATCAAGCATTTAAAAAATCTACAACTTACCATGTAAGCTAATTTGTAAGCAATATTATTATTGAGCCAAAGATTTCTATTATAGAAACCACACAGGCGGAGAACAAAAAAGAAAAACTATGCAGCTTGCAACCAATCTACTATAATTATTCCTTCTTGCTGGCTACTCTCCAACCCATCAAACTTTCCCAAACCACCCAGAGTGTCTATCTTCGCAAGCAGGTTACTATAATTGCTTGACATATTTTCAAGCAAAGTATACAACCTGTCTTTTTCCTTCTCGACTTTTTCAATCGTTGCCCGCAGTTCCTCAATAATGGGATTGTCATTTGTACTACTATTTTTTTGAATTTTTTGAACTTTATAATTTTCTTCAAAAAAATAAGTAATAGGAACATTAAATTTTTCGGACAACTTTGATAAGACATCTGAGCCTACATCATCTCTGATATAGTACCTATCTAATGTAGGTAGGCTTACTTTTAGATAAGCTGCAATCTCTTCCCGAGAGCAGTCGTTATCACTTATCAATTTTTTTATTTTCTTCCCTATCATTTTCTTGTTGTTTTAATTTTTCATTGAGTTTTATTATTGTTTTTTGTTGTTCAGTTATTATGTCTATTTGTTTTGTTATCATGTTTTGAAAAAAGAGATTGCTATCTCTCAAAGAGTCATTGATACTTTCTAACAATTCAATTCTTTGCTTTAAAACATCAATAACAGTAGGATTTTGAGGTAGTTTTCCAACAGCTTTATTGCTTGAATTTGGTGTTAATTGAAATTCTGTAATAGATATTCCCAAAAAATTACACGCAATTTCTAATTGGTTTTTTTGTATTTTTTCTCTTTTGTAGAGATTATACAAATTTTGGGTAGTCATTTCCAAAGCTTTTGCAAACTCTTGTAAGTCTGGTTTAACCTCTCCTACTCTCTTTTTTAATAATTCGCCATGATGTAACATATTGATTTTTAGTTAATTGAAAAATATTTGATAATTTAACAAAAAAAATGATAACAAAATTTGATAATTAAAAAACTTTTCCTTTACTTTGTTACGTAATAATAACACAAAGTAACACAAAGTTACGCAAAGTAACACAAAATTACGTAACATATTTTCAAAACTATTTTTCTACAGACCAACTATGGAAAAAACAGCAACCAAAAAAAAGGGACCTAAACCCCGATTTAGATACAAAAAAAGGCAAGACACCTTTTTTAGCTCCCAAGAAATGGAGCAGTACTACAAGAAACGCAGCGGCGATTTATCACTTTCATTTTATATCCATAATGTTTTATTAAACGTCATGCAAAATGAAATCAGCAACCTTGCTCAAGCAAATTAAAGAAGGCGAAATAAAATCTCTGCAACAAGTAGCCGAGATACTCGACAAAGACCGAAAGGCAAACAACGCAAAAGCTGCAAAAGCAAGAGCCAAAAAGTAGCAAAAAAACAGTGATTGAACGGAACAACGAAAAACGATAAGATGGCAACAGAAACAATATTGGTAGAAATTACCATAGATGGCAAAAAAAACACCATCACCATCACGCCCTACGGCTGTGAGATAGGCGAAAGTTTGGATTTGGAGAAGCTAAGAAGCATAAACTCTATCATCGAAACTACCATAAGTGATAGTAGTTTTAAAAAAATGCACTACCAAAGTTTATTTGGCAGTGCCGATAGGAAAATGATTACCTAAAATTTTCTCTTTTAAATTTCTTGAAGATTGGTTCAAGCATCTCGACAGTATTCTTTGTATTGATATGTATGTAGTTTACATATTCTTGCAACCATTTTATTTGTTCGTTTTGCCAATTAAGGTTTGTTTTGAGGTCGGCATTTTCTTTGCGAACTTCGGCTAATTCGGCAAGTATGACAGTATTTTGAGTTTGAATAGCAGCCAAAGCAGAGGTAAGCTCTGCAAATTGTTTTTGACTAATTACAACAGGTATTTCCATTGTTAAGTGTTTTTATGGTTAGAAATGAATAGACACCACAAAACTACTAAAAAAGGCTGGCAATGGAATAAAAAAAGTAGGTAAATAAATAGTTCATTGTATTGGTTAGTGGTTTATATCTTTGACTTGTAAGCCATTCTTTGCAGGTTTAGGAAACCTGAAAAGTCTTACCCAAAGTGTTTTTCTCCAAAAACTTATTACCAAAAAACTACCCTCAAACGGAGGGCAGCTACCCTATTGCCAAAAAAATGTAGCATAGGCTTTAGCCTGTGCCTAAAAACGGAAAAAGTTCTTTGACAGACATCGTGAGTCATCTCCGATGAACAAAAATTGAAAAAATTGTAGCATAGGCTTTAGCGGGGCAACCCTTGCCTGTGCAAAACCAAATAACAGCTACCACAAAAAAAACTACACGCAGCCTGTTATTAAAAAAAAGCCTTATTAGCCCTCCCCTTTTGGGGAGGGTTGGGTGGGGCTTTTTACCAACCGTTTAAAACCCAATAATTTTATGACTGAAACCACCAAAGACCACAAGCCGCCCATAGGCTGGGCAGTCGGCACACTCGATGATGCACTCTTGATAGACAATCTCAAAATCACTATCAAAGCCGCAGAACTTGTCATAGCCGAAACGGAAAAAATGATAGCCTTGCGAAATAACAAAGCCTACACAGAGGCTATGCAAAAACACATTGAGGTCTATAAACAAAAGTTGAAAAAGTATTACAAAATACACAACGATTTTGTGAACTATATGCACATCAAGCAACACAGTACACCAGCACCCATGCAGGATTAAAAACCTTATGCAGCCATGCAAAAGAAACACTGGACAGCAGCCGAAATAGACCAACTCAAAGCCCTATTTCCAAACACAGCGACAGCAGAGCTGATACCCATTTTTGGTGCAAGTTACAGCCTGATAGCCAACAAAGCCTACAGACTGGGGCTAAAAAAGTCGGAAGAGTTTATGCAGGCAATAGGCAAAGTAAGAGATGAAAACCTGACAAAAGCAGGCGAAAAAAACCGATTTGTTAAGGGACAAGCAGCCCACAACAAGGGTAAGCAAATGGCAAAAGAAACCTATGCAAAGTGTGCAAATACCATGTTCAAAAAAGGAAATTTGCCACACAACACCAACTATGACGGACATATTCGCAAGAACGCAGACGGCTATTACGAACAAAGAGTCGAGTTGGGCAGATACGAATTTTGCCACCGACTCCTTTGGCAGCAACACTACGGCGAGATACCTGCGGGCAAAATTGTAGTCTTCCAAGACCGCAACCCCGAAAACCTCACCATAGAAAACCTGCTACTAATAGACCGCAAGGAACACATGAAACGCAACAGCTTTTTGCGTTTCCCTGTCGATTTACGCAACGCAATTTTAAGTTTACGAACATTCAAAAAACAACTCCACGAGTATGAAAAACAAAATGGCTAATTTGCAAGACCACATGATGGAGCAAATAGAAAAACTGAAAGATGCCGAAGGCGAAGCCGAAATCAGATTAGAAATAAACAAGACCAGAGCCATGGCAGAAATAGCAACGGTTTTGGTAGAGTCGGCAAAGGCTGAGGTTAGTTTTTTCAAAGCAACAGGGGAAGACCATAGCAAAAGTTTCTTCTGCCAAACCCAGCCCCCAGCACTGCCTCCTCCCCCACCCAAGCAGCTCCACCAGCCCGAAACGCAAAAAGTAGAAAGCGTAGTAAGCACAGTGGAAAATGCCGTTGTTTGTCTGCCCACAAATGAAAACAATATGACTTGTGAGGACACAAGCAAGAGCAGAGAGGAAAAGGTAGTTGAAAAAGTTGTTGAAAAAACAGCAACAGCCAACGCATCGGGCTACGTACCTTCCCTATCAGCTCAAACAAACAGCAAAAACGACTTGATAAACCACAGAAAGTTTGTTGAAAACTGGGAATAAAATGCAGCACATCATGCTTTGTATCCGAATAGGTTTGTTGCCCCAAACCAGAGAAATCCGCACCACCGCCACCACAGATGACGAGCAACACGAGGTAATCAAACACAGCTTGCTTGCCTTTGCTCGCCACCTGTACGCACACAGCTACTTGCACCTACACAAACCAACTTTCGAACAATGGTTTGCCATGCTCTTAAAAAGAAACCAAATATGGTTTCAAAATAACGAAACTGCTACATTGTAATTTTCCACCTTTAAAACCTAAACCCAATGAAAACAGCCCAATTATCCAAAGCAAACATAGGACTTCTGTTAGTCCTTTGTTTTTGCAGCTTTGTAGAGTTCAACAACCTGCAAAGCCTCTTTTTTGAGTTTATGCAACTCTACCGCCCAGGTTGGCGAGAAATA
>JAAFKA010000062.1 GCA_013299115.1 Cytophagales bacterium
GTAGACCTGACAAACCATCAGAGAGATGTAAAATAATTGTTGCCCGTTCTCTATCACGAGAACTGCCTGTAGTTTGTTTGGATAAGGTGGTTAAGAATTCACGTTGTAGGGAACTCAAAACTATGGCGGGACTTTTCATAGCACAAAGATAACCAAAAAAAGTAAAATAAAAAATAGGCACTTATTTATGAGATGTAACACGAGCAAAGGACAAACTTACAAAAGATGTGTACATACCGTAGGTGAGGACACAAACAACGGCAAGAGTGAAACTTTGGCAGTGGTCGATAGACCCTGCCAATGGTTGAACGGAAGGCAAGACGAAACCATCGGCAGGGCAAAAAAGCCACTGCCGAGGTTTGCGAGGAAAAAACACAAACAAAAAAACTTTCGGTTTTGAGAAATCGAAAGCACTATCACAAGAAAAAACTTAATTTCATAGTCCTTACTTCACTATCCGATACTCTTTTTCATCAATTTTACCATTTTTTGCCTGCACAGGCTCTTAAAAGTAAAAAAAATTATTTTTTTTCGCAAATATTTTTTTCTTATCAAATTCCGTATTTACCTTTGTACCCGAAAATTTAAAACAAGTTATTTATGAAAACTATACAAAAAATCCTTTGTCTAACCACAATTTTGTCGGGCTTGTATTGCCATACGCTACTGGCACAGGAGGCTGGGTCCCCCCCCCCCCCCGCAAAAAATGAGTTAAAAGAAAAAATGCAGCCCAACAACAAGCCTGTGGAAAATCCCACACCCATCATAGTGCCTGATAATGGGGGGAATTATGAAAATACAACAACTTACAACACAGGGCAGAGCCTATCACCAACTACCCAAAACTTGGTGAATAGTATCAATACTTCGGTAAACCTCTACACAGGTACGGCTAATGTGAGCATACCCATCTGCACTTTGCCCGCAGAGCAGGTCAATCTACCCATCAGCCTCCAATACACAGCAGGCAACGGCGTAAAAATAGACGACGACCCCGACGGCATGGTGGGGCAGGGCTGGAACTTGCAAGCTGGTGGCATGATTACACGCATGGTAAGAGGGTTGCCTGATGAAGTAGTAGATGGCTATGCAGGGGCAAACAGCAGAGGAAATACTGTTACTATGTTCTTATCAGGCAGTATGACCAATGTATATGATAGATTTAATCATTATAAGAAAGTAACAAATGAGGAATGGGACTCCGAAACTGATATTTTTTATTTTGTGTTACCCACAGGCTTATCGGGCAAATTCGTATTGCAGGCAAACGGACAACCTATGACCATACCTTACCAACCTGTTACCATAAAACCAGCCATAGGCAGGGCGGCTACACAAAATTATTGGGAGATAATTACCCAAGATGGGGTAAAATATAAATTTGGTGTGGGGCAGGAGTATATAGAAACGACAGAGGAAACTATCTACCTACCAAACGAAAACCCCAAAACAAAAACATATCCTTCTACTTGGAACATCAACAACATAGCCACTGCTGAAAACCAAATTATAGCTACTTTTACTTATAGAAGAGATATGGTGTCTTCACAAGACTTTTGGACAGGAGTAATCACAACATCTCCTCGTATTAAGGAAAACACAAGATATGTGCAGCATCAATTTTACGAAACATGGCGTAATGCTAATAATTGTGACGATTGCCCATCTATAGAAGGATTAAAAACCATTGCCATAAAAAATAAGACGATAGCCTTATCCATACTCGATAAAATAGAAACATCACAGGCTACTATGGCTTTTGGTACTTATGACCTTGACTGTATAGGTGCTATTCTTGGCGGTATACCTGGTGCCTGTCATGAATTTAGATACCGTTCTTTACAATTACAAGGTGCTAACCTAAGCAAAACGTGGAGCTTAAAATACGCATATTTCCCCGATAACCAAAGAACAAAGTTAGTAGAAATAAAGCCTAACGATACACCAGCCACCCAGTTTTTTTATAACGAGTCTATCACTTTGCCCCCACCCAATACGTTGGTGGTGCAGCAAGACTGGTGGGGCTACTACAACAGCAACCCTCACACTACGCTCTTGCCTCCTTACAACGGACAGGCAGGGGCTAACCGTGAGCCAGACGAAATGCGTACACAAGCTTATATTTTGAACAAAATAGTCAACCCTTTGGGTGCTGTTACAGAATTGGAATATGAAGGGCATCGGTACAATGCAAGCGGAATAGAAAAACGAATAGGCGGTGTGCGTGTGAAAGCTATTCATAATAAAACAAGTGATAATTCTTCTGCAAAAGTGATTACGAAACAATATTTGTATAAACTTGATAACAATACAAATACATCGAGTGGTATTTTATTAAACACTACACCATTAATGAGCATAGAAAGTCGGCTTACCTTTGAATGTAGGATGGATGTATTAATACCAATTAGTGCAGAATGCTATAGGAGATTTGCAAGGTTAAATTCCAGCCCATTAAATCCAGTTGCTTCGGCAGATTATATAGGCTATAAGGTTGTAACAGAAAAAAGCCAAGGTAACGGTAAAACTGTATCTACATTTAGTTCTGCTGAAACTTATTCTGATGAGTACGATTTTACCCGTTCTGTCCGATACTACGGTGCTGTTTTTATAGGACAAGATTATCCACACTATACACAAATCCCTAAAACAGCAACAACTTTTCAGTGGAGAAGAGGATTAAATCTTTCTACTTCGGTGTATGATGCTAATAGTAATCTAAAAACAATAAAAAAATACTTTTACTCCTTTAATCAAAGAAATAAAATAAATAGTATTGTGTTTTTTAAAAAAGACCATGCGGCAGCCACGTTTGTAGCATCTGTAGATTTGCCCATGTACTCCGCCTACTCCGACATCTCCGAAGCCATCTCCCTCACCCGCACAGAGGAGTATGTGTATGACCAAACGCCACCCAACTCAGGGGCAAGTGCAGGGGCAAACGACTTCCTCAAATCTGAGGTAGGCTACAGCTATACAGCAGACAACCAACCAAAAGAAGTTCGCAAAATATTGCCTACAGGCGAAATGCTGATAACCCGCACCAGGTATGCAAAAGATGTGGTGGCAGTACAAAATACTTGTATGCAGCAACTCCAGACCTGCAGCCAGCAATGCCCCACGCCTGTGCAGCTTACTTGTGCGGAGGAATGTCAAGACCAGTATGATGCTTGTTTGGCTAACTTTAATGGGGGCATAGTGAGCAATGAAATGTCTGCTGCGCTGACTGCCCTTATCCAAAAAGGCATCAACGCACCCGTAGAAACCACTACCTGGTTGCAAAAATCGGGTGCAGACCTCAAATTGCTGTCGGCTTCGCTGACTACTTACAAGCAATTTGGCAATTTTGTGCGGGCATACCAAAACTTCCAACTCCGTATCAAGGCTGCTGACGTGATAACCGAAACAGGCTTTGCACACGCAACGATTAATAACTCTTCGGGTGCTTTTGAGCAAGACGCAAGGTATGAACTGCTGGAAACCAACGAATACAGTGCCGTAAACGGATTGGCAGTGGAGAACACCCCCCACCATGGGCAACCTTCGGCAGTGGTTTATGACTTACGGAAAAACCCAATAGCCAAAGTAGCCAATGCAAAAGCTACGCAGGTGTTTTATGATGGATTTGAGGCTTGGGCTGCTTTTGCTGCTGCACAGCCAACCATAGGAGCAAAAACAGGAGTAGTAGCTCATAACTGTTCGGTAAATGGAGGGTACAGTTTCCTTGCTCCTCCTGTGCAAGACCAATGGGCTATGTATGAATTGAGTTATTGGACATTATCGTCTGGCGGCACAGCGTGGGAACTAATAGAGGAAACATTAGACTATAACGGATTGCAGCTACACACCTTCCCGTCTTCGGGCTGGATAGACGACATTCGCATACACCCCGTTGGCTCTCTGATGACAACCACGACCTACAAACCTTTGATTGGCAAAACCTCCGAAACCGATGCCAACATGCGGACTGTCTATTATGAATATGACAACCTCCACAGGCTGCAATATGTGAAAGACGAAAAGAAAAATATTTTGGAGGCGTATCAATATAATGTTACAAGGTAAATTGCAAGGTGTCCCTACGTTGCACGTAGGGCTATTAATGTTCAACCCCTTCGGGGTTGTAAAAAAACAATTCCAAACCAACCTCGAAGAGGTTGAACAACAATAGCCCCACGTGCAACGTGGGGACGCAATGCGAAACGTGCAACATATACGTTGCACGTAGGGCTATTAATGTTCAACCCCTTCGGGGTTGTAAAAAAACAATTCCAAACCAACCTCGAAGAGGTTGAACAACAATAGCCCCACGTGCAACGTGGGGACGCAATGCGAAACGTGCAACATATACGTTGCACGTAGGGCTATTAATGTTCAACCCCTTCGGGGTTGTAAAAAACAATTCCAAACCAACCTCGAAGAGGTTGAACAACAATAGCCTCACGTGCAACGTGGGGACGCAATGCGAAACGTGCAACATATACGTTGCACGTAGGGCTATTAATGTTCAACCCCTTCGGGGTTGTAAAAAACAATTCCAAACCAACCTCGAAGAGGTTGAACAGCAATAGCCCCACGTGCAACGTGGGGACGCAATGCGAAACGTGCAACATAGAAAAAAACAAAAAATGTGCGGACTAAAGTCCGCACTACAGAAAATAAGACCATGAAAAAAATACTCCTTGTATTTGCCCTTTGGTTGGCTGCCAACCATTTGTTGGCACAAACCATAGCCGATGCAGACCTCAACTATGTGCGGAAGACAACAGTACGCAAAGAGGGCATCAAAGACCAAGCTGCCCTGCAAAGCCTGAGCAGTGGCGAAAAAAGCACCACCACCCAGTTTTATGATACATGGGGGCGTAACCTGCAAACGGTGCAGCACCAAGCCTCGCCACAGGGAAACGATATTGTGCAGCTCTATTATTACGATAACCTCGGCAGACCTGCGGTGCAGTATATACCTTACACTGTTTATGGTATAGACGGCTACCGATATAGGCACAACGCCATAGCAGACGGGCACCCCGCCACTACCTTTGGCAGTTATGAGCAAGGCAATTTTTATGCAGGGCAAACCATGCCCGATAAGCAATTTCCCTATACGCTGGCAGTGTTCGACAATTCGCCACTGAATCAGGTGGTGGGGCAGACTAAGCTGGGGCTGAGTCCGTATCGTGATTACTACAATGCCAACTATGAGCCAGCTATTCAACAATACAGTTGCAGCTACGGCAATAAAACAGGCAGTAATGGAGGTACACCTTTTCAACCTGACCACCAAGTAAGGAACTTTGTTTTTGATGCTGACCTCAGAACTTTTGATGGCACTGCTTTGTGTCAGGCAAAAACTTTGCTAATAACAGAAAGCAAAGATGAAGCTCAGAGTAACTACGTGATAAAAGATGCAAGGGGGAGGACTATTGTGCAAAGAAAAAACGGAGCATCATGGGGACAACATGAAGATAGGATAAGTACCTACTCTATTTACAACGACCTCGACCAACTCGTTGCTGTTATTCAACCCGAAGGCATAAGAGAATTGGCAACAAGGACAGATGTAACCCAAAGATGGAAGTTTAGTTGGGGTGATGATTTTTGCAAAAGGTATGTTTTCCTCTATGAATATGACGAAAAAGGGCAGATGATAGCCAAAACCGTACCGAACAAAGAAAGGCAACAGTTTTTTTATGACGATTTGGGTAGGCTGGTGGCTGCACAAGAGGCAAAAGTCAATTCATCTGCTCCGAGTAGTGGCACAACGGAACAACCTGCTGGAGGTTTGTATATTTTTACCTACAAAAAGTATGATATATTTGGGCGTGAGATAATGGCTGGCACTTTTGAGGCTATTCCCAATAATTTGGTAAGTGCTTTGCAAAATGGTACGGTGTCGGCGGGTTATGCCTTATATGAAAACAAGGAATATGATGCAACTACTTTGCTGCCCTATACAAACAACTTAGCTTTTCCGCATAAAGATGTAGAAGGAATTAGCAATTTGCAAGTGCTACATATCAACTATTATGATGACTATAACCCACAAAACAACAATGCTACGGTTACAAACTGGTTTTATAAGGACACCGAACCATTTATAGCCACCCAGCAGCCCTACACACGCATAAAAGGCAAGCCTACTTTTGGACTGACCAAAATACTAAACTTGGATGCGGGCGAGGAGTTACAAAAGCACTTTTGGGAGTTTACCGCCTTGTTTTATGATGAATATGGGCATACCATACAAACCCAAAGCTACCAACTGCAATGGGGAATAGATAGAGAATCTATCTGGGATAAGGCAAAAGACAAAACTGCCAACTCCAAATACGACATAGCCACTTCCCTGTATGATGCCTACAAAGGAGAACTGCTAAAAACGCAACTGAAACATGGCTACCCCGAAAGTACGCAAAAGGAAAACATCACCATACAAAACCGTTACCTCTACGACCACGCAGGCAGGCTTACCCACACCTACCAGCAGCACCTGCTGCCTACGGAGGAGATGCCCGAAATATTGGTAACGAAAAACAACTACAACGAAGTGGAGAAAAATACCAAAACCCAACTCCACAGCCAAAACCTTGACCCTACTGTACCTGACCAAGACTTTGCCCAAGAGATAGACTATGCTTATACGATAAATGGGTGGTTGCACAAAGTCAATGACTTATATGGCAGTATCAATGACAAAAAACTATTTGCTTTGGCTTATGAGTACCAATACACAGGCATATTCCCCAGTTGGGCTTTTGGAGATGGAGCAAACACAAATGGTATGGTAAGTCAAACGGCGTGGGCAAGCAAAAGAAGCACCCAAATAAAAGGATTTTATTATACGGACAAAAGGTATAATTACGCCACAGGTGAAGTAAATGGGGCTACTTTTAGCTATGCTAACAGCTTTGGTGTAAATCCCAAGCCTGAGAGAACAAGGCAGTACAGGACAGATTATGACTTAAATGGGAACATTACCCTGATGCAGCGAAGCAAAAGCCTTGATTTTTGGGATTGGTATGGAAATATACCCCGAAGTTTGACAGACCAGATAGACAACCTTAGCTACGACTACGGCACTGCGGGCAATCGCAGCAACCAACTGAAAAACATTACAGAAAATGCTACATTTGCTCGAACTTATGAGGAGGGGGCAGGACATAATGATTTTAGGGTGAGAAGGCACCGTGACCCAGATGCTGTTGCTGACCCAGGTGGAGGTGCCACTGCACCGCCACCAACCAATACAGACCAATACCAGTATGACGACAACGGCAACTTGCTAAAAGATTTTAACAAGGCTGTTACTTTTGCCTATAATTATTTGCAACTGCCTACCCGAATTTTGTTTTGGGGAGATAAAAGTACGCTGCACTTTACTTACAATGCAGCAGGCGAAAGGTTGCAACAGCAAACCAAAGACAAAGACAACACCGTAAAAAATACAATAGAATACGTAAACGGTTTTGTGTATGAAAACGGTAGGCTCAAATCCTTTGGCTTGCCAAACGGACAGGTGGTGAACGTGAAACAGGCAGACAACAGCTACAAACTGGAGTATGAATATCACTACCGAGACCACATAGGCAATTTGCGGTTGGCGTTTAGGGTGAAGGCAAGCAAAAAAGAATATAAATTGACAGGGGAAAGAAATGTATTGCCAAAAGAAACCGAAGATTTTGGGGAAAATGGCACAACAAGTGGAGGTTATACGACATTTACTAGAGCCATTGCACCCCAGCCTGTCCGTACAGGGGAGTTTTCTATTCGGCTTTGGGTTAGCGAAATGATAGATGGGCAGGAGAGTAGAATTTTCAAAAGAATACCCGTAGAGGCAGGCACAAAATTAGAAATGAGCAGCTTTGCTCACTATTTTTCACCTTATGGTAGTAGAATTTCCCAGTCAAGCCCCCTAACCCAAAAAGGGGGAATTGACGCAAGTAAGTCAAAAACTCCCCCTTTGGGGGCGGGGGGGCTTGCCCTTGCGGAGCTGGGGGCTGCGGTTTCTGTTGGCAGTACACAAATAGGCGAACAAAAAAGTCCACAAGTGCAGTTTAACCTGTTTGGCTTGGTGCCGTTGGCAAAGCAAGTGGCAAGCAAACTGTTTCTAGCTAAACCCAAAGAGCATCCTGCGGAGGAAACAGACTTAGGCTGGTTCAATCCTTTTATGGCGGGTATGAAATTTACCTTCTATGACGAAAACGGCAACCAACAGTACACCGAAACCATAGACATAGGCATGATACGTCCAGAGAGGTGGGGAGAACTCCTCCAAACCTTCACTGCACCCAACAAAGGCAACATAGAGGTCGAAATCTTTAACTATATGGTAAACAGACCTGTTTATTTTGACGACTGGCACATCACCCTCACCGAAAACCCTAAGCCTGAGATAGTGCAAGAGGTAGCTTACGACCCTTGGGGTTTGGTGATGCAAGACGAAAGCTATTTTAAACCCGAAATGGGCGTAACTCCCCCTTCGGGGGCTGGGGGGCTTTTTTTGTTCAATGGAAAAGAATTGCAAACTTACGCAGACCTGCATTTGTATGATTACCACTGGAGGCAGTACGACCCGCAGCTGGGGAGGTGGCACAGCCCCGACCCCGCAGACCAGTTTCATGGGTTAAGTGGCTATGCCTATTGTGCCAATAATCCTGTGATGCTCACTGACCCTGATGGGAGGTGGATACATATTGCAGTAGGTGCTGTAATTGGTGGGTTGGTAAATTTGGGGGTTAAGGCTTTTCAAGGCAAAATAAATAGTATTTGGGACGGGGTGGCTGCTTTTGGTATTGGTGCTGCTGCGGGTGCTTTGGGTGCTGCCACAGGTGGTGCGTCTTTGGCTGCTACGGGCTTATCTGCCACGAGTTTAGGTGGGCTGGCTTTGTCGGGTGCTGTGGGTGCTGCTTTTGCCTCGCCTGTGCAGGGACTTGGAAATATGGCGTACTTTGGCGACCCTTACTCACCAGAACAGTGGGGCATGGATATAGTGACAGGTGCAGTAGCAGGTGTGGTTACTTACGGTGCTGGTAAGGCTTTTAAGGCTTTATTTCCGAAGACTACTCAAAGTATTAGTGACGGAGTGCGTAGAATAGAACAAAAGATAAAAAACTGGTTTAAAGGGGTAGAACAGATTCCAAGAACAACAACTACTGGAGCAAGTGGGGGTAGTTTTGAAACTGGGGATTTGATTTTTGAGGGGGCAGACGATGTATTAATTGATAACCAACTAAGAAGTACAACAACTTTTGGTGGACTTTCAGCAGGTGATGTAAGATATTCAGGTGCTTCTTCCATACCTGTAAATCTCAGAGGCGTACCATATCCACAAATTAATGTGGCAGGCTACGGTATAGTATCTTTCCCTTCGGGACCATATGCTCCTAATAATTCAGCTACATTAAGAGCTGCTTTTACAAGATCATACAAAAACCAATTCAGAACATGGTGGGAAGCACAAGGCAGACAATGGCCGAGCCCTTCACAGGGTAGTAGAATAGACATTCATCATATCAAACCACTAAAATGGGGTGGTACTAATGCTTTTGAAAATTTAGTGCCGCTGGATTATAATACTCAACACAGATTTTTTACAAGTTGGTGGAGTAATTTCAATTAAACCAAGCGGTGAGTCAAGTAGTAAATCTAAAATTAATTGATTTACTACTTGGTTTGTCAAGTAATAATCATATGCAAATATTTCTATCTTAAACAATAAAAAAATTATGAATAAAATTTTAACAAATAAATTTTTGAATGTATTTCAAGATGAGAAACTTCAAAAAGAATTTACATTTGTCTTTAATGTTCCTCTTAATATTTCTGCACTTAAAGCAAGTTTAGTAAATAATGGTAGCTTAAATAAATTGCCAGAAACTTACTTAGATTTTTTAAAAATTACAAATGGCTGCATCTTGTTTAACTATTTAGGTCATGAGATAGATGGTTTTCATTTCCTAAATATAGAAGAAATTGTGCAAGAAACTATAATTTTAAAAGAAATTTATAATGATTTTTGGCAAGAAAATATTATTATTTTTGCAAATATTCTGGGTGTGGGAGATCATCTTGGATTTAAAGTATTAGAAAATGGTCAGTATCAAATTTTAGATTGCTTTCATGAAGAAATTCCTACAAATTGGAAGGTAATAGGAACTTCTTTTGATAAATTTTTAGAAAAATTACTTGATACAAATGGAGAAAAATACTGGTTAGAAGAAAATTTTACAATCGCAGGACTTTGATAAGGTAACTTTTTTTAGTCAATAAAGGGCTTTGTTGCAACGATAGATATGCTTTAAAAGGCATTTTATGAAAATGGCTATCTGAAAAATTATCTTTTTTGTAATTTTAAGCCTTTATTTTATAAAAAATGTAAAATTTAGGTTAGCCCTAATTATAAAAACCTCATTTTTGAGTGTTTTAACCGTTGCAACAAAGCCTCAATAAAGTGTGATGTCAAATTTTTAATCTTTTGGTGGAACAGGTTACAAAGACAGTTAGAAAGATAAAAAACTACCATGAACACAATTAAAAATTATTTTCCCGAATTTCAACCTTACCATTTGACAGATGGTAAGGAATTGTTGAAATTAGATAAGTTGCTGGATTTTTCATTCCCAACTGATTATCAAGAATTTATTTCTGTTTATAATGGCGGAGAGGGCAGTTTAGGAGAGGACTATCTTGCATTATGGTCTATTGCAGATATGCTTGATACAGAACAATTCTACAAGAAAGAAGACCCTGTTTTTTTTGAAAAATATTGGATTTTTGCCTCTAACACTGGTATTTTCAGATATGCTTTTGAAAAATCAACTGGACGAATCGTAGAAATAGACCCCTACGAGGATGAGTATGCAGTATTTATGGGGAATACATTGCAAGAATTTTTGATAAATTTTGCTAATAAAAAATTATAGTTTTTTATTAGCAAATATACTTCATGTTTCAAAAAACATTGCAAAATGCACCAAAACTTACTTGCTTTTTTGCTTATTTTGGGTTTGCTACTTCCAAAAACTCCGCAAGGGAAACTGTTAGCCCTTGCGGAGTTGGGGGCTGCGGTTTCTATGGGTTCGGTGCAAATAGGCGAGCAGAAAGCCCCGCAGGTGCAGGCAAATGTGCTGGCAGCAGTGCCGTTGCTAAAAAGGCTGTTTGGAGGCAAACAGGGCAACAAAGGTGCAGGAGCAGCCACCAAACCAACCGAGCCAACGCCACAACCTGAATGGTTTAATGCTATGGCGGCGGGTATGAAGTTTACAATCTATGACGAGAATGGGGTGCAGCAATACAGCCAAACGGTGGACGTAGGCACTGTGCCGCCAGAGGAATGGGGAAAACTGATGCAGACTTTCACAGCCCCGATGAGTGGCTTATTGGAGGTCGAAATCTTTAACTATAACATAAACTTTCCTGTTTAC
>JAAFKA010000063.1 GCA_013299115.1 Cytophagales bacterium
CAAAAAACTAATCAAAAGAGGACATTTTAGCTCCAAAGAAGACCTCAAAGAAAAGCTAAACAAATTTATTGACTACTTCAATCAAACTATGGCAAAGCCTTTTAAATGGACATATGGGGGAAAGCCTTGCAAGGTATAAAGTAAACGGTTATTTATGAGATGTAACACTAGACCTATCAAAAGAACTTGGGTACAACAAGCTATCTTTTGTGCCATGTATATTGCCAACTATGCTATTGGTGTTATTAGTTATTTTAAAATAACAAATTTTATCTATTTTAAAATCCACATAATATTCAAAATTTAAAAGTTTACTTTTGTAGGCATGATAAAGAGTACCGTCTTTGCCTAATCTTTGCCACAAGTCGTTATTTGGTAATTCTACCACTTCATAAGTAATATCCTGTGTAGTAATTTGTTTTATTTCTATTTGCTTTTCTTTACAAGCAAAAGATAACAAGAAAGCAACAAATAATATTTTAGTTTTCATCATTTTATCGTTTAAGGTAAGGTATTAAGATTGCTCTATGTGTAGGGTGTATCAATTCCATTGAGTGTGTTCGTTTAGGCTGACGAGTGAGATAATTGACATCTTTACGTGCACCTGATATAAGCAGGTTGGGAGTGGATTCCAAATGAGATGTATTCAAACGTCCTCCTGCTATAGATAACATTTGATGTAATATTTCATGAGCCATGGTATAAGCAGTCATATAATATTTATCTCCTTGTGAAGGGCTAACAGTTTCAAAACCTACTGTAGATAAATAATATTGCCCTTCTTTGGCGAAACCAATGGAGTAACTAACAGGAGTTGTGTGTCCCTCACCACTAATCATTTTGCCAGCCATTGCTTCCATTCCATCTAAGGTAGATGGTACTAAGGTAAGGAGTGCTTGATTTTTTCTCATATTTCGCCCCTTTCCTATACCTTGTTTATATGATACAATGGTAGGATTAAGAACAATACCATTTCTTCGGTAGATTTCTACCAAATAGGGCAATGTTTTTTCTATTTCCTGCCTCGAGAAAATCTCGTTACCTTGTGCATTTATACCACTATAAATAAATACATGAATAGCAGCCGAAGCTGATAAGGATTTAGTGCTTTCTGCAATATTCCGCATCCAATTATCCATCTGCATACCACCCAAAAAGGACATATCGCCACTACCACCATCACCACAGAAACCACCTCTGCCCCAATGCTCAGGTATATCATTTGTTTCCCCACCCGTTGGGTCAGTCAAATTAACAGGGTCGTTGCCCATGCCCACATAAGAACTCCAAAACTCACCCATCGGGTCGGTGGTAGTAAACCTCCCAATCTCACTATCATACTGCCGTAACTCAAAACTATTCCACTCCGTTTCGTTGTCTTTCTCCGCAAACTCACCTTGATAACCATACCTATACGCACCCGCACCTGAGCAAGCCGTCTTTGCCACCTTGCCAAAGGGATAATAGTCTGTCCAAGAGGTAACGGTTAGCTTTTCGGCATTGGGCTTGTGGACTATCTCAAAAGCATCGAAGTAAGCTGGCTGCGTTTCATGTTCATTCACTAAGGAAAAACGAAGGAAACCTGTTTGCGTACACTCGTCACCGAAATCTACAGTTTCTTCATTTGCGTTGCCTATCTGCTCAAAATTACACAGAAATTAGCAAGCATTAGGAAAACTAATTATCAATTTACCGTTTTTTCTCCATCTTATCCAACCATCATACTTTTCCCCCTCTGTGCATGGAATACCACATAAATCAGTGCATACTATTTTTACCCAGTCCCCTTTTATTTCTGCAATGGTAAATAGATAATCTATTTTGGTATCATAATTAATAGCTGTACTTTTATCATCTGGATTTTCTCTAATAGGATTTGTTTGGAAATTGAAATTGACTGGATGACCTAAAAAATAGTCATACCAACATTGGTATAAGAATTTCTTTGTGTCTAAACGAATATATTTCCTCACATTCTTATCTTTATCTAAATACACTTCTAAAATATCATCTTGAATTGCAATGTATTCAAATTTTAGCAAATAATAGGTTGGAAAAAACTCATACGGAGAAAACTGATATTCTTTATGTATGTTATCTTTAACAGATTGATCATTAGCAATTACAAAAAGTCTGTTATTAATAGTAAATCTGTTTGAATGTAAATCAAAAGATATATTCATATAAACAGAACCATCTTTATTGAGTATATCAAGATTGGTAGTTGTATAATCTGTAAAAGCAAAAGACACTATTCCTTTTGACAGAAAGAAATCAGCTAATACATTTTGCATTTTATGATTGCAATTCATAAAATCTACATTTTGTGCATATACAACTTCTTTTTGTAAAATTGATGTATCTCTTAAAAGCTGACTAGAAGATTTTGAGGTTTTATTATTATTACAACCACAAACTAAAAATGTGGTTGTAATAACGATGAAATACAGAAAGCAGATGATTTTCATGTGTATCTTAGTACCTAAGTTTACTTAGAGATAGTTTTGGTTTAATTATTTGTGGCTTAAAATTTTGGATATGATAATGGTTGTTATGTCTAACATCTATCCATTTACCAGTTTTTTTATCACGATACCCACTATAATGAGTTGTTAGTGGAGTAATCCAACCTGTTGCAGGGTTTCTTTCTGATAATGCACCCTTCCAACCAAACGTATTTAAAGAAGCTATAAAAGCTGTATTACGAGCAGAATCAAACTGTGCATCTGTTGTCAAAATAGGTTGCCCACTTCTATCTAATCGTAAAGGTCTAACATCACCAACAATACCATCTTTATGTGACCTGCTTGGTGGTGGTGTGCTACCGTCTGCATTGCTCCAGTGATTGAAGTTTATATCACAATATCCTGTTTGAGCCATAGCACCAATCAAAGCTGCAAATGCTTCAGGTGCAATATACCTTTCATTAGTATTACCTACATAAGAAAAAGCAAAACTACTTGTTTCCAATTTGTCAGGTAAGGGTAAATAGCCTGCTGAGTTTCTCTCTAATTGGGCTACAAATTCATAGGTGCGCACTACATCTCCATTCTTTAAAGTCTGTAGGCTTTTTTCGATGTAGAACCTGTCAAAATCATAATCTGTTTTTCTCACAACAACCTCACCATTTTTACGAATAAAATAGTCATCTCCTGGCTCTGTCTCCCCACCCGTTGGGTCAGTCAAATTAACAGGGTCGTTGCCCATGCCCACGTAGCTACTCCAAAACTCACCCATCGGGTCGGTAGTAGTAAACCTCCCTATCTCACTATCATACTGCCTCAACTCAAAACTATTCCAGTCCGTTTCGTTGTCTTTTTCAGAGAACTCACCCTGATAACCATAACGGTAACTTCCTGCACCTGAGCAAGCCGTTTTTGCCACCTTGCCAAAGGGATAGTAGTCTGTCCAAGAAGTTACGGTTAGCTTTTCGGCATTGGGTTTGTGGACTATCTCAAAAGCATCGAAGTAAGCTGGCTGCGTTTCGTGTTCGTTTACAAGGGAGAAACGCAAAAAGCTTGATTAACTACTCCCTAAACTTGATGGTGTCTAAATAACTCTGGTCTTTGCTAATAACATCTATTAATTTTATTCCTCCCTTTTTATCTACAAAAAATTTGTAGCCGTTCTGATAAGAAATAGTATCTCTTGCCCCTCTTAAAGAAAAATCATCAAAAATTGTTAAAGTATCTCCCTTATAATTAGGATAAGCAAGATAGAGTTGCAAAGTTTGATTGGGATTTATTTCAAAACTTCGTTGTATTTCATAAGGGGCAGGAGGATAAGTACTAGACCTATCAAAAGAACTTGGTAATAACAAGCTATCTTTTGTTCCGTTTAAGCCTCGCATAATATTGTTTGTATGATTTGTTATTTGTAAGTAACAAATTTTGTCAATATTAAAATCGCAACCTAAGTCCTCAAAAAAGTGCAACAACCTATATTGATAAAGTTTGTATAAAGAATCCTCTCTTACTAACCTGCCGACTAAATTATTACTTGACAATTCTACAACTTCGTAAGTAATGTCTTGGATGGTAACTTGTTTTTTTTCTACTTGATTTTCTCTACAAGCAAAACATAGCAAGAAACTCATGAAAAATAATTTGGGTTTCATCGTTTTATCGTTTAAGGTAAGGAATTAAAATTGCTCTATGGTCAGGATGTATCAATTCCATAGGGTGTGTTCGTTTAGGTTGCCTTGTTAAATAAAGATGCAAGTAAGCCGCTTGTCCACCTTCTAATAATAAATTAGGTATAGGTTTGTTATTTCTTTCATTGATGTGATTTGCTTTACCAGATGCCTTATATAACATTTGATGCAATATTTCATGAGCCATAGTATAAGCTGTAGTGTAATATTTATCTCCATCAATAATATCATCAAAAGCCACTGTTGAGGGATAATAAATACCATTTTTACCTTTTACCCCGCTATTAGTTGCACCAACACCACTAGGCATCGAAGGCGTAGGAGACATAAGTTTAACTATTGCTTGGTTTTTGCTGAGATATGCTTCTTTTACATTACCTATTTTAAAAGAAACAAAAGTTGGATTGATAGTAATACCATTTCTGCGATAAATTTCTATCAAATATGGAAAGGTTTTTTCTACTTCTTGTCTTGAATAAATCTCTGTACCTTGTTTGTCCACATTGCTATAAATAAATACATGAATAGCAGCCGAAGCTGATAAGGATTTAGTGCTTTCTGCAATATTCCGCATCCAATTATCCATCTGCATACCACCCAAAAAGGACATATCGCCACTACCACCATCACCACAGAAACCACCTCTGCCCCAATGCTCAGGTATATCATTTGTTTCCCCACCCGTTGGGTCAGTCAAATTAACAGGGTCGTTGCCCATGCCCACATAAGAACTCCAGAACTCACCCATCGGGTCGGTAGTAGTAAACCTCCCTATCTCACTATCATACTGCCTCAACTCAAAACTATTCCACTCAGTTTCATTATCTTTCTCCGCAAACTCCCCTTGATACCCATACCTATACGCATCCGCACCAGAGCAAGCCGTTTTTGCCACTTTGCCAAAGGGATAGTAGTCTGTCCAAGAAGTTACAGTAAGCTTTTCGGCATTGGGCTTGTGGACTATCTCAAAAGCATCGAAGTATGCTGGCTGGGCTTCGTGTTCGTTTACCAAACTGAAACGAAGGAAGCCTGTTTGGGTACACTCGTCACCAAAGTCTACTGATTCTTATATTTTTCATTAGTTGTAAAAACAACATTGATATCTATTGACTTCCAATAACTAACTAATTCATTGAGATAACTTAAATCTTCTTTGTATTCGCTAAGAAAAAAATAATTAAATACTTTTCCCTCCTTGCTTGTAATTTTTATGGTATTGTCATCTCCTATCAGAATTATCTTACGGTCATACCAACCTGTTCCTGAGCCATTATACGAATGGTGAAAATAAATGACTATTTCATGAATCTCAATTTTGTCTAAACTCCATTCTTTTTGGTTAGTGTTGAACAAAATACTCCCATCTGTACATAAGGCAATCGTACCTACGTCTTTTTTAAATTTTATCTCCATCATATTTATCAATATTCTTGTAATAAATACACAACCAAAACAAAGATAGAATAATTTGTCCAGTATGATGTCAAAAATTATTTTAACTAAGAACGAAATAGCTATTCCCACTAATCCACCAAGTATACAAAAATAACGAAGAAATGCGATTAATAAATCTTTTTTCTCTTCTCTGATTACAAATTTTAATTGATAGTCCATTATGTCATTATATTTAGTAAATAGAAAATGCTTTATGACTTTGAAAGCCATAAAGCATCTATAAAAAAGTTAGTAAGTTGGTGTAAAAGCTGCATTGAATACATTTTTGAAGGCATTGTATCTACTTTGCCAAAAAATACCTTCATACGGATTGTTTTCTTTGTCTGCAAAACCATCAAACAAAGTTTTTGATACGCCAATGCCACCACCTACATACCCAAAAGTAGTTACTCCTTTGGCTACACTACTTGTTTCTCCATATAAACGAACAGGACGATGTACTAAACCATATGTTTCATACACACCTGTTACGGTTCCAGGGTAATTTCCTGCAAACTGGTCTATTTTGTCTTCTTGGTTATTGGCATCAGTAGAACCCATAAATTCACGAACAGGATTTCTACCAGTCCAAGCACCATAACCTGCCTTAGCAGCACCAAGCCACCATAAAGGAGTAAACGCAAAAGCATCAGTCATTGCATCTGCCATAATACGGGTGGTTTCCTGTGGGTCAAGTTGTCCTACATAATTCCAAAAACTTATTTGATTAGCTGCAATACCAGCAAAACTTTCGAAAGCCGCATTGTTGCCAAAGTCATTTATTGCTTGAAATCTGGTAGCCAACACACCACTGCCCTCACCTTCTGAATATCCTTGTGTAAATTCGCCATAGCCACTAAATCTACTGCCTATCCATTCATAGCTTGCATCTGTATTTGCCTGACTGAATGCATAGGCTTCATGCGACATCCAGCCCTTACCAGAAAGCCAGTTACCAAATTCTTGCCAAAAGCCCCCATTAGCATCTACATTGCTCACTGGATTATTTCCCATAGACAAATAAGGTGAAAAATGTTGATAATAAGGGTCAACACTCAACCACCTTGCCACATCACTATCATACTGCCTCAACTCAAAACTATTCCAGTCCGTTTCCCCATCTTTCTCCGCAAACTCCCCTTGATACCCATACCTATACGCACCCGCACCTGAGCAAGCTGTCTTAGCCACTTTGCCAAAGGGATAGTAGTCTGTCCAAGAGGTTACGGTCAGCTTTTCGGTGTTTGGCTTGTGGACTATCTCAAAAGCATCGAAGTATGCTGGCTGCTGGTCGTGTTCGTTTACCAAACTGAAACGAAGGAAGCCTGTTTGCGTACACTCGTCACCGAAGTCTATGGTTTCTTCATTTGCATTGCCTATCTGCTCAAAATCTCCTTGCGAAGTTACAAAATATTTTCGATAGGCAGGGTTAATTACCTCACCTTTTTCGTTTAAAAGTTCGACTAATAGGTAAGCCTCGACACTTTCGGTTACAAAAGGTGGAGTTTCAGGTTTGAAATCCGACCTATCGGGTGGCTGCGAGCCACCCGATAGGTTATGCCCAAACTTGCTAAGTCTTTGAGACTTAGCAAGTCTTAAAGATTTGGTAAGCTGCACCGCCAACGGCACCGCTGCCAGCACGTTGAAAGACAAGCCTTGATTTTCGCCTTGTGGCAAGAACAACGGCGTGCTGACTGCCAAACCTAAAAGCCCCCCGCCCCAAAGGGGAGTTTTACGCAAGGAGGTAACTCCCCCTTTGGGGGCTGGGGGGCTTTTTACTCCCCTTTGGGGGCTTTTTAGTTGGGGGCTTCTTACTCCCCCTTCGGGGGCTGGGGGGCTTTCATTTTTCATCCCCCACTTCGCCCACACCGTAGCTGTCCATCTCTCTCCCTTGCGGACAGGTAGGCGAAACTGTGCCACCTTTTGTGGTTGCGGTTGGGGCTGCTGCGGTACAGGACTTATTTTTAGCGAAAATTTGCCATCATGGGCTTGCTGGTAGCTCCGCCAAGCATTGCTATTGGAGAAATTGCGGAGGTCGTTGTGGTCTTGTTCCCAGCTTTGGGCATTTTCGTGTTCCAAGTCCATGGTCTGGTAAGTCTGCTCGGCTTGCTCGTTGTTGCCCCTGTACGTTACCCTCACGTTGCCCAAGTGGTCTTTTGCCTCGTAGATGTAGTCGGCAAAGGCTACGCCCTGTGTGGTCGTATAACCATTGGGTTGCATTTTATCATAAGTTTGCTGCCAAATCCCCACCCTACTCATACCATACAAAGGAGTTTCTACAGCCCCCCAGCCCCCTACAGGGGGAGTTAGCCCATCCCAACCCGCAGCAGGAGGTACTCCCCCAGTAGGGGGTTGGGGGGCTTCATAGATACGCACCACTTGCCCTCCTGCATCGTTTATATACCACGTGTGCAAGCCTGTTTGGTAGTTTATTTTCTCCATCCGCTGCCCTTTGTCGTCATAGCGGAAGGTAACTTTTAGCACGTTTTGCCCATCGTGTACGGCTGTTACTTGGTATTAAAATATTCTATATAAAGTACAGGTAAGTAATTTTTATCTTTATATATAGTATAAAACCCTTTCTCAAAGATAGTAAAATCCCAAAGATTGGCTTCTATACTATCCATTTCGTTACTATAAATATTATAAATTAATAACTTATATTTAGAAGCAAATGAATTCATTGATTTATCTAAAAGTGTCATGTTTGAATACAATGAAATATATAACAAATTATTATAAGCTTCTATATGAGATAAATCATTAAATAAATTTTTAGATGAAGTTGCTAAAATCACATTTTTATTATCATCAATTATACAACTATCTTTAAAAGTATAACTCTTTCCTGTTATTATGTCAACAGGACAATGGAAATCTTTAATAATTCCTGATATTTTTTTATTTTTAATAGATAATTTATGTAAGCCATTATTTGCTTCGTTAATTAAATAATTATTATTTAAACTATCATAGTAATAAGTATTATAGTAATCCATCTCTTCTGTATAATTATCAGATGTACAAATAAGAGTATTTTTAAAATTGAGTTGAAAATCATAGAAAAAGAACTCAAAATTAGCAAAATAACGAGTTTTTATATTGCTAAAACGACCTAATGCCAAACTAATGCCATTATTTCCTGATATTAGCATAGGTGTAAGAAAGTGATTTTTAGTTAATTTTAGTTTTGATAACTTAACTGTAATAGTTTTTAGTAGTTTTTTTGTGGCTAAAGAAAATTGATAGACCTTAAAATCATTATAAAAATACAAAAAAGCACCATATCTATCAATAATAATAGGATTATATTCAGCATCTTTTAATGCTTCTATTGGTATCACTAAACCGTTAGCTTGTAGTAAATCTATTACTACAATAGTGTCAATACCTGCTTGATATTTAGGAGCAAGCATATTTTGTGTATAACCTTTTTGATTATACACAAAAAATAATAAAATTAAAAACAATATTCTCATCTTAATTAGGTTTAAAAACATTCCAACGATAGAATCTTTTCCCCTCAGTAATTCCTCCTGAAGTACTTCCAAGAAAAGGTTTTGTATATGTACCTCCTGTTCTATTAGGGGTTTTCTTACTAGTGTTACATCTCATAAATAACCGTTTACTTTATACCTTGCAAGGCTTTCCCCCATATGTCCATTTAAAAGGCTTTGCCATAGTTTGATTGAAGTAGTCAATAAATTTGTTTAGCTTTTCTTTGAGGTCTTCTTTGGAGCTAAAATGTCCTCTTTTGATTAGTTTTTTGT
>JAAFKA010000064.1 GCA_013299115.1 Cytophagales bacterium
AAACTCCTCTTCCCTCAAAATTCTATCTTACAATTTGGGAGGAGGAGGCGGATTTTTTCGCAACCTCAAAGGGACTTTTTTGCCCTGCCGATGGTTATTTCTACAAACCATCGGCAGGGCTTGCAGCCACTGCCGAGGTTTAAAAAAACTACTCTTTTCCTCAAAACTCTATCTTACAATTTGGGAGGCGGCTGATTTTTGTTCGCAACCTCGGCAGTGGCTTTTTTGCCCTGCCGATGGTTATTTCTACAAACCATCGGCAGGGCTTGCAGCTCCTTTGAGGTAAAAAACTCCTCTTCCCTCAAAATTCTATCTTACAATTTGGGAGGAGGAGGCGGATTTTTTCGCAACCTCAAAGGGACTTTTTTGCCCTGCCGATGGTTATTTCTACAAACCATCGGCAGGGCTTGCAGTCCCTTTGAGGTTAAAACTCCTCTTTTCCTCAAAACTCTATCTCACAATTTGGGAGGCGGCTGATTTTTTTTCGCAACCTCAAAGGGACTTTTTTGCCCTGCCGATGGTTATTTCTACAAACCATCGGCAGGGCTTGCAGCCACTGCCGAGGTTAAAAACTACTCTTTCTTCAAAATGTTATCTTGCAATTTGGGAGGAGGCGTATAATGTTTTCTTCTTCCTCTGATTCTAAGTTTAATCCTTTCAAATTTAAAATTTTTAACTTTTTTAAATTAGCAAGTTCGTTTATGTTAAAATTAGCTGTGCCAATATCTCTCAATTCTAATCTTTCTAAATTTGTCAATTTACCTATGATACCACTCAAATTTTTCAAGTTGTCAAGTTCTAAATCCAAATATTCTAAGTTGTGAAGCTCTCCTATTTCTTTAGGTAGCTGTTCTGTTTGCTCTCCAACTAATACTAATATTCTTAGATTTTTTAAATTACGTATGGTTGAAGGAATATTAGAAACACCTATTAATCCTAAAACTTCTAATTGCGTATTTCCTATAATTTGATTGGGAAAATATGTGCCATCATCATCGCCATAGATAAAAGCCTCTGTTTTTTCATTCAGATAACTCAAATCGATAGCCAAAGGAAATGTATTGCCCAAAGTGTCTAATAATTTGAAATCTTTTTGTAAATTTTTTGTATAATCTACTTTATCAATAACAATTGCTACAAAATTATTGAAAGCTTCTTTTTTTCTTGCTTCAAAGGGTTGTGCCCATTGCCAAGTTCCTAATTTCTCTACTTCATTGCCACGCTTATCTATAAAACGAAAAGCACCTCGATTATAAACTAACCCAAATTTATCGTGTATAAAAAAAGAAGAGTTAACTATTTTATCTTTTTCTTCCATAGCTTTATCAGCTATTTCTCTTTGTTTTCCTATTTCTATGTTTGCCTTGTAAAACTTGTCAAGTATTTTTTTAGTAGTTTGTTGTGCTGCCAATGCTTTTTGCTCATTGTCTTTTGCTTTTATTTCAGCTTTTACTGCATTATCTTTCAATTTTTCCAACTCTTTTACAGCATTTCTTTTGCGGTTTTCTATATCTTTTTTATTAGGGCAAACAAATAAGGCAATATCATATTTTTGATAGGCTTTAAAAAATTCTCCTGCTTTTTCGTGTTTTTGGGCATCCTCTAAAATTTCTTTACAGGTTTGTGCATTGCCAACAGCACTGGCGAATAATAAGGGTAACACCCAATAGAAATATTTTTTCATTTTTTTATTTGTTTACGTAATTCATTGATTGAATATTTTGTAGTAGCAGAACTATCTAACCAACTTGCACTGTCTAAATGCAGGCTTGCCACTTCCCAATAGGCTTTTGCATTAATTCTTTTTCTTGCCTCTCCTATGTGCCTCGCCACTTCTAAGATAGCATTTTTATTTTGAGTTTCCAAAACAAGTTGTAAGGCTTTTTCTGCCTTATCTTTTTGCTTTTCCATCTCTCCTAATGCCATTTGTATCTTTCTTTCCTGTCTTTCCGCCCTATCTCTTTGTCGCCTTGCATCATACGCAAAATACACCGCCACCACAATAGCCACCACCGCCACCACCAACAGCCCTCTCACCGTCCGCAGTTGCCTTTGCGTTTTCTCCTTCTCTTTTCTATCTTTTTCAGCTTTTTCCTTTGCCTGTTTTAGTTCCTGTATCTGACGTAGTTTGGTTTCCTCGTCTTCACGTTGGTTTTTCGCCTTTGTGATGGGGCTTATCAGCGTATCGTGGCTGAGTTCGTAGTTAGTGCCGCCAGTGGTGTTGGGTTCTGCCCGCAAGAGGTGCTGCACTTTCACTAATTGGTTGAGGGCATTTTCGGTTACTTTGCCTGTAAAAAAAGCAGAGTCTAAGGACATACGCCTGTCGTTTTTTATCAGTTCATTTTCTATAAACTGTTTGGTGCTTAGTCTTTCATTCTCAGGCAGTTGGTCTATACTTTCTTTGTAAAAATCTAAGAAAATATCGTCAAAATCAGGTATATTTTGCTCGGCAATCGTGGGCAGTTGCAACTTCTCCAAACGGTTGCACAAGATTTGGAGTTGAGTAGTTTCTATGGATTTTGTATTGTTTTTAGTCAAAAAATCCAATATTTTTTGCAAGGCAGGTGCTGTATATTCAAAAGGTGCAGTTTCAAACTGTTCGCCAGCTTGTCGGGCAGGCGTGATGATGGCTGCGGTGGCTTGCTCTCTGTCTAAGGGAGCAAGGCTATAACGGTGGTGCAGGGCATCGGGCAGGTAATCTGCCAGCTTATTCATTTCACTATAACGGTCTTCCCGAATAGACATCAGGGTTTTCACTTGTAAAGGTTGGTTTAGCAGCAGCAGTTCCGTTTCGGAGAGCAGGTCGGGTTGGTCTTTTTGTTTTTTCTGCAAAACCTTCCTGAAACTTTGCGGTATGTTGCTATACAACAAGTCTGCCATTTGCTTTTTAAAAGTAAATAGCTGTTCTTCGGGGTAAGTAAATAACTCCTCAAATTGGTCAAAAATTAAGAGGAATTGACAACCCCACCCCTGCCCCACCCCTTCTGGGAGGGGTGTACGAAACTGTCCCTCCCTTTTGGGGAGAGGTTGGGGTGGGGTTTCCAAAGTCCACGCTTTGCAACGATACCACAAAGAATTTTCTTGGTCTATGATTTTGTCTAACAGCGAAGGGGCAGCTTGGGGGAAGTAACTCAACACTTTGGCTATGGGGCTTATCGAATTTTCGTTTTGATAAGCCGTAAAACGAATGGTAATAATTTTAAGTGCCTGATGCGTAGCCAATAAAGGCAATAGCCCTGCATTGATTAAGGAACTTTTGCCCAAGCCCGACTTGCCATACAACAAAACTTGCTGTTCGGTGTTTACCAAATTAAAAAGTTTTTCGGTGTCGGCAGCCCTGCCAAAAAACAAGTCTTTTTGCTCCGTTTTAAAAGGCGTAACCCCTACATATCGGTTGATTTTATTGTTCTTCTTCATAGTAAGGTGCAAAGTTTTTGAACTGAACGGGGTTGTGTTCTTTTGCCAAAGTCAAAAAGTTTTCGTAGTCGTTGTATGCTTCTAAATACTCCATCAAAAAATTGATGCGTGTTGTTTGACTTTGTTCATCTGTAAATTTTTCTTTTACTTTCTCAAAATAGATTATACAAAAAGTTTTAAATTCTGTGCTATCGAAAGCCTTTGCCAAAAATCTTATCATATTGTCTTTCAGATATTTTCTATTCTTTTTCAACGCATCCACCGAAGGTTTGCGGAGTTGTTCAGGTTTAAATTGGCTATGCAGCCTGTTCACAAAATTATCTAAATCATCATTCACAAAGTTGATTTTAAACTCAGCTTCTACCAAAGTTTGTTGGGTTTTGCTCAAATCTTGTTGCAGCGTGGCATACCGCACACAAGAATCGTAGTTGATATTGAGCAGGTGCAGCAACAACTGAAAATACCATTTGCTAAAATCAAAACCTAAGAAAATGATATTTTTGGTTTGCGTTTGGTTAAAAACCGAAGTAATTTTTTCGGGCAAATTTTTGTCGCCATAGACCGAACTTACCAAATTAAACAAATCGTAATGCGAAGTAAGCAGACTTTCCTCGTCTTTCACGCAGCCCAACAGGTTATAAAGTAGAGGTTTTTCGGCAGTGGGATTTTCGTCTATTTCTATTTTCTGTTTGGTTCGGTAATAGCGGTGTTGGTGGGCAAATTGTTTCCGTTCAAACACCGACTTCAAACTCAAATCAGGCGTAAGGCTAATGACAAGGTGAAACGGAATGTCAGCTATTTTTTCGAGCAAAGGATTGGCAAAGTCTTGCTCATAAAAAGGCAAAATTTTACTTATAGACAACAATTTGGTTTCTTTGCTCTTAAAGACCAGAAAACCATCTTCTGCGTGGTAAGACAAAATATTTTGCTGGTTTTTGCCCACAAATTCCTGAAAAAAAGCAGCCTCATGATTAGGGTTTTGGTAATTGATAGTTGCCCCATGCCCCAAAAACAAAATAGTTTTGCGGTCAAGGATAGATTTTGCAATAAATTCCCAATTTGTATTTTCTGTTTGCATACAAAAAACTTATTTTCGTGAAGTAAATAAATTTATTGGTTTTTTAAAAATAAATTGCAACAAACCTTGTAAGGTTTTTTAAAACCTTACAAGGTTTAACAGCAACCACCAAAGCCCATGAAAACCACCAAACAAGCCAAAATAAATGAACTGATAAGCTATGCTCAACGGCGAGCCATGTTGCCAAAATTAGTAGAAGATTTGAAGGAGTTTTTAGAAACAAGTTTTTAAGCAACTTTTATAATAAATGCAGCATAAGGCTTTAGTGTGTGATACTTAGTATTTGGGATGACGCAATAGCAAAACACAACTATTGTAAAAAATACCTAACTGTTTTTAAAAAATGGTGCAATTGTCCGTAAAAAACGTAACTAAACTGAGCTTTTTTCGTTACTCAAACAATTCGTATTACTTGCATTGTCTCTATTTTTTTACACAGAATAAAACGTATGCAAATCCTTTTATTTTCTTTCCTCCTCCTCTCTATTTCCCAACAAAGTTGGTCGCAAGCCAAGCCTATGCAAGTGGCTACCAACTACCCCGCCATAGACTCCTTGTTTTGCGAATTTATGATAACCAAAAGCTATGAGGCAGATTCTTTGCCTTTGTTCAGCCTTAGCCCTTCGCAATTTGTGGCACACATAGACACCGTACACCTGCAAGAGTTGACTTTGGTAAAAGATTTTGCCCGCCAAACAACCCTCGACAGCACAAGCATCCAATTATTGGTAGCCAAAATTACCTACAAAAATGTATTGGCTTTGCTGCTGCACCCCATAGCCAATGGCTTTTTTGAGGTGCAGGGAGATGAAAATTTTGATGAAACGGCTAAAACCTTTTACAGAGAAAGTTACAAAGATTACAGCCTGTTTTTAGATACCTTAGAAATTAACAACGACTTTTATTTACAAGTGCCTGAATATGTTGATTTTATCTCGGCTTACTTAGACTACCAAGAACAACGATTTTGGGTTTTCAACAAAAAAGAGAATTGCCAACCTGCCGACCGTCAATGGCTGGCGTGGTTTTTATTGACAGGGGAGGTGCGAAAGTTGTTTGTGGAATAAAACTTTAAAATATAATCAAAGCATATTTTCAAATAATTGTAATTAGAGTTTATGAATAATTACCCAAAGATGTCATTTTTTTGAAAAATGACATCTTTTGCAAAGCCTCTTAACAAAAAATTATTCATAAACTCTATTATTTATTAATCAATTATTCAGACTTGTTTAGTTGCTTTCAACCAGCCGACTTAGCACACAGATAACACAGATTAAACTGATTTTTACCGATAAAAAAAATCAGTATTTTTAATCCTTAAAATCTATGTTATCTGGCTGCAAAAGACGTTATAGTTTTTCCAACTAAACAAGTCCTTTATAAAAATTTATAACTCAAAAATTCAAAAATTCAAAATTACTTGTTATGCTACAAACCTCCGAACCTTTGGCAGAAAGAATGCGACCTCGCACCTTAGCTCAGTATGTAGGGCAGCAACACCTCACAGGCGAAAACGGCGTCTTGCGAAAGATCTTGCAGTCGGGGGCTTTGCCTTCTATCATTTTTTGGGGTAGCCCTGGTATTGGCAAAACTACGTTGGCAGCTATTTTGGCACAAAGCCTTAAAAGACCTTTTTATAGCCTAAGTGCGGTGAGTGCAGGCGTAAAAGAGGTGCGTGAAGTGATAGAAAAGGCAAAAAGCAATTTGAGGAGTCATGCCGTTTTGTTTATAGACGAAATTCACCGTTTCAATAAATCGCAGCAAGATGCCTTATTGGGGGCAGTAGAACGAGGAGTTTTGACTTTGATAGGAGCAACTACCGAAAATCCATCGTTTGAGGTCAATGCTGCTTTGCTTTCCAGATGTCAAGTCTATATTTTGAAACCACTGACCGAAGGGGATTTGTTGAGTCTTTTGCAACGAGCCATGCAGGAGGACGAAGTGCTGAAAAAATTGGAAATTACGTTAGAATCAACCGAAGTTTTGCTGCAACTTTCGGGTGGCGATGCCCGTAAGTTGTTGAATTTGTTTGAGTTAGTTGTTTTGGCTGCTACCGAACAACCTGTGATTGTAAACAACGAAACGGTGCTGGCGGTAGCCCAACAACGCACTGTGCGTTATGACAAACAAGGCGAGCAACACTACGATATGAGTTCGGCTCTTATCAAATCTTTGCGTGGCTCTGCCCCCGATGCTGCCCTGTATTGGCTGGCACGTATGCTGGCTGCGGGTGAAGATGTAAAATTTATAGCCCGACGCCTGTTGATTTTTGCCTCCGAAGACATTGGCAATGCCAATCCTAATGCTTTTCTGATGGCTACAAGTTGTTTTCAGGCTGTTTCAGTCATTGGCTACCCCGAATCGGACATTATTTTGTCGCAAACTGTCATTTATTTGGCTTGTTCTACCAAAAGCAATACGGCTATTGCTTCCATTCGCAAGGCACAGGAATTGGTGGCTACCTACGGCGACTTGCCTGTCCCTCTGCACCTTCGCAATGCCCCCACCCAATTTATGAAAACACAAGGCTACGGCAAAAACTATCTTTATGCTCACGAGTTTGAGGGCAATTTTGTAAACCAGCAATATGCTCCACCCGAAATAGAGCCTATCAGAATCTACGAACCTGCCAATAATGCAAGAGAAAACGAATTAAGACAAAAACTAAGAGAATGGTGGGGCAAAAAATATGAGTAATAACCTCTATTAACCTAAAACTTATTTTTGCAACTAATTTGCATTTTGGGAACTAAACAAGTAATTTTAAGAGTTTTGTGAAGACAATTCTTTATAAACAACGCTGCATAATGTTTTTTTTCAATGCCCTTGTCCTTTTTTTAAGTGCCTTTTTGGTTGGCTTGGTCGTTTTCATTATTCCCACAGTCAAGCCTGCCTATTTCAAATTGTCGTTGGCTTTCAGCGGAGCTTACTTGTTTACGCTGACTTTGGTGCATATCTTGCCCGAACTTTTTATAGAAGCCACTTCTCCTTTTCAAGTTGGGCTGTTTGTGGTCGTTGGTTTTTTGTTGCAAGTGCTGTTAGATTTTTTTACCGAAGGCGTAGAACATGGGCATTTTCATAGCCACAGCATCAATCCTACGACTTTGCTCTCTGCTTTGTTTGTCCACGCCCTGCTCGAAGGCACTTTATTGAGCCACCCCTCACATACGCATGAGAGTGGCGAAACCCATTCCTTGTTATTCGGCATTGTGATACACAAAATACCAGAGGCTTTTGCTTTTGCCTCTGTTTTGCTTGGGCAGATGGGCAAAAAAAGTTATGTACTGCTTTTGTTGCTTATTTTTTCTTTGGCTTCGCCTTTGGGAATTGTGCTTAATCATTATTTCAATACCGAACAGTTAGTTTCTTCGCAGTTTACCCAAATGTTATTTGGTGTGGTGGCGGGCAACTTTTTGCACATTTCCACTACCATTTTCTTTGAAACCAGCCCTCAACACCAATTCAATGCCCGCCGCCTACTTTTTATCTTGGGCGGTGTAGCCTTAGCCGTTATTTCCGAAGGATTATTTAGATAGTTCTTTCGGTACGTTGGCAATGGTGCTTTTCGCACCTTGACAATCGTACCAATTACTAAAGCTATGATAATTATTATTTAGGTAGTATGTAGCATTAATTACACATAATTTTTTTCCAAAAAATTACCCTTCTTTAAACTTTTTTCGTTAATTTTAATCTAAGTAACAAGACAACTTGGAATCAAGTTTGAAATGAAATTTGGAAAAAATTAAAAAAGGTTAAGTTATGCCAGATTTTATGAAAAATAAAATTGCATTTCAAAGTTGAATCTGCGGCACATAAAATCAGTTTTATTTACACGCCAAAACATTGTTCTTGGCTGAATCAAATAGAAATATTTTTTGGTATTTTACACAAAAAACTAATCAAAAGAGGACATTTTAGCTCCAAAGAAGACCTCAAAGAAAAGCTAAACAAATTTATTGACTACTTCAATCAAACTATGGCAAAGCCTTTTAAATGGACATATGGGGGAAAGCCATGCAAAGTATAAAGTAAACGGTTATTTATGAGATGTAACACTAGTGTTACATCTCATAAATAAGTGCCTATTTTTTATTTTACTTTTTTTGGTTATCTTTGTGCTATGAAAAGTCCCGCCATAGTTTTGAGTTCCCTACAACGTGAATTCTTAACCACCTTATCCAAACAAACTACAGGCAGTTCTCGTGATAGAGAACGGGCAACAATTATTTTACATCTCTCTGATGGTTTGTCAGGTCTACAAGTAAGTAAGTCTTTAGGTTTA
>JAAFKA010000065.1 GCA_013299115.1 Cytophagales bacterium
AAGTGCATTTTTGAGAAAATTGTTATCAAAAAAATAGTAAGATTTTTCTACAATCGGACTATTTTTAACTAAAAACTTATCAACACTTAAAAAGAATATCCTTTTTTCGAAACTCAAAGACGCAGGGTAAACTTTTGCTACCCACTGAAAATTTACATCATTTTGTAATAATGCTATTCTGTCTTGCCTTGTGCTACCTCTTTCGTAAAATAAGTTCCTGATAAAGTCCCTAAATTTAGGCTCGTTATCCTCTTGTATTTCCTTTTTAATTTTTTCTTGCATTTGAATTTCAAAAGAACTTTTTTTGCCTTTACTCAATTCATTGTAAAACTTTATATTGGTTATTAAACTCTTAAACTCTTGACTTTCTTTTACTTCATTAGGAATTAGATGAAGATTATCTTGCAAGTTTTCGATAACACAATCAGAGTTAGAATTGATAAAAACGCAATCTTTTTCGTAGTCTTCTAATCTATTATCTTTCTCAAAAAACTTTTTTAATGTAGTTTCGTGAGGTAAATTTTTTTTGAGTTCAGTAAGAAAAATTATCTTCTTGTCTGTTTTTTGGTAGTTTTCATAGATGTATTTTAGAACTTCGTAAGTTTTACCAAAACCTGTTGGCAAGTCGAGCAACAAAAGCCCTGTTTTTTCAGGGTTTTGTATTTCACAATAATTTTCGAGTATCGAGGTTATGTTGTTGGTTTGCATTGTTGTTGGTTAGTTTTTAGTTCCCAAAATGGCAGGGAACTTTCGGTTTTGAGAAACCGAAAGCACACAGATTAATTATTTCAAACTTTGTCCCTAAAAAAATCTATTACTATCTGCCATACGCCCAATAGTTCAGGCAAATTAGACAAGGTATAAGTTTTAGTATCTTTCCAAATGGTCTGCCCTTCCAATTTCATAAATTGCCAATCTACCCCTGAACTCACACAACCATAAATATCGTCAATATTATTTTTCTTTTTTTGGTTATACACTCTTGCCCCATACATTTGGGCTGCACATTGGGCAAGACTGTCTTCGATTGAACCTTTTTTGGCTTCACAAAGGCTAATAATAGGTTTTTGAAGTTCTAAGGCATCAGGTTTGCCCACCCAGATATAATCTACTTCGCCATTTAATTTGTCTTTTTTGCTTGCAAGTAGATTTTCCCCTGAAAACAACTGCACAAAACTTTCATTGGCTATTTTAATAAATCCCAAAACAGGAAAAATTAAAGACTCTGATTTTATTTTTTCACTTCGCAGAGGAAAATGCTCGGAAAAAGCCAACTGTTGCAACAATAAATCGGAAGGTTGCACAGGTGAGATAGCAGCAAATAAGGGTTTAAATCTTGTTACCAAGCCATGTTTAGTTTCTAAATCTTCTAAGGTAAAATCGCAGTAAGCCATAATTGTTTTTTGCTATGTTGGGGGTTATGCAAAGATAGGAGTTTGTTGGTAAAAAGCAAATTAGACTTTTTGCAAAAATATTTTTTGGCAAGCCAAAAACTCCTGCCAAATTTGTTTTACTATTTCTCCTGCGGGCAAAATTTCTTTGATTTGCATAGCCACTTGCCCTATTTCCAATTCGCCAGTTACCATATCTCCCTCAAACATTCCTTTTTTGCTCCTTCCCTTCCCCAGCAGTTCCTGCAAAGTTTCAGGATTTGCTCCTTGCAGCTCGGCTGTTTTCACTGCTCGATAAAAGTCGTTTTTAATCAGTCGCACAGGAGTTAACTGCTTCATTACCAACTCAGTATCTCCTTCTTCGGTTTGCACTATTTTGTCCTTAAAATTTTGGTGGGCAGACGACTCCAAACTTGCTGCAAAACGGCTACCAATTTGCCCGCCATCAGCACCCAAAACCATAGCAGCCAACAAAGCCCTTCCTGTAGCTATACCTCCCGCAGCCAATAGCGGAATATGCACCGCATCACGCACCGCAGGAATAAGGCAGAAAGTGGTGGTTTCCTCTCTGCCATTGTGTCCACCTGCCTCAAAACCTTCGGCTACTACGGCATTTACGCCTGCGTCCTCACTTTTTTTGGCAAATTTTACGCTGGAAACCACATGAACTACGGTCATGCCTTGCTCTTGCAGCCAAGCAGTCCAAGTTTTGGGATTGCCTGCCGAAGTGAACACAATTTTAACTTGTTCGTCTGCCAATACTGCCAAAGTTTGGTCTATTTTGGAGTAGAGCAATGGCACATTGACCCCGAAAGGTTTGTTGGTGGCTGCCTTGCAGCGTTGGATATGCAGCCGCAAGACTTCGGGCTGCATAGAGCCTGCCCCTATCAAACCCAAACCTCCTGCCTCGCTAACGGCTACTGCCAACTCCCAACCACTGCACCAAACCATTCCTGCCTGTATGATGGGGTATTGGATACCAAACAAGTTGGTGATTGCATTTGTAAATGGTTGCATGAGCCAACTTATATCTTTTTTACCTTTGTATAGTACAGTTTTAATCGTAGCCTTTTATTTCCATTTATAGGATTTCCATCGGGAATAATTACTTTGTTTAATGCATAGTCGTGTTTGACTATCAAAGCCCCTTGTGTGCTACTCAACGTAAACCCAGCCACCATAAAAAGCCCCTTGCCATTGTCTGTTCCGTCTATTAAATTTTGAATATACTTGCTCAAAAAACCATTTGAATAAGTTATTGCTGTGGGTATGTAGGTAAAATACAAGGGAGGTTCAGAATTATTGGCTGCATCTCTAAGAATGGGATACAAAAAGCTATATTCATAACCCAAATTTGTTTTGCCACTGCCCGAAGCCAATGTAGTGGGGCTGGCAGCAATATACAAAAATAATTCACTGGGTGGAGTTTGATTAGCTCCTACCATGGCTGCATTGTTTAGAGGTTCAAAATAAAGTTCTGCTCTATTCACCACAGTCAAACTATCTTTGTCATTTTTATTAAGACCTCGCAAAGTAGGAAAATCTAAATGTACACCTAAACCTGTACCGTCTTGAATAAATAATTGGTTGCCTAAGTTTGAGGTAGGCATTGGCTCATTTTTTTTGATTTTACTCAAAAAAGGTGTGCCATTATAATCCGTTTCCAATTTTGTAAACCACTGGGCTTGTGCAACGGGATTGGCTGTTAGATTGTAAGTAACACTTTGAGCTTTGTTCGAACTTTTATAACGATAGAATAAATCTATGCCCGACGAGTTACTACTAAGATTGAGGTCTATATTCCACAAAGCTGTCGAATTGGTATTTTCTACTGATATTTTAAGTCCTTTTATCATATTCTCAAAAGCTGCTTTGGTGGCTAACTCTGGTTTGCCTGATTTGTCAAAAATGCTTCTGCCAAAATCGTCATTTAAACGCACACGCATCTCATAATGGTAAACAAAAGTATTGTTACCAACAGCAGTTTTTCTGAAAATAGGCTTTACTGTGGCGCTGCCCAATAATTCAGTTACAGGTAAATCGGGGTGATTGATAAAATAAGTTTTAGTTGTATCTAATTCTTGTGCCAATCTTTCTACTCGAATGATAAGCGTAGCCGAAGTATCTCCCTCTGCCATTCTATTTAGCGAAATTGCATCAGTATTAGAAATCAATGGTGTTCGCAAACGCAAAACCACAGAGTCGTATGCTTCCAGCCCTATTAAAGATACATCGGGGCTGGCTCTATCTACGCTGTCCAAGATTTTCCTTCCGTCCCAGTGCACTTTAGAGTAGATAGTGGCTTTGGTTGTACCAAATTGAGGGTCTTTCAAAATGCCTAACATAGCTCGTGTAGCACGCAAGGAGGTGGTAGCATCACGGTCTGTGTTGCTGATAGAGTCCATAAGTACCACGCTGGTCGCAATAGGATGGTCGTCTTTGAAATAAGTTTTAATTAACTGCTCATTTTTTTGCAGGTCTAAGCCCACTTTGTAAGGGTCATCACAAGAAAACAAGAACAAGCCTACCAAAGCAAGCAAAAAGGTGCGAAGAGAAGAAACAGGCAAAGATTTCATATTTTGGATATTTATAAATCAACTTAATATGTTTTACAACCCCAAAGGCGTAAACCTTGCATAGTTGCACATGGGGAAGGAGGTATTTTTTACAAAGTTGCAAAGCTAAGAAAAAAAATAATAACACCTACTTATTAAGTTGTTACTTCAAAAATCTTTTTTCGAGGTTGTATAAAAAGATAGCCTAAATTTGCGGAAACAGGCTATAATTTTCAGGAGTTGGTTTTTTCAATTCAGTTAAGCATAGGCGAAAAATAATAATCTTTGCCTTCAATAGTTAAAATTACTCTCCGTTTAAAAAACAACTATTGGCAGGGGCTATACGCAGTTCCGTTTGTAAAAGTTCCGCCTACCCAGTTGGAGGTAGCTCCATTGCGGGCAAAATTGGTCAGTGTGCCATTGTTTGCTCCGCAAACAGAGGTAGCAAGGTCATCGAGTGTAAGCATAAGGGTAGTATTATCCGCACCTCCCACGTCTTTATTGAAATTCTAATACACGACAAGCATTAATGGTTACGTCTAAGTGGTTAGACTTAAATAATCGACAATATTTTAAACTCTATATATCTGATTATCAGACTTATTCGACACCTTTGAGGTGTCGGATAATTAGGTTCAATTACTTAATTTTGAGTAAACACCACCTACAACCAAGCCAAAGGATAAAGAAGTGATGCCAGCATCTCTTTGAAAAGAAAATAAATACCGACCAGTAGCACCATCTTTTTTCCTAATAATCTCGGAGAAAACATATCCCTACAAATGCCCTCAAATTGAAAAGTTTATATTTTTAATAGCTTTTTTACCCATTTATCTAATTTTTGGTATCTTTGTGAGAGAAACACTGTTCCTTATTGTGTAGAAATTTTGGTAGCCAAACAAATCATAGAAAAACAACCAAGCCATGCAAAAACTCACTATTCGTTTTCCTTATGGGCTTTCTAATTTAGAGAAAGTTGTCAATGAAAATTTAGTTTTTATAGATAAAACTCCATTTGTAAGCCTTTTAGAATCAACAACTTCCTACGCAGTTTTTCTTCGCCCTCGCCGCATAGGAAAAAGCCTTTTTGTGTCTGCTTTGGAATATTACTATGATGTGTTACGCAAAGCTAAATTTGAGAAAATTTTTGGCAATTATTATATTGGTAAAAACCCTACGCCCTTAGCCAGTGCCTATCGGGTGCTAAAATTTGATTTTAGTGGCATTGATACCACCACTAACCAAAGTAGTTTTTCGGGTTTTATAACAAATATTCAAAATTCCTTAATAAATTTTTTAAGGGCTAATGCCTTGTATAGTGAAATGATTGAAACAAAGTTATTGGCTCAACAAAATACTGCTGAGTTAATGAATACCTTTTTTTCCATTTACAAAGGACAAAGCAATGATAAAATTTACCTCATCATAGACGAATACGACCATTTTACTAACGAAATTCTTATCCGAGATTTAGATGAATTCAAATCAAGTGTGTCGCAAAACGGCTATGTCCGCAAGTTTTATGAGGCTGTCAAAATAGCAACACAAGCAGGTATTGTGGATAGGTTTTTTATTACAGGAGTTTCGCCAATTACCTTAGACTCAGTTACCAGTGGCTTTAATATTGTTACACACCTGACCAACGAATATGATTTTCACGACATGATGGGCTTTACAGAAGGTGAAGTGCAAAGTTTGGTGGAAATGATTTTGGAAGACAAAAGCCGACTGCCCCAAATTATGAATGATTTGCGATTGCACTATAATGGGTATAAATTTAATCCTGCAAAAAATTATACGATTTATAATTCAGATATGGTGCTGTTTTTCTTAGAGAAATTTAAAAATACGCAACAATACCCACGCCTGATGCTCGACCCGAATATCATGCCCGACTATGGCAAACTCAAAAAGATGTTTGAGATGGCAAATTGGGAAGATAATCTGGAGGTATTGGAAACTATTTTGAAAGAAAACCGCATAGAAAGCAGTTTGATTTACCAATTTAACTTTGAAAAAGGTTTCAGGAGAACAGAGTTTATTAATTTTCTCTATTATTTGGGCAATTTGACCATAGCAGGCGTAAATGAGTTTGACAGTCCTGTGTTCAAAATTCCTAATTTAGTAATTGGCGAATTGTACTGGGAATACTATGCCAATGTGTTGCAAGAAAGGGCGGAGTTATATTACGAAGAAGACAAAGTACGTCCTGCAATTTTTAGTTTGGCAAGGGGGAATGAAAAACCATTTTTTGAGTTGGTAGAACGAAATTTAGAAATCTTATCTAATCGTGATTTTCAACGATTTGACGAAAAATATATAAAATTGCTCATCATTTCTTATGCCATGCAAGGCAATGTATTTTTTATTAGGTCGGAAAGAGAGGTGGCGGGCAATTTGGGCTATGTGGATATTGAGTTTTTGATAAAACCAAATAATCAAAAAACACATACGCAATATGTGTTGGAGGTAAAATATTTAAAAAAAGAGGAAGAACATTTATTGGAAACTACACAAGCTGCTGCCGAAAAACAGCTAAGAAATTATTTGGAAAATGACGAAATCTTACAAAACCTTACACAATTAAAAGCATTTACAATAGTGGTGGTAAAGTCAAAGGTGTATATGAAAGGAATACTGTAAACCAAGTACAATCGCAAAAATAACAACTCTATGCTAAATTCTAAAATTCGTTTTCCTTATGGGCTATCTAATCTGGAATCTGTGGCTACTGAAAACTATGTTTTCATAGACAAAACTCCTTTTGTAGAAACCCTCGAAAATAATGTAAAATTTGCAGTTTTTCTTCGCCCTCGCCGCATTGGAAAAAGCCTTTTTGTGTCTGCTTTGGAATATTACTATGATGTGTTACGCAAAGCTAAATTTGAGAAAATTTTTGGCAATTATTATATTGGTAAAAACCCTACGCCCTTAGCCAGTGCCTATCGGGTGCTAAAATTTGATTTTAGTGGCATTGATACCACCACTAACCAAAGTAGTTTTTCGGGTTTTATAACAAATATTCAAAATTCCTTAATAAATTTTTTAAGGGCTAATGCCTTGTATAGTGAAATGATTGAAACAAAGTTATTGGCTCAACAAAATACTGCTGAGTTAATGAATACCTTTTTTTCCATTTACAAAGGACAAAGCAATGATAAAATTTACCTCATCATAGACGAATACGACCATTTTACTAACGAAATTCTTATCCGAGATTTAGATGAATTCAAATCAAGTGTGTCGCAAAACGGCTATGTCCGCAAGTTTTATGAGGCTGTCAAAATAGCAACACAAGCAGGTATTGTGGATAGGTTTTTTATTACAGGAGTTTCGCCAATTACCTTAGACTCAGTTACCAGTGGCTTTAATATTGTTACACACCTGACCAACGAATATGATTTTCACGACATGATGGGCTTTACAGAAGGTGAAGTGCAAAGTTTGGTGGAAATGATTTTGGAAGACAAAAGCCGACTGCCCCAAATTATGAATGATTTGCGATTGCACTACAACGGTTATAAATTTAATAAAAATAAGCCCCAAACCATTTATAATTCGGATATGGTGCTGTTTTTTTTAGAGAAATTTAAAAACACGCAACAATACCCAGATTTAATGCTCGACCCTAATATTATGCCCGACTATGGCAAACTCAAAAAGATGTTTGAGATGGCAAATTGGCAGGATAATTTGGAAGTATTGGAAACTATCTTAAAAGAAAACCGCATAGAAAGTAGTTTGATTTACCAATTTA
>JAAFKA010000066.1 GCA_013299115.1 Cytophagales bacterium
CCCTTTGGGGGCTGGGGGGCTGTTCGGCTATGCTGTTCTTTTCAGGCATACCCCTCCACACAGGCAAACTCCGCTTGCGTGAAGCAACCAACACCTACTACAAGGCAAATTTCATCTACGGCTATGCAGACATAGCCGACAAAGGCAACCTCACACTTGCCCAATTATTTGGCGACAAGACGCATGAATTTAGAACACTTGGCGAAGATGGACAATGGGTAGGCACAGTGGCAACTGCCATGAAAAGCACCCTCACGTCCAGAGAATCGGGCATGGTCTTTCCTGTTTGCAAAGTCGGCAACCGTTATGCCAACCGTTACCAAAACAACAACTATACACTGCCCAAAACCACCAATGACGATGGGCAACCCTTGCCCATGTTTTACCTCACGTTTATCTTGCAAACCGTAATAGATAAATTAGGCTACAGGCTCACCAATCCAAATTGGTTTGCCGAACACCCTACTTTGGCTGCGGATATTCCTAAATTGGTGCTGTTCCAAACAAAGGCTTTGGAAACTTATATAGAGTCTACCAATATTTATACAGACATAACAGATGACCAAGGTAATGTTTTTCAGACCGTAACCACAGAAACTGTTTATATTTTGCAAGGTCCCGTTTGGTATCAAAAATATTTACCCGAACTATCCGCTGCAAATTATCTGAAAGCAGTAAAATTTTTGCTGGGCTTGCACTACCACATAGACTCAGATAAAAAAACCATTGCCATTTATTTTCTCTGCAATATACTTGCCTCTAAAGAACCTTTGGCAGATTGGACAGCCAAGGCATCGCCCATGCACCAAGTAACACCCGCCGAATGGACAGACCAAGAAGTTACGTTTGCTTTCGAAAAATGGCGGGAAGACAAAATTTATGAATATTACGACCAAGTAAATGCTGGACCTGTTTTTGAAAAAGATTTTGGTGACTTCTCCATAAACAGCACCAACAGCACAGGCAAAAAGACTATTCAAACCACTTTTGCCCCTTTGGTTTCTCACGACAAAGGTTGGTTTGTAAACAAACAGGGCAAATTGCGAGGCAAAGCCATTGTGCCACCGCCTACCACGCCGCCCAACAAAAGAGTGGTCATTAAAATAGACGACAACCAAAGGCAGGTATTTTTGTCTGGTTCAGTCTATTTTTTGAACTCAAAAAACTACCCCAACCGCAGACTCCACACCGTCATCACAGACACAGGTGCAGAGTCTGAACTCAATTTGGGCTACACCAAAGACGAGGAAACCGAAATTTTCCGTTATGCAAACTACACAGGTTTCGTAGTTCCCGAAACGGCTGCAAACTTCGGTGAGAAACTTGCCCCGAAGATTCTACTTTTTCAGGGCTTGCAACCTGCTATAACGGCATTGAACTATAACGAACACCCTACACAGGTGGTAGATACGGCTGCGGTCTATCCAATGGCAACTGCCTTTAACAAAAATAGTGTGTTGCAACGGATAGGCAACTTAAATTTGAGTTGGCAGGGCAGAGATGGTTTGTATGAGCAATGTTGGAAAGCCGTAGCCCAAAACCAAACCCAAAGTAGGGTGTTTAAGTTGTCGGTAGTTTTAAACCTTAACGACCTCAAAAACCTTGTGCCTCATTTGAAGGTGCGTATTCGTGAAAGTTTGTTTTTGATAGACAAAGTAGAAACCAAAATAGGCGACCACATTCAGCCGAGCAAAGTAACACTTATCAAAATTGGTGCAGAAACCAACATAGCTCCCCTCAATCCAAATGGCAAACTCACTTTGATTTGCTTAGGTGCTTGCGATACGGTGAGCAACAAAAGGTATGAGGTTTGGACTACCGAAACGCCGTTTCAACAGGTAGCAACCATCTCTTGCGGACAAACCATCACCTTGCCTGCGGGTGCGTACAAGATAGTAGGCACAGAACTAAATAACGAAGTTGTAACCTACGCTACGGTCATTCGCAAGCAAACCACCATTGCTTATGTTTCAGGCTGTCCGTTGCCTGTTACGTTGTTGCAGCTCTTAGCAGACCCTTCTTGTACAGCTTCAGCCAATCAGCTCTGGGAGATTTGGAGGCGAAATCCTGATACCTACATAGGCGAAAATTTATTGATAAACACCTTTGCAACTATCAGGCAAACAGGTACTTACTTTTTGAAAGGCATGGGCGTAAATGCAGGGGTGCAAAGCCCCGATGTAGTGATTAACTTTTTAGGTGGGCAAGTGCAAGTTACAGTGAGCAACTGCCCCGTGGTGGTGCCACCACCGCCTGTGGTAACGAAGTTTGAGTTTCAGGTGGGCTACATTGGCATTACCAAAGACCTTATAGGCGAAATCGTACAAGATAGTGCAGCCATTGGCATCACCAATAAAGTAATCTTTTCGTACACGCCACCGCTGCCACCACCCACAGGTACACCGCAGCCTGCCCAACTCGGCGATGGCGTGCCTGAGTTCTTTTACCTTACCTCTTCCTATACTTGGGGCAATGGTTTGATTACCTTGCGGCGTGTGGCGGGCTGGGGCAAACGTGGTTTGGTCTTGATAAAGCAGATAACTTCACCTGCTAATAACTTGACTATCGACATTAAATTTGATGGTTTTTATTCGCCACTTACCTTGCATACAGAAGTACGAAATACTGTTACAATGACCTATCAAAGTAACGGACAAACCGAAACTTTCTCTGTACCTATTACGCCCAACGCAGCGGGGCAGCTGTGGCAAGCCAATGTCATCCGCACTTTGCCACAATTTGACCGTGTGCAGTTTGACATCAAAACCGAAACCCTAATAAATGGCGACTGGCTGGAAACGAACTATGTGAGGGCTTTCGTGAGGATTTACCAATAAAAAAAGCCCCAACCCCCAAGGGGCTAAAAAACAAAAAACTCCCCTTTGGGGTTGGGGGCTACAAAAATATGACTAATTTCTTTCTTTCTGTTTCGTGCTTTGCACTGCTCTTTTTGTCTAATGCTTTTACGATGTGGCTCTTAAAGTTTTGGCAAGCACACACCGATGCCTTTATCACAGGCATTGTGTCAGGCTTAATTACAGTAATTTCTTCTTACTTTCTCTTCGAAAACATAGCAGCCCGAAAGGTGAGAAAAGCTATGAAGAAAGTAGATGAACACGCCGTAGAAATAGAGAATATCAAAAAAGTGCAGGCTTACAAAATTTTGCGGTTAGACCAATTAGAAAAAGAAAATGTAGAGTGGAAAGCCGAAATAAAAACCAAACTACACGAAATTGGCACTAAACACGACACGATATTCAGAGATATATCGGAAAGTTTTGTAAACCTGCTTAACGACCTCCCTACACGAGAACAGCAACAGACCAAAGACCCAAAATGAGTTAGGAGTTTTTAGTTAGGAGTTAGGAGTTAAAAAAAACACCAAAACTCCTAACTCCTAACTCTTAACTCCTAACTAAATAAAAAATCTATGCTCACAAAAATTCATATCAATTCTGAAAAACTGCAACAAACAAGTTGTTACTTTTTTGGTATCCGTTATTACAGGGTGGTGGTGAGGCAGACAGCACCCAGCCCCGAAGAAACACAAGATAATTTGCAGCAAATTGTGTTTTTTCTAAAAAATTTGTTAGCTTTGTTGCTGATAAACAATTACTTAGCTATGCACTGGTTGCTCATGTTTGAGGTTATCAAAAAACCAAACCTCAACGAAAACTTTGCTACCTATAGCCTGCTCGGTTTGTTTATTGGCGTGTGCTGGTTTCTGCCCGATGCCCTCAAACTCGGCTTGGGTTTCTATAAAGACTACAAGGAAATAAGCCAAGAAAACCACGACCAAAAACTCCGTAAAATAGTGGTGGAGGTGGTGAAGGAAACAAAGAAATGTTGAAACCTTATAGGTTTTTGAAACCTATAAGGTTTAGGTCTTACATTCTAAAACTTTAAATCAAATGAAAGAATACGAAATCAGACTCGAAGTAGTCAAACTTGTTATCGAAAATTCAATGCACTTTTCTGGTGATAATCTTGTAGAAGTAGCCAAAGAATTTGTTGATTTCATCATGGGCAAAGAGAAAACCAACGAAAAAAAAGAGGATAATTCAACCAATTAGTTTTTTTACGGTTTCATAGTCCTCCTGTACTTCTATAAAATACGGCTGATTGGCTGTAGCCAATGGACAGACAAGGTAAATTCTTGTCCGTTTTCTGTCCGTTGTGATGACGTGCAAAATAGTAGAAACATTTAGATAGGTAAGTGTTTCTTTCTCTTTTTGCGTACCTTGTAACTGGGTCAATTCTACGAATTTGCTCATTGTTTTTTGTTTAAAAGGTAAATCCTAACTTTTAACTTAATAGTAAAATTTATTGCCATGGAAAAAGAAATTTTAAATCAAATTTTAGAAAGTCAAAAACTGTTACTTGCTCAAAATATGGAACTTAAAGTATTGGTTGCCAACTTGCAAAAGGAACTACAAACAATGAAACTCTTGCTTACAGAACCTCTGGAACTCAAAGGAACTGCCCAAAGAAGCCTTGCCAAATTTGGCGGAATAGTAGTCTAAATGAATGTTGAATTTTAAAATTTAAACCTATTTCTTATACTCATCATTGTAAATAATCCTGAAATTAAAAAAGTGCTTTCGGCAGACGAACTCCAAACCTTGAAAGCACTTTTAGACAAGCTGCCTACGGCAGGGCTGCAATTAGACGTGCAATACGAAAACCTAAGAAACAATTAGTTCCCTCTTTTAAGCTCCTTTGGTTTCAGGTGTTCGGTTAAAAGATTTTGGTTGCTTAGTAGTTCTGTTTTGTTCAGTAAATCTGCAAGCATAGCACCTTTATTGATTAGCTTTTCGGTCTTGTCTATACATTGTAAAACAATAATTTCATTTTCTGTGGCAGATAAGTTAGGATTTGGTGGCAAAGTTTCTATTATTTTTTCCTTATTCGTTTCTGCCAAATTGTTCTTTATTTTGTGCCAAACTTCTTGATACAGCAAACTTAAGATAGGAGAAATAAAAATCAATTCGACAAGTTTTAAATACAAATCAATAGCACTGCCACTGTCTATTAAAGTAATCGTAATTTCTTCGGTTGGAGGCTCTTCAAAAAGGCTTTTGATTAACTCTATGAGTTGGTGTAAAGTGCTGATGATGTCTGCAAAATCATTGAAACTCAAATCATTTTGGCTGTAAATAGTGAAAATAAATAAATTTTTGTTAGCTTTGCCCAAATCTAATTCACCATTTAGATACAGTTCTTGATGGTTTGCTAAAGAATGATTTAAAATCTTGACAGTTTCTATAAAAGCCTTGTGTTTAGCTATAAAAAGTACAAATAGCGGTGCTACACTTGCAAAACTTTTTAGTGAGGTGTTACTATGTGCTTGCACAGCCACAGCCTTAGAAAAATTCATGTACTCTATTTCATAGTAGGTTTTCAAATCAAGACCATAGATTTCTAATTCCTCTTTGGCAGTGCTGGAGAGTTTGTCATAAGAGGATTTGCTTTTTAAAAGCTCCTCATAAAAATCAGCAATCGTATTTTTAGAATTTAGCTCTATGCAAGAAGCAAAAAACTCTGAGTTTAAATTTTTACTTACAGTTTGTAAGTTTTTTAGTACATCTATACGTTTCATAAACAAAATTATATTTGTTTTTAATAAGATAGTTGTTCCACTTGTTTATCCTTTGGTTAGGATAGAAAAAAGTGAACAACAACTGAGCAATGAAAAACATCAACAGATTATAATTACTACTCTTGAAGTAAAACTATCTTTTATACCAATCTTGCGTTTTACAAGCACCACCAATTGCTCTACCATGCAAGCACTAACAAAAATAAAAAGGCACTTAAACTAATTTTGAATGTTGAATTTTAAATTCAACATTCAAAATTAAAAAACTACCATTCCAATTTACCCTCCAACTGTTTTTCCATCCTCTCCATTCGGTTGCGAATGTAATATTTGCGAGTGGTGGTGGCAGTGGCATGACCCACCATAGCAGCTACTGTTGCCTCGTCTATACCCGACTCGAAGAACAGCATAGCCGCCGTACGGCGTGCCGTATGCGTGGTGATGTGTTTGCCAATACCGCAAAGGTGGCAAGCCTCCTTTATGTAGAGATTGTACTTGCCATTGGAGAGCAGCGGCAACTGTGCTGCATAGTGCTGCCACAATTTGCGAGCAGGCACAAAAAACGGCAGCAATGCTTTTTGGCTTTGGTTGCCCTGCCCCTTGTCTCTGTTTTTGACTATCCACTGTTTGCCGTTTTGCATCACCAAATCTGCCGAAGTAAAGCTGCAAAGGTCGGAGTAAGCAAAACCAGTATAGCACTGGAACACAAACAAATCTGCCACCCGTTGCAGGCTTTGGTTGGCAAATTTGAAACTTGCCAACAGGTCTATCTCTGGTTTGGTAAGAAAAATAAACTCTTTTGGCTTGTCTTTGTCCGCAAATTCGCAATGCTCAATCCGTTTGCGACTGACCAACTCCTGCACGTAAGCAGCCTCCATCACATTCTTGAGTAGGTTTAGGTTTTTCTTTACCACCTCTGCCGAATAGCCTTTGACCTGCTTTTTTTTGCTCACAAACACCGCCTCATGGCGGAGATAGTGAGCAAAATTGACAAACAATTTTTCCGTAACATCTTCCAAAAGGATAGCTGTTTGGTCAGTTTTTTTCAAAAAAACTTTCAATTTCTTTTCAAAATGCAGCTTGCGTAGTTGGTTTGTAGAAGGCTTGCCATCTGCCTGCGGCGTAGGCTCTTGTTTGGCGAGCCACGAGGTAAGGAAAGAGAGCAAACAGGTTGGAGGTTTGACCCCAACCAGATAAGTTTCTTTCAGTTTTTCGGCAGACACCGCCACACCATTCAACACCATGGCGTTGAAAAGCTGCGTGATTTGCGTGTTTATATTTTTCAGGGTTTCATTTTGGGCTGCATAGTGCTTGCCCTTCATCTGCTGTTGCTCACTGTTCCAATCTTTGGCAGCTATGGTGATACCTGTACTAAAAGGAGTTTTGATGCGCATACCATCTACGCTAAAATGACACATGACATAAGCTGTTTTTTTGTCGGGAGCAGCAAAACGCCGAAAGAAATTGATTTTTAACTTTTGCATTGAAAATCTCATAATAAAAAGGCTTCAGGGATAATAAAGCCTCTTTATTGGTTTGGATGTAAGCAGAACTATTTCGATGTAAGCAAATATGCAAACACCATTACAGTAAGCTGCAATGGTGTTTGTTATCAACTTTGGCACATAATAATATGCTAACTCCTTGATTTACAACGGTTTGTAAATAGTACCTTTGGCATGACTAAAATAAGCGTAACTTATTGATTATCAGGCTTTTAAGTTGCTAAAAACATACTCTTGTGTTCTCGTAGGGATTCGAACCCCAAACCTTCTGATCCGTAGTCAGATGCTCTATCCAATTGAGCTACGAAAACATTAATTTTTTATTACTTTTTATTAAAGTGTTGCAAAGGTAAGGAGGTTT
>JAAFKA010000067.1 GCA_013299115.1 Cytophagales bacterium
CGAATAAAAAATACATTGCCTTGCATGGCATAAGAAATGATGAGTAATTTCACATATTTTTCGTCAAATCGTTGAAAATCACGATTGGATAAGATTTCTAAATTTCGTTCTACCAACTCAAAAAATGGTTTTTCATTCCCCCTTGCCAAACTGAAAATTGCAGGACGTACTTTGTCTTCTTCATAATATAACTCTGCCCTTTCTTGCAATACATTGGCGTAATATTCCCAATACAACTCGCCAATCACTAAATTAGGAATTTTGAACACAGGACTGTCAAACTCATTTACACCTTCTATGGTCAAATTGCCCAAATAATAGAGGAAGTTGATAAACTCTGTTCTCCTAAAACCTTTTTCAAAGTTAAATTGGTAAATCAAACTACTTTCTATTCGGTTTTCTTTCAAAATAGTTTCCAATACCTCCAAATTATCCTGCCAATTTGCCATCTCAAACATCTTTTTGAGTTTGCCATAGTCGGGCATGATATTCGGGTCGAGCATCAAACGGGGATATTGTTGCGTATTTTTAAATTCTTCTAAAAAAAACAGCACCATATCTGAATTATAAATCGTATAATTTTTTGCAGGGTTAAATTTATACCCATTGTAGTGCAACCGCAAATCATTCATAATTTGGGGCAGTCGGCTTTTGTCCTCCAAAATCATTTCTACTAATCCTTGTACTTCGCCTTCTGTAAAGCCCATCATGTCGTGAAAATCAGCTTTATTTGTTAGATGGGTAACAATATTAAAGCCACTGGTAACTGAGTCTAATGTGATTGGCGAAACCCCTGTAATAAAAAACCTATCCACAATGCCTGCTTGTGTGGCTATTTTGACAGCCTCATAAAATTTGCGGACATAGCCATTTTGCGACACACTTGACTTGAATTCGTCTAAATCTCGGATAAGAATTTCGTTCGTAAAATGGTCGTATTCGTCTATGATGAGGTAAATTTTATCATTGCTCTGCCCTTTGTAAATGGAAAAAAAGGTATTCATTAACTCAGCAGGGTTTTGCTGAGCAAATAATTCTTGTCTAAATGCGGGGTTATCAAAACCATTGCGTGATAAAAAAGTAGCTAATGAGTTTTTAAGGTTGAGCAAAAAACCTGAAAAACTACTTTGATTAGTGGTGGTGTCTATGCCACTAAAATCAAATTTTAGCACCCGATAGGCACTGGCTAAGGGCGTAGGGTTTTTACCAATATAATAATTGCCAAAAATTTTCTCAAATTTAGCCTTGCGTAACACATCATAATAATATTCCAAAGCAGACACAAAAAGGCTTTTTCCTATGCGGCGAGGGCGAAGAAAAACTGCGTAGGAAGTCGTTGATTCTAAAAGACTTACAAATGGAGTTTTATCTATAAAAACTAAATTTTCATCGACAACTTTCTCTAAATTAGAAAGCCCATAAGGAAAACGAATAGTGGGTTTTTGCATTGTGTTGTTGTTTTTTATGATTTGTTTAGCTACCTAAATTTCTATACAATAGAGGGTAGTGTTGTAAATGTAATGTTATTTTTTTCTGTAGCATAGGGGTTGCAACCCCTATGCTACAGAAAAAATAAGGTTTTGAAAACATAACATTTGTAAGACTACCCAATAGAGAATAGAGTTTTTTCTCACAAAGATACCAAAAATAAGATAAATGGGTAAAAAAGCTATTAAAAATATAAATTTTTGACTTTGAGGGCATTTGTAGGGGTGTGTTTTTTGGTTGGAGGGGACTTTTTTAGGTAAATTTAGCTGTACTTATCTAACAATGAGATTTGTTGTTAGACAACCACTATTGTTTAGCCTAAATAATTTTCACACAAAAACCTACTTTCTTTTATGCTAAAGTTAAATTCAAAAAAAATGAAAAAAAGTACCTGGCTTGCCTATGGTTTGAGCCTACTCCTTACCCTTTACACCATGAGTGCAACTGCGCAATGGACTATTGTTGGTGCAGCAAACTTTTCAAATGGCGATACCTATGAAAGTAATATGGCTTTTAACCCCAGCAACAATCAGCCCTATGTAGTTTACAAAGATGGTTCTTATGGCGGGAAACTTGTTGCAAAACGTTATAATGGTACTGCATGGGTAGATGTAGGTAGTAGCACAGGGTTTACCGCAGGTAACATGAGCCAGCATGTGATATTGGCTTTTCAACCTGGCACTAATGAACCTTATGTGGTTTATCGTGATATAGCCAATGGCACCCGAACCAATGTTATGCGATTTGATGGTACAAACTGGGTAAATGTAGGCTCGCCTGTATCACCTGGAAGCAGTGGATGGCCAAGTATAACCTTTCACCCTGTTACAGCCCAACCTTACGTAATCTATTCAGATTGGACGGACAATCAAAAAGCTACTGTAAAACGTTTTGATGGTACGAATTGGGTATTGGTGGGAGCAGAAAAGTTTACAGCAGGAATTGCAGATGTTAATCACTTAGCTTTTCATCTTGGCACCAATGAACCGTATCTATGCTATCAGGGTTGGTCAGGTGCAGATGCAGGGAGGCTCTCCGTTATGCGATTTGATGGTACAAACTGGGTGTTTTTAGCTAATAGTCAAAATTTTACAGCAGGTGAGGCTGCAAATGCACACTTTGTTTTCAAACCCACTACAAATGAGCCTCATGTAGTTTTTAAGGATGTTGCAAACAGTTCCAAAGGCAGTTTAATGCGATATGATGGCACAAACTGGGTACACGTGGGTTCTGCGGGATTTACCCCAAATCAAGCTAATTTTCCAAAGTTAGCTTTTCAACCAAGCACAAATGAGCCTCACGTAGCATTTCAAAGTTGAATCTGCGTTTAGACGGTGTCTTAGTAGGTACAAAAACATATACGATAAGCAATCAAGGTACATTTCTTGCGATTGGTAACAATGGTTTGCAATCTCAATACATCAATGCTACTATAGATGAAGTGCGTATTTGGAACGTGGCACGCACTCAAGCCCAAATCCGCGAGAGTATGCACCTTACTTTGAGTGGAGTAGAAACGGGTTTAGTGGGTTACTGGCAATTTAATGAAGCATCAGGCAATGCTATTGATGCTGTGGCAGGTAATAATGGAACTTTGCAAGGTGGTGTTGCACGTGCTACATCTGACGTTGCGGTGGCAAGTGGAACTTCTGATAGAAGAAATGTAACGGCTTCATTGGTTAGTTTTGCCAATGCTAATGTGGCTGTGAACTTTACTACTGCTCCTGCTGATGAATTTGTTGCTTATCAATTGAGTGGAAATCCTTTTAATGGCGTTAGTATCCTCAATGCAGGCACAAATACTCCTTCCTGCTATTGGATAATTAGACAGTTTGGTTCGGGTGGCGTAGCAGCACGCAGTTTTACAGTTGTCAATGCAACTACCATTACCGCAGTTGTCAATGACGGATTTACAACAGGTTTAGTAACCGTAACCAATGGCACAACAGCAAACTCTTCAGGTTTGGCAACACCGAACTACACAAGAGTAGCTTGCACAAATTCTTTAAGTGCTTTGATAGTAACCAATGTAACACAACCCAACGGTTTTGCGGGTATCAAATTAGAATGGACAAATGGCGAAACTGCTTTTGATGCTACCAAACGAATTTTGATGCTTTTCAAACCAGCCACTACTAATTTCTGGACTGCAAGATTCATTGCCAACAACGCCACTACTTTTACCATTGGGCAGGTAGAAGGTGCAGTACAGTATGATTTCTATTTGCAAACTTTGTGCAACAGCATTAATCTTGGTGACAGAGCATTAACCACAACTTTTACCCCTACGCCTGTGGGTACGTTGTGCGTTACACCCACCAATTTGCAAGTTACTTTTTCTAACATGGGAACACAGGCTGCTGTTACGTGGAATACCGCCGCAGGGGCAGTACAATACCAAGTGATGTACCAAAATACCCCTGATATCAACGGTTTGACAGGTTCGGGTGGACAACAAGCCTACGTGGCTACTAATTCGTGGAACATCACAGGTTTGACTGCCAACAACTTCTACCGTTTCAGGGTAAAATCAGTGTGTACCACAGACGCAACAGTAAATACACCTTTTGGGGCATGGCTTACCTTGCAAGCAGCAAGCAGTGTAGCAGACCAAAACCAAGCCCCCCAGCCCCCAACAGGGGGAGTAGCCCCCGCCCCCAAAGGGGAGATTGACAAAATTACGTCAAACTCCCTCCCAGAAGGGGAGGGTTGGGGTGGGGCTGCTATTTACCCAAATCCTGCACAAGACCAAATTACAATTTCCTTAGCTCCCCCTTCGGGGGTTAGGGGGCTTAACACACCCTTTGGGGGCAGGGGGGCTTACGTGGTCACAGATTTTTTAGGCAGAATAGTAGTCAAAACTACTGAATTTGAAAACCAAACCACTTTGAATGTAAAACACTTAGCTTCAGGTAGTTATGTGGTGAAAATCACGACTGAACAGGGTGAGGTGATGAGTAAAAAGTTGGTAATTGAGTAAAAAAATAACTTTGGCAGTGGCGAAAAAAAATAACTTTGGCAGTGGTCGATAGACCCTGCCAATAGTTATTTTTTGAGCAGAGAGCAGTAATTTTTAACTATTGGCAGGGCTGAAAAAGTGGGGCTGCCACAATTCACTGCCAAAATTATTGTATATTACCATACAAGTAGTGTTCAGCCCCAGCATTTCTCAAAATGTTAGGGCTTTTTTTGTTCTTGTAAGTTTACCAATCATTAGAAATTTTATTTTTTTTATTAACTTTTTACCTCATTTGTTAGTTTCTATTTCATTCAATTAACTCAATCAAAACCAATACTTTTATGAAAATGAAAGCCGTAAACTCAAAACTTTTAACCTTGGCAGTGGCTTTTCTGCCCTGCCAATGGTTAGTTTCAATCTTAGCTTTGGTGCTTTTTGCCACCACGCCTGACCTGTTGGCACAGCCGACCACATTTTTCACCAACCTCAGCAGTAGCACCGCGCCTGCTGCGGTCAGTAGTCGATTTGCCCTCACAGATGTAGGGGCATTTCGCCAAACGAGGTTTCAGACCACTGCCACGCCCACGCCTGCCACGCAGACCTACGCCTTTCATACAGGTACACCTGCAGCACCCAACTACAACCCCTGCTGGCGACCTTACAACACTGGCGACGCCACAGGCACACCCTACACACTCAATACCATTGTCGTTCCTTCATCAGTTGTCAATAGTGCAAGGTACAACACCAGTAGCGGAGGCGTAGATGGCAATTTGGCTGCGTTGGCAAACAATACTTACTACACAGTAAACATACAAGAAAACGCAACAGCAGACAATCTTTCGGCAATTTGGGCTACGGCTTACAATCCTGTTGCCATTGGTGCAATAACCCAAGCACCTGCCGTAGCCCAAGTTACAGCCACTGATGCAGTCAAGGTTTTTGTTACTACGCCCACTGCCCCTGCCGTTGGCGAAAACATCTTTGTTCGGTACAGTACCGACAATTTTGTAACCTCCGCAGCAGTGCAATGTACTTTTGTAGGTACTTCGGGAGTTGCCACTATTCCTGTCCAACCTTTGAGTACAGTGGTTAGGTACTATGTATTTTCTACCAACAGAAGTGCTGCCCAACTTACCACCTTAGCAGGTACAGCAGGCATTTTGCAAAATGCTTACGACATGGCAACGCTAAACCTGAACAACAATGCAGGGGCAAATTATAGCTACACCGTAGTAGCCCCACAGCCTTTTATTACGGAGTGGATAACCAACGATGGCACACTGACCATACCCACCACAGGCGGAGGCTACAACTATACGGTAAGTTACCGAGAACTTCCCGCAGGAGCACCAATTGTACTCACAGGGCAAACTGGTGATGTAACATTGAATAGTTTAAGCACTAACACTTACGAAATAAGTATTTCAGGGCAGTTTCCGAGTATCTGTTTTGGAAATTCTACTGCTGCTAATGCTGCCAAAATTCGCAACATCAAACAATGGGGAAGCATTGCTTGGACTTCTATGCAAAATGCTTTTGGTACAATCGGAGGGAGTTTTGGTTGTAATAATTTAAATTCAGATGCAACAGATTTGCCTAATTTGAGCAATGTTACAAGTTTGCAAGAAATGTTTGCCTATTGTTCAGCTTTTAATGGTGGAAATATAGCCAACTGGAACACAGGAAACATAACAAGTATGAGGAGAATGTTTGCTATAGCTGGTGCCTTTAATCAAGCTATTGGCAATTGGAATACAGGGAGAGTTACTAATATGCAATCTATGTTTCAACAAGCTTCTGCTTTTAATCAGTCCATTGGTGCGTGGAATACCTCAAGGGTTACGAATATGGGTTTTATGTTTAGCCAAACCAGCTTCAATCAAGACATTAGTACGTGGAATACAGGGAGTGTTACAGATATGCAAGCTATGTTTAATGCTTCTTCTTTTAATCAACCTATTGATACGTGGAACACAGCAAATGTTACAGATATGCAATCTATGTTTGCTGGTAATACTGCTTTTAATCAGCCCATTGGTACATGGAATACAGCAAATGTTACAAATATGTTTGCTATGTTTTCTGGTGCCACTGCCTTTAACCAAAGTTTAGCCACTTGGAATGTTACCAATTTGAATGCGGGAATTTTTAATGGTGGCGACCAGATGCTAAACAACTGTGGCATGAATACTGCCAACTATGATGCTACCTTGATAGCTTGGGCTGGGCAGGCTGTAAAAACAAGTGTGCGTTTAGGGGCTACAGGTAGAACTTATAGCTGTGGGGCTGCTGCTGCTCGGCAAAGTCTAATAACAAGCAAAAGTTGGATAATTACAGGTGATACAGGCTGCCCAGTCCCTACTATTACCAATTTTTCGCCTACCTCTGGTGGTGTAGATGTTACCGTTACCATTACAGGTACAAACTTCACAGGAGCAACTGCCGTTACGATTGGTGGTGTAGCTGCAAGAAGTTTTGTAGTGGTAAACTCTACAACTATTACCGCAGTTGTCAATGACGGATTTACAACAGGTTTGGTAACAGTTACAAACGGCACAACCGCAACTTCGGCACTTTTGGCAACGCCTAACTACACCCGAGTAGCTTGTACCCATTCGTTAAGTGGCTTGATAGTAACCAATGTAACACAACCCAACGGCTTTGCAGGTATCAAATTAGAATGGACAAATGGCGAAACTGCTTTTGATGCTACCAAACGAATTTTGATGCTTTTCAAACCAGCCACTACTAATTTCTGGACAGCAAGATTCATTGCCAACAACGCCACCACTTTTACCATTGGGCAGGTAGAAGGTACAGTACAGTATGATTTCTATTTGCAAACTTTGTGCAACAATACTAATCTTGGTGACAGAGCATTAACCACAACTTTTACCCCTACGCCTGTGGGTACGTTGTGCGTTACACCCACCAATTTGCAAGTTACTTTTTCTAACATGGGAACACAGGCTGCTGTTACGTGGAAT
>JAAFKA010000068.1 GCA_013299115.1 Cytophagales bacterium
GCCTAAGGCAGTGGAAAAATGGTCTTTTAAAGTCAAATCTGTTAGGTTATTGAGGTCAGAAAACAGCGAAACTTTACTAAATTTGGATACGCCTGTGAGGAAAATAAATTGCAAGTCGGCAGTCATGCCTTTGAGAGTGCCAAAGAAATTTTTTAGTGTATCCCGATTGATGGCAGCTTGGGCTGGTTCGTCTATGTAGTCAATAATACTTTTGTCGTATTCGTCTATTAAAATGACCACATTTTGTTGATATTTTGCTTTCAACTCTATAATCAAAGACCTTAAAAAATCTCTTGGCGAATCTCCTCTTAATTCAATATTTTCTTTTTGAGCTACTTCACGCAAATACATTTTTAGTCCTTCTGCCAACGTACTATCTTTGTAACTAATATTCAAAAAATCTAAATGAATGACGGGGTAAGTTTTCCACTCTATTTTGTCCTCTATATACAAGCCTGCAAACAATTCTTTGCGACCTTGAAAAATATATTTCAACGTACTCAACAACAAAGACTTACCAAAACGGCGAGGACGGGAAAGGAAATAAAAGCCTTGTTTCTGCACTAAGGATAGCAAAAACTTTGTTTTGTCCACATAAATACGATTGCCTGCAATCACGTTGGCAAAATCGTTGAGAGGTAAGGATAATTCTTTCATTGGATTATAAAATTATTTCACAAAGATAAAAAGACTACAAGAGAAACTGGAAATCAATTATCAGACACTTAAAAGTGTCCGATAAATTTGTCCACTAACGAATTGAAAATTTATTTCTCCACTTTCTCCATCACACACTCCACCACAGTTCGGTTTTCGTAGTCAAAATTCATTCCTACCAAACACACTTGGCGGCTATCGGCAAGGTATTTTTCATAATACTTCTTGTCTTTGATTTGCAACAGTGCTTGTTTGGTGCTACTCGAAAACTTAAATTCTATGATGTAAATATAGTTAGGCACAAAAATAACCGCATCAATTCTGCCTTTGTTGGTGTTGTCTTCGGCTATAATTTCTAAACCTAATATTTTTAAAGTTAGGTAGATAATGAGTTGATAATAAGCCTCCCGATTAGATATTACAATTTGATAGGGAATTTGGGCAAACAAAATGGTGAGGTTTTCTACAAATAAGTCCATATTGCCCTCGTATAAGCTGGTTTTGATGTTGTATTTCAATTCGTCTAAACTTGTATCTCCTTCAATATATTCGGCAACCCGAAAATAATTGAAAGCATCGCGAACTTCTTTGTTAGGGTAGTTTAGCAAAAAGTTTTGGTCGTCTAATTTTTTGGTTATCGTCAAGTAACCTGTTTGAAAAAGCAAAGAAACCAAATGCTTTTCTACTTGGGTAATATCATATCTTTCTAACTCAAACATACCCAAAGGCACATCTTTAAAATCTTTGACATATCTTTTGTTGAGCATACGCACCACCATTGTTGGTGTGCCTGTGCTAAACCAATGATTTAGAAATTTGCCACTATACAGAAAATTGAGAATAGAATAAGGATTATACACACTGTTTACTGCGTCCCACGAATAGCCATTGTACCACCGTTTGATTTCTGCCAACATTTCGGGCAAAGTCATTTTTTTTTCTATGCAATGCTTCTCCAAATAGTCTGCAAAATAGGTTTCTACTTCGGTTTGTGTGTAGCCTAACAAGGTAGCAAAATTGTCGTCAAGAGTTAAATCTGTTAGGTTATTGAGGTCAGAAAACAGCGAAACTTTCGAGAATTTAGATACGCCAGTGAGGAAAATAAATTGTAAGTCGGCAGTAAGTCCTTTTAACGTACCGAAAAAATTTTTGAGGGTATCACGATTGACAGCAGCTTGGGCTGGTTCGTCTATGTAGTCAATAATACTTTTGTCGTATTCGTCTATTAAAATCACTACATTTTGTTGGTATTTTACTTTCAACTCTGTTATCAAGCATTTTAGAAATTCTCTCGGAGAATCTCCCTGTAACTCAATATTTTCTTTTTTAGCTTCGCCACGCAAATAAGTTTTCAGCCCTTCTGCCAGGGTGGTGTCTTTGTAACTAATATTCAAAAAATCTAAATGAATGACAGGATAGGCTTTCCACTCAATCTTGTCCTCGATATACAAGCCTGCAAATAAATCTTTGCGACCTTGAAAAATATATTTCAACGTACTCAACAACAAAGACTTACCAAAACGGCGGGGACGGGAAAGGAAATAAAAGCCTTGTTTCTGCACTAAGGGTAGCAAAAACTTTGTTTTGTCCACATAAATACGATTGCCTTCTATCACATTGGCAAAATCGTTGAGAGGTAAGGATAATTCTTTCATTGGATTATAAAATTATTTTGCAAAGATAAAAAGACTACAAGAGGAACTGGAAATCAATTATCGGACACTTAAAAGTCTCCGATAAATTTGTACACTCTCTAACGAATTGTAAATCTACTTCTCTATTTTCTCCATCACACACTCCACCACAGTTCGGTTTTCGTAGTCAAAGTTCATGCCTACCAAATAGATTTGCCTATGGTCTGCCAAATACTTTTCATAATATTTTTTGTCTTTGATTTGCAACAGTGCTTGTTTGGTGCTGCTCGAAAACTTAAATTCTATGATGTAAATATAGTCAGGCACAAAAATAACGGCATCAATCCTGCCTTTGTTGGTGTTGTCTTCGGCTATGATTTCTAAACCTAATATTTTTAAAGTTAGGTAAATGATGAGATGATAATAAGCCTCCCGATTTGGAATTACAATTTGGTAGGGAATTTGGGCAAATAAAATGGTGAGGTTTTCTACAAACGAGTCCATATTGCCTTCAAACAAACTGGTTTTGAGGTTGTATTTCAACTTTGCCAAACTTTCATTTCCCTCAATGTATTCTGCCACTCGAAAATAATTGAAAGAATCTCGCACTTCTTTATTGGGGTAATTGAGTAAAAAGGTTTCTGCATCTACTTTTTTAGTAATCGTCAAATAACCTGTTTGAAAAAGCAAAGACACCAAATGTTTGTCTATTTGGGTAATATCGTATCTTTCTAACTCAAAAATATCTAACGGAACATCTTTAAAATCTTGCAAATACCTTTTATTTAGCAATTTTACCACCATCGTAGGCGTGCCTGTACTAAACCAATGGTTGAGAAATTCGCCACTATATAAAAAGTTAAGAATTGAGTAGGGATTATAGACACTATCAACCCCATTCCACGAATAGCCATTGTACCACCGTTTGATTTCTGCCAACAAATCAGACAAAGACATATTTTTTTCTATCCTATGTTGTTCTAAGTAATCCACAAAATAAGTTTCTACTTCACTTTGCGTATAGCCCAATAGCGTTGTATAGTTTTTATCAAGAGTTAAATCTACCAAATTATTAAGGTCAGAAAACAACGAAACTTTACTAAACTTAGATACGCCAGTGAGGAAAATAAATTGCAAGTCGGCAGTCATACCTTTGAGAGTGCCAAAGAAATTTTTTAGCGTATCCCGATTGACAGCAGCTTGGGCTGGTTCGTCTATGTAGTCTATGATACTTTTGTCGTATTCGTCTATTAAAACTACCACATTTTGCTGATATTTTGCTTTCAGTTTTCTAATCAACTCAAATAACAAATCTCTTGGGCTATCACTATTCAAAACAATATTTTCATTCTCTGCCTGTATGTGCAAGTAATGCTTAAGCCCTTCTGCTAAGGTTGTGTCTTTGTAGCTAATATTCAAAAAATCTAAATGAATAACAGGATAAGTTTTCCACTCTATTTTATCCTCGATATACAACCCTGCAAACAACTCTTTGCGACCTTGAAAAATATACTTAAACGTACTCAACAGCAAAGACTTACCAAAACGGCGAGGACGAGAAAGAAAATAAAAGCCTTGATTTTCTATTAAAGGAAGCAAGAACCTTGTTTTGTCCACATAAATACGATTGCCTTCTATCACATTGGCAAAATCGTTGAGAGGTAAGGATAATTTTTTCATTGGTTTATAAAATTATTTTGCAAAGATAAGAAATTAGTTGCAAATATCAAACAACGCCTTTACAACTCCAATCGCAGCCCAATCACCAAAATATCGTCTATTTGCTCCTCTTTGCCTGCTTTTATCCATTCATTGATAGTGTGGTCTAAGATTTCCTTTTGCGTGTGCATGGGCTGTTGGTAAATTTGCAAAAACAAATTTCTCATGTTGGCAATCATAAACTTTTTGTTGGCTGTTCCGCCAAATTGGTCTTGGTAGCCATCAGAAAACAAGTAAACTGTGGTAGGTTGGTCTAAGTTAATTGTATGTTTCGTAAAAATTCTTTCTGCTTCGGTTTGTTCGCCACCAATGGGCATTTTGTCGGCTTTGAGTTGGGTAATTTCGTTGTTTTGAATATAAAGCAAAGGATTTTTTGCCCCCGCAAAGTCCATTGTTTTTGCTTTTTTGTCAATGACTACCAAAGACAAATCCATTCCATCTCTGTTTTGGGATTCTTGTTGTTTAAGGGCAAGCCTTACTCTTTTGTGCAGTTCATTGAGAATAAAATCAGGCTCTACAATTTCTTTATGTTGGATAATTTCATTCAAAATTTCGGAGGCAACCATTGTCATAAATGCACCAGGTACGCCATGCCCTGTGCAATCGATGGCTGCTAAAATGAGTTTGCCTTTTTTCTCCTCAAAATAATAAAAATCTCCACTGACCACATCGCGAGGTTTGAACAACACAAAATGTGAAGGCAAATGCTGGGTGATATGTTCGGGTAGGGGCAAGATAGTTTGTTGTATGCGTTGGGCGTAGAGAATACTGTCGGCAATGGATTGGTTTTTCTCCTCTATTTCATTTTTTTGTTTATTAACAGTTTCCAGCGTAAGACTAAGGGCATTGTTTATTTGGTTAATTTCCTCATTGATTTGCGAAACTTCTTCTTTCTGTTGGCTGATAATTTCTTTTGCTTTTTTCTCTTTTTGACGAGAACGAAAGATGAAATAAGCAAAAACTACAACAGAAAAAAGCCCTGCTAAGACCAAATAAGTAATGGTTTGCAGCAATTCTTTTGCCTCTTTTTCTTTGAGAGCCTCTATTTTTTGGGCTTCATTTTCGGCTTGCAGTTGTTTTTCTTTTGCTTTCAGGTTGTCGGCTTGCAACTGGTGATATTGGGCAAGATTGCGAAGACTATCTGCTTTTCGTTTGTCTTTTTCTTGGCGAGCAAGGTTAAACAATTTATCTGCTTCTGCTTGTTTTGCAAGCACCAAATTAGCATTTCTCTGCCTTTCTGCCTCTGTACTTTGCAGTTTCAAATCTTTTTCCAAAGCCTCCTTCTTTCTCTCCTCCAATTCCTTATTCTTATTCAATAATTCTATTTCTTTTGCTTTTTTTTCTATCTCTGCTGTTGCCTCCAAATTGGCTATTTTCTTTGCCTTGTCCACATTGAAAAGGCTATCATTGGTAGTTTTATATAGCTCGTGGTATTCAAGGGCTTTGATATAATTTTTTTCATATTTATAAACTTCATACAAAATATTAGCTGCCTCTGTTATATTTTTTGTATCTTTTAGTTCTTTGGCAATCAGTATGGTTTCCTCTGCATATTCTTTTGATTGAGTATATTTTTTTTGTTTAAGATAGGCATAGGCTATCCATCGGGCATTTTCACAAATTCCACCTTTTGCATTTAGCTGTTTAAATATTGTTCTTGCTTGTAATAAGTAGTTACTCCCCCTTTCATAATCATTTAGCCCAGCATAACAAAGTCCAATATTATTTAAAGACATTGCAATACTTAATGGTTCATTCAGTTCTTTGAATATATTGAGACACTTTAAATAATTTGCTAAGGCTGGTTCAAAATTATTTTGATAGTAAAAACAATTTCCTATGTTATTCAAACTATTACCTATGCCCTGTTTATTGCCTATTTCTTCCTGTATTTTTAGGCTTTTTTGCTGATACTCCAATGCCAAAGGATAATTGCCTTGGTTCCTGTAAATACTTCCTATGTTACCCAAACTATTGGCTATGCCTTGTTTATTGCCTATTTCTTCTTGTATTTTTAGGCTTTTTTGCTGATATTCCAATGCCAAAGGATAATTGCCTTGATTCCTGTAAATATTTCCTATGTTACTCAAACTAGTGCCTATGCCTTGTTTATTGCCTATTTTTTCTTGTATTTTTAGGCTTTTTTGGTAATACTCCAACGCCAAAGGGTAATTGCCTTGATTATTGTAAATACTTCCTATGCTATTCAAACTACTGGCTATGCCCTGTTTATTGCCTATTTCTTCTTGTATTTTCAGACCTTTTTGGTAATAGTCCAACGCCAAAGAGTCATTGCCTTGATTATTGTAAATATTTCCTATGTATCCTAAACTCATACCTATGCCTCGTTTATCACCTATTTTTTCAAAAATAGGCAAGGCTTTTTGATAGAATGCAAGAGCCTCTCGATATTTTCCTTTATTAGAGTTACCTAAACCTATAGTATTGTAGGCAATTGCTTTCCCTTTCTCAAAACCTATCTTTTCACTTAGTTCTAAGGCATTTTGTGCTATGTTAATGCAGGTATCTGGCTTAGATGTTCTGTACTCAAAGGCAATAGAAGTAAGAGCCAACACTCTTGTCGTGTCGTGCTTGGCGGTGTGATAGACTTGCACCAGGCTGTCTATTACCTTTTTGTTTTGGCAGAATACTTGTTGGGCAAAACAACAAATAAGCAAAAGTAATAGGTAGAGGTTTTTCATAATGGTAAAATTGGTTGTGCAATAACTGTAGAACGGACTTTAGTCCGTTTTTGGCATTTTTACTTCAAAGTCTTATTCTCATTTGCAAGAAACGGACTAAAGTCCGTTCTACAGATATTATGCAACTCTCTCCATCACACACTCCACCACAGTTCTGTTTTCGTAGTCAAAGTTCATTCCCACCAAACAGATTTGCCTATGGTCTGCCAGATATTTTTCATAATATTTCTTGTCCTTAATTTGCAACAAAGCCTTTTTGGTGCTACTCGAAAACTTAAATTCTATGATGTAAATATAGTTAGGCACAAAAATAACGGCATCGATTCTGCCTTTGTTGGTATTGTCTTCGGCTATAATTTCTAAACCCAAAATTTTAAGTGTC
>JAAFKA010000069.1 GCA_013299115.1 Cytophagales bacterium
AAAGATGTTACCCTGATTGTAGCTCCAAAATAACTCCGACAAGCGTATTTTTGAATAGTAAATAGATAAATAGTTAAGAACACAAAGATAACATAAAAAGTCAATTTATTTAATTTTCGCCCCTTAGAATATATGAGTATAGAAATTGCAGCAGGATTATGGAATTTCCACCAAAAAAAGCAATAAAAACCAAGAAAAGGAATTGAACAAGTCTAATATTCATTTTTACCAAAAATAAACGTTTTAAAGAACGAAATACGCATATTCAGCCACTTAGGTTGTGCCGACAAAAAACGAAATAGTTGCCACAGACTATACTCACCATACCTCAATAAGCCTTGTGTAGTTGTTTCATAGCGAATAGACAAAAAACTTTGCAATAATGATAAAATATTCTTAAATTTGCACTTGTCATCGTGATTTGCAAGAATTTTGTGAAATCAGTAATAAAAAATATAGTTTCTTAGTTTTCTCAGGGTGTTGCCCAGTTGTAAACCAAAAGTAAAACAATTTATGCTGCTGTGTTTTTATTTAAATGTCATTAATATTGCTAAATAGTTACAATTTACGATTTCCTATCTTTTATTTCCTATTTAATTCAACGTCATGCAATTTAACTACCAATACAGTGGGGCTACCTCTGTTTATAGCAACGCCAAAGCTGTTGGGCTTTCTTTTGCCCCTGATACGCTGCGACCACCTACTTTTTTTGTGGGCAAGTTACACAAAAAAATTGCCTTCCGCGAGGCTATTTCTGCCTTGCATGACGTAGTGGTGTCCGATTTGCGGTTTAAGCCCAAAGATAAAACAGCCTACAAAGCATGGGCAGCCGAGCAAGAGCAAATTTGGTTGGCAGAATATATGTCCACCTTCCAAATAGACCAAGTGAAGCTGCGAATTACAGACCTAAAAGCCGAATTGCAGACCTTGCAAAAAGAAAAAGACCAAATTTTAGCACCTTTTTACAAGGCAAAAAGGCAATATTTTGACTACCTCTACCAAAAAGATAAAGATACGTGGTTTGTGTTAGACCCTGTAATTACGGTTCACCCCGACGAAGTTTTTTTTGAGTGTTTTAGTCAAGACGAATCTACTTATGGCAAATTGAGTAGCAATTACAACGTCTTCAAACAAATAGATAGTTTTGCCTGTGGCACTACCAATATAGATTATTCTTCGGCTCTGTACGGCGAGTTTCAAAAAATAAGGGACTACAAAGAAACAGATTTTGCCATAGACCCCTCTGGTTTTGAGGTACAGACAACTAATGAGGACAGTTACCACGAAAAAAAAATAGACCTGCCCGATAGTTGGGTGCGTGGTTTCTTGCAAGTAAGTTCGGCTATGACCTTGCCCGCCACTCGTTTTGACCTCCACCCCTTAGATATTCACAGCATTTGCCAACTTTTGCGGAGATTTAAAGAAAAAACAAGTCCTCGTTCTCTCCGTTTTGTGTTGCAGCCTGACCAACCTATAAAAGTGATTTTTGAACCTTGGAACAAGCAATTAGTTTTTCATAGGTCTATTTTCAAAGGGAGCAAAGCTCAAGAAATTCGGTTGTGGGGCAGACGCAGGTTGCTTATTTTAGAAAGATTGATACCTCTTGCAAAAAAATTTACTGTTCACCTCATGGGTTCAGGCTTGCCTTCGTTTTTTATGGCAGACTTGGACGACATGACTTTCACCTTAGGCTTGTCGGGCTGGACAGCCAACGACTGGTCGAGGGCTGGCAACTTCGACCTCATGGCACCGCGAAACACTGTGGATTCTACCACCCAACAAAAAGTATTCGATGCCTTGAAGCAAAATTGGTATGAAAAACCCGATGCCCTTGCCCAGCGAATAAATTTAGATACGCCAACAGTTTTTTCTGCCCTCACCGCCTATACACAGGCAGGCAGGGCTATTTACGACCTTAATCTGGGAGTCTATCGGGTGCGTGAATTGGCACGTGAACCCCTGAATATGAACACCTTGCGGTTTGCCAGCCCCCAAGAAGAACAGGCTAATTTGTTGCTCTCACAAAACAAAGTGCAAGTAAAAGGGCAACAAGAAGGTAGTTTATTGCACCTCCAAGCAAAGGTGCAGGACAAAAACTACACCTACCAAACGACTGTAAACATAGATGCAGACGACAGAATAGTGGCTGCTACTTGCACTTGCAACTTCTACCAAATGAACAAGTTGCGAAAAGGACTTTGCGAACATACTTTGGCTACAAGAATGGCGTGGAATAAGAAAATGTAGGTTTTACATTCAAATAATTTCATTGCCTTACCTTTTATTTTCAGCTATTAGTAGCAAGAAACATTGGCAATAATTATGTAGGCGATGGCTTAGGCAATTCTATAGAAATCTTGATAATGATAAATTACCTTGTTACCAAATAGACCAACATATTATTTGGGGTGCAACGGCACGTATGATTCAAGATTTTACGAAATTGGTAGGAGAAGAGAATTTTAAACAGTACATTGCGGTTTGATAACACCAAAATCCGTTGAAATATTACCTCATAGCTGGCGAAAAATCTGGAGAGCAACACGCAGCAGCCCTCATGCAAGCCCTGCAAAAACAGGACTCCCAAGCCCAATTTAGATTTTGGGGTGGCGAAGCTATGCAAAATGTGGGCGGAGAAATGGTACGCCACTACAAAGACATGGCTTTTATGGGCTTTGGCGAGGTAGTCCGCAATTTGGGTAAAATCTTAGGCTTTTTGAAAGAATGTAAACAAGATATTGTAAAGTACCAACCAGATGTAGTGATTTTGATAGATTATGCAGGTTTTAATATGCGAATTGCAAAGTTTGCCAAAAAACAAGGATTGAAAGTTTTTTATTATATCTCGCCAAAAATTTGGGCGTGGAATCAAGACAGGGCAAAGACTATCAAAAAAAATGTGGACAAAATGTTTGTCATCATGCCCTTTGAGAAAGATTTTTACCAAAAATACGATTACGAAGTAGATTTTGTCGGCAACCCTGTTTATACAGCTGTCAAATCTTTTCAGGCGGGGGAGGACATTCGCAAAAAATATTTGCTGCCCGACAAACCTATCATTGCCATTTTGCCCGGTAGTCGCAAGCAAGAATTGGCTGCTTGCTTTGAAACTTTGCTTTCTGTTACCCACTTTTTCCCCGATTATCAGTTTGTTGTGGGCGGCGTAAGTGAATTGCCTCGTGAGTTATATGCAAAGGCAGAAAACCATGAAGTTCGAATTGTGTTTGACGAAACCTACAACTTGTTGAGTATAGCCAAAGCTGCGGTGTTGGTTTCGGGTACAGTTTCGTTGGAGGCTGCCCTGTTCAAAGTACCGCAAGTGGTCTGTTACCGTACCAAGTCTTTGCTCACCTATACGTTAGGCAAAATGCTTATCAAGGTAAAATATGCCTCCTTAGTCAATCTGATTTTAGACAAACCCGCCATACCAGAATTGATACAAAACCAATTTACTTCGGCAAATTTGGTGCATACCCTCCAAGAAGTGCTTACGGATAGAAGGCTGCAAATAGTGAGTGATTACCGCACCTTAGACGAAAAATTACGCACCCAAGACGTGGCTGCTACCACCGCCCAACTGATGTGGAAATATTTGCAGTAAATTTAATATTTAGACGCATAGTTCGTCTTCTGTCATTCTGAGCGTAGCGAAGAATCTGGCAGATTCTTCGCTACGCTCAGAATGACAAAACTAAAAATAGACCTAACTATATTTTTTTTGCACTTCCTCCAAATAATTTGCTCGAAATTCAGAAAAACTAATGGTTTCTGTATTTTTGAACAACTTGCTAAAATGGGCGGGGTCTTCAAAACCGAGCAAAGCCGCCACATCTTTTGCACTGGTGTCTGTAAACAATGCCAATCTTTTGGCTTCGGTCATTATCCGTTTAATGATGTAATCTTTGGGCGTAGTGCCTGTTTCCTGTTTAATAATTTCGTTTAGGTGGGCAGGAGTCAAGTTCATCAGGGCTGCATATTCGCCTACTTTGTGTTTGTCCTGAAAATATTTTCCTACCAACTGCTTAAATTCCCTGACAATGTGAAAAGCCCTGATATTGGCACTGACCGTATAAAGCAGCGTATTTTCCTGATGCGTATGAATACGTTTGCAAATCATTAAAAACAATTTGACCAATGCCCCTGTAACTTCGTAAGTAAATTCGTCCACGTGAGTAGTTTCATATTGCAAAGCCTCCACCACAGGTTGCAACATAGCTGCCATTTCCTCGTTTACCTGCAAAATAACAGGGTCTTCGGTGCGATAGACAAAGCCCAACCGATGCAAAAAATCTATGTAGAGTTTGCTCTGCACCAAAAAATCGTCATTGAAAAGCAACCAATAACCTTGCGTAGTTTCTTCGGCAAATAAATGGGCAACTTGTTTGGGGTGGACAAAATAAATGGTTTGCGATTGCAACGGATAGTTTTCAAAATCTATAACATAATTGCCTTTTGCCTTTTGCAACCAAACAATCCCATAATAGTCGTGTGTGGGCAAAGTCAGCGTTGGCTCTTTTTCCTCCTCCAATACTTCTTGTAAAGGCTTGACTATCATAGGTTTGAGTAAGTTCTCAATCCGTTGGACAAAAGTGTTGGGCAGGTGTTGCAACATAGAAAATCTTTCGTTTTTTTTACCTTTTAAGCAAAGGTAATCCTAATTCTTGGTGAATATAAGCCTTTGTTTGATACAAAATTTCTACCATTGTCGTCAAGTCGTCTGTTTGTGTGGCATCATAAGCCCTGCTTACTCCGTAAGTTTTATCCTCTAAAACCACAAAAAACCAGAGTCTTCCAACAACATAACACCCATAAAGAGGTTTTTTTGGGTCTTCATTCAACAACTGCACATCAACCATTGCTATTAAAAGCTGCCCCAAAGGGTCATTTCCTGTATTTCTTTCAGGTTTGTATTCTTGCAAAAAGAAAAATGGCCTTTTGGGAGTTTGTTTGCCCAAAGCAATAAGCCACTCTATCCTGCCAGTAGCCTCTACGGTAGCTGTTTGCAAAGTCATCATGCGTTGGGTAAACACACGATAATTGGGCGGATTGTTAAAACCAAAAGAAATTAAAAATGGTGCAATAAACAGCATTTTTAGTTCGTCTTCGTTCCAATAATTCACATTGTCAGCCAAACTGCTACGCAAGTTTTCTGTAAATTCTGTAAGAGGGGCTTCTGTTTTCACACCCAACCATTGAGTCAGACTTGGCAAGTTGTTTACTTGGTTGATACCAAATTCTATTTCTACATCTTCGCAAAGCCACTGTTCAAAAGGTCTTTTTATCATAAGATTGGTAGTTTTTTGTAAAGTTACAATAAAAATAGCAAATAATCAAGGCAAGAAAAAATTAGTTGTACTATTCAAAATGACAATAAAGTGAGGGATAGCAATAATTTAAAATTTTTAATAGCACTTTGTCAATAATTTTATAACTTTGTATGATAATCTTGACTATTCCATGCGTAAAAGATTTATTGCTTTTTTGTTATTTTCCTTATTTACGCTGGTCTGCTATGCCTCCGTTTTGTTTTCTTCGGCTTGGTGGTGGTTTGCGGGCTTTTTGTCTTTGTGTATTCCTGTTTGTATTGGCTTGCAATTTGTTGTATTGGCTTATTGGCTCACCAAAAAAAAGTTTCTCTATGCTTTTTTGACTTTGTGTGTCTTGGCTTTCGGTTTGCCGTTTATGAAGGCAACCTTTGCTTTTCACCCTCGTTTGGCTACCAAAAAAACAAGGCAGAAAAACAAATCTTTTTCGGTTTTGACTTACAACGTGCAAGTATTCAACGCCTACACCAAAAAAGACAAAAATAACGAATGGGCAAAAAACAATATCCGTTGGACAAAATACAACGAAGCCGAAATCAAATGTTTTCAAGAGTTTTATTACCTGCCCAACCATTCGGTTTTCAACACCCTCAAAGAAGTAGGCACAACTGAAAAGTACCATTGCTTTTTTCACACCGCCTTGACCGACAAACGCAAAGGGCAATTTGGTTTGGCTATTTTTTCCAAGTTTCCTATCCTACAAACAGGCGAAGTAAATTTACAAGATAAATCGTACAATGATGCTATTTTTGCCGATTTATTGGTACATGGCGACACAATGCGTGTGTATAATGTGCATCTGCAATCGATGAAAATCAACGAAAAACGTATGACCGACACCGACAAATGGAAAGAAAATCTATTAGACCTTGCCCAAAGACTCAAATATGGTTTTGCTGCCAGAGCAAAACAGATAGACCTCATTACGGCTCACATAGCCCAATGTCCGCACCCTGTTATTTTGTGTGGCGACCTGAATGATGTGCCATATAGCTACACCTATTTTAGACTGAAAAAAATGCTCAAAAATGCTTTTGAGGAGGCGGGCAATGGTTTTGGCATTAGTCTGAACAGCCCAATTTTCTATGTGCGAATAGACAACCAATTTTGCAGCTCCAACATAGTCGTTACTGACTATGAAACTCACAATGAGGTAATTTATTCTGACCATTTCCCTGTAAAGGCTACCTATCAAATGCAATGAGAAAACTCATACGCTACTACCTGAAATTTGGTAGTATTGCCAAAACAAAGTAAAAAAGCAATTTTGTTTTGATAAGTAACATAGGGTTTGCACCCAAAACTGCGGACTAAAGTCCAATGCTATTAAGCTAAGAAACCGTTTCATATAGCTTTTCTGTAATTATTTTGTACTACCAAATTTCGCCTTTTCGCCAAACTTTTTTGGCGTTTAGGCATTGGTTTGTTTGGAACCACTGGTAT
>JAAFKA010000007.1 GCA_013299115.1 Cytophagales bacterium
CTGGTTTGGTTACTACCTCGCCTGTGTTTGCAGTGGCAACAATGCTTACCTGCTCGCCTGTTTGCGTTACGGCGGTGAGGGTCGTGAGAGGCACATCAGCCGTTACATTGCCTCCGTTTGGCAATATTGTAACGGCGTGCCGTTTCTCTCAAAGCTGAATGTTGCAGGAAAGTTCGTAAGTTTGGGTAGGGGTCGTTTACGCCTAAGTAGTTGCCTCTGTTATCAAACCTTTGATAAACACCTGTCAAATACAAGTTAATGGTTTCTACGTTTTTGAGTTCCATGATTACTCGGTCGTCTTCTAAGTTGTTGCCAAGTTCACTAATACCAATGTATGACATCTCATCGACATTTCTATCGTAAGCCTGTTTTACTTCTGCTGCCATTTGTTGGAGTTGGGCTGGTTGTAACCTGCTCACTCTCCTGTTTACTGCCTGAAACACGCCATCCATTTCATAGCCCAAGACTCAACGCAAGAGGAGTTTGATGAAATACACACAATCAAATTTAGTGTGGATAAAAAAGACGTACCGCAGTTACAAAACCTCCTTGCTGCCTTTGAAACCGCAGCCAAATCCAACCAATATCGAAATGGGGTATATTTTTGATGTGGCTGGTTCTGCGGTCTTGAAAAGAACACAGGAACTATTGGAAGTAGAGCAGCAAGAAAAACAGAGGCAAGAATTGCAAGACTAACCAATTTTTCCCAACCTTTTGCAGGGCTGCACAAGTCCTGCAAAAGAGTGAAACCAAAGCCAAAAGTGGCACAAGTTCTTTGAGGTTAGGGAGTAAAAAAGAGTGGGTGGAATTTGCAAAATCTTTGCAAATCTTTGTATCTTTGTGTATCAACAAAAGCAGCAATGGAAAAAACACCCTATTTGGAGGCACTCCGCTATATGCAAAATGCAACGGACACCCTCAAAAAAGCAGGCAAAAATTACGGACTTTACAAAGACGTAAAATACGTAAAAACTGCATCAGGCACTGCGTATAGTGCCATTCTCTATGCACTTGACGAGTACCTCAAACGCAAGGAAGGCAACAAATACGCCAAACCGAAGTCTATTGAGGACTACAAAGGCAGGATAACCAACAAAGATAAAAAACTATTAGCTTTGTTAGTAGATGCCTATGATACCTTACACTTGGCAGGTTACTATCATGGCACAACATCTGTAAATACGATAACAACAGGTTTCGAAAGAGCCTACAAAATCATTGAGTACATCAAAGACGAACAATAATTGAAAAAAAGTAACATTTCTCAAAGAAATGTTACTTTTGCTAACCCACCCACTCAAAAAAAACAAGCCTTGCTCGATGAAGCCCAAGATTTGAAAGTATTTTTTCCAAATCTTATGTAGCTTCGCCTGAACTTAAAAAGTCTGTTAGCAGATTTTTTACTCCTCAACTCAAACACAAACATACAAGTAGCAGACGAAAAAGACGTAGAATCTTACGGCTTTACTGTCTTTGTGCTTTGTAAGTTGGTGCAAAAACTCGAAACACTTGCTTAAAAAAGTAAATGTAGCATAGCTTGTAGCATAGACTTTAGTCTGTGCTTGTCATAGCGAAAAGCACAGGCTAAAGCCTATGCTACATTAAAAAACCATACCTTTTGTTTTGCCGAAGTTCCCTACTTAGGACATGGCGAAACCTCCAAAACGAAAAGCCCAGCAGTACCCAACCTGAAAAAAAGCCTAATTTTTTTCGGGGGTGGAGAACTTTGCCTATTTTTTTTAATCCGTTGCAGCCAACTGTTTCGATTAAGTGGCTACGAGTTAAAAAAAGTTGTTTCTAATTTGTTTCACTGTTTCGAGTTGTTACAAGTTGTTTCTAATTGTTTCGAAACAGTGCTACAAAAAGCTAAAATTACGTTCAAAACTCTCAAAATCAATTAGTTATGTCCGATAACGCACAAAAAAACAAGCAAATAGCAGGCTTAAAACAACGCATGGGCAAAGCCTATGGAAAGTTTGCCAAACAAGGCAGTCATTGGCACTGGATTTTTACAATGGCTGATACACAAAAAAGAATGGATGGTTACGACAAAGGCTATTTAGATACCAGTTACGAAACATTTGAGAGGTTAAAGCTGCGTTTTTTCAAAGGTGTGTTGCTCAATAAACACGAAAAACGCAATAAATTTTACAGCGAATTGGTAGCAGGTGGCAATGTCTTTTTGCGGACAAACCCCGACAGCGAGGACAACAAAGAAGATGTTTTGATATTTTCGTTTAATCTCCAATGGCAACAAGACAGCAACGGCAAATCGTATAGGCACATTAATTTTGTGCTGAATACACAAGTGGGTATTTTCTCAAAAGGACAAATAAATTACCTCAATGAGTTATTTGGTGAGTATGTATTAGCCATTCGCAACCAATATTTGCCATCTGCACCAAAAAAAGCCAATATACTTACCAATTTTGCAGCTTCTATACCTGATAAATTAGGTACACAACCACAAAGCCCAGTCCCGACTCCCCAACCGCAAACCCCGCCCCAACATCTCTTTGCCTCCCTCATGGCACAGGTGGAGTCCTTGGCTCCCGACTTCCACACCTTCTTATTGGCGTGTGGCTTTGTTTTCCACAAACACGAAATCATAAACGGCAAACAGATGCTTACCGCAAGGCTTAGCAACATAATTTTTGTCGAGGTCATAGAAAACCACGCCTTGTTTGCAGACTTTGAGAAACTACTCCGCAATGTTTTTGGTGCAAATTGCAATTTGCAATACACTGTCAATGCACCACAAGTGCAAGCCCAGCCCAAAACACCACCGCAGCCCGAACAAATCAAACAACCAACGCCCTTGTTCGCAAGCAGCGACAAACGGACAGGCACAACCAACAGTATCGGTAATTTGACTGCCATACCGCAAACGCCAAAAGTGCAACAACAAGCACCGCCAACCGACCAAGAAAAACTAAGCACAGCTATAAGCAAAGTGGCAAAGTTTAGTGAAAACTATGCAGTGCAGTTGCATAAGTTTTTGGAGTTCAACCGAATAGACCAAAATATTTTGTATCTCAAATGTTGGTCAGCACAAGCAATAGACAAAATACAACTACACACCCTTTACGAAAACCTTTGCACTGCCTTACAAGCAACTTTTGAAGTGGAAGGCGTAATTTTGGAAACTTATAAACTGTAATCATGCCAAAACTACTTGACTTATGCTGCGGTTGCGGGGGTGGCAGCGAAGGCTATGCACAGGCAGGTTTTGCCGTAACAGGCGTGGACTTGCAGCCCCAGCCCAATTACAGGCACACAACGCCATACCTCCTCAATACACAAGGTATATTGGCGAGCAACTTATCCGTAAAATTGTAACCCAACAAATCCATGAACAAAGCAGAACAACGCAGCTTTGCCTTTTTGCAATATAAGGTAAAAATTATTGAGGAAAGAAGTCGTAAATTTTGTTGCGTGGCAAAAACCGCACAAAAATTACGGTTTCTTTTTCAAACACAAAACCGAGTCTATATTCTCCTATTCTGATTCTGTATGCGTTTTTGCTACCTTTGAGTTTTTTGCAATTTGTCAAATCAGAAAGTTTTTTAGCACTTTGCACCTCCTCTATCACTTCAACGATGGCTAATTTGAGATTTTTAGCAATTTTGGCAGTATCTTTTTCAAAGGATTTGTCGATGAGTAGTTTCATTTTTTCATTTTTTCTTTGAAAGCATCAACATCTACAAACTTATTTGTTCTACCCTGTTTGATAGCCTCCATTAAACCAATCTCCTCTATCTCCTCTTGTGTCAAATGTTTGGCAGTAAAACCAAGTTCTTTGGCTAAGTCTATCAACAATTTGAGGTTTTTCTTTGAATTGCCGTTTAAAATAAGTGTTTCCATTGCTTTTTTCACAAAAATAAGGCAAATCACACTAAAAAACAAATAAAAACAGCCTTAATTTACACCAAAAAGCCTGTTTTTAACCCTATTTCAAGTATATTTCAAGTATATTTCAAGGGTATTTCAAGGGTAATTTAAGCAAAAATTAATAGGTGTATGGCTTGTTAATTTCCACTCTTTTATATAATTTTGACTAACAAAACTAAAATAATATGCTCTATTTAAAAGTAAAAGAGAACACACAACAAGCAAAAGCCTTTGCCAACGTATAAAAAACAACTTTCCCTTACCCCACCACCCTCTTACACACCTCACACACCTCCGCAGCCCCCGAAGGCACTGCAAAAACTCCCCCGAAGGGCAGGCAGGGTCGATTGTTTCTAAAAAAATGTTTACCTTTGCAAAAAACTTATCAATAACAATGGAATTTCAACTACCCGATTTTTTAACAAAAGTTCAAGATTACCGCAGACCACAAGGTCAACGTCATCGTTTGTCTTCTCTTTTTCTTATCAGCCTGATGGCAATCCTGAGCAAACAACAAAGTTTGAAAGGTGTTGCTCGTTTTGCCAAAAGCAATGAAGAGGAACTGACGAAGGCTTTAAACTTAAAGCATGGTGTACCGAAATTTAATACTTTTCGTAGTTTTTTTGAAACCATAGACACGCAATCGTTGGTCGAGCATTTTATTGCTTGGGTCGAGTCGAGAGAAGAGAAATCAAAGGAAAATGTAGCCCAAACAGCTCCTATAAGTATTTTTGATGAATGTATAGCGCTTGATGGCAAGGATGTGAAGGCAACGGTGGCGGGAGGCAACACGAATTTACAAAACTTTGTTTCTGTGGTCAGTGCTTTTGGACATACAAGTGGGCTGGTGTATGGCATGGCAAGTTATGAAAATGGGAAATCAGGAGAGACAGAAAGTTTGCGAGGCTTGTTAGAAAAACTGGGTGTTGTTGATAAAATGATTACCGTCGATGCGTTGCATACAAAAAAAAACGATTGACCTGATTTTGTCTTTGGATTGCGATTTTTTGTGCCAAGTCAAACGAAATTGTAAGAAATTATATGAAACTTGTGCTTTGCACGTGGCAACAAGCCCACCTTTAGCAGTATTTGAATACTACGAAGAGTCGCATGGCAACCAAATTTATCGCAAGTTTTGGCTCGTTGAGAATAAAACAGCCATGCCCAAAGGCTGGAATGGGATTGAAAAGGTTATCAAAGTGAGGCGTTGGGGACTAAGAAGTGGGAAAGAATTTGAGCAAACGGCTTATTATATCACCAGCAAGCCTATTTATTCGGCTCAGGTGGCAGATAAAGCTATTAGAGGGCATTGGGGAATTGAAAACTTGTTGCATTGGATAAAAGATGTGCATTTGAGGGAAGACCATACCACCTTAAGAAATGCAAAACAAGTGACAACCTGGTCTATTTGAACAACATTGCACTGACTCTGATGAAAGTAAAAGGTTGGAAAACCAATGCAGATACTTTTGCTAAAATATCAAATAAAATTGACGAATTGATGAAAGTCTTTACGTAAAAAGAGAAACAATCGACCCTGCCCAAAGGGGGTTAGTTTAGGCTTTTTCAGCTTCAAAAGCTGCAATAATGGTGGCGTTTCGGTTTTGAGAAACCGAAACCACGTCTTTTACTCCCCCCTTTGGGGGGCAGGGGGGCTTTTGTGCGTTGGCTCTCTGGTTTGTAGAGTTCTTTGTTTCGAACACAAAACCAAATTTGCGTAGCCAATTTATTTGCCACGTGTATCAGTTTTTGTTTGGGCAGCAAGTGTGGTGGTAGTCTGTCGTGTAGTTCTCTGCACTCTTTGTTGTGGCGTGCAGCCGTTAAGCTGCTGAGATACAAAGCCCTACGTAAATTTCGGTTGGCTGTTTTTGCCAATTTTGGCTTTTTATACACAGAAGTACCACTTTCGTGGTTGCTTGCAACCACACCAGCATAAGAACGAAAAGCCTTTAAATTGTTAAATTTTTGCAGGTTTTCGGTTTCTGTAATAATTTCAATTATCAAGTTGGGTCCTACGCCGGGTATACTTTCTAAGCATTTATATTCTTTGGGATAGACCAACTTAATTACCTCTATTAGCTTGCCTTGCACCTCCAAAAACTCATTTTTTGTGTCTGTAATAGACTTTTGCACAAAACTGTCGACATAGTTTTCCTTAATTTGGGCAAACTTCAGATTTTCCATCACGCCGCCCAGCCTTTGTAAGTTTTGTTGCAAACACCGCCTAAGTACCTGTAATTGCGTAAGTTTGCGAATTTCTAAATCAGGTGCAGGCGTGGAGCCAAGGCGGACAGCATTTTGATAGCCAAATTTGCTTATCAGCTTGCAGTCTTCTTTGTCCGTTTTGTTTATTTTCAGCTGTTCTTCTCTAAACTTGCTGATAGACAAAGGATTAACCACAGTAAAATTATAGCCTTTGCTCACAAAATAGGTGTGGATAGGCACATAATAAATACCCGTAGCCTCTGAAACCAACCAAAACAGCACCTTCATTTTTTTGTTCGCAAGGTCTTTTTTGCGTTTCTCAAGGTCGGCTTGCAGCTTAGCAAAACCCTCTGGCGTGTTGTTTACTCTAAAGCAACTAAAACCGCCATTGCCCACAGGTACAGCTACATCTACATTCTTTTTGCCGATGTCAAGCCCTATAAAAATGTTTTCCATAAAAGATTTAGGATTTAAGATTTAGGATTTATGAAATACAACGATGTCAAAGAACTTTTTTTGAATTTTGAGTTCTTAATTCTTAATGATAAGTTATTTAATAACTCAAAATTAGTTATTAAAATAATTAAAACAAGTTTTTTGATAACTTTTTTTATCATTGATAAAAAAGTTTATCATTATTTTTGTATCTTTGAGTTATTAAATAACTAAGAGGTATGAAAAAAGAGGATTTTTTAGAGGTAATAAAATCCAAAAGAGAGGTTTTAAAATACTCGCAAGCTGAAATAGCTGCTAAATTGGGCATACAACAAAGTCAATACGGAAAATTAGAGAACGGAAAAAGTGAGATGACCTTAGAAAAATTTGTAGAGATTTGTAATATTTTAAACTTAAAAATTAGTGATTTTGATAACGAAAAATTAGGAGAAAGCCACAAAGAGGAGATAATAAACAAAATAAAAAATCTATTGAATGATTTATAATTAAAACTTCAACATTAAAACTTCAACATTAAAAATTGGATTTGTTACCAATATCAAGTGCCTAACGGCACAAAAAAGAGGGGGGAGGGGGTGCATTTGTTTACTATAAATATTTCGTGCCTAACGGCACTTAAAACAAATATACGGCTTAAAACGTGATTTTTGGGTGTGGGGTGTAGGGCTTGCGTTGCGTTTTTCTGGGTTTTGTGTGCAAAAAAACGAAAAGAATTGCAAGCTAAATCTATAAAAAATACAAGAATGAATAAAAGAGTTTGTGGGTTACAAATTACAAAATTGTATGAGGTGTCAAGTGTCTTAACAGTTTCTTGCACTAATTATCCGTTAATAATCATCTCAAACACTCAAAAGGGGCTTATAATATTGTAAAAGGTCGTAGAACTTAGTCATTTACGCCTTAATTTTTTGAAGAAAGGTATCCCTTTTGATTTTTGTACTCTTGTTATTTGCCACAATGATAAAACTTTATTTTTGATAAAACAAACAAAAATATAAAAAATGATAAAAATACTTTTTTAGCTGAGTTTATCACTTAAACCTAATTTTTGATAAAAACCATAAAAAGTACAATTGAGATTTTTTTTTCTTTGGCAAGCCCTAAAGGGCTTGTTACGGATAATATTGTACGCCTTTATCTGAATGCGGAGTGCCGCCCAGATGAATCAAGTTTGTTGTTGTCGTTATTTTTCTTCTTTCAATGCCCAAATTTAGGGTTTCTAAGGCATTAGTTGCCTGTAAAGTTTTTGCAAGATTATAGCCAACAATGTACCTCGAATAAACATCCATGATAAAGCTAATATAGTAAAATTTGTCCAACACTTGAAAATAAGTGATATCTGATACCCAAACTTGGTTGACATCTGTAACCCACTTATTTTCAAGTAAATTGGTGTAATTGTAGCCTCTGGCTGCATAAGTGGTGCGTTTAAAAGAACGACATTTTACACTTTGCAAGCCATTGGTAATAGCTATTTCAATGAATTTATCTCTGGACGGCAACCTGTGTCCTATTTCAGGCTTTAAAAGAGAATATAGCTTTTTTAAGCCCATAACAGGGTGTTTAATACGTAATTTAATGATTTGTTCTACAAGCAGATCAGCAAGTAATAAATTTGTTTCTGCTGCTTGTTTGTATTGGTAAATAGCTTGTTTTGAGATAGTTACCAATTTGTATAAGTCTTTCATTTTCCATTGGTGTTCTCCTTTGTGGGAGGAAAACCAGTCGAGAGTAAGGCGGAAAAACTTTTTTTTAGGTCTATTTTAAGTTCTTGGCTACCGATTTCTAATAATTTATTTAGATAGCGGAGTGCCGCCCAATCAATCTCCATTTGCTTTTGACCTATAATTCGTTCCAACTCTGCTTGGCGTTGCAAGACTGTTTGTAATTTGTGTGTTTCTGATTCCATTTAGCTTGTCCTTTTTCCATGTAATAAAATTATTAAAATGTGAAATTATGATTAACTCTTCGAGTCAACCTATTTCAGGACAAGACAATTTGTAATTGATAATTTACAACTAACAATTAAAAACTAAAAATATGCAATTTTTCGGACAAAGAGTACCCAACCCAGAAGGTTACAGAAGATTAGAGCAAAGATACGGCGACGGTCGTGAGAGCCTTGCTACCATGATGGTCGATGCCTATCGGGCTTTCCTCGCCTTAGCTTTGCCTCGTGATGTTACATTTTTCGGTGCAGCCAAAGCAAAAGTACAAAGATTTTTGCGTGAATTGGACAGCTTACCTGCGAGCAGTAATAGGACAGAATTTGTAGCTACCAAAGGCGTGGCATAGGGCTGGAAGTTCGTTAGTCAAAAATCCATTTTTATAGGTGGTGTTTCCCAAAAAATAAGCTAACAGCATAATTTGTTGATTTTTCAGCATATTTTCATTCGTGCTGTTAGCTTTGTGTAAGTGATTGATAATGAGAGGGGGTTAGAAGTTTTTTTCTATGAAATAGTAATTTGTACTATTTTTGTTGTATTTTTATTTGATGTTTCGCCTTGCCCTCTTTTTTGTGGTAGTTGGTTGTGCTTTTTTTGCCAACCTCTTTGCTGCCCACGCCCAGATAAAAACCGAAAAGAAAAAGTCGGTGCGTGATTTCCTATTGTCTGATACCAGCATAGCTGTTAAGCAAAACAGGTTGATTTTCCAAAACCTAAACCAAGTAGCCTATTACAAAAACGACTATGAATTGGCTCTTATCCAAAAATACAGAGAAGAAACCGAATACGACAAACTCTATGTGGTGCTGTTTCACTATGTTACAAACTTTGGAATAGACAATTTTTTGGAAATCAAAGACATGAATTTGCTTTGGGAGTTGGCTATTTTATCTGAAAAAAGGGGCAATTATGACCTTGCCAAAGAACTTTATCGGCTGCTGCTTAAACACCACAGAGGAGATATAAAAAAAGCTATTCGCCACTACGACAGCCTTACCCGATACGAAAAAGACAAGTATGTGGACATAGACAAATACTATGAACTGGTCGACCTCCGCCGCCACATAGACACCTTAACTCCCCCGCAAGGCGTGCAACTGAACATGGGCGAGGAGATAAATTCCAAATTTGAGGACTACGGCGTTACCATTTCGAGGGACAATAAAAAACTGATTTTTACTTCCAAACGCAAACGCAACCAGAGCAAAACCAAAGACCTGAAACCCAAAGTAGATGAGGATATTTATGTGGCAGACAAAGACGAAGCCAATTTTTGGCAAACCGCCAAACCTTTTGCCAATATCAATTCGCCTTACAATGAAGGTTCTCCTTGCATCACAGACGATGGCAAAATGCTGATTTTTGCACGTTGCTACTCACCCGATGGCATGGGCAACTGCGACCTTTATGTAACCTACAAAGAAAACGACAGCACTTGGACAGACCCCGAAAATTTGGGCGAAACTATCAACAGCTATGCGTGGGACTCACACCCCAGCCTTTCGGTTACAGAAGATACGCTGTTTTTTGCCTCCGACCGCAAGGGTGGTTTTGGTGGCTCAGATATTTATTTTTCGGTCAAAGACCGTTGGGGAAACTGGTCGGCAGCACAAAACATAGGGGCAGTTATCAACACGCAAAGAGATGAAGTAAGTCCGTTTATGCACGCAGTTTATGGCGTGTTGTATTTTAGTTCCAATGGGCAACTTATCAATTTCGGAGATTTTGATATTTACAAGAGCTACCTTACCAAAACAAGTTGGTCAGAACCGCAAAACATAGGTCCCTTAGTCAATGGCGTGGGCAGCGAAGTTTATTTTACCATAGACTCTAAGTCAGAATTGCTGTATTATTCGAGGTCTGAAATGGACAAGGCAAAAATCAAGGCGAAAATCAAAAATTCCAAAAAATTTGATGACAACAGCGACATTTTTTCCTTCCCTCTACCTATGGAAGCCCAACCAACGGCAACAGTCAAGTTTACAGGCAGAGTTACCGAAGACGCAACAGGCGAAGTTTTTGAAGGCATTGTTTCCGTAATAGACCTCGACGACAAGGTAGAGGTTGCCCCCAAATACCTGCGAGAAGATGGCAGTTTTCAGTTTAACCTTATCAACCGCAAGAGGTATATGTTGGTCATACAAGGCGAAAACTTTTTCAGATTAGATGAGATTTTCTTCTTAGACTCTGCCAAAACCGCCAATTTTAAAACTCGAAGTATCAAAAATGTTACATTTCAATCCATAGAATTTGACAATGGAAGTGCTAATTTAAAGCCCGAAATGGAAAATGATTTGCACCTGTTGATTGATTTTTTGGTTACAAATCCCGATTTTAACCTCAAAATTAGTGGACACACAGATGCAGGAGGCAAAGCCGAAAAAAACATAGAGTTGTCGCAAAAAAGAGCCGATGCTATCAAAAATTACATTGTTTCTTACGGCAAATTAGACCCAAACCGCATTGTAGCCGTAGGCATGGGCAGCAAACAGCCTATTGTTTCGCCTGAAAAAACAGACAGGGACAAAAAAATTAACCGCCGCGTGGAGTTCGAAATGATACGGATTAAAAAACCTGAACCTGCACCCGAAAACTCCGAAAATCCTGCTGAAAACCAGCCGAATATAGAAGAACAAATCAAAAAAGAGGAGGAAAAAGAAGGCGGAGGCGGGTTTTAATTTTGAATGTTGAATGTTGTCTTAAATTTTAATAAAATTTATGGCTTGGTTGCCTTTGCAAAACAGCAAATCCAAAATACTTAAATTATTAATAAACTGATTACCAAATACTTGCCTGTAAAATGGCAACATTGGTACTTCATTATAAAGAGGTTGCTGATTGCGAAGGTCATTTAAAATAAGAGGCTCATAAAAAGTTTGATAACTTTCTGTATATTGCCAATGAATAGAAAACTGCAATAATTGACAAATTTTTTTTATCAAAGTTTCGTTGAGTGTAAATAAATGTGTGTAAGGTTTTTCAAAAACCTCTTGCAATAGTGGTGCATAATGCACAAAATATGGGGCTTTACCATAAGCAGCCAAAATAGTTCGCCAATGAACAGCCTGCCAACGCTGACGATTATCTATCAGCACTTCGGTAATAGGAATTTTCATTCCTGAAGGTGTCAATACTGGCACAGTCAACCTTTCTATACGGTTTGCCCCAAGCACATAGCAACGGTTGCGGTAGGTTTGCTTGGTATAATGCTCACAAGTTTCGAGACACACCGTTTGGGAAGCCCGCAACTGAGCAAAATAAGCCACACAAGGAAAATAATGTAATTCAGTTAAGATGGTTGGCATACACAAATTTAAAAAACTTAATTGTTAAAAAAGTAAATACTACGCATATTCATACAGCCACGCTTAAACTTTCTTTTTTACCACCACCGCCCACACCAATAACAAAACCGCCAATCCTATGCAACCTTTGGCTATCCAATCTCCAAAACGGACATAAAAAGTTTGGTAGTCATTCAAAATTAATTTGCCTCGCAAAGCTGCTTTTTCTCCATATTCTATTCTTTGCAACACCTCACCTTTGGCGTTGATAAAACCCGAAATGCCTGTATTGGCTGCTCTGGCTATGGCTCTGCGGGTTTCTATTGCCCGCAAACTTGCAAAACTAAAATGCTGACGCGGGGCTGAGGAGTCGTCCCACCAAGCATCATTGGTGAGAATACACAAGATAGTTGCCCCTTTTTTCACATACTCCGTTACAAATTCGCCATAAATAGACTCGTAGCAAATAATGGGGGCTGCTTTGGCTTGGTCTGCCGTTGTGAAAACTTGCCTCTCTGCCTGCACGCCCAAATCGCCAATCAAGCCACTAAAATTTGCCATTACTGTTTTTTGCAAAAAGCCCAATACACTACGCAATGGGTTGCTTTCTACGCCTACCACCAATCTGGATTTGTGGTAAAAAGAAGGTTTATTTTGAGTGTCGAGAAACAAAGCAGCATTGAACACATCATAATAAGTGTTTGGGCTATGAAGATGTGCGGTTGCTGTGGGTGGTTGCGGCGAATTGTAGTAAAAAACGTAGCTGTCTGTGCCTGATAAAACAGAAAGTTTGGGGTAAGCAGCCCTAAATTCAGCCAATCTTTTCACGTAAGGGTGCGAATCTGCCGAAGGTTCTTCTATGGCTTCATTCCATTCGGTTTGCCTGTCGTCGTGGATAGAAGTTTCGGGAAACAAGACCAAAGCTGTTTCATTGGTGGCTTGCTGTTTGGTAAGTTCCAAAAAAATATTAAATTGTTTTTCAAAAGATACTGCCGTAGTCAAATTGAGTTCTCCTGTGCGGGCATTGTAAAAAAACTTTTCGGTATAGGTATCAAAATTAGGTTGCACCACCACCACCTCTATTGCTTTGCCCTTTTCCTCATAAGTGAAACCAAGCAACAAAGAAAGCAACAAAGGCAATAAAAAACTTGCCGACAGGCTTACTAAACTAATTCCGACACCCAGCAAGGATTTTAAACCCTTGTGAGGTCTATCGTTAGCTGGCTGATTTTGGTGTTGAATTTTAGATTGTATTGTACCAATAATAGCAAAAAACATGAACAAATTGACAAGCCAAACCCACAACGAGCCACCAAATACGCCTGTGTATTCGTACCACTGCACCCACGCAGGCAAGGTAGCAAAGGCGTTGCCTAAGTTGAGCCAAGTCCAAGAAAACCCCCAATCTGTTGTGTGCAGTTTCTCAAAAGTTATCCAAAATATGGGCAATGAGGCATAAGCCCAGCTTTGTTGGATTTTTCGCCTAAAAAAATGAAACGCCAAGAAAGGCAAACTCTGTAAAAAAGAATTGGCTATGACAGCAAACAAAAAGGCAGACCACCCAACATAATGCAACCAACCACAAGCCGTAAAATTCCAAACCAATAAAGCTCCCATTGCCAGCAACCAACTTTTGCGAGCTTTTTGTTGGTGTTTTTGTTGATAATTTTGGTATTCGGCTACCAAAAAAGGCACAAAACCAATGAAAATGAGTGGAGTAAAAGGTTTGTGCCAAGCCAAACCCAACAACAAGCCCGACAACAAAGCCAAGCCAAACTGTAAATAACGATTTTGTAAGCCTATAATACGCATAAGTTGGTAGAGAAAAAGCAAGCAAAGGTAAGCAATTTTAGCAGTGCAAAGGTAAATTTTTGCAAGAAAAGAGTAAAAAAGTTTCGTTTCTCATAATCTTTGTCTAATTTTCCTACCATTTAAATCATAAAATTGTATAACGGACTTTAGTCCGTTTTGCCCTTGTAGCAATCACAAGTACCTTGCACAGACTAAAGTCTATGCTACATTTGTTGCTTATCAATTCATTCAAAACTTTGTAAACTTATGTTTTGGCTAAAACAAATTGCTTTATTGTCTGTTTTTTCAGGCTTTTTTGGCGGTGCTAATCCCATTGCAACCCCAACCAACATAGTAAACTTCTCGACTCCTGTGGTGGCAGTAGAGCCAACACCTACGCCCTTGCCTCCCTTGTTTCGGTGCGGCGCCCAAAAAGGTTCTCCTGATGTAAAATGCACCATAGAAAGGAAAATGGGCAAGAAAAAAACTGCTGTTACGCACTTTTTCACCACCACCAGCAAGGGCAGCAACAAATACGAATTGCGGATAGAAGCCGTTTTGGGCGGCGTGTCGACCTTAGTGTTTTTCAGTACCATTAACCTGACCGACAACCGTACAGCAGAAAACAAGTACACTGTGCAGATACAAGCCTCGAAGAAAAAGGATTATTCTTGGGATATTTCCAGAACTGATGCCCTCAAAGCTGTGTATGACCTCAAAAAAAATGAAATCAATTTTGAAGCCGTTGGCGGTATGAGCAGCTACTACGACAACAACCATGGCATGACAACGGCAGCCGTAAAAAGTGCCGTAACGCCACCAAAATTTGAGGTGGACAACGTGGTAAAGGCTGTTTCGGCTTACTTTATTATGGAGTATCACAAGGCTATTCAGGCAGCTACTACTAATAAGTTTCCAATGTAATAATTCACAGGAAAGAACTGGTAAGAATTCAACCGTCCTGACGAAATTTTTTACAAAAATATTTTGAAACGAGGCTGTCCGAAAAAATAGCCTCGTTTTTTTACTTCGGCACCGTTCTATACAACAAAGCTGTGATGCCTGCAAAGACCAAGCTGGGCAGCCATGCAGCCAGCCAAGGGTCTAAAGTGCCAGCCTGTCCCATGCTTCGGCTCATACGCACAAAGGTTACGAAGACGAAGGCAAGCAAAAAGCCAATCGCAATGAGCATACCTGTCCCCTGCCTCGACTTTCGGGCAGAAACTATCACACCCATAATGGTAAGGATAACAATAGCAAAAGGATAAGCGTATCTTTCTTGTTTTTCTACCAAAAAAATACCAACTTGTGTGTTGCCTCGCCTTAGTTGCTCGGCTATGTAGTCGTCTAATTCGGGCAAGGTAAAAGTTTCGTGCAAAAGGTGTTTACTTTCAAAGTCTTTTGGGCGAAGATTCAGCACTGTATCCATATTAGTTCCGTGAAAAATAGTTTCCACTTCGCCATTGAAGGTGTGAATTTTATAATTTGGTAGTCGCCAAACAGTTTTCAGGCTGTCCCATTCTATTCTTTCAGCAGAAAGTTTTTGCTTGACTTCTTTATTCACAATAAATTCTAAGGTGAACAAATAGCCTATATGATTTTGGTTATTATAGCTTTGCAAATAGGCAAAAGTATTGGGGGCAACTTTGCTGTGTACGTTTCTTTCGTCATAGAAAAAAGTCCCTTTGAGGTATTTGTTTTCAAAAGCCACTTTTATTTTATTGGTGCGAGGAATTACCCAGCCATTCATCAGAAAAGTGAATGTAGCCAAAATGCCAGCACCCATCAGATAAGGCAACAACAACCTCCGAAAACTTACACCACAAGCCAAAATTGCAATAATTTCTGTACGGGCAGCCAGCCGAGCCGTAATGAAAACCGTTGCAATAAATACAGTGATTGGACTCAACATATTGGTAATGTGAGGCACAAAACTTAGGTAATATTCGCCTAAAATTTCGGCAGCAGTTACTTTCTTTTTCAAAAAGTCATTAATTTTTTCGGTGTAGTCTATTACGCAAATAATCGAATTGATGAGTAACACCACAAAAAAGAAAGTTTGCAGAAACTTCGTAAAAATATATTTGTCTATTAACTTCATGTTGCAAAGTTATAAACTTCGCAAAATAAATCGAACTGTTTAGCAATAATTAACAGTAGAGTTCTTGCGAAAATATTTTGAAACCAACTTATCGAACACCCATAGCCATTCGATAAGTCATTTTGGGGACTTTTGCAAGAAGTTTATTAACTTTTCAACCAATTTTGCAACAGCACTTTGCCATGTTCAGTCAAGATAGCCTCTGGGTGAAACTGTACACCTCGCACATCATATTGGCGGTGGCGGAGTGCCATGATATTGCCAACTTCGTCTTCAGCTATAACCTCAATAGGGCTATGCTGTGGCGGATGCAAAACTGTCCACGAATGATAACGACAGGCTTTGAAGTTGGTTGGCACTTGCTCAAACAAAAGGTCGGGCTTGGTAACATAAACTTTGTGGGCTACACCATGGTAAACATCAGGCATATTGAGCAGTTGGCAACCAAAAGCCTCGCCTATGGCTTGATGTCCCAAACAAACGCCAAAAATACTTTTGGTAGGTGCATACTGCTTGATAACTTCGGGCATAATACCTGCCTCCGAAGGCACACCAGGACCTGGCGAAAGTAATATTTTTTGGTAATTGTTTACTTCATTCAAGCTAATTTGGTCGTTGCGGTAAACGGCAACAGCAGCACCTATTTCTTTGAGCAGATGCACCAAATTGTAGGTAAACGAATCGTAATTGTCTATGACTAAAACCATCTGGAATGAGTTATAAGTTTAAAAAAAAAATTTGAACTTGCTTATCATAAATTGTGTTTACAAAACGATATAACATACGCCTTGGCGTGTGATAATAAAGAATCCTAAACCTTACGCTAAACGTAGCTGATAAATTTAAAATATGAATTGGAAACCTCTTACCGAACTAACAGCCTTAGAAACAATCAAAAAAGATTCGTTTACACAGCCTGTTTTATTGTTCAAACATAGTACCCGTTGCTCCATAAGTAGCACTGCCCTTGCCCGATTAGAAAGGGCGTGGAAAGAAACTGAGATGCCTACTACTCAAGTCTATTTGTTAGATTTGCTTAATTATCGTCAAATTTCTAACCAAATAGCCCAAGATTTTGGCGTGGTGCATGAATCTCCACAGGCATTATTGATTGTCAATGGTATTTGTGTTTATTGTGCTGCCCATCATGCCATTGTGTATCAAGAAATGAAACAGCAAGTTAATTTGGCTTTCAAGAAACAATAGTTTCGGTTTTTTAGCAACCCAAAGTACCTGTTGTGCTTTGGGATTCTCAAATCCCAAAGCCTTTCAATTGTAGCAACCCAAAGCACCTAATAAAAAAATGTGGTACGATTGTCAAGGTCTTGACGGGGCTGCCTAAGCCATTGCCAACGTACAAAACTTACAAAATCTTTTCCCAGCCTTCGTTTAAGGTAGCAATGGCGTGGTGGGCAGTGAGGTCGAAGACGCAAGGCACTACGGATACATAATTGTTGGCAATAGCCCACTCGTCTGTGTCGTTTCCTTTGTCGTGGTTTACAAAACTGCCCGCCAACCACAAATAAGACCTGCCATAAGGGTCTTGCCTTTCGTCAAAAACCTCCTGCCAACGGGCTATGGCTTGGCGACAAATTTTAATGCCCTGAATAGCTTGCTCCTGTTTTTTCGGAAAATTTACGTTGAGAGCCACACCTTTGGGCAAGCCTTTTTCTAAGACCTGTGCCATAACTTTTTTGATGTAAGGTATGGTATGTGAAAAATCTGCATCTTTTCCATAATCGCAAAGAGAAAAACCAATGGCAGGCACACCTTCTATTGCCCCTTCTATGGCTGCGGACATGGTGCCAGAGTACAAAATGCTGATAGACGTATTGCTCCCATGATTTACGCCACTTACCACCAAGTCGGGAGGTGTGCCTTTGAGTACGTAATATTTTGCCAATTTTACGCAGTCGGCAGGGGTGCCAGACGACTCATAGCAGCCCTGCACCTGCGGGAAAACATCAGAGGCATAGATTTTGAGAGGAGAATGAATAGTAATGGCGTGTCCCATGCCCGACTGCGGACTGTTAGGTGCTACCACCAATACATCACCTAATTCGGCAGCAGCCTCTACTAAGGTGCGTATGCCTTTGGCTGTAATGCCATCGTCATTGGAAACTAAAATTAAAGGTCTTTTCATTGTTGGTTTTACAAAATTTTTATGGCAAGTTACCAATTTGTTGTCGTTATTTTGCCAAGCGTTGCAAAATTTTATGTAAACAAGCTATTAAAATTTCTAATTAACTAAACTTTTATTTACTTTGCAAAATTACCAATGTAATAAAGTAGAGATGATGCAAAAAAAATATGCTTTCACTTCCCCAATCAAGTGGCAAATCAAGCGGCAAATAGTTTTGGTCTATTTGTCTTTTTGGTGTTTTTATTGCCTTCCTTTTGCCTTGCCCGCCCAAGTTTTTACTCGTTACCAACTCCCCAAAGGAGAAATGGGCGAAATATTGAGTTTGGCAATAGACCAAGAAGGTATGAAATGGATAGGCACACCTACTGGTTTTTATGGCTTTACAGGTGATTCGCTGCCTTCGGCGTGGCGATATTATGACAACCCACACTCCGCAGATACGCTACTCCGAAACATCACAGCCATAGCCATAGATAATGCGGGCAACAAGTGGTTAGCCTCCGACCACGATGGCGTGAGGTTGATACATTTAGACAAAAAAGGCAACTATGTACGCCATTATGATATGCCCAATATGCAAAACAAAAACCACAGCATCAGAGGAATTGCCATAGACAAACACCATAAAAAATGGTTGGCAACCAAAGAAAGTGGCGTTTGGGTGGTGGACAAACATGGCAAATGGTACAACTATGACATCACAACTGTTTATGAAATCCCCAGCAATCATATTTATTCCATTGGCGTAGATGCCCAAGACGTAAAATGGGTAGGTACAGATTTGGGAATTGTAAGTACCAAAGACGGCAGTGTGTGGGATTTGTACGACAAAAATGGTTTAATTACTGCCATTACCACTGATGCGAAGGACAATATTTGTTTTTGCTTAGAAAAACGCAGCAAACCTGTTGTGTATTGCAACAATACCTTACACAAAGTAAAAGGTAGAGATGAATTTACTGTAGTCAAAGATTTGCTTTTAGATAGAAAAGGTACAGTTTGGGCGGCGGGCAACGGCTTGGCAAAATACGAGGAGGAAGACCGTACAATTTACGATAAAAACAACTCAAATTTTGCTTCGAGAAATGCTACCAAACTTGCCTTAGACAAAGACGATATGATTTGGATAGGCACTGTGGACGATGGGCTGTATAAATTAGACCCTCAACCGCCGCCGCCTGTCAAGAAACCAGACGAGGTGGTTGTGGTCAAAAAAGAAGAACCAAAAGTAGTAGTGGAAGTACCAAAAGAAGAACCACCCAAAGTTGTTTTAGTAGAAAAAATAGTTTTGGAAAGTAGCAATTTGGTTACTATCAAAAAACCGTTGCCTATCAATGCAAAAAAAGTAGCTATTCCAAGCAAATTGCGATTGCCTCCGCCTGCCCCTGTGCGTGTGAATCCTTTGATTTTAGTTTTGAAACCTTCACCAAAAAAATATATGGAGGAAGACCCCGCCCCCACTGTGGCAGTCATTCAGGGGCAGGAAGTTCGCAAAGGAACTTCTATCCAACTCAAAGGGATTTTGTTTAAAACCAACAGTGATGAACTCATCAGCACCGAAGGCGTAGAACAACTTTTGCAATTTATGAAGGAAAACCCCAATGTGGAAATAGAACTATCGGGACATACAGACCGAAATCCCGAACCAAACAACCCCGACTACAAAGCTATTTGCAACCAATATTTGGCTCTTTCGCAACGGAGAGTCGATGCTGTAGCCTTGTATTTGGCAGGAGGAGGCGTAAAATCAAGTCGTATTGTTACCAAAGCCTACGGCGGGTCGAAACCCTTAGTAGCCAGCCAATTCTCTGAACGGAACAGAAGGGTGGAAATGCGGATTCTGAAAATGGAGTAATGTATATTTGCCTTCAGGCGAATGGGCTTGAAATAAATTTTCCAGTTATTTTAAAAATATTTCCTATGAAAAAACTCACTTATTGGCTACGCAACTACTTTGCTTTTTCTCAAATAGAAATTCGCAGTTTTATCACCATGACAGTCATGATGATAATTTTGTTGTTGCTTACTTTTGTCAATAAATTTACAAATGTTACCAACGGCTACACAGCAACAGATACAGCAGCCGACCAACAAATAATGAAAAATTGGTTGACTCAAATCAACGAGCATGAACAGCAGTTTCAAGCCCAAAAGCAAGCTGAAAGAGAAGAAAAAGCCGAACAAAGAAATTATTACCAAAATAATTATCAAACCAATACGGATTACAAAGCCAACAATAATTCAGTTGCTGTTGCTCTTTTTTCGTTCAATCCCAACGAAGCAGACGAGCAAACTTTTATCAAATTAGGTTTGCCAAAGTTCATTGCCCAGCGAATTATCAACTACCGAAACAAAGGCGGACAGTTCAGAATAAAAGAGGATTTTAAGAAAATGTACGGCTTAACTCCCGAAAAATACGCAGAATTAGCCCCTTATCTTGCCCTGCCCGATAAATTGGAGAAACAAACTTTTTTATCTGGTTCTCCTTCGCCAAACAATACAGCAGAAACAAAACCTGCCTACAAACCCAAAACCATTGTTGCCTTTGACCTCAACCAAGCCGACACAGCCACTTTAAAAACTATCAGGGGCATTGGTGCTGTTTTATCAGACCGAATAGTGAAGTTTCGCAACAATTTGGGTGGTTTTCATAGTCTCGACCAAGTACAGGAGGTTTACGGTATACAGCCCGAAGTATTGGAGGAATTGGCAAAATATGCAACAATTAACCCCGACAATATCAAAAAAATAAACGTCAATACAGCAGATGAAACTTCGCTGAAAAATCACCCTTACATAGGCTATAAACTTGCCAATGTTTTGGTAGCTTATAGAAAGCAACATGGCAATTTTGCCACTGCCGATGACTTGCTGAAAATCAAAATCTTAACAGCAGAAAAACTGCAAAAACTGAAGCCTTATTTGGTGTTCTAAATACATGCACGTTGGCAATGGTCGCAGACCTTGACAATCGTAGAATTGATAGAAAGTACGATTGTCAAGATTTTACAACCATTGCCAATGTACCATCATTGCAAAATACTTGGAGGCATTTCATATCAGACACATTTCCAAAAATAACTTAAGACAGTGTATTTAGGCTATAGACTTTGTCATAAAAAAGTTTATTATTTTACCACAAAGCTAACAAGGTAAGCAACATTACTACTTCTTCCACCTGTTGCACTGCCCCCAGACAATCTCCCGTATAACCTCCAATCCATTTGACAAAATAACTAATCAAATACCAACGGCAAAGTAATAAAGGCAAAAAAACTATCAATAACGCAATTTGTTGTTGCCAAATTACCAACCCCACAAAAGGTAAGATACCAAACACAAAAGCAATACCTAATTCAAAAAGAGACATTTTTTTGGCTACGGGTTTTGCTTTGGCATCTTCATTCTCACGTACATATAGGTGTGTATAAATCAAAGTCAGTGCCATAAAACGACTTAAACTATGGGTAGCTACCAATACCAAAGTTTCAACAATCAACAGTTGCCATGAATTACTTGGCGTTGGTGTGGTGGAAAATAAATTTACCAAACTCTGCCACCAATTTATAGACTGATTAGTCATCGTTATTTTATCGAAAAGAGCCACCAGCAATTGACATTTTAAACCCATGAGCAACAACAAACCAATAACCCCATAAGCACCCACACGACTATCTTTCATTATCTCCAATATCTTGACTTTAGTCCATCCACCACCAAAACCATCGCAAACATCAGCAAAACCGTCTTCGTGAAAAGCCCCTGTTACTAAAACTGTACCCACCATGCTCAATAAAATAGCAACCATTTCACTTTTCAGTAACCAAAAAGCCAGACCATAAACCGTAGCAGCCACCAAACCCACTATCCAACCAATGAGAGGAAAATAAATGGTAGATTTGTTCAAGTATTCCTCTGAATGGTCGACCCAACTGGGGCAGGGAATACGAGTGTAAAACATGAGAGCAGTAAAGAAAATGCGGAGTTGGCGTTGCATAAAATTGAAAGTTTTGGTTATGTTGCAAAAAGTTAAATACAATAAGCTATGCAAATTACAATAGAGTTTATGAATAATTACCCAAAGATGTCATTTTTTTGAAAAATGACATCTTTTGCCAAGTCTCTTAACAAAAAATTATTCATAAACTCTAATAAATAAATTTTCTTGCAAAAAGTTTATTTATTGTAATTTTATTGGATAATAGCCTAATTTTTGCGAAACTTACAAAAAAATTACATCATTTTGTTATTCTATGCAGCAAACAACGACTAACGAAGGCAAAAGCCCTGCCTACCGCATTACCAGAATCTATGTTTTGGCTTTGCTTTTGATTGGTTTATTAACTGTATCCAGCCAATTATTGGTGCGTTATGTGTTGAAAAACCAAATGGCAGACTCTCGTGTTATCAACATTGCAGGAAGGCAACGGATGTTGAGCCAAAAACTAACTAAAACAGCCTTGCTAATTTCTATAGCTACTGATGAAACAGAATTTGCCAAACGCCAAAAAGAACTGACCGACCTACTGAAATTATGGGGAGATTCGCATGAAGGGCTGCAAAAAGGGTCTGAAACATTGCAATTACCTGCCAACTACAACAGCGAAGTAGTGAAAGAATTGTTTGTATTGATAACGCCGCATTATGAAGCTATGCAAGGTGCAGGCTACGAGTTAGAGAATTTTAAATGGCAAACACCCAAAGAAGTGTTCAAATCTTCGCTGGCAACAATGATAGCAAATGAGCCTAATTTTTTGCGAATAATGAACGAAATTACTTTTCAATATGACAAAGAGGCAGGACAAAAAATAGAGTTGTTAAAAAGTATCGAATTGGTGTTGATGCTCATTACTTTGGTGGTTTTGGCTTTGGAGGCTTTGCTCATTTTTCGCCCTGCTATCAACAAAGTTGATGTGTATTTTAAGCAAGTACAGGCTTCGAATGCCGAATTGTTGGTTATCAATCATAACTTAAATGAAACCCAAGAGGAACTGAAAAGTTATATAGAAGAACTAAAATCTACGGAGGAGGAAATTCGCCAAAATGCGGAGGAATTGGCTGCGATTAACGAAAATTTGATAGAGCAAAAGCAATTAATAGAGCAACAAAAAGAAATTATTTCGCAACGGAGCAAAAATATTACAGACAGTATAAAAGCTGCCAAACGGATACAAGATGCTATTTTGATAGACCAATCTTCGGTTATTTCGCACTTCAAAGGGGCTTTTATTCTCAACAAACCCAAAGACATTGTAAGCGGAGATTTTTATTGGTTTACTGAGCAGCAAGGCAAAAAAATAGTAGCCTTAGGCGACTGCACAGGACATGGCGTATCAGGTGCTTTGATGACTATGGTGGGGGCTTCTATCTTGAACGAAGTAGTGAACGAAAACCACATTACCCAACCTGACCAAATTTTGTTGGCAATGGACAACAAACTCAAAAAAATATTGCAACCCAATGCCAATGGTGTAATTTCTGATGGTATGGATTTGTCTATTTTGGTGGTAGAAAACCAAGAAGTTCACTTTGCAGCAGCCAGCAACAAACTATTTTTATACAGAAACAACGAAATTCAGGAAATCAAAGGCGGTACTTCGCCTTTGGGCAGTTTTTCTTTTTACACCAAAAAAGATTACCAAACCCACACCATTTCCATTTTGCCTAATGATAAATTGTATATTTTCTCTGACGGACTCCGCGACCAATTTGGGCAAAAAGAAGGCAAAAAATATGGCTCAAAAAGGTTCAAAGAATTGTTGGGAAAAGTAGGCAAATTGCCTCTATTTATGCAAAGAGAGGAAATAGAAAGGGAATGGTTGCAATGGAAAGGAGAGGCACACCAAACTGATGATGTGCTGCTTATTGGTTTGCAGGTGGTTTAAATAATTTTGAATTTTTAGTTTTTAGTCTTAAGTTTTAAAAGAATTGAGTACATAAAGGGTTAAAAATATTATGCAACTAATTGATACTCACGCACATATTTATTCAGAGCAGTTTGCAAAAGACCGCAACGAAATGTTAGACCGAGCAAAACAGGCAGGCTTACAAGCTATTTTTATGCCCAATATAGACCACCGCAGCATCGATGGAATGTTGGAATTGGAGGAGAAACACCCCGATTTTTGCTTGCCTATGATGGGTTTGCACCCTTGTTCGGTGAAAAAAGACTTCGAAAAAGAATTGTATTTAGTAGAAAGTTGGCTGAATAAACGCAAATTTATTGCCGTTGGCGAAATGGGTTTAGATTTATATTGGGATACCTCTTTTGAGGCAGAACAGGTCGAGGCTTTTAAAATTCAGACAAAGTGGGCTATCCAATACAAAGTGCCGTTGGTCATTCACAGCCGCAGCAAAGTAGAGGGCGAAGCTATGCAAAAAATCATCCATTTGCTCGAAACCTTGCAGCACCCCGATTTATTTGGTGTTTTGCACTGCTTTACAGGCACAGTGGCAGATGCCAACAGATTGATTGCTTTGCAATTTCGTTTGGGTATTGGCGGCGTGGTAACATACAAAAACGGAGGACTTGAACCTGTTATTCAACAGCTTGATTTACAGCATTTTGTTTTGGAAACAGACTGCCCTTATTTGGCTCCCAATCCACACAGGGGCAAACGAAACGAAACAGCTTATACGGCTTTAGTAGCCCAGAAAATAGCCGAAATGAAAGCTATTAACGTGGAAACCATAGCCACACAAACAACTGCCAATGCAAATAAATTGTTTGGTACTGCTTGTTAAGGCACAGGGTCGTAGCCATGCCCTCCCCAGGGGTGGCAACTTCCTATTCGTTTGATACCCAGCCAAAAACCTTTGAAAAAACCATATTTTTGCAATGCCTCTATCATATATTGCGAACAGGTAGGGTGATAACGGCAAGAAGGCAACAGCAAAGGACTAATAGCCCCTTGATAAAATTTGACTACTAAAACTGCTAAATAAGCTAACATAAAAGTTGTGATTTGTTAATTTTATCATTGTAATAATCTTATCAAAAGTATGCAAAATTTAAGACTTTTCTTTTTATTTTTCTCCAATTTAGTTTGTATAAGCAACCATAATTTTGCTCAAACTATACAGCAGGCTACCGCAAAACCTTTGGTAGTTTTGCCTTATACAAGTCCGCCTTCTCAACTAACACAATTAGTTGGTTTAACCGAAATCAAAATAACTTATTACAGACCCAGCGTAAAAGGACGTAAAATTTGGGGAGACATTGTGCCGTACAGCAAAGTATGGCGGACAGGGGCAAACAAAGCAACGACCATAGAATTTTCTGATGATGTGCTACTAAATGGGCAAAAGGTAAAGGCTGGCAAATATGCTTTGTATAGTATTCCAAATAAGAATGAATGGACTATTTTGCTCAACAAAAATGCCGAGTCGTGGGGTACAGAAAATTACAGGGAAGAAGATAATGTGGTGATTTTCAAGGTAAAGCCACTAAAAGGAGTTTTTGAGGAAACTTTTAAAATAGAGATTGGCAATGTGGACAAGAAACGAGCAGACATTTTTATAGAGTGGGAAAGGGTGGTTGTCCCCATAGAGTTGCGAGTCGAATTGGAGGAAAAAGTCCTCCGTAACATAGAGGGAGCCATAGGCAAAGCTACCGACAAAGACTGGGAAGTATTTGCTACTTGTGCTGATTATTGCCTAAAAAACGGTATTTTGTTAGATAGAGTAAATGAATGGATAGAAAAAACTCTGAATGCAAACCCCAAGAGTTTTAGACCTTATTGGCTCAAAGCAGATTATTTTGCTCTCAACGGCGAGTACAGGCAAGCCATAGACATGGCAAAACAGGCTTTGCAGTTAGGCATGGTAGAAAGAGGAGAACAGTTTAGCTACAAAGCCGATTTGGAAAGAGCTATCAATGCGTGGCAAGAAAAATTGAAGTAGTGTGTGTCTGGTAAACAAAAAAGTTAAGCAAGCCAACACCTTCTAAAAATTATCTTATACCTTAGAGGGCATTCCTGACCCAATTCTGCGGTACACTTTGACTTTTCGGGCAATTTCTACCTCATTTTTTTCTCTTTCTACTCTCTTTTCCATACACTTATCTCACCTATTTTTTTGATAAGGTTGTAGTTTTTCCATTTGTTTGGAGTAGTTGGCAAACAATAACTCAACTTGTCTTCGTCTAAAATGATGTATTCTACGTTGTGCTTGTCCAGCCACGCAGCAAAGGAAGTTTCATTGCATTGGTTTTTGTGTATCACCTGATAGCCTGTGTGTGATAAAACTTTGTAGTGCGGATATTCATTGAAAAACATGGTCAAAGGCACTATCAAGGTGCTGCCTTGCGGTATTTCCTTTGCTATTTCTTTGTAAACTTTGGGCTTAAAATCATTGGAAAAATTATTTCCTATTCGTTGCACATTGCCAATAAAACCTACCAAAAAGTAGATAAGCAACGCCAAACTAACAAAAGAAGTCATTTTTTTTGCTTCCTTTGGTTTGTCTTGTGCCAAATAGTTGGCAATTCCCATGCACATAAACGGCAAAAATAGCATTTGGTAGATGCCTGTGGCTGATTTGGTTAAGCCCCAAAAAACAAGCAACAGCCCACTCAAATAGACAAATACCTCATTGTTGAGGATTAAATTTTTTGCAACAGCCCAAAAATATTTATCAGCCCCCTTTGAGGTAGTTGATAAATGATAATAATCAACCGAAATTATGGTAAGCAATAGCAAAGTGGTAACTAATTGCTCTGGGGACTCCACAAAAATATTGAAAAAGAACAGCATTGTTTTCACTTTTGCCCACACACCAAAAGAATTTTGTGTAGCAGGGTCATTTCGCAGTTGATACCACCAACTATGCCAGGCTTGATTTGCCAAAATATCTACAAAATACAACCCAAAAACTCCTCCCGCAACCACCGAAAAATAAATTGCATAGAGATATTGCCTCTTATAACCCAAATAAAGTAAGCCCGCCACACCATAAATCAATCCGTTCAGGTGAGCCACAGGTGCTAAACCTGCCAAAATTGCTGCCAAAACTATTTGCCACGCAGTTTTTGACTTGTGCGAGGTGGCAGCAAGCAAAAAAGTGAAAGAACCGAAACCCAAAGCACCCAGAAAAATATCGGGTCTATTCTCAAAACTCATACCACCAACCAAGCTATTTGCTACCAACAACAGAAAAAACCAAGCAAAGAGTTTGGTGTTTTTTTGGAGGTAATAACAATAAAAATAAGCAAAAAGAATGAGAAGGAGCAAAGAAAATACACCAAAAAGTTTGGAAACATAGCTAGAAACACCAAAAAGAGCCATAAAAGCAGCCCCAATCCATAGAAATAATTTGTGCGAAACATAGAGATATTGGTCCCAGTCGAGCAAGCCTGTAAAAAATGTAGAACGAATTTTGCCCTCCTTCCAAAAATAATAAGACTGTTCGGCAAACCAGGCATCATCTCCCGTAGGATTTCTTTGGTAGTACGTTGCCAGCAAAAGCACACCAAAAAATAAAGCCAGATAGTATATTTTTTTCTCCACAAAGGGCAAAATGTTACTCAATTTTTTCATATCTTTGCATTTATTTTTGATAAAACACCTATACAATGAGCAACAAAGTTACACTCATTATTTCTGTTTACAACAAAATAACTGCCTTACAATTAATTTTTGCCTCTTTAAAACGTCAATCTTTCAAAGATTTTGAGGTCATCGTGGCTGATGACGGGTCGGCTACCACTTTTTGTGAGGAGTTAAACCAACTGTTGCCCAAACTACCTTTCAAGGTGCAACATATTTGGCAAGAGGACAATGGTTTTCAGAAAAATAAAATACTAAACAAAGCCGTACTTGCTGCCCAAACAGACTATCTTATTTTCATAGACGGCGATTGTGTGCTGCATAGCAAATTTATGGAGGAACATTATAAAAATAGCAAACCCAACCAGTGTTTGGCGGGGCGGCGGGCAAATTTATCACAAACGATGTCTGTTGCCCTTACAGAAGAAACAGTAGCAAATGGATTTTTGGAAAACAATTTCATCGGCTTATTTGCCGATGCTTTGCAAAAAAAAGCCAATATGATAGAAAAAAGTATTTATTTGCCACCTTCAATGCTTAGAAATTGGCTAAACAGAAAACCTGCTCGCATACTTGGTTGCAACTTTTCCCTTTATCGAAAAGATTTGTTGGCTATCAATGGCTTTGACGAAAGATATGTTTACCCTGGCTATGGCGAAGATGTGGACATAGAAAATCGACTCAAATTAAATGGTGTACGAATACAAAAGCTGAATTATGCAGCCATTCAGTATCACCTTTACCACAAAGAATTGCCGAGAAATGAGGAAAATAGAAAATTGTATGAATACATTACCAACCAAAAAGTAATATGTACGCCTTTTGGTATTCAAAAAACTGCATAAAATTTTAAGATGAAAGTTTCAGGATTTACTTTTATTCGCAATGCCGTACAATTCGACTATCCAATAGTCGAGGCTATTTTGTCCATTTTGCCCATTTGTGATGAGGTAGTGGTAGCCGTTGGCAATTCGGCAGACGATACATTGCAGTTGGTAAAAAATATCAATTCGCCTAAAATCAAAATCATAGAAACTATTTGGGACGAAAGCCTGAGAGAAGGAGGCAAAGTATTGGCTGTGGAAACCGACAAAGCCTTAGCTGCCGTTTCGCCTGATTCGGATTGGGCTTTTTATATACAGGGCGACGAGGTCATGCCTGAACAGTATTTGCAAACTTTGCAAGCTGCTATGCTCCGCCACAAAGACGACCCCGAAGTGGAGGGTTTATTGGTCAGCTACTTGCATTTTTATGGTTCTTATCAATATGTAGCCGACTCTCGGCAGTGGTACAGGCACGAAATTAGGATAATTCGCAACAACGGCAAGATTTGTTCTTACAAAGATGCGCAAGGTTTTAGGACAAAAGACAACCGCAAATTGCGTGTGGCTGCGGTAGATGTTTCTATGTATCACTACGGCTGGGTGCGTGAACCTTTTAAGATGCGGCACCGCAACCACGTATTTTATCAATACTGGACAGGAGAAAACAAAGCTGAATTGCCTGTTTTGACCGAATATGACTACAATAATATAGACTCCTTAGCCTTGTTTGAGGGGCAGCACCCTGCGGTAATGAAAGACCGTATTGCTCGAATGAATTGGAAATTTGAGCCTGATATTCGAGTGAAAAAATTGAAATTCAAAAACAGGGTTTTGCAGTGGATAGCCAAACAAACAGGTATTCGAATTGGAGAATACAAAAATTATGTGTTGTTGAAAAATAGCCGTAAGTCTGGTGTTACAAAATAAAATACTAAAAAACAAAATCATTTATTGTCCATGCCACATCTTGCCAAAATTTTAGATACCATTGTTACGCACAAACGCAGAGAAGTAGCTCAACAGGAGACTGCTGTTCCTTTGACAATCTTACAGCAAGAGCCTGATTATCAACGTCAAACGTATTCTCTATGCCAAGCCTTGTTAGCAGGAACAGGTATCATAGCCGAATTTAAACGCCAATCTCCCTCGAAGGGAATCATCAACAACCAAGTTTCGGTGGCAGATGTAACCATAGGTTATATGAAAGCAGGGGCTTCTGGTTTATCTATTTTGACAGACCAGCAATTTTTTGGTGGCAGTTTGCAAGATATTCTTATTGCTCGACCTCTATGTCCTATTCCTATTTTGCGAAAAGAATTTATTGTTGCAGCCTACCAAATTCACGAGGCAAAGGCAATGGGGGCAGATGTTATTTTATTGATTGCAGCTTGCTTAAGTCCTTTGCAAATAAAAGATTTTACCGTTCTTGCCCACAATTTGGGTTTGGAAGTGTTGCTGGAAGTTCACAATCAAGAAGAGTTGTTGCCAAATTTGGACTCACAGGCAGACATGATAGGTGTAAACAACCGCAATTTGCAAACTTTTGAAGTGAATTTGCAAATTGCAGCCCAATTAGCCCCCTTGATACCAGCCTCAGCAATTAGTGTAGCTGAAAGTGGCATCAGTTCCTATGCAGAAGTGGAATGGCTAAAAAAACATGGTTACAAAGGTTTTTTGATAGGCGAAAGTTTTATGAAACAAGCTAATCCAGCCGAAGGGTTGAAAGATTTTTTACTTACAACGCCTTAATGCTTGTAATAAAATTCTTTATTTTCTCTTCCAATTTGCCTTCTTTTGCCCCTACTGCTTTGATAAAAGCACTACCAATAATAGCACCATTGGCATAGTGGCAGGCAGTTTGGAAGGTGCTTGCATTGCCAATACCAAAACCAATGAGTAGAGGATTTTGGAGATTCATGGCTTTAATTCGTTGAAAATAAGTTAGTTGGCTGTTGCTGATTCCTTGTTTTGCTCCTGTAACCGAAGCCGAAGAAACCATATAAATAAACCCTTGAGTATTGGTATCAATCAATCGGATTCTTTCGTCTTCTGTTTGGGGAGTGATGAGAAAAATATTTTCTAATTGGTACTGCGCAAACAAAGATTTGTAGGTTTGCAAGTATTCAGCCATTGGCAGGTCGGGAATAATCAAACCGTTGATACCTGTTTCAAAGCACTTTTTACAAAATTTTTCTACCCCAAACTGCAAAATAGGGTTCATATAGCCCATCAAAATCAAAGGAATATGCACAGTTTGGCGAATATTAGCCAGTTGCTCAAACAGCAAAGTCAAATTCATACCATTTTGTAGAGCTTGCTGGCTGCTCTGTTGTATGGTTTCTCCGTCAGCAATGGGGTCAGAAAAAGGAATGCCAATTTCAATCAGGTTTACGCCTGCTGCTTGCAAGGTTTCTATGGTTGATACAGTATCTTGTAAAGATGGATAACCTGCTGTAAAATAAACAGATAATATATTTTGGGGCTGCTCAATAAAAAGCTGGCGAATGGGGTTGGGTTGGTATATCATTTTTAATAAACTTGATAGCAGGATTGAAATGAAATTTGGAAAAATTTAAAATAGCGTAGTATATTGTTATTTTTCTTGCTTATTTTTGAGTTGCAAATTAAAAACAATACTCACTATGAAATTGATTAGCTTAAACAAAGGTACGTAATTGACTTATTTTTAACAACTAATTTGCTACAAAAAGAAAATGAAAATAGAAAGTGCAACTGCAAAAATTCAAAATATATTTCTCCTTTTAGGTGGCATTTTTGTTACCAATGCCGTAGTAGCCGAATTAATAGGGTCTAAAATCTTTTCTTTCGAAACTCTGCTTGGTCTGCCTCCTGCCCAAATTTCAGTGATAGAGGGTTTCCAAATTGATTTTAATTTGAGTGCAGGTGTAGTCATCTGGCCTATGGTTTTTATCATTTCCGATATTATTAATGAATATTTTGGCAAGACAGGGGTAAAAAAGATAAGTTACGCCACCGTAGGTTTTATTCTCTACACTTTTCTGGTATTATTTGTTGCCACCAATTTGCCGCCTGCCAAGTTTTGGTTGGAGGCAAACTCTACAGACTCGCAAGGAAATTTGCTTAATATCAACTATGCCTACACCACTGTTTTTAGTATGGGTTTGAGTATGATAGTAGCCTCTATTACAGCTTTTTTAGTAGGACAACTGGTCGATGCTTACGTTTTTCATTGGTTACGGACAAAAACCAAAAATAACAAAAAATGGTTAAGAGCCACAGGTTCTACTGTTGTTTCGCAACTCATAGATAGTTTTGTGGTGTTGATGGTGGCTTTCTATTGGTTGGGAAATTGGAGTTTTAGCCAAGTGTTGGCAGTGGGAATGGTGCAATATGCCTATAAAATGACTGTGGCAATTTGCATGACCCCATTTATTTACTTAGGACATTATGGTATTGCCTTGTATTTGGGCAAGGAAACTGCTAAACAATTAGCTATGAAGGCAATGAAGGAATGAATTAGATAGTGTAGTTTAAGATAGTTGTCTTAGGCAACTATTTTGGTTGTTTTTAGACAACAAGGTCTGTAATATTGGTTATCACATGGATTTACAAATTAAAAACTAATTTTAAATTTTATTTGGAATTAGTCTAAATAAATTTAATATTTGCGACAACTTAAGTAGTTGAACCTAATTATCCGACACCTCAAAGGTGTCGGATAATTAGGTTCAACTACTTAACTACTTAATTACAAACTAACTACAAATTTTACTTACAATGAAAAAAAGTAACCTAATCCTCGCAATCTGTTGCGTATTGTTGTCTTTGTCGGCTTGCAAAAATGACGAAATAGACACACAAGCCCAACTACAAGCCACCAAAAAAGAAGTGGTAGAGAACTATGCAAATATTGTATTTGCCTCTTATACAGACAGTTATGACAAGGCAAACGAATTGTTGGCAAAAGTAAACAGTTTCGTAGCCCAGCCCAATCAAGCCAATTTTGAGGCTTGCAAACAGGCGTGGAAAGATGCCCGCCTACCTTATGGGCAAACAGAAGGCTACCGTTTTTATGGTGGTTTCATAGATGGAGATAACGGCATAGAGGGTTTTATCAACAGCTGGCCCTTAGACGAAGGCTATATTGACTATGTGGAAGGCAACCCCAATGCAGGAATTATTAACAATGCTGCTTTGTTTCCAACCATTAACAAAACCGTATTGCAAGACCTCAACGAGCAAGGTGGCGAAACCAATATTGCCACAGGCTACCACGCCATTGAGTTTTTGCTTTGGGGGCAAGACCTCTACGCCACCTCTGCAGGTAGAAGACCTTTTACAGATTTTGTAAGCAATGGCACAGCCAAAAACCAAGACCGCAGACGTATCTACCTGAAAGTGGTAACCGAATTGCTGGTCGAGCATTTGGCACAACTCAAAGCCGAATGGCAACCCAACAGCAACAACTACCGCAAAAAATTTACTTCTAACGCCAATACTGATGCAGTAATAGGCTCTTTTTTGAGAGGAATCTGCATTTTGAGCAAAGGAGAATTGGCGGGGCAACGCATGACTGTAGCATTGGCAAACAAAGACCAAGAAGAAGAACATTCTTGTTTTTCGGACAATACGCACATCGATATTCAGATGAATTTTAAAAGTGTGCAAAACGTCTATTTTGGCACTTACAAAACAACGTCAGGGCAAGTGATAACAGGCAAAAGTATAAAAGATTTGGTGGCACAGGCAGACAAAACCAAAAGTGAAGCAACTCTTAAAGCCTTTGCCGATACAGAAAAACTGATTTTTGCCATTCCTGCACCTTTTGACCAAGCTATTTTGAATGATGCCCAAAATAATAATGTGATTGCAAATGCTATCAAAAACCTCAAACTGCTTTCAGATAGAATTGTGGACGGGGCTTTTAGCCTGAAAATTGTGGTGGATACGACGGAGTAATTGTTTCCCTGCGTTTTTGTTTTTATTTCAGATTCTCTTTTGTTTTTATTTCAGATTCACGTGCTTTATGTCCCTACGTTGCACGTAGGGCTATTGTTGTTGAACCTCTTCGAGGTTCGATGCAAGATGTGAATTGTCTTTTTTTACAACCTCGAAGAGGTTGAACAATAATAGCCCTACGTGCAACGTAGGGACATAAAGCACGTGCATCCGAAATAAAAATAGAATTGCGGCTTACACCCAACCTCGAAGAGGTTGAACAATAATAGCCCTACGTGCAACGTAGGGAAACAAAGCACGTGAATCCGAAATAAAATGTGCAACGTAGGGACACTATTTTCTAACAACAGCAAACAACAAAAAATATGAAAAAAACTTCTGTTTTATTTTTGGCAACACTTTTATTGTTCTCTATTTCAATTTATCTTACATCTTGTTCGGATAGCAATAAAAACACAATTTTGGAAGAAAATGAACAACTTTCGGGTGGTACGGCAACAGGATTTTCGTTTTCGGAGGAGGCTTTTGGCGAAGCCATAGCAAAATTGTCGGCATCAGAATTAGATAAATTTCAGATAGGCAATTCGTTTTTTCGAAATAATTGGGTTTCTGCACCCTCCTCCGTTACGGCTCGAGATGGGCTGGGCGTGGTGTTTAATTCGGCTTCTTGTGGTGGTTGCCACTTCAAAGATGGCAGAGCAGCAGCCCTCGAAGGATTTACAGGCAGACCACTCAATGGCTTGCTGTTTCGGCTAAGTATTGGCAACAAACCCAACGGAGAGGCAATACCAGACCCCAACTATGGCGAACAGCTAAACGACAATGCTATTTTGGGCATAAAAGCCGAATGTAAGGTAATGGTAGATTATCAAGAAATAAAAGGAAATTATGCAGATGGCACACCATATAATTTGCGAAAACCTACCTACCAATTTGTGGACTTAGGCTATGGTAGCTTGGCAACCAATGTGATGGTTTCGCCACGCATAGCCCCGCAAATGGCAGGTTTGGGCTTGTTGGAGGCAATTTCTGAAAGCACTATTTTGGGTTTTGCAGACGAAAATGATTCCAACAAAGATGGTATTTCGGGCAAGCCCAATTATGTGTGGGAAGTGAGCAAAGGCAAAAAAACATTGGGCAGGTTTGGCTGGAAAGCTAATCAGCCGAGCCTACACCAACAAACCGCAGCAGCATTTTTGGGAGATATTGGCATTACGAGCAGCTTGTTTCCAAACGAAAATTTATCTGCCAGCCAACAAACTTTGTATGGAACTATGCCCACAGGTGGAAACCCTGAAATTGACGACCAAAACTTAGAAAATGTGGTTTTCTATACGCAAACCTTAGCAGTGCCAGCACGCCGAAATCATACAGATACAGAAGTTTTGGAAGGTAAGCAACTGTTTATGACCTTAAATTGTGGGGCTTGCCATATTCCCAAAATGCAAACAGGCAATTTTCATAGCCTACAACAGCTTAATAATCAGACCATTAGACCCTATACAGATTTGCTACTCCACGACATGGGCAAAGACTTGGCAGACAACAGACCTGATTTTGAGGCTAACGGGCAAGAGTGGCGTACACCGCCTTTGTGGGGAATTGGTATGATAAAAACAGTAAACAAGCACACCAACCTCCTGCACGATGGCAGGGCAAGAAATGCAGAAGAAGCTATTTTGTGGCATGGGGGCGAAGCACAAAATAGCAAAGAAAAATTTGTGAAACTATCTAAAAATCAACGTGATAAATTGATTAAATTTCTGGAAAGTTTGTAAATAAAAAAATGCTAAATTTATCGAACACGAATGGTGCGACAACTCGCAAAGTGTCCGATAAATAGTTTTCCTAATACCCTCTTTCCTTTTTGCCCTCCATAAAGTTGATAAAAGCCTTATTGACTACTCTGTTGCCACCTACGGTTGGATAATTGCCCGAAAAATACCAATCTCCTAAGTGGTGAGGGCAAGCAACGTGCAAGTTGTCTATGGTTTGGAAAACTACCTTGACCTCTGCCTTGATGTGCGAAGGTCTTACAATTTCGGCAATTTTGTTTGATACTTGTTCATAAGTAAACAAGTCGTACAAAGGTTTTACTAAGTTTTTGATTTTGTGAACTTCCAATTTCAACGAATCAACACATTGGTAGTAAGTTTCATCGAGCAAATACATTTGTTGCGTTTCTTTGAGCAGTGCCAACAAAGCCCGAAAAGCTACAAATTCATACATACGCGACATATCTATGCCATAACAATCGGGATAGCGAATTTGTGGGGCAGACGACACAATGACAATGCTTTTGGGTTCTAATCTTTCGAGCAAAGTAATGATGCTTTTTTCTAAGGTTGTCCCCCGTACAATGGAGTCGTCTAAAACCACCAAATTATCTGTTCTTTTGTTTATCACTTCATAAGTTGTATCATACACATTGGCAACCATGTCGTTTCGGTGGGCATCTTCTGTAATAAAAGTACGCAATTTGGCATCTTTTATCACCAATTTCTCCACTCTTGGTCGGAAAGAAAGCACTTGATTGAGGTCTTTTTCGTTTAGTTTCCATTCGTGCAGGGCTTTTATCCGTTGCTCTACCAAATAATTTTCTAAACTTTCTACCAAACCCAAAAAAGCAGACTCAGCAGTATTGGGAATGTAAGAAAACACCGTATTGTCCATATCATAATTGATAGCCTCCAGTACTTGTGTTCGCAATAATTTCCCTAACTTTTTCCTTTCGTGATAAATTTCGGGGTCTGACCCTCTGGAAAAATAAATTCTCTCGAAACTGCAAGATTTTTTTTCCAATTTGTCGGTAAAAGGATACAAACCATAGTTGCCGTTTTTGTGAACTACCAATGCCGACCCCGCCTCTATTTCTTTGATTTGGCTATATTCTACATTAAAAGCTGTTTTGATAGCTGGTTTTTCGGAGGCAACCACCACCACCTCGTCATCTGCGTAGTAGTAGGCAGGACGTATGCCCGCAGGGTCGCGGGCAACAAAAGCAGCCCCATGACCTGTAATTCCCGCCATTGCATAACCTCCGTCAAAATCTTTGCAAGCCCTTTGGAGGACTCGTTGCATATCTATTTCGTCTTCTATTTTTTCGGTAATTTCTTGGTTGGTGTAGCCCTGATTGTTGTAAATATCAAAAAGTCGTTGGTTTTCGTCATCTAAAAAATGTCCAATTTTCTCCATTACTGTAACCGTATCTGAAAAAGCCGTTGGGTGTTGCCCCAACTGCACCAATTTTGCAAATTGTTCTTCTACGTTGGTCATATTAAAATTGCCCGCCACCATAAGGTTTCGGCTTCGCCAGTTGCTTGTCCGTTTCATGGGGTGGCAGTTGTCTATGGAGTTGCCGCCATGCGTGCCATAACGAAGATGCCCCAGCAAAACCTCGCCTGTAAAAGGGACGTTTTGTTGCAACCACCTCGCCTGCGTATATTTTTGCGGGTTTTGTTTTTGGGCTTTTTTAAATTTTCTACCAATTTTTTTGAATATATCGGCAATAGGGCTGGCATCTACCGAACGAAAACGGTACATATACGGCACACCTGCCTGCGGATTGATGACGACATTTGCCACCCCTGCGCCGTCTTGCCCTCGGTTGTGTTGCTTTTCCATGAGCAAATACAACTTATTTGCACCATAAACAGGCGTACCATATTTTTCTATGTAGTAAGCAAGAGGTTTGCGGAGGCGAATTAACGCAATGCCACATTCATGTCCGATAAAATCACTCATGGAGATAGGTTAGTTTAGAAAAATACTTTTGCCAAAGGACAAATGTACAAATAGCATTCGATTTATCAAAACCACATTTGATAAATTGAATTGCTATGCTCCTAAGTAGTTGAACCTAATTATCCGACACCTCAAAGGTGTCGAATAAATCTGATAATCCTGCTAAATTAAAACTTCATAAACTTCTGATACTGTGTAGTGCCTGTTGCCGAAGAAGTTATTTTGAGAATATACAAACCTGAAACTAAGTTTTTGATGTCAAAAACCAATTCAGTTTGGTTTATCAGCAATTCCTTTTCGGCTTGCATTAGCACCCTGCCATCTATGGTCATTATCTCTACCAATCCTTTGCCTTCTGTTTTACTGAAAACCGAAGCTGTTATTTCGTCATTGGCAGGATTTGGGTACAAATTAACCAAACTAAATTCGGTTTCATCAGCCGTAATTTCCACAATTTTGGAGAAACTTCTTGTGGCATCTTTGTCAAAAATGGTTAGCCTATAAAAATTATTAGCTGTCAAAGGCGAAGAATCTATGAAGTTGTAATCTAACACTTTGTTGCTATTTCCTGCTGCTTTTACTTTGCCTATGCTCTCAAATTGCATTCCGTTATAGCTGCGGTCTATTTGGAAATAATCCACATTTAACTCTGACGAAGTAACCCAACGCAGTGCATTGCTTCTTTTGCCTGTGCTTCGTGCCGAGAAACTAAGCATAGTGGCAGGCAAAATAAACCCTGCACCTTCGAGTGTGCTGAGAGCATAGCCACATTCTTGTCCTGATGACCCGTCAAACATGATGTAGTAGATTTGCCCTGGTATTAATCCTGTCATGGTTACTGTTGCACTTGCACCTATGCCCCCTGACGGGTTTATACAAGTACCATTGGTAGCACTCCCATTGACTGTGCCAGGAACTGCAGACCAAATACCTGTTCTACAATTACCCCCCGAAACTCTTAATACTTGCATCTGCAAACCACTATTACAAGGTTTACCTCCAAAGGGTGCATTACTTACCACATTGAGGTTAAAAGTTGCAGTTGTGCTGGCTGCTGTAAATCTTAGAAAAGAATTATTTTGTATCGTTGCATCATTGTTACAGAAAGGCACACTACCTGTTGTAAGCATATTGTTGTAGTTGTTGGCTGTATAAGCAGTGCTTGTAACCCCACAATAGCCATTCAAATTGCTAATTAATGGTGCGTTATCACATTCATCTGCGGGTTGCGGATTAGTACCACAAGGTACATTGCTGGTTGCCCGAATACAAAAAGAGCCTACAACACCGTTAAAAGCATCTACCATTACATAGTAAGTTCTGCCTACTGATAGTTGATTGAGTGTGAGTTGTTCAGCTACTCCATTTCCTCCATTATCTGCACAGCCCCCTGTTAATTGTGTCATACCTGTACAAGTACCTAAAGCATTGAAAACTGTAATCCTTCCGTCGACATCAGGATTAAATTGTGCATTAATGGTGGTGGTGGTGCTATTTGGTACAAAGCTAAACCACGTAGCTCTATTTATAGCCCCTGCACAAGTGCTGGTTTCGCCACCTGTTACCGTTGCAACGCTATTGCTGCCTGCTACACATTCGCTATTTACAGACAAGGGGACTGCATTGGTACACAAATCACTGTCTTGGGTTACAGAAATACAAAATTGTGCTTGGTCAGCTGCTAAATCTCCTGCTATAATTACATAGTATGTATTACCAACTGTTAGCCCTGTCAAAAGTCCTTCTTCGCCTCCTGAGTCCGCTTTACCATCTATGCAACTTAGCGAAGTTAAAGTACCCGCACAAGTATTGTTAGACGAGCTAAATACATTCATCACGAAATCTGTATTAGCACCTGAGGATCTTGGGAAAGCTGAAACTCGGTGTGAGGTTTGGGTAGCCACAAAAGAATACCAAACAGTTTGGCTATTATTGCCACAACTAATGGCTGGATTAGGGGCTGTATTAGTTGTTCCTGTGTTTTGCCCCAATACACAAGGGTAATTTATTGTAAGTTGAGTAGCCCCACTACAAAAATCGTTGAGGGGTGGTGAAATAACTTGAATACAAAAATTTCCAAAATCTCCAGCAACAGCACCTGCCACCCGTACCCAATATTGTGTGCCTATGACTGTAGTAAAAGTGCCTGTTTCATTAGTACCTGTTCCATTGGCATCTTGACATGTGCCTACGAGAGTCATGGTAGCACAAGACCCAGAATAGAGAGCAAAGCCCAAGTCACCTGTTACATTAGTCAAATTAACTGTATGAGAGGTACTGGTGGCGGTAAAATTGTACCAAACTGTATTACTATTATCAACACAACCTCCTGCTGGTTCGCCGCCTGTTGTACCTGATAAAATATTTGTTCCTGCGGTGCAACTTCCATTAACTATTAGAGAAGTTGCATTGGAGCAAAGGTCATTGACAGGAGGTCCTTGCACTTGAATACAAAAATTGCCTTCTGCGCTTGCATCATTGCCCGAAACCATGATTAAATAGCTTGTGCCAACAACAAGTCCTGTGAACGAAGTTGTTTCTGTTACATCTGTTCCATTGGCATTTCGACAGGCACCAGCAATTTGTATAGGTGTGCCACATACATCGTTATAAAGTGCAAAGGCAGCATTAAAACCTGTTACGTTACTTACCGTTATCGTGTGGTCGGTGGCAGTGGCAGTAAAACGATACCAAACAGATTTGGTATTATTTCCACAACTAATGGTAGAAGGGCTTGCTGTAGCTAAAATATTAGTGCCTGCGGTGCAAGGTGCATTGACTGTGAGGTTGATTGCCCCTGTGCAGTTGTCGTTGGGTGGTGCAGCAGCCACTCGTAAACACATATTACCTCTGGTTGCTGTTGCACTTGACATACGGACTAAATAAGTTACCCCAGCAGTAAGCCCTGTTACTGTTTGTGATTCAGTAGCACCACCACCATTGGGGTCTATACAAGCTGTAACGGCTGTCAAAGCATTACAAGCTCCCGTAAATACGCGAAAAGCTGGGTCTAAGTTACCATTGCCTGGGTCTGCCCATGTGAGTTCTATATAATGTGAAGTTTGTGTAGCCACAAAAGAATACCAAAGCGTAGTACCTCCATCACCACAAGCAGCTCCATTGTTTGTGCCTACTGTAGCAAAACTATTATCTCCATTTGAGCATAAACCATTCATCGTTAGCGGCGTAGGGTTCTCGCAGTTGTCGTTGGGTGGTGTTTCATTATAAACCTGAATACAAAAATCTCCTTGACTGTTTGTAACCGCATTATGCACCCGCACAAAATAAGTAGTACCAACAGTTAACCCTGAGAATCTATTACTTTCTGCAATACCATCGCCACCTCCGTTGATACAAGAACCAGCCAAATAAGTTAAAGTGCCGCAAGTGCCTGTGTAGAGTGCGAAACTCAAATTAAAATTTGAGGTGTTGTTTTCTACTCTTACAATATGCACAGTTTGGGTAGCCACAAATCTGTACCATACTGTTTGCTCTGTTCGCAAGCAACTTGCCAAATCATTAGCAGGCTCATTGGTAGCACCAACCACAGTACCCTGCGTACAAAAAGCAGTCGGTGTAAGGGTAATAGCATTGGCACAATTATCATTGGCAGGGGCTACGTGGGTAACGCAAATATTGAAGCTACCTTGCCCTGAACCATTGGCAAAGCTATGGACTCTTACAAAATAGTTAGTACCAATTATCAATCCTGAAAAAGTTAGCACTTCGGCTGCTGCTGCTGTGGTAGTGTTTGAGCAAGCAAGGCTTGTTAAACTTGCACAAGTGCCTGAATATAGTTGTATCACTGCATCTACCATAGGTGTACCTCCTGTTGGCGTTACGGTTACGGTGTGTGTGCCTGTGCGGGCAGTGAAAGAATACCACACATCATCATCGGCTGTGCCTGCACAACCCGCAGTACCCGCAGCAGCACCAAAAGTAGAGCCAGAAGTTGTAACACAAGTAGTATTTGAGGTTAAAACCGTTGCTGTTGTACAACCATCATTAGGAGTAGAAGTAGCCACTTGCAAGCAAAAATCTCCTGTATCTCCATTGCCAAAACCACTAATACGGACAAAGTAAGTAGTTCCATTGGTAAGCCCTGTTAGCGTAACAGCTTCGCCTACGCCATTTCCTCCTGCATTTCGGCAACCACCTGCAACAGGGGTAAGTGTGCCTGCACAAGTACCCGAATAGACATTAATCACTGCATCATACAAAGCAGTATTGTTATTGAGTGTAATGGTATGGTTGGTGGCTGCTGAAGCTGTGAAAGAATACCAAACAGTTCTATCTGTTGGCGTGGTGCCATCGCAAGCAAAATTTACGCTGCCTGTGGGCGTGGCATTGTTAGTAGCCCCGATGGTTGTGCCTGTGGTACAGGCTGCATTTAAGGTAAGCGTAGTAGCTGCCGAACAAATATCATTGGGTGGGGCTGGCTGGGTTACATTAATGCAAAAACTTCCTGCATTGCCATTGCCATTGCCACTAATCCTAATTCTATATACAGTGCCTACTGTTAAGCCTGTCAAAGCAAAAGTTTCGTTTGCGCCTGCTCCGCCACCATTTACACAACTTCCTGCGGTTAGACTACCGCAAGCACCCGAATATACGCTGACAACAGGGTCGTAAGTTGCCCCACTCAAATTTGTTAAATTTACGGTTTGGTTAGCAGCAGTGGCAGTGAAGGTGTACCAAACTGTTCTATCTGTTGGAATAACTCCGCAGGCTGCACCTGTTGGGGCGGCGTTATCAGTTGCTCCAATAGTGTAGCCATTGATACAAGTTGCGTCAACCGCCAAATTGATTGCTGCTGCACAAGTGTCGTTAGTAGGGGTGGGGGTGGTAATTTGCAAGCAAAATGTGCCAGCTATGCCATTGCCAAAACCCGATATACGCACAAAATAAGTAGTGCCAACGGTCAGTCCTGTCAAAACTTCGGTTTCACTCCCTCCAGCATTATTTGCATCTTGACAATTCATCGGGGCAGCCAAAGGAGTCAAACCTCCTGCACAAGTGCCTGTATAAGTGTGAATGACTGCATCGTAGCCTGCTTGCACCGCAGTTAGGTTAATGGTATGGTTAGGGGCAGTAGCCACAAAGCTATACCAAACAGTTCTATCTGTTGGTGTGGTGCCATTGCAAGCAAAGTTGGTTGCCCCTGCGGGATTGGTGTTGTTGGTTGCCCCTACGGTTGTGCCTGCCACACAAACTGCATCTATGGTCAATGGTATGGCGGTGGTACAAAGGTCATTGGTTGCCACAGGTGGCGTGCTGACATTGATACAAAAATCACCAAAATTTCCATTGCCATCACCCGATATACGGACAAGATAGACATTGCCTGCGGTTAGCGTTGTTAAAGATAGGGTTTCACTGCCTCCGTTGCCTGCCCCATCTATACATGTGGGTGCGCCTAAAGCACCACAAGTACCTGAATACACATCAATCGTAGCATCAAAAGCTCCAGAAACCCCCGTTAGATTAACATCGTGTGAAGAGGAAGTAGCAGTAAAACGATACCAAACTGTTCGATTGGTAGCAGACCCATCACAGACATTACCACCGGGAGTGGTGGTATTTTCGGTAGCTCCTGCATTGGTGCTGGTAACACACGCAGCACCAGCCGTAAGGGTTATTGCTTGCGAACATATATCATTTGCCACCACACACAAATCTCCTTGTGCCCTATTGGTGCCTCCTACCCGAACTACTCTCACCAAGTAAGCAACACCAACCGTAGTAGCTACAGTTACAGTTTCTACGTTGCCTGCTCCCCCACCTAAGGCATCTGAACAAGCAAGTTGTGTGCCGACAGCAGGGGTACAAGTAGCATTGTTATACACCACAAGGGCTATATCTCTGTTGTTGCTACTTGTAAATGTAATGGTAGTAGAGGTGCTAACTGCTACAAACCTCGACCATGCATCCATATTACGAGTATCGAAATCACAAGGATTGATAGAGGCTGCTCCATCAAGACCAAATCCATTAATATCATACGTGGTGCAGGCAGCCCCATTAGTCAGCACTAAGGTAGGTGCCCCACTGCAAAGGTCAGACTGGGCTTGGGCAGTAAAACCTGCAAGGCTTGTTAAAAGAAAAAACAAGCCACATATATGAGTAGAAAATATTTTTTTCATATTATTTTGGTGTTTAAAAAAATTGAGTGAAAAAATTGGAGTAAAAACAAAAGGTGTTGCAAAGATGGCATCTTTTCGAAAGATGTCATCTTTGCAACACCTTTTGTTTTATGATATAGTAAAACTTAGTCTATACACTTTTCCTCCATAAAGGCGTAAGGGTTTTTCTCTGTTTTGAGAATAGTAGCAATGTCTTTTCTGATATTTCCGACTGTTTCGTGCAATTCCTTTTCAGTCAGGCTTTTGGGCGTGCAAACTACCATTAGTATATGAGTCAAGGCGTTGCGTTTGACTTGCAAAATGTTTTTGTTGCTCTTTTTCAGGTGGTGGCAAAAATAACTTAGACTTAAATTGTCTAAATCTCCTGGATTGCAAAAGAAAATATCTTCGGTGCTGGTCGTATATTTTAACCAAGCATTTTGATTATTAGGAATGGCGTATAATTCCTCCAAAGAAACTTTGTTTACTTGTCGGTCGGTGTCTTGGGCAAATACACTGTTGGTGGCACACAAAATAAAGAAGCTAATTGCCAAAGATAGTAAGAAAAAACTTTTTATATAGGTTTTCATAAATTTGTATGTTAAAATGATGTATTTATTTTGGTATCATTTCCCAAAAAAATAGCAAAACTATGTTTAGTAATGTATTTTTTTGGGTATTACTTCCAATGCCTACACAAAGGTAAGTATTTTATCAAACAAATTTAAACAATATACGAAAAAAAAAGTTGTTGGTTGCCTCTCTCTTAAATGCTGCCATTTAGTCTATAAAATTGTCATTCTTCGCCTATCGAAGAATCTAGTAGGTTCTTCGATAGGCGAAGAATGACAACATTTAAGAATAAAACTTAGCAAGGAATTTTATCAATTCTCTTTTGGTGTCTGCCTCCTTCAAAGTTGGTTGCTAAAAAAGCCGTAGTCATATCTTTTACTTGTTGCAAACTTGTAAAACGTGCAGGCATACAGAGTATATTGGCGTTGTTGTGTTGGCGGGCTAAGGTAGCAATTTCGGTAGTCCAGCACAAAGCTGCTCGTACTTGTTGGTGTTTGTTGGCAGTCATGCAGATTCCGTTGCCACTTCCACAGAGCAAAATACCAAAATCAACTTGCTGGTTTTCAACTTGTTGGGCTACTTCGTGGGCAAAGTCTGCATAATCTGCCGAAACTTCGCTGAAAGTACCAAAATCCTGCACCTCATGGGCATGGGATTTTAAAAATGCAATTAATTCTTGTTTATAAGCAAAACCTGCATGGTCTGCTCCTATGGCTATTTTCATGGGCTTACATTTAATTTAACTTTCGGTTTTGAGAAACCGAAAACACCTACAAAAACTTTCGGTTTTGAGAAACCAAAAGCACTTACCGAAAACACTTACTGAAAATACACTTTAAATCAAATTTTCTATTTCTTGGCGAAGGTTGTTTTCATCCCAAACTTTATCCGAATAATTGTAGAAACCAAATTTGATGAGCAATTCGCCATTGGCAAGGGTTACTGCTTTTTCGCCTGCATCAGCACCATTTTTGCTGGTATTGATAACCTTTACAGTTTTGATATGAGCCTGCACTGCTTCTTTGCCCAATTTATCTTTGGTAAGGTCTTCAAAAATGCGGGTAATGGCAGGCAGACCATATTCTTTGTAATAGTCGTAACTATCCAATACGCCTGTTTCTTCGGGGAAAGTAGTTGTATCTAACTGCAAAGTGATACCTAACCCTATGTTTTTTTCGAATGTTTGTGCGGCTTGGTCAGCCTCTTGTGTGATAGCTGCAATTCGCCTACGTTCTGCTAAACCCATTGTAATATTTTTTTACGGTGATTGAGATTTGATAGACCCAAAGTAACGGATTTAGTCCTTGTTTTCAAAGGAGTTTGCAAAGTTTGTTTTTATGGTGTGAACTTCAGTCGGCGATGCCTTGTCCTTCATGTGTTAAAACAATAAAACAATTTTTTGCACAAAAAATAAAATTTGAATTTATAAGTATTTAATGTAAGTTGCATGGTATGAATGGCAATAGTTTACAATTTTAGAATCTATGCTTTGGAACTACCTTAAAATCACATTTCGCAACTTGCGAAAAAGCCCGATGTATGCCTTTATCAATATTTTTGGTTTGGCGTTGAGCATTGCTTGCTTTACTGTGGTTTTTTTGTTTATCCTGCACGAAACGGATTATGACACTTCGCACTCGAAGGCAAATAGAATAGTCAGAGTCATAGAATTTATAGAAAAGTCGGGGATTGGCGAACATTCGGCAAGTGTGCCTTTTCCGTTGGGGGCTACTTTACAACAAAATTTTCCTAAACAAATAGAAAAAGTTGTTCGTTTGTTTAACTATCAAGCCCCTTCGCTGGCAATTAGTTATGAAAAACACAACTACAACGAAAAGCATTTTTATTTTGCCGACTCTACTTTTTTCGAGGTTTTTGATTTTCCTTTGCAAGTAGGCAACTCCCAAACAGCTTTGACTAAGCCGAATCAGGTGATTATTACGCCCAAAATAGCCAAAAAGTATTTTGGAAACGAAAATCCAATAGGCAAATTGCTGTTGTTGCAAAACGAAACGCCGTTGTATGTGGCAGGTGTATTTGAGCCTCTGCCTACGGCTTCGCACTTCAATTTTGAGTTTGTGGCTTCTATGGCTACGCTGAACAAGGACTACATCAGCCGTTTTTACACGAATTGGCGGTGGAATCCTTGCTGGACTTACCTCTTGCTAAAAAACGAACAAGACAGCGAAATGATAGAAAGCAACTTTCCTGCTTTTATTACCCAATATTTTGACAAAGAACTCAAAAATAATAGCCAACTTTTCTTGCAAAACTTGTCTGCTATTCACTTACATTCTGCTTTGGATTATGAAATGGACAGCAACGGTGATATTACTTACATTTATATTTTTTCTATCATTGCTATTTTTATTTTGCTCATTGCTGCTATCAATTTTATGAATTTATCTACTGCAAGGTCGTCTTTGCGGGCAAAAGAAATTGTAGTTCGCAAGGTCTTAGGGGCAGACAACAGTGAGTTAGTGCGTCAATTTTTGTTCGAATCTTGCTTGTTGGGTGGCATTGCCATTTTTATCTCCTTTGTGCTGATAGAAACTGTTGCACCGCACTTGACAGACCTTTCGGGCAAACCTCTACCCGCAGACTTTGTGCATGGCAAAAGTATGATTTTTTCTATTGTCTTGACTGGTACGTTTTTGGGACTACTGGCGGGCATTTATCCTGCTTATTGTTTGGCTGCTTACAATCCGTTGAATGTGCTTCGGGGCAAAATAGAAGTAGGCTACGGCAACAAATGGTTTCGAAGAACAACAGTTTTGGTGCAGTTTGTCATTGCTGCTTTGCTGCTCATCACGACTTTTGTAAGCCAAAAGCAACTGAATTTTATGAAAAACAGCGAATTGGGCTTTGACGAAGAACAGGTTTTGATTGTACCCATTGGGCAACAGACCCAACTCATAGCCAAATACGACCAATTAAAGACAGCGTTGCTACAAAATCAACATATTTTGGCTGTTACGGCAATGGAAGAAATTTTGGGTGCTACTCACCAAACCCACCGTTTTATGCCCGAAGGATTGCACCAAGAAGCCTACTTCCCCTCCTTGCGTGTGCGTTACGATTTTCTTAAAACCTTCAATATCAAACTTTTAGCTGGTCGAGATTTTGCCCCTCATCAAAACAGAGAAAAACAATACCGATTGGCAACGGACAGCACCCTGCCCAATACGCCCCAACAAAGCCAAAATTTAGAGCCGAATGACGAGTATGATGCCGTCATTATCAACGAGGCAACGGTCAAACATTTGGGTTGGAAAAATCCACAAGAAGCCATAGGCAAAGCCTTTTTTTCGCCAAAAGGCAGAGAAAGGGTGGTTGGTGTGGTGGAGAATTTTCACTTTTCTTCGCTACATACCGAAGTGATGCCCTTTGTGTTGGATATGCCCAAAGGTTATGAAAAAGTTACGCAAACCAAATACATTGCTGTTAAATTTGCCCACCACAACCAAAAAGAAGTAGAGAAAACAGTGCAAAAAGTTTGGGCAAGCTATACCAAAATCCCTTTTGAGGCTTTTCTATTGCGTGAAAACCTCAATTCTTTGTACCACCGAGAGCAACAACTCCACGAAATAGCTAAAATATTTTCGGCTATTGGTATTTTCATTGCTTGTATGGGCTTGTTTGGCTTGTCGTCTTTTGTGATAGAAAACAGGTACAGAGAAATAGGTATTCGCAAGGCGTTGGGGGCAAAAACCACAAGTTTGGTCTTGCTACTTTCCAAAAATTTTGTGCTTACAGTCCTTTTGAGTTTGCTGATAGCTGCCGTTTTGGGCGGTGCTTTGATGCAGTGGTGGTTGAGTAGTTTTTCATATCACGTTGATTTTGATGCGTGGATTTTGTTCAAAACAGCCTTCATTGTCATTGGCGTTACTGTTTTGACTGTGAGTTACCATACTTTAAAGGCTGCAATGAAAAATCCTGTGGATGTGATTAGGCATAAATGAACAGTTGGTTATACCACCTATAAAGTATTTTGAACCTAAAACCAAATTACCTTGGTGTTATTGCCTTACACCAATAGGACAGGTTTTACAAAGAATGTGTAAATAGGCTTAAGTTGCAAGATAAAGATTTTATAAATATCAATTTTATGAAAAAAAATACTATCTTTGTTTATCAATTTGCAAAATTATGGGATATAGCAACTATAAAAATTTCAAGTATGCGTTAAAAACTCTGGAATTAACGGAGTTGGAGGTGCATCTATTTAAAAACATACAACCCATAGAACCTTCTCATTGGCTATTACAGACTTTGGAGTTAGCCGAACAACTACCTTTGACTAACGAAAAAAGTAAGTCTGAAAGAGTAGTTTCGCCTATTTTGTCTGAAATAGCTGTTTTTTATAAAAACCAAATTACTTTTTATTCAGGCGAAGACCTGCCTGTGGATAGCACCAGAGATTTGTCAGGCGAATGTGATTTTTTCTTCTCCAAGCACCCAAGAAAAAGTGTGATGCAAGCCCCTATTGTTACCTTAGTAGAGGCAAAAGATGAGGATTTTGAGTATGGAAAAGCCCAATGCACCGCCCAAATGTATGCGTCTGCCTTGTTTAATGAACAAGAGGGACATCCTATGCCTTTTATTTATGGCTGTGTGGTAACGGCGGGCGAATGGAAGTTTTTGAAATTAGAGGGCAGTACAATTTATGTGGACATTAAGACCTATTATTTGAATGATTTATCTAAAATTATTGGTGTTTTTCATTACATTCTAAATAGTTTTTTGCCATAAATAAATAGGACGTTTACAAATTTAAGTACCAAATAACAACATAAATATTTTGTATTATGGGATATAGCAATTATAAAAGCCTAAAAATGACACTCAAAAAACTCAATTTAGATGAAATAGACCTCAATCTTTTTCCTACTATTGAGCCTGTTACACCGTCTAATTGGTTAATAGAAACCTTGAAAATAGCTAAAAGAATGCCTTTGACTAACGAAAAAAGTAAGTCTGAAAGGATAATTTCGCCTATTTTGGCAGAAGCAGCCCTGCATTATGAAAGTCAAATTACGTTATTTTCAGGCGAAGATTTAACCGTAGATATAGATAGAGATTTGTCAGGGGCTTGTGATTTTTTCTTTGCCAAGCACCCACGAAAAAGTGTAATGCAAGCACCTATTATTACTTTTGTAGAAGCAAAAGATGAGGACTTTGAATATGGGCAAGCGCAATGCACTGCTCAAATGTATGCTTCTTTGATTTATAACGAACAAGAGGGCAAACCTATTCCTTTTGTTTATGGCTGTGCAGTTACAGGTGATGTTTGGAAGTTTTTAAGATTAGAAAAAGACAAGTTGTCTATTGATATTGAAAATTACTATGTCAATGATTTACCTAATTTACTGGGAATTTTTAAGCAAATTATAGAAAAATATTTGTAATGAATTTTCCCACACTTGGTCTGTGGGTTAAAGAAATTATTGACTACCTTTTTAGACAAATAAGTCTGTATCTCAAAATTAAAACTTCAAAGGTTTTTTTGTTGAATGACAAAAAAAGACTTTATTTGCACACTAAAACACACCATAATTTTATATAAACGACACCAAATTCCATGACACCAAAAGACATTCAGGAAATATTAGGGTTTATTGCAGCTTCGGGTTTAGAGGAAGTAGTGATAGAAACCGAAGGGCTTAAACTCAAAACCAAACGAAATCCCGAAATAAAGGCTACCCAAATGGTAAGTATGCCTGCCCCGCAGCCTGTACTTGCAAATCCTGTGGTGCAAACGCCACAACAGTTAGCTGCACCCAAAGCCGAAGAAAAAGCAGCCCCAGTAGCAGAAAAAGTAAGTTCAACGGCTTATGTGGCTATCAAATCGCCAATGATAGGCACATTTTACAGGTCGGCTTCGCCTACTACGCCTACTTTTGTGAACGTGGGCGATGAAGTTAAAAAAGGTCAAGTGGTTTGTATCATAGAGGCAATGAAATTGTTTAATGAGATAGAATCAGAAGTTACAGGCAGAGTAGTAAAGGTCTTGATAGACAATGCTTCGCCTGTGGAGTACGACCAAGAACTGTTTTTGGTAGAACCTTTATAGTATTTCCTCACCTCAAAACAGCCTATTGTCGTGTTCAAAAAAATATTAATAGCCAATCGGGGCGAAATAGCCTTGCGAGTCATTCGCACTTGCAAAGAAATGGGAATTAAAACGGTAGCCGTTTATTCCAAAGCCGATAAAGACAGTCTGCACGTTAGATTTGCAGACGAAGCCGTTTGCATAGGACCTCCATTGAGCAAAGAGTCTTACCTCAATATTCCTCGTTTGATTGCAGCAGCCGAAATCACCAATGCCGATGCCATTCACCCTGGTTACGGATTTTTGTCTGAAAATGCAGAGTTTTCGAGAATCTGCCAAGAGTACAAAATCAAATTCATTGGGGCATCTCCTGAAATGATAGGCTCAATGGGCGACAAAGCATCTGCCAAAGATACAATGAAAAAAGCAGGTGTGCCTACTATTCCTGGTTCTGACGGCTTGCTTAGTAGCCTCGAAGAAGGTAAAAGTTTGGCAAAAGAAATTGGCTATCCTGTCATTATCAAAGCTACGGCAGGTGGCGGCGGCAAAGGCATGAGGGTAATAGCCGAAGAAAGCCTGTTTGAAAAAGCATGGAATGATGCCAAAAGAGAAGCCTCAGCCTCCTTTGGCAATGATGGAATGTACCTCGAAAAATTTGTAGAGGAGCCTCGCCACGTAGAAATCCAAATCATAGGCGACCAATTCGGCAAGGTGTGCCACCTGTCCGAAAGGGATTGTTCTATTCAACGCCGCCACCAAAAATTGGTGGAGGAAACTCCTTCGCCTATCGTAAGCCAAGAGTTGAGAGATAAAATGGGCAAAGCAGCCATTTTGGGTGCTTCGTCTATCAACTATGAAGGGGCAGGGACTATAGAGTTTTTGGTGGACAAATACGGCAATTTCTACTTTATGGAAATGAATACCCGTATCCAAGTAGAACACCCCATTACGGAGGAAGTTACAGATTTTGACTTGATAAAAGAGCAAATCAAAGTGGCAGCAGGTATTCCTATTTCGGGCAGAAACTACTATCCACAACTCCATGCAATGGAGTGCCGTATCAATGCCGAAGAACCGGGCAAGGATTTTAGACCTTCACCGGGCAAAATTACGCACCTGCACCTACCTGGAGGCAGAGGCGTAAGAGTAGATTCGCACATTTACGCAGGGTACACCATTCCGCCAAACTACGATTCGATGATTGCCAAATTGATTGTTTCAGGACAAACAAGAGAGGAGGTCATTGTCCGTATGAAACGTGCTTTGCAGGAGTTTGTCATTGAAGGTATCAAAACTACTATTCCGTTTCATATTCGCCTCATGGACAACGAACAGTTCAGGGCTGGCAACTTTACAACCAAGTTCTTAGAAACTTTCGATATGACAGGGTTGTAAAATTTGGTAATTATACTGTTTTTTACCGCAAAGCACGCAAAAGATTACGCAGAGGTTGCAAAGATTGTTTTTCCAAATTATCTTTGCGACCTCTGCGTAAATCTTTGTGTACTTTGCGGTAAAAACAATTTTTATGCGAAATTTTTTGGATAGATTTAATTAGAATTTTACTTTGCTCAATAATTTTTGCCAAAAACTTTATTGTGTGTGTTGCCTTTTCATTTTTTTGACTGATTGACAGTAGTAGAGTGGTCTAATAATTTAATAATATCTCGCAAGGTATCTAAAAACATGAAATCAACAACTTTTATTCTCTATTTAGGGCTGTTATTAGGGGCTGCTTGCCAACAGAAACCCGCAGAAACACCTGCAACTGCTAATATTTTTAGCACAACGTATGCTATTCGTCCTTCCCAAATTTTTAAACCTGATGTTTTATTGGGCTTTGCCAAAAGTAAAACAGCCGACTCCTTGCAACTAATGCTCAACGAGGCAAAAACACACTACCAAAAAGCTGTTGCTTTGGAAAAAGAAAATCCCAAACAAGCTACCCATTGGTATCATAAAGTTCTGACTTGCTACCCATCCACAAGCACCTACCTCAAATTGGGGGACTTGTTATTGGCTGCTCACGAAATAGAAGATGCCAAATATGCTTACCAAACTGCCTTGTTTGTGCATCAGGAGGAAGTTGTCAATGAATTATCAAAAAAATTTGACGCAGCTTTGCAATTAGCACCACCAAAAAAAGAGGACATATACAGCAAAACCTTGAAAGCAACGGTATTAAACCAAAACTTTGAGGAGGCTGTCTATCTGCTGACCGAAAATTATGAGTCGGGCTACCTCTCCAAAGATTTTATTTTGAATGATGCCTCGCTGAAAACTTTAAGAGAAAATCCTGCTTTCAAGTTGTTTTATGCTATCAATCTTACATCGGGTGAGCAAAAAGTGCAGGCAAGACGTGAATACTTTCTGGAACAGTTTGGCAAGGCTACACTGCCCTATACTTTGGCTGTAAAACCTCCAAAAATTACGCAATACGCTGAATACGAATATTATGAGGGAGGTATCAACAATACCATTTTGCAAAAATACGAAAAAGAAATCATTGCAGACTCGCAACGCTATGCGTCTGTAACTTATTTGGTAAAACTCAATTCCACACCTAACTACGATTTGCTATTAGCTACTTACGATACCACCTCTTTGGCAAGTGTAACCGAAGAGTTTAGAACTTTCAACTACGTTTTGTTTTCCTTAGACAAGCAAGGCAACATTACAGACAAGACTACTGTGGCTTACCGTAGCCCATTTGCAGAAGCAAGCTGTACCATTATGGCAAGCGAAGTGGTAATGCAAGTAGCCGAAAGAACTTGGAAAAATCCCAACTACTACCAAGCTGGCAAAAACAACGAGTTGGTAACTACCAAACCTACCAAAACACAAAAATATCAAATAGACGAAAAAGGAAATTTTTTGGAACAAAAGACAGAGTAGCCAGCAAATGAGTGAAGAAATTCTGCACTAGTCTGTGTAGTAAAATTTTATACCCCATCAAAAATTATTTTAACCTTGTTAAACTCCGTTAAAAAAACGCCACTGTATTGGTAGTTTACTTATCTTTGTGCAATTAATAAAATTTATGTCTTTGCAACTAAGAATTTGCAATTAAGTTTCTATCTTTGCCGACATTTTCTCAAAGAATTGATTTAAAATGTTGCAGCCAAAAGAACAAATACAAAAAGATAGAATACCTCAACACATTGCGGTCATCATGGACGGCAACGGCAGGTGGGCAAAACAAAAGGGCTTGGCAAGGGTTTTTGGGCATAAAAATGCTGTAAAAGCCGTAAGAGAAATTACAGAAGCCTCCGCCGAGTTGGGCGTGCAGTTTTTGACTTTGTACGCATTTTCTACCGAAAATTGGAACAGACCCAAAGAGGAGGTTTATGCGTTGATGCAACTGTTGGTGCGGACTATCCGAAGTGAAACAGAAACTTTGCAGAAAAATAATATCAAACTTAAAGCTATTGGCAATCTGGAAAAGTTGCCTGCAGACTGTATCAAAGAATTGGAGCAAGCCATGAAAATGACTGAAGGCAATACTGGTATGACTTTGATTTTGGCTTTGAGTTACAGTGGGCGTTGGGAGATAATGAATGCAGTCCGCAGCATAGCCGAAGACGTGAGCAAAGGCAAATTGCAACCCAACCAAATAGACGATACTGTTTTTAATGAGTACCTCAATACCAACTATGTGCCTGACCCTGAACTAATTATACGTACCAGTGGAGAAATGCGAATTAGCAATTTTCTGTTGTGGCAACTTGCGTATTCAGAGTTGTTTTTTACAGATATTTTGTGGCCTGATTTCCGCAAAGAACATTTATACGAAGCCTTGCTGGACTACCAAAATAGAGAAAGACGTTTTGGCAAAACGGGAGAGCAAATAAAGTAAGTTTTTAGTTTCATGCACAGGTCAAAGCCTATGTTACGAATCTAAGGTGCTTCGGGTTTCTCAAAACCCGAAGTATTGCGGTTTTGAGAAACCGCAAACACAATCTTTTTTCTTAGCTTAAAGCACAGGCTCAAGCCTTATGCTACAAAATCATAATAAAGTCCAATGAAAAAAATATTTTTCTTATTATTCTGTCTATCAACCACTTACCAACTTGCTTTTTCGCAGGTTTTGGGTTTGGGACGCAACCGAAACAATAACCAAAATTCGCAAGAGTTGATAGACTATTCCAATCCGAGGGAATACACCATTGGTGGCGTAACCGTAGTAGGGGCAGAATTTCTGAACCAAGATGCTATTATTTCTATGAGTGGGTTGAAAGTGGGCGACAAAATCAAAGTACCCGGTGACGTGATTACAGGTGCTATCAAAAAACTATGGAAACAAGGTTTGGTTGGCGATGTCAATGTGTCGGTGGCAAAGATAGAAGGCGACAAAATCTATTTGCAACTTACCCTAAAAGAAAGAGCCAGAATGTCCCGTTATGTTTTTCAGGGTATTCGCAAAGGACAGGCTTCGAGCATATCCGAAAAAATTAAGTTGATAAAAGGCAAAATTTTGAATGATGCCGTATTGAAAAATACAGAAAATAAAGTAAAAGAATACTTTACAGAAAAAGGGTTTTTGAATTGCAAAGTCAAAATCATTCCACGCAAGGAAGACACGACTTATGCAAAGAAAATGAATTATGTTTACCTCGACATTATTGTAGATAAAGGGAGCAAAACCAAAATCAACAGCATAGAGTTTACAGGAGCCGAAGCCCTGACTGCCAACAAGTTGAAAAAGAAGATGAAAAAAACCAAAGAAAAGTTTTTGTTCCGCATCTTCACGCCGTCTAAGTTTGTGAAAAAAGAATACGAGGCAGACAAAGAAAAAATCATTGCCTACTACCACAAGTTGGGCTACCGCAACGTAATGATAGAATCTGATACAGTTTCGCCCAATGCAGATGGTACGGTCAATATCAAAATGAACTTATTTGAGGGCAAGAAATTTTACTACCGAGATATTAAATGGACAGGCAATTATGTATATACTGATACCATTTTGGGCAGAGTATTGGGTGTGCAAAAAGGCGATGTCTATAACAAAGAGGAGTTAGACAAAAAACTAAGTTTCAGCCCCAACTCCACAGACGTAACTTCGCTGTATATGGACGATGGTTATTTGTTTTTCCGCATAGAACCCGTAGAAACCCAAGTAAAAGACGACTCGGTGGACATAGAAATGCGAATTTTTGAGGGAGAACAAGCAACTATCAACAAAATTATTTTGAAGGGCAACACCCGCACCTCCGACCACGTGGTGATGCGTGAGATAAGAACTCAACCAGGGCAAAAATTCAGTCGTGCCGACTTGATACGTACTCAACGTGAGTTGTCGACTTTGGGCTACTTTAACCCCGAAAAAATTGGTATCAATCCTATACCAAACATGGCAGACCAAACAGTGGATATAGTCTATGATTTGGAAGAGAAACCAAGTGACCAAATAGAATTATCTGGTGGTTGGGGTGGTTTTCAAGGCTTTATTGGTACAGTAGGTTTGGTTTTCAACAATTTTTCGTTGCGAAAAGTTACCAAATTCAGAGAATGGCGACCACTGCCACAAGGCGATGGGCAACGATTGGCTTTGCGTGTGCAAGCAAATGGTTTTGGTTTTCAAAACTACTCTTTGTCCTTTACCGAACCTTGGTTGGGTGGCAAAAAACCCCAATCTTTTACTACTTCGTTGAGCCACGCTGTATTGTCTAATAGGGCAAACGGTAGTTCGTTGCAAATCTCTACCTTGTCGTTGAGTTTAGGCAGGAGGTTGCAATTCCCAGACGACTTTTTCACGATGAGCAACAGCTTGGCGTTTAATATTTACCAATTAGATAGGTATTCAGGCGTATTTGGTACTTACAATACAGGTACTTCGTATAACGTCAATTTCAATACCACCATTTCACGCAATAGCATAGACAACCCTACCTATCCACGTCAAGGCTCATCTATGACGTTGAGCATAGCCCTTACGCCGCCTTGGTCTTTGTTTTCGGGCAAAGATTATTCACGTGAAGGTATCACAGACGTAGACCGTTACCGTTTGGTGGAGTATCACAAATGGATGTTCGACAATTCTTGGTTCTTAAAATTGGCGGGCAATTTAGTTTTGCATACAAGGGCTCACTTAGGCTTTTTGGGAACATACAATCAGGCTTTGGGCGTAACGCCATTTGAAAGATTTTCGGTAGGCGGAAGTGGTATTATGGTCAATAACTTCCTCATCGGGCAAGACCTCATTGGTTTGCGTGGTTATGCCGACAACTCTATAAAACCACCACAACCCGATGGCAGAGGTGGATTTACCTACAACCGCAGTGGTTTAGGCGGTGTAGTCTATAATAAATACGTCTTAGAATTGCGTTATCCTGTATCATTAAATCCTTCGGCTACTATCTTCTTATTAGGTTTTGCAGAAGGTGGCAACAACTGGGGCAGTTTTGCAGAGTTCAATCCGTTTAATTTGAAAAGGTCAGTCGGTTTTGGGGCAAGAATTTTTATGCCTGCTTTTGGTATGTTGGGCTTGGATTATGGCGTACCTCTCGATGTGGTAGATGGCGACCCCAATGCACGCCAGCCTTTTACGTTTACCATAGGGCAACAGATAAGATAAGGAAAATTATTGAGGCTGTCCGAAAACCTATAAGGTTTTAAAAACCTTATAGGTTTAGTCCTTGATAATGAGGTAGTTGTAAAAAAAATATTTTTATAGAAAATGACTTTTCGGACAGCCTCATTTGCCCACTTACTTAAAAAAAAATTATGAAATTTGCAGATTATAGGATTGCAGAAGCTATTAAGCAAAGTTTAGCCGAGTTAGGTTTCAAAAGACCTACCGATATTCAGTACAAAGCTATTCCCTCCATTTTGCAGGGCGAAGATGTGCTTGCCATAGCCCAAACAGGCACAGGCAAAACGGCAGCTTTTGCTATTCCTACTTTGCATTTGCTTTTGCAACACCCTAAAATCAAGGAAGCAGGCGAAGTGCGTTGTTTGGTGATGTTGCCCACTAGAGAGTTGGCAATGCAGATAGCAGAAGTTTTTGAAAAATTGGCTGTTTATACTTCGCTGAACATTGTTTGTTTGCATGGGGGCGTAGAGCAAGATGCCCAAGCCGAACAGTTGGCAGAAGGAGCAGATGTTTTGGTAGTAACCCCCGGTAGATTGTTTGACTTTATCAAGCAACGCCACGTGAAAATTACCAAAACAGAACTGTTAATTCTGGACGAAGCCGACCAGATGTTGGCATTGGGCTTTTACAAAGATATTCAAGATGTGTTAAAATTTTTGCCCAAACACCACCAAACTTTGTTTTTTTCGGCTACTATCAATCCCGAAATCAAGGATTTGGCTTATTCTCTTGTCCGCAATCCTATTCGCATACAAATTTCGCCACAAGAAGCCATTTCCAAAAACATTACACACTCCGTAGCCTTTGTGGAGATGGACGACAAAAGGGCATTTCTCGAAAGATTGGTAAAAGAACACCCCGAAAGTAAATTGTTGGTCTTTGTCCGCACCAAAGTAAGAGCAGAAAGGGTGGCAGCAGCTATGGCAAGAGTAGAAATAGCCACTGTAACTTTACATGGAGGCAAGGAACAAGAGGACAGAGTAGAGGCAATGAAAAGTTTTAGAGAAGGGGCAGTTAAAGTGCTGATAGCCACCGATGTAAGTGCAAGAGGAATAGATATAGACAATGTAAACTATGTGGTCAATTACGACTTGCCCGAAATCCCCGAAAACTATATCCACCGCATAGGCAGAACAGGGCGTGGTGTGCAAAAAGGCTATGCTGTTTCGTTTTGCAGCCTCGAAGAAAAACCTATTTTGCAGACCATAGAAAGTTTTTTGCAAAAACCTATCAAGGTTATGGAACTAAGCAAAGAAGAATACGCAGAAACTATTGTATTTTCGGAAGACCAAGACGGAAGTTGGAAACAACTGATAAAAGAAGCCGAGCAGGAGGCACAACAGCCAAAGAGGAAAAAGAAAAAAGGGAAGTAGGGCTTTGTTGCAAGGTTTGATAATTGAGAAAAGGTGTTGCTAAAAGATGACATCTTTTCGAAAGATGTCATCTTTTAGCAACACCTTTTCTCAATTATCCAAGTTTTATTAATTTTTTTGGTTCAATATACAACTTGATAATGTGATGCCATACGCATAACTAAGGTAAAAAAAATCACATTCTCCCGATAAATTTTCAAGTGTATTGACCTCTAAAGCTTCTCCTGAAAACAAGGTAATTGTATCTCTGTAAAACTTAGCCAATTCAAGCAAAATTGGTGACACTATCCGTTCTGATTTGACTTTTTCATTAATCAAAGGAACATATTTTGCCATTTGTAGGGTTTCTTTCAACCAACTGCTTGCTTCTACGGGGGCAATACTTACCTCTTCAAACAACTCTACTTCTTTGGCAGTTAATCCAAATTGCTTGGTAACTTGTTTTATTTTTTTAAAATGACTATATCCCATACTATTTGTGTCTTATATATTACGTTTAAAGTAGAAACTTTTTGAAACTCTACTATACGGTTTCTTCCACCGCTGTAGTCAGGTTTTGCATAGCCTTTTTTTGCAGTTTCCTTTCAAATTTTCTGTAAACGTGCAAAATGGAGGCATAGCTATTTGCCAATTTTTTTTCTATTCCATGCGGTTTAGTCCACTTCACTTTTGTTATGCCTTCGTCTTCTTGTGGTTGCAGGTTTTTGTCCTCCAAACATTGCATCACAAACCACACTGTTTTTTTGAGTTTGTGGCTTTTGTCCGCCTGTATGTAGGTGTGCCACGTATTGCCAATTTTGTATAAAATTTTTGCTTTTATTCCACATTCCTCCTCCACCTCACGCACAGCAGCCATTTTTTCGTCTTCACCTTTGTCTATTTTGCCTTTGGGCAAATCCCACTTGCCCAATCTTTTCATAAACAGCACCCGACTACCTTTTATCACAATGCCACCTGCTGCCTCTATCAATTCAAAACGTGCTTTAAACTGCTCGACTACTTTTTTGTAGTCCGTCGGCAAAAAATGGTAAACCCTGCTCAAAGACATACCTTCTTCGGCTATTTTTTCGTAAATGGCTATGATAGCTGCCCCCGACTCTACAGGAATAACCTCTATGCTTGGGTCTTCGGGGCTTTCTTTTAGGATATGTAGCAACACATCTGCAACAAAAATTTTCATTGATTTTTTAGTTATTTTTTTAAGCTAATAAAAGTTTCCAAATTTTGTACTGCCTTTCGATAGTACCTCACCAACACAAAAATACCAACAGGTACAAACAAAGGCAAGATAAGAATAAACAAGAAAATAGAACCAAACAAGACGTAAATAAATAGATTAAGGGTTGCTTGGGTAGCAGGTCTATACACAGTGTATTTGTATAAAATGGCAAAAATTTGTGCCAACGAACTACTTACCAAAAAATACAACATCAAGTACCAATATTGCAAGTGAAACACCAAAAACAGCACCACCAACGGTGAAATAAAACCCCAAAACAAGAGCAACTGCCAATAAATTTTGTGTTGCAGCAGTTGTTTGGGAGTTTTGCCAAAGACCAAAAGCATAGGCAGCGGCTCACAAGCCAGATAAAAGCAAGAACTCAATAAAGTTAAAGCACTGATAAGCAAGGGAATAGCCACTTCATATTGGCACAGCCCAAAACCCGATGCCCACAGCACCATCACAAAAGTAAAATATTGGCGAAAACCACTTTTCCATTCAAAAGCAATGGCAGGTATCCAAATATTGCTAAACAAAAGCAAAGGTTGGTTGAATTGGGGCAAAGTAAAAGGCAAAAAAATAAGCCCCAAAGCAAAGCCAAACACTGCCAAAAAATGCCAATACGCCCCCACATACAGCAGCCAAGCCAAAGGAAACAGCAAAAAAAGTCCATAGTCCACCGCATATACCTGCAAAGGACGACAATGTAAAATTTTTAAAAATTTTTTGTCAGTTCGAGCCAAATGAATGAGCAAAAGAAATAAACTTGCTACCACACTCAAATACCAAGCCTCCGCAAAATATCGAAACAAGAAAGGCAACAAACAAATGCAAAACAAAACAAGGCGGACAGTGCCTATGTCTTGCACAATCCGCAAAGCCTGCAAACAACGTATTTTGAAAAAAGTAAACAGCATAATAGAAAAAACAGTATATTTGCCTTCAACCTAAGAATGTAACTTAGACTTTAGCCTATGCCAAATTCACAGGCTAAAACCTATACTACATTTAAACTAAGCAAATATACAACTAAAATTATTATGCAACGTCTGCTTTTTTTTCTTTGGCAAATTTTTTTATTTCTCATTTTAACTGTAATTACCCAGATTGGTTGCAAGGCTGTAATTCTGTAAGACATGACGACCATATTCATGTGCAATTATAAAACAATTCGGCTACCCAAATAATTTTTTGAGTAGCCGAGTTGGTAAATGTTAGTAACTTTGTTGCCTATAATACGTCTGTAACACCTGTGGATGTTGTGTGCCAAAATTTTCTAAGCACCACCGCAGCAATTCCTGTTTTTTGTTGTCTTCTTGCAGCGAAGCAAGCCCTTTTTTCAGTTCCTTGTCAAACAAAGAGGAGTCGAAACTTACCCCTTTCAAAACCACTTTAAAGTATTCAAGCATGGCAATTATTGGTTTTAATTATGGTTAATGTTAAAATATGTTGTTTGGTTAGCTTTTGTAAATATATACAAATAAAAGTGTAACTTTGCAATGAGTAAATTAATTATTTGTAACTATTTATGAACATTCAAGTCTGTTTTCTTTATACGTTTTTGTGCAGCGTAGGGTTGTGTTTTGGTGGTTTTTTTTCAACAAAAGCCCAAGAAGTTTCGGTAGAAATTGGCGAAACCGAAATAGGTCTGCAAGAGGTGTTTACCATTACGGCTACGGTCAATAACGACAGAATGAAAGAGTGCAATGGTTTCCCCGAAATAGCAGGTTTTACCAAAGTAGGCACAAGTTCTTCGCAAAATACGACCATTATCAACGGCAAAATTTCGTCTGCCCATAGCCTTATTCAGAACTACAAACCCAGCAAAGTAGGAACTTACACCCTCAAACCTTTTGCCATTCAGATAAACGGCAAAACAGCACAAGGGCAAGGGGCTACTATCAAAGTGGTGCAGCAAACCGCAAGGCAGCAAAATGACCCTTTTGCAGATTTTTTTGGCTTTATGCGTGAAGACTCCCGACCTACGGAGTTTTTAGACATCAAAGAAGATGCTTTTTTTAGTGTCAATACCAATAAATCCAGTGTCTATGTAGGCGAAGGGTTTAACCTCACAGTGGCAATGTATATAGCCGATGCCAACAGAGCTTTTTTGGAGTTTCACGAAATAGGCGAACAATTAGGGGAGATTTTGAAAAAGGTAAAGCCGACTAACTGTTGGGAGGAAAACTTTGGAATAGAGGAAATTACGCCTGAAATTGTTACGATTAACGGCAAAAGTTACCGCCAATACAAAATTTATCAGGGCAATTTTTATCCGCTAAACACCGAGTCTATTGCCATACCTGCCGTAGATTTTAAGATGATTAAGTTTAAGGTGGCTGCCAATCCTTCGTTTTTTGGCAACAACCACGTGAAGGATTTGGTTAGTTTCAAGTCTAAGGAAAAAAACATTACTGTCAAGTCTTTGCCTGACCACCCTTTGAAAGACAAAGTAGCCGTTGGTAACTTCAAATTGCAAGAAGACCTAAGCAAAAATGAGGTAAAAACAGGCGAAACTTTTAACTACAAGTTCCAATTAGTGGGCGAAGGCAATTTGTCTGCCCTCAAACCTCCTGCATTGGTCGTAACAGACCACTTTGTTTTCTATCCGCCCAATGAAAGATTGCAAATAAACCGCAGTGAAAATACTGTTTTTGGTAGCAAACAATTCAATTATTTGGTGTCTGCCAACCAAGCTGGCAATTACCGATGGGCTGACTATTTCCAATGGATTTATTTTAACACCCAAACCGAAAAATACGATACGCTGAAATCAAGGCTAACTTTAAAAGCAACAGGGGAAACCATAGCCCCCAACAGCACCCTTGCCGAAGGGGACAACAGTTGGTTGGCGGAGGCAGACAACGACCTGCAAGAAGTAGAAGAAAGTTTTGCTTTGCGTATGTTTACCAATTTGGTTATTTTGACTATCTTGTTGCTCTTGGCTTATCAAGTGTTTAGGCAACGCAAGTTATTGGAAGTGCAGTTTAATAAAAACTTTTTGTTGTTTAGGAAGAGAAAGTAATATTACGTATGGGCATTACCACCTGTGGCACTACCAATGAAAAGAGTGTATCATTTTTTCTTAACTTTTTAGGATAGTTGTCTTTAGGCAACTATTCTAAAAAGCCTTTAAACTAATATCCATACTTTGCGAGGAGTGTGTCAAAGCCCCAAGAGAAATAAAATCTACGCCACAGGCAGCTATTTCGGCTATTCGGGTTAAGGTAATGCCCCCAGAGGCTTCGGTTTCGTATTTGCCCGCAATCAAAAGTACGGCTTGTCGCATTTGCTCTGTTGTCATGTTGTCTAACATAATCACGTCAATTCCGCCTACTGCCAACACTTCTTTCACTTCTTCGAGGTTGCGAGTTTCTACCTCAATCCTCAATTTTCTGCCTGTTTGCTGCAAATAATTTTGGGTAGCCACAATAGCTTGCCTGATGCCACCTGCATAATCTATGTGGTTGTCTTTGAGCATAATCATGTCGAACAAACCAAAACGGTGATTAGTGCCTCCACCAATTTTGACAGCCCATTTTTCCATTAGCCTAAAATTGGGAGTAGTTTTGCGCGTATCCAAAATCTTAGTTTTTGTGCCTTTGGTTTGTTCCACCGCCTTGTGTGTGTGCGTGGCTATGCCACTCATACGTTGCATACAGTTTAGCACCAACCTTTCGGCAGTCAAAATAGACCTTGCCCTACCCGAAACAGTCAAGCCAATGTCACCAAATTTTACGCTGCTGCCGTCTGCCAACAAGGGCGTAACTTGCAACTGGCTATCCACTTGTTTGAAAATCATTGTTGCCAACTCCATGCCCGCCAAAATACCTTCGCCTTTGATAAGCAACTTTGCTTTCTGTTGTCTATCGGCTGGAATGGCAGCCAAAGACGAATGGTCGCCATCGCCTACATCTTCGGCAAGGGCAGTGGCAATAAACTGCTCGATGGCAGCTGGGGTTAAATAGTCGTATTTCATAAAAGATAATTTGGCTGCAAATTAATGCACTCTTATTCCTTTGGCTCGGCTCGTAATTCCTCAATCTGTTCGACAGTCAAGCCTGTTAGGTCTGCAATAAGCTCATTATCAAGCATTTTTTTGATTGCATTCTTAGCTATTTCTATTTTTCCTTCTTGTTTGGCTGTATAACTCACACTATTCTCAATTCTTCTATTTTCTTGAAAACGGTTATACATTTTTTTGTCTTCCTCTGTCAAATTTTCATAACGTAACTTTTCTTTGGCTTTCTCCAAACCTTTTGCTTTGAAACTATCCTTTACTTCGCTGTTTTTTAAAAAATAAATCCACTCATCCAGTGTATCTTTGGCAATGTCGTTAAAGTTGTTAATTTTTAGGATATAGTATTTAGGAAAAATATCTGCTATTTTGTCCACAGCATAATTCTTCTTTTGAAAATTGGTGGGCTTCAGAATATCATTTTTGTGCATCCCCACAAATTCGCCTTTGTATTCATACACATAATCTTTGCCTTGCCCCAAACCAAAATAGACAATATTGATAGAATATATTTTTTTGATAGTGCCATAAGGTTCTCCCTCTTTGATATATTCGGTTACTAATTTAGAAACTCCATACAACATTCGTTGAAAATAATCTGATTCTGATTCGTTTTGGACTTCAATCAACATGAGTTCACCGTATTGGCTTTTTACCAAAATATCAACCCTATTGTACTTATCATATTCGTCTTGTTTATTACTTTCACTTTCCAAAACATCGACAATGGTAACATCAAAACGAAGTAACTCTGATAAAAGACCTTCTAAAATGCCAAAATTTGCTCGGTCGGCGTCCCGATTATGGCGGAGCAATTTTTTCATTGCCCAATCAAAACGAATAAGTTTGCTGCTCATTGTTATTAGTTTTTACTTCATGCAAATTAAAGAAAAAAGAAGAACATTTTTATCTATCTTATAAGCTATTTTTATATTTTATTGTTACTGTTTACTGCTAACTATTCACTGGTAACTACAAAATTAATATTTAATTATTTTTGAAAATAAATTTGGTTTTAATAAATAATTATTTACCTTTGTTTAAATAAAAAACACTTTAAACAGTCGTAAGCCATGAACTTCTTTTATCATCAACTCAAAGCAAATCTCGGCTTGAGCCTTATTCTCTTTATTGGGCTTGGCGTAGAGTTTAGTAATTTTCAGGCAATGTTTTTTCGGTTCATGTCGTCTTACAGACCGACTTGGGGGGCATTTAATCACTTACCAGCCATTTTTTTAAGTGCTTTTTTGCTCTTGTGTATCGTTATTTTTGGTATTCGCAAACAAACAAGTTTGTCGTGGTTTTTGGCTCTGCTCACTTGTGTCATTTCTTTTTCGGTTTACAGTCGCATGAATTTGTCGTGGCAATGGGAGGAAATGCACGAAATCCACTTTGTTGTCTTAATTTTGAGTGCCATGTTGCCCATGTTGGTGGCTTACACTACTCACCAAATAGCCCAAACAGACGAAATAGACGACTTCGACCAGTTGCCAAGTGCCGAAGAAGCCCGCCGTTTGCAACAAGCCCAACAACGGCATAGACAAGCTGCTGCCGAGCATAAACACCAGCAAAATGCTACTCACGCACACGCCAATTCAGCCAACTTTCCGCCGCAAACCAACCAACATACGCAGCCTTACTATCATCATGCACCTACGTATGCGCATCATTTTCAGGCTGAAACAGGAACAAAACGCAAAAATTATGTGAACTACGAGGTCAATCAAATGATAAAACCCGAAAAAGAAACGCCAATGCCACCGCCACCCATTGTAGAACAGCCTTTTACGCACACCTTCGAGCATCAGGCAAACTATGCACCTGTGCAAGATTTGGTGGTGCAGCCTTGTGAGGAGTGCAACAGCCCGATGCACAACAAACGAAAAGGCACAAAATATTGCTCTAAAACTTGCAGTTTGGCAGCACAAAAACGCCGCAAAGCTATGGAAAAAGAGGAATTGGCAAATGCAAAAGTTAGTCCTGCGGTGCAAATGCAGCCCCGAACAAAAGAAGTTGCTTTTGAGGTAGAAAATGCAAGCAATTTGGAGGGCAAAAAACAAGCAACCACGCCAACTACACAAGAAAATGCTGAAAAAAGTCCTTCGGTTATGCAGTCTATTTTGAACTTTGCCACCAAAGAAATCAAAGAAATTAAGACCATCAGAGAAAATAAAATAGTGGAAGAACAGCCCAAAACAGGCAATTTGCAACAAAACCAAAGCAATTTTAACTTAGCTGCAAATTTGGCTGCTTACGAAAAAGCTATGCACCAAGCCGTTGCCAACGAAAACATAGTACCAGAAACTACTTTTGTTTGCGAACACTGTGGCAAACCAACGCAACGCAAAAATATACATAGCCGTTTTTGTTCAGAAAATTGCCGTATTCATGCCCTCAAAGCACGCAAAAAATCTGACTTCTTTGTGCAGGCAGATGATTTTGATACCAATGGCGTAATTGCGTGGAAAAATCCTGCAAAGTGATAAATAGCTTAGGTTCAAAAAATATAGCATTTTCTAATTTTTCTTAATTTTTTTGCTTTTGGCTGCAATTTTGCAATATTTTCAGTTGGTTTTTGTGCAATAACTACTCAACGCCAACTGAAAATGTACCAAATCAAAGACGCATTTATTTCTTACTCACGCAGAAATTTAGATTTTGCTCGCCAACTCTATGAGGGATTGCAGCAAAATGGTTTGGAAATATGGTTTGACCAAAACGATATTCCATTGGCAGCAGATTTTCAGAATCAAATAGACGAAGGAATAAACAAGGCACACAATTTTATTTTTATCATTTCGCCTGCCTCAATTCAGTCGAGTTATTGTGCCAAAGAAATCAGCCGAGCCATAGCTTGTGGCAAACGGATTATTCCTATTCTCTATGAAATGCCCGATGCCCAAGAAATGCGGTACATAGACCCGCAAATAGAAAGGCTGAATTGGATTTATATGCGACCTCGCATAGAGGATTTTGACGAAAAATTGCGGGGCTTGCTTGCTGTGGTGCAAAGTTTTCAGGGCTACGTAGAAAAACATACTGAACTGTTAATCAAGGCTTTAGAGTGGGAAGAACACCGAAGAAGCAACCAATTTTTGCTTATAAACAAAGACCGCCAAGCTGCCGAGCAGTGGCTCAATCAAGAGTTTGACGATTTGCCACCTTGCAGCCCACCCGACTCTGTTTGCGAGTTTATTTGCGAGTCGAGGGAGAATGCCGAAAATTTATTGTCTGATGTTTACCTTGCCTCTACTAAAGACGATAGGCAAATGGTAGCCACTTTGCACAGGGCTTTGCAACGCTACGGCGCCACGACTTGGACTTATGAAACCGACTTTAAAATTGGTACGAACTACGAACTAACGGCAAGAGAAGGCATAGAAGGGTCTGATAATTTTTTGTTGGTAATTTCGCAACACCTCACCATTTATGACGACTGCATGAAGGAGTTGGAATATGCTTTGCTGCTCCACAAAAGAATTATACCTGTTAGCATAGACGATATGCCCACACATAACTTGCCCCCGCGTCTGCGTGAGTTGCAAACGATTAACCTTACTCATTTATTGGGCAACCGAGAGGCACTTGCCGATGCCTTGTTTCAGTTGTTAGACGAAGAAAAGGCGTATTACCAACAGCACAAAGTTCTACTGGTGCAAGCTATCAAGTGGCAACAGCAGCACCACAACCAGAGTATTTTGTTGCGTGGCTACAACCTCGAAAATGCTGAAACGTGGTTGCGAATTAACAGAAACCGCAAAAATCAGCCCCCTACTGCTTTGCAAATCAAGTTTATAGAGGAAAGTAGTAGCAAAAAAGGGCAACTAAGCACCGAAGTTTTTATTTCCTACTCACGTGCAGATAGTGATTTTGCAAGGCAACTGAACAGTGAATTGCAAATTTACGGCAAAACTACATGGTTTGACCAAGAAAACATCACTTCGGGAGCAGATTTTCAGCAAGAAATTTACAACGGCATTGCCTCTGCCGACAATTTTTTGTTTGTCATTTCTCCCGAATCAGTCAATTCGCCTTATTGTTATGACGAGGTGGCTTATGCCCAAAAACTGAATAAAAGGTTTATCACCATCAGATACCGCCAAATTATAGACAGTGAATTGCCAAAACCTTTGCGGGCTGTGCAGTGGATAGATGCCACAAAATCCGAATTTCATCACGTATTTAGTGAGTTGATTCGGGCTTTGGACACCGACCGTATGCACGTGCAGCAGCACACCCGTTGGGCAACCAAAGCAGACGAATGGCAACAAAAAGACAAGGATAATTCTCTGTTACTCAGAGGAAATGAATTGGAATTGGCTGCTCTTTGGCTCAAAGAAACCGAAGAAAAAGAGAAAAAACCTGCCCCTACAGATTTTCAAAAAGATTTTATAGAGTCAAGTGCAAATGCTCGCAAGGAGGAGCAAAAACGCAAAAAAGCCAGCACCCAACGGATTCGAATCATTGGCGGTGTAGTGGTAGGCGTGGCTGTGTTGGCTGCTTTTTATTTTATCAACGACCAAATAGACATCAAAAACCTGCGACACGAAAGGGAAAAATACAGCCAATTGACCTTTGAATTGATACAAGAAAGAGAAATTTTGCGTGCAAAACAAGACAGTTTGAGTGAAATGATAGCCAAAGAAAGGCAACATTTTAGCAAAGACAGCAAGTCAAAAGAAAAACAACTGCAAGGAATCAGCACCCAAAAAGAAAGTATGGAAAGTTTGTATGTGCATCAACGCAGACGCGGCGACAGCCTGCAAAACCTTGTGAACAAACATTTTTTGCCTCTCGAAAAGAAAATACACAAAATTCACTTGTTGAAAAAGAACTTAGACGATATTAATTTCAAACTAAGCCAGTTTATCAAATTCAATCCTCGTTTGAAGAAATATCCAAATGAATTAGACGTTTTGCAAGAAATTTCTCAAAAGTTTGGGGAGGTGGAAAAAGAATTGGAAACAATGACCAAGTAAAGGTTAGTTGTGAGGTAGTGCCACACAGGTAAAGTTGCAAACTCATTAGTACTGACATTTATCTAAAAAATGTTAGTGCTAAGTTTGTAGTTCTGCTTTTCTTGACATTTTTATAGCCTATATGAAATCTTAATAAAAGTCCCATTGATAGACCTTTTATAAAATTTTATAAAACTGTAAAAGTAATAGTAAAAATGTCTATCTTTGCCTGTTATTTAGTTGAACAGAACGAAACGATTGCAGGGCAAAGCGTCGGCGTACTCCCCCCAACTGCCAACATTTAAACAAAATAAAATCAAAGGACACAAAAACCACAGTCACCCATGATTTACCACATTGCAAGCTCCAAAGACCTCGACCAGATGCGGACACAAGGCTATTATAGTGTAGAATCCTTGCAAACAGAAGGTTTTATTCATTGCAGCACCGCCGAACAAGTGCATGAGGTGGGCAAAAGATACTTCGCAGGGCGTAAAGATGTGTGGTTACTACACATCAACGAAAAGGAATTACAGCACAAACTCCGCTACGAAAATGCAACTAACAATGAGGTTTTTCCACACCTCTATGGTTTATTGCCCACTGCGGATATTTTGAAAATAGAAAAGGTGGAGTATTAATTCTCTCCAAAGCACTGAGTAGTGCAAGCTATTGTACTGAACTGTATGCAACGCATGAGTGCATAGCAAGGTTTTTAAAAAAACAAATAATTACACATAATGGTAAAATCAATGACTGGTTTTGGTGCTGTGCAAATAGACACCGAAAATTATACGCTGCAAATAGAAATAAAGACCCTGAACTCCAAGTTTTTGGACACTAATTTCAAAATTCCACACACCTTTTCAGACAAAGAAATAGAGGTTAAAAACTTGATAGGCAAGGTCTTAGAACGAGGGAAAGTAAATTTATATATGAGTTTTACAGACAAACTCAACGCAAAAGATAGAATGATAGTCAATCGGAATTTGGTGGCTCAATACTACCAAGACCTCTGCGAAACTGCCTTACAAGTGGGGGCAAGTACCGAAAACTTGTTGCCCTTAGCTTTGGCTTTGCCCCAAGCCTACATTGTGGCACCTGCTACGGCAGGGACAGAAGAAAATTGGAAACTTATTAGCGAAGCACTCCAACAGGCTTTGACTCAATGCGATGAATTTAGGATAAGAGAAGGCAAGGTTTTGTACCAAATTTTTGTGGACAGTTTGCAAATTATTACCCAACAACTGCAAAAAATAGAGCAAAAAGACCCTGAAAGGGTACAGCACCAACGCCAACGCCTGCTGCAACACCTCCAAGAATTTACACACAACGAAAATTTTGACCGCAACCGTTTTGAACAAGAATTGATTTACTACGTGGAAAAACTGGACATCAATGAGGAAAAAGTAAGGTTGCGAAGTCATTTGCAATATTTTATGGACACCTTAGATGAGGCTGTTTCAAACGGCAAAAGATTGGGCTTTATAGCCCAAGAAATGGGTAGAGAAATCAACACCATTGGCTCTAAGGCAAACGATGCCCAAATTCAACAATGGGTGGTGGTGATGAAAGAAGAATTGGAAAAAATAAAAGAGCAACTGAATAACATTATTTAAGCCTTTGCTTCCAAAAACCTACAACTTAAAGGCTATAGTACATAATCAAGTATGAAAAACTTACTTTTTTTGTTTTGTTTGCTATATCATGGACAATTTTTGTTGGCTCAAACCACCGAAAAAAGCACAAATGACTTGGAAATTTGGACAAGGCTTAACACCGAATACCAACTCAAAGGTGGAAGTTGTATCTTTGGTGAAACAAATTTGCGGAGTATAGTCGGTGATACCAAATCCAATTTAGGTTTTTTGCCTGCGTATCGGGTGCAGCAGTTGCTCGGCTACGAGCAATATTTAGATAAAAACTGGGCTTTGGGTTTTTCTTTGCGTGGAGTCATCGAAAAACCTTACAACCAGTTGTTTAGTCGTTTGTATGTGTCACACCTGAGCTTGTTGAAAGGCTACGAAATTCAAAAAGTGCTTGCTTTTGAGAGAATAGACTCTGAAAATGCAGCCGTTCAAACCGAAAGTAGAGTTTCTATTTTATTAGGGTTGGCAAAGGAATTTACGCTGCCCAACAAAGCAAAACTTCGCCCTATGGTTGCTTACCAACTTTTTATGAACCATCAATGGATACTCGAAGCTAATCCTCTTTATATCAATAGAGGTGTAGATAAAACAAGACTACATATAGAATTGGCGTATTTGTTCAATTCAAAATGGGCAGTTTCACTGTACTGGATAGACCAAACCGACTACTTTTGGGTGTTAGGCGAATATGATGCCCAAAGAAACCAAATCAAACCTGATAGAAACCTCAATACCACCACGCCCATCATAGGTGTAAGGCTGTATTGGCGGTTGCTCAATAAAAATTTAGCAGATAAAATAAGGACAAGATTTTTATCTCCATTATAAAATAATTGCAAAATTGCTAATCATGATGCCCTCCTTTAAAAAAATGTCATCTTTATTAGCAATTTTGCAATTATCTAAAAATCTTCTTCCTCCTCTTTCTTCTTATCGCCGCCTACTTTGTTTATTCGGTTCATTAAGCCTACACCTTCTTTGGTTTCTACCAAATTAAAATATTGAAAAGCTATGGCAGTGAGGTTAAAAGCATTGAGAATTTGGCTACCAAACAAGTAAAATAAGCCCAACACCACATAGCCCGACATAAAAACAGCACTCGATGATTTTTCGGAGAGGGAAACTAAGGGAAACACAACAGAATAAATGAGCAGAGGAATTTGGAAAATGTAGCCCATAAAACCTTGAATAAAGCTAATAGCCAACACATAACCAAAAGTAGCCCACCAATGTCCTTGCACAAGGGTAAAAGAACGGACTATGGAGTCCCACATTCCAATTCCTTCTATGACCCGAATAAAATAAACAAAACTCAAGGCAATGGCAATGTAAAAAAATACAGGCAAAAACACAAACAAGCCTAATAAAACCATAATGGAAGTGGTAGAAGTGCCGCCGCCTATGCTGACCAGAACCAAGACAAAACTCATGGCAAAAACCACCAAAGACAGAAAAAACAGTAAGGCTAAGGTAGTTATCAAGACAATAGAAAAATTGCGTTTGGTATAATCAAATATGGTTTGAAACTCACCTATATCGGGGTTTTCGTCTAAATAGAGTTGCAAATAAGTGTAAATAACAGCCACCACAGCCGTATAAATGACGATGAAAAAGATGAACAAACCACCAACAGTGATAACAATGGCAGAAGGAGCTACAAGGGTGTTGGGCTCAAATAGCTGTTGGTAACTTTCCGAAAGTCGGGAGGCAAAGACTACAAAAATGCCAATACCTAACAAGATTAAGGGACCTGCAATAAAAATAATACTTCGCAATAGGGGGCGGAAGTTGATACGCAAAAAGTCGAAGGTGGCAGATATTTTTTCGCTAAAATCACGTTGTTGGCGAAACTCAATTCTCTTGGTGTGCATAAGCAGTTTCTTGTTCTTTGTTATAATTTAGTTTGCGACTCAAAATAAGAGGATAAATAACAAAATACCAAATAATAAACGAAGCAGAGCCTAAAATAATAAGCAATTTCATAAAAGTAGGCATTTCTGTTAGTCGAGTTACAAAACTTTCTAAGAATCCTGCCACTATAAAAATTGGTACTAACCCAATAATAATTTTCAATCCTCTTTTTGCTCCCATCATAAAAGATTGCAAACGGCTGTAGGTGGCAGGGAACAAAATGCTATTGCCCATTGTAAAACCAGCCCCACCTGCAATGACAATAGCCGAAATTTCCAACGTGCCATGAATCCAAATTACCAAGAAAGAATCCCACAACAAGCCATGCAACTGAAAGAAATATTGAAAAGCCCCCAACATAATTCCGTTTCTGAACAAGTGCCACGAAGTACCCAATGAAGTAAAAATACCACTTGCAAAGGTGTAAAATGACACCATGACGTTGTTAATTGTGATATAAAAAAACATATTGGTTTGTTCCATTTGTTTATACACTGCCATCGGGTCATTTTTTTTGATGTTTGCAATGGTCATATTTACATAGCCATCGCCCATGATAAGGCGAGGAAAATCGTGGTCGAAGTGAGTGGAAACAGCCCCAACAACCATAAAAAACACAAAAATTAGCATAGCCAGCGTAAGTTCTTTGCGAGCAAAATACAAAATCAGCGGCAACTCCAAAGTCCAAAACGTAATAATTCGATTACTACTTTCTTTGCGGTTTCTGTAAATAGATTGGTGCAGTCCCGCAGCCAAAAAGTTGAGATATTGGGTCGTATTGCTATCGGGGTAGTAAGTACGCGAATAAGCCAAGTCGTCTGTAACCTTAATAAAAAGGTCAGCCACCACGTCAGGGTGTACCTTGTCGGTCTGCAAAGTGCTTTCAAACTCTTCCCAACGCTGCAAATTGCGTTTGATAAAGGCTGTTTCTTTCATAGATACAAAATTATACAATTATTGAAAATTTGCAAATTTTACTATCTCTTGCCAATAATTTTCATTCTATTTCAACTCTTGGCAAGCTAAGTTTATTGACCATTGCCAAGAATTCAGAAAGTAAGATTTTACTTCTGCAATAGAGGTTATTACGATTTGTACCGTATCCTTTGGCGGGGGTTGCCTCCAACTGCAAGGTCAATTAACTGAAAATCAACAAGTTAATTTTCTATACAAAAATTATCGTAATAACCTCTAATATTTCAGTATTTTTACTCACTCAAATACCTTTTCAAAATAGGTTGGTAAGTGTCAATTCTTCTGTCACGCAAAAAAGGCCAGTGTGTACGGTAATAGTCTGATTGAGTAAGGCTAATTTCCTGTACATGAACTTCCTCTTTATCGTGTGAGGCTTGATATAAAATTTTACCAAAAGCATTAATCACAAAAGAGCCACCCCAAAACTTCATTTCGCCCTCCTCTCCTACCCTATTTACCGAAATAACAGGCACACCATTGGCTACAGAATGGCTACGTTGGATAGTTTGCCACGCATTGTATTGGTCTTGATTGACTTCTGCCTCCTGGTGCAATGCCCAGCCAATAGCCGTAGGATAAAACAATAATTCTGCTCCCATTAAGGCTGTAATTCTTGCTCCTTCAGGATACCATTGGTCCCAACAAATTAAAACCCCAATTGTACCAAATTTAGTTTTGAACACTTGGTAGCCTGTATCACCAGGCGTAAAATAAAATTTTTCGTAATAGCCAGGGTCATCAGGAATATGATTTTTGCGGTATTTGCCCAAATAACTGCCATCAGCATCTATGATTGCCGTTGTATTGTGATACAAGCCTTCTGCACGTTTTTCAAACAGGGAGGCTATAACCACAATACCCAACTCTTTGGCAAGATTCTGAAATTGCGATGTGGTTCCCATGCCATCAGCTATGGGTTCTGCCAATTTAAAGTTTTCATAGTCCTCTACATCGCAAAAATAAAGCGAGGTAAACAATTCTTGTAAACATACAATATTTGCACCTTTGGCAGCAGCCTCTCTTGTTTTTAGCAGTGCTTTAGTTATGTTTTCGTTTTTATCTTTGGTACAAGTCATTTGTACCAAACCAACTTTTACTGTTTTTTCCATTTTGTTTTTTTGCCAAAAATAGTATTTTTTTTGATTTTATAACTTTATTCCAAGATTTTAAGAATTTGTGAATAGAGTTTATCAATCATCAGAGGTTATTACGATTTGTAACGTACCATTTAGGGTACAAGGTCAATTAGTTAAAAAAAAAATTAAACAATTACTTTTTGGGCTTGTTCTCAAAATAATGTGTACCTTTGAAACCATAATTGCAAAAATATACCCAAATCCACCAAATTAAAGACTTACCATTAAAAACTTACAACTACTTAGTATGTTACCAATCCATAGAATTGCTTTTGGGCTATGTTTTCTCTTTTGGCTTGCCTTGCCGTTAGCTGCCCAAAATCCTGTTCCAAAAACATCTGATAAAAAAGTGGCAGACAGCATTACCAACGCTATTGGTAGTGAACTGAATGACATGGCTGCCAAAAGTGATGATGCCAAAGAATTGGCTGAACTTATGGGAGAAAGCCCCGCTGCCGTTGCCAATGGCTACAAATTGCAAGACCTGCCCGATATGTCGGCTATTTTTCCTGCCCTCACCTATTTGGAAGACAAAGAAGGCAAGCTAACCATAGAGCAAATCACGACTGCCACTGCCTCACCATTTGTGCCTTATGGCAATGAGGCAAAAATTGCCAAAAAAGAGGTGAAAGCCTATTGGCTCAAACTCACTTTGCTGCGAGAAGCAACCACCAGCACTGATTGGGCTTTTCTCTTCGACAGAAGTATAGACAAAGTGGAACTCTACACCCAACAAGGCACAATCTTTACCAAAACTGCCCAAACAGGCGGAGAAGTGCCATACAGCGAAAGAACTTTGGCTATCAGTGATATGTATTCCAATGTGTTGCCTATCAATGTCTATGACAAACCAATTACTTGCTATATTCGGTTGGTTTGCAACCCTCACTTGGTAGCTGGCACAGTGCCAATTTCGCCTAATTTGATAAAATTGAGTGATTTGAACAAATTGAGTTTAGACCGTTATTATCCACAAGGCATTTATTTTGGGGCAATGTTGCTCTTGTTTTTGCTCAATTTGGGTATCTTTGGTTTGTATAAAGACAAGGCAAAAATTTGGTTTTTGGCAAGTTTAGTTGTTACCACTTGCTACCAATTAGCCATTAGAGGATTTTTTGACAAGTTGTTTGCCTTCAATATCATAGCACCTTTGCAACAATATTTTGGTTTTGTCTTTGGCTGTTTGTCCATTGCTTTTTTTGCCCAATTTGCAAGATTATTCCTCAAAGCAAGAGAATTTATGCCTGTTTTCGACAAAGTATTGGTAGGTCTAATCGGATTGAGTTTGTTGTTGTTAGTGGCAGGTTTCATTGCCCCGTTTAACCTCATGAACCAAGTTTTGAATTATCTTACGCCTACTTCTTTGTTGCTTTTGTTGGTCGTTGCTTTTATCGGCGTCAAAAGAGAATACGAACCCGCAAAGTTTTTGTTTATTGGTTTGCTCATTACCTTGATAGGTTCTTTCTTATATGCCTTGGCAGATTCAGGATTGATAGAACCTACTTTCTTTGCCAATAACTCCATACAAATTGGTGAAGTGTTTAGAGGGTTGTTGATAACAACAGGGTTGGTAGTCAGGTTGCAACGCAAAAATTTGGGTGGCAATGTGATATAATTTAGTGAAACCTTGGCAGTGGTCTTTTTCAGACCCTGCCAATGGTTGAACAGAGGGCAGGAGGTTGTTTTGTGAGGACACAAACAACGGCAGAGGAGTACGTTGGCAATGGTCGAAGACCTTGACAATCGTACAAAAGGTTGGTACGCAAAAGGTTAGTACGATTGTCAAGGTCTTCGACCATTGCCAACGTACTAAAAAAAATTAAGAATTAAAAACTAAAAATTAAAAATTTAGCTATGGCTTTTTCTTTAACTCAAATAGAACAAAATGCACCTTACTTGCTCGAACACGCAGAATCGGCGACGAAGGCACTCAAACAAGCAGGATTGACAGGACACCATGCCCATATTGCCTTGTGTTTAGACATTTCTGGGTCTATGCAAAAACTATATGCTTCGGGCAAAATACAACGATTTGCAGAAAAAATATTGACTTTGGGCTGTTTGTTAGACAACGACAGCACCATAGAAGTCTTTTTATTTGGCTCTCATGCCTATGATGCAGGGGCAATGAACATAGGTAATGCCCAAGGTTTTATAGACAAAGTAAGAGAAAAATACCATTTTGAGGGAGATACCAACTATGCGGAGGCTATGCGGTTGATTCGCCGTTTCTACTTCCCCGAAGGCGAAGCAGCACACAAAAATCAGCCACTGCCTGCCCAAGAACCTGTTTTGGTGATGTTTGTAACCGACGGCGACACCTTAGACAAAGAGGAAACCGAACAACAAGTATTGTCATCTTCTTTTGAGCCTATTTTTTGGCAATTTATGGCGATTGGCAAGTCGCATAGAGATATAAAACAACGCGGCGTGTTGGGCTGGATTATGAAAGAATTGGTTGGTGATTTCCGTTTCTTAGAACATTTGGACACCATGAATGGAAGGTTTGTGGACAACGCCAACTTTTTCAGCGTCATAGACCCCGAAGATGTAACAGACGAGGAATTGTATGGTTTGCTCATGACCGAATATCCGCAGTGGTTGGCAGCAGTGAAAAGCAAAAATCTGTTGCAAGAAACCAAAGGAAATAGTTAAGTAGTAAATAGTTTCTCTAACTACTTATTAATCAATAATTTATAAAATTCACAACTCACAATTTAGCATTAACAACTGCTTAATTTATTAACAACAACAAAATATCATGGCTGAAATATTATATGATGAAGTGCCGTCATTAGACTTGGCAGATTTCACTTCGGGAGATGCTACCCGCAAAGCAAAATTTGTGAAAGAATTAGGCAATGCCTACGAAAATATTGGATTTGTAGCTATCAAAAATCATGGATTGAGTGATGATTTGGTAGCAAATATGTATAGTTCCATTCGCAAATTCTTTTCGCAACCAGACGAGGTCAAAAAGAAATACGAAGTGCCTGAATTGGCAGGACAACGTGGCTACATCAGCAAAGGTAGAGAAAAAGCCAAAGACCACGCCGTAGCCGACTTAAAAGAGTTTTATCACGTAGGGCAAATTGTAACAGATGACAAAGACCCTGTGAAAAAAGAATATCCCGATAATATTTTTCCAAAAGAATTGCCTGAATTTGAAAAATATACAGTAGAGGCTTACCAAACCTTAGAAAAAGCTGGGGTGCAGATGTTGCGTGCCATTGCCTTGTATTTGGGCTTAGACGAATTTTATTTTGACAACAAAGTGAAATTTGGCAACAGCATTTTAAGACCTTTGCATTATTTTCCTATTGAAAATCCCGCTGCTTTGCCTCCTGATGCCGTAAGAGCAGCAGCACATGGCGACATCAATCTCATCACTTTGCTCATGGGAGCAAGTGCAGAAGGGCTGCAAGTTCTCCGCAGAGATAACCAATGGATACCCATCACTGCCCTGCCCGAACAAGTGGTAGTGAATGTGGGAGATATGCTCGAAAGATTGACAAACAAAAAACTGAAATCTACGATTCACCGCGTAGTGAACCCTCCAAGAGAAAAAATGGGTACTTCGCGTTATTCTATTCCGTTTTTTATGCACCCTCGTTCAGAAATGGACTTAACTTGTCTGCCAAGTTGCATTACCCCTGAAAACCCTAAACAGTTTACAGATACTACAGCGGGGGTATTTTTGCAAGAAAGGCTGAAAGAAATTGGGTTAAAAAAATAAAGATCATTCATAACAAGTGGGTAATAAGACAAAATAGGTTTAAGCAAGCAACTGCATAAATTGCAATTTGTATCTTTATTTTGTCTTATTGCTTGTGTTGCACTACTAAAAACTCTAACTATCCTAAATATTTGACATTTCCGTTTTGAATTTTCATAAAAATAAGCAACTTTATACACAAAATAATTGCTTACCATGTTAGCTCGTCTTATTTTACTTTGTTTCGTTTTGTGCAACACTTGGGTAGTTGTAGCTCAAAACTTGCCTGCAAATTTTGCTAATCTACCTGTTTATCAGGTATTTACTCAGAACCAAAAGCTGTTGAAACAGTTGCAAATTCGCCTGCCCCAATCAGATTTTTTGCTTGTTTATGTGAGTATAGAAAGAACTACTGACAAAGAAAATTGGTCTATTTCACCTGCTGATGGCATTGTAGCCAAGTTATTTGCCTATCATTTAAAAAACCAAACGATAGATACCAAACAAACCGACCAACTTAACAAACTATTAGGTGCTGACAAATTTTATTTCCCAAACTATTGTGGCGGTTTAGGCTCTTTTGAAAATTGGGCTGTCGAGGGCAATAAAGTTGCTTTATCACAAGTTTATGCACCAGCTTCCGAAATTATAGATTGTAAAAATTATATATTTTTTGATGGCAAAAATATTTTAGTTTCCAACTCTCCAGCTGTAGCCACAGATGGTTTAGCAGGGATGGCAGGAAAAGAACGAAACCAAAAAAATGAGCAAGCCTTGAAATTGTTACAGACCAATAAACTCAGCGAGGCTATTAAAATTTGGGAAGAACTTTATGGCTACATCAAAAATGGTAACTATGCCACCGAAGGCAAAATAGATGAATTTATGAACAATTTGGGCTTTGCTTATTGGAAAGCCAAAAGGCACAAAGAAGCTGAAAAAGTTCTGCTCGAATGCCTGACCAGATTTCCCAGCCGCCACGTATTGTATATCAATTTGGGAGATTTATACCGAGATATGAAAAATAAAGAAAAAGCCATGACTTATTATAGCAAAGTAAAAACCTCCAAACTGACCGACAAGCAGAAAAAATATGCTGCTACAGAACAAACTAAACTGAAATAGGCTAAATTCCTATACCCTAAATAGTCGAATAGCAGCAATTACTCTGATGTTTTTTAGGTAAAATAACACTGTATCGAAATTACTTTTGAGCAAATTGGCTCAACTTAATTTCGGTTAATTTTTGTTTGGTGTTGAGAGAAAAATCACCTTTCATCATCCAGTCGTAATAAGTAGGCTCAATTTTCAAGACCTCCAAAACCGACCTGCCTTTGTGTTTGCCAAAGTTGAAAACAGCCACCCCTTTGTCATCATAAACCATACGACCTGCAAAATCTACGATATTGGAAATTGACAATTCGTGCAAAACTTTTACGTCATTTTTTACAGGCGTTTGCAATTTGCCGTCTTTGTCTTTGATTGTAACTCCTTCATAACGAGCCACTTGTGCGTCTAAAACTTCAAAAGTTGCTACCGTATCTGCCATAGCTGTATGGGCGTTGGTCAGGTCTTGGTTGCAATAAAATTTGTAAGCTGCCGACAAAGTGCGAGGCTCCATGAGGTGAAAAATCTTTTGGGCATCTACAATCTTGCGACTGCCCAAATCAAAGTTGATAGTTGCCCTCAAAAACTCCTCGACCAACATAGGAATATCAAATTTGACGATATTGAATCCGCCCAAATCTGTGCCTTCCAATAGATTTGCCAAGTTTTTGGCTATGCTTTTAAAAGTGGGGGCATCTTGCACGTCTTTGTCATAGATGCCATGAATAAGGCTGGATTCTATGGGAATGGGGACAGTAGGATTTATTTTGCTCTCAAATCGGATTTGTTCGCCATTGGGCATAATTTTGAGAACAGCTATTTCTACTATCCTGTCCGAAACGATATTGATACCTGTGGTTTCTAAGTCGAAAAACGCAAGTGGATTTCTAAGTTTGAGGTGCATCGAAAAATATTTTTTTGCAAAATAAGAAAGAAAACTTAAACAAAATAGATTTTTTGAAAGAAATAATCAAAAACATTTGCACACTAAAAAAAAAGTGTTCATATTCGTACACTCATGTTTTTTCATGTTTTTTAAAGATTTTAAGTTAGTAATGCCACAAAGGAAGTCGATTTTATCGGCTTTTTTTGTTCGAGGGTAATTCGATACAATAGACTTCTTGCAAAAGTACCTATCGGGTGGCTCGAAGCCACCCGATAGGTATGTTTTGAGGCACGTCATTTGCCTGAAGGCAAATATACGACATTTGCCTAAAGGCGAATATACAGTTTTATTTTTTCAAAACTATTCTTACATTTGCAACTTTCTTCTTAATTTTGCGTTTTTATAATTGGCAAATTGACTCCAAAAATAGTATCTTGCTTAGTTATAAGTTTTGGGTTAAAGATTTTTACAAATGTTTAGATTCTTCCTTTTCGTATGCTTATTCATTAGTACGCAGCTCTTGCCTCTGCGTGGTTATGCTCATCATGTGGTTACGGATAGTCTAAACAATGCGTTGACGAATCACCGCCCCGATAGTGCGAAGGCTGTACTTTATAAATTATTGGTGCAAGAAATCCGCAATACATCTCCTTATAAAGCCCTCGATTTTGCCCAACAAGGCTTAGATTTGGCATTGCAGATGCGAAATTATCCGTTGGTGGCAGATTTTTACACCGAAAAAGGGTTCATTTATCACACGCAAGGCAATTATGCTATGGCTTTGCACTATTTTTTGCAAGCCCTTCACATAGCAGACAAAAATCATTTGCTTTTGCAACAGGCAGAGGCAGAAAGAAAAATTGCTTTGTTGTATCAAAAACAGCAAAATTTTACGCAAGCCTTAGCTTTTGCCCAACAAAGTTTACACACCTTAGAACATTTGCGAGATAGACAACAGGTGGCGTTGGCGTTGGGCTGCATAGCCGACATTTATTTGGCACAAAACAACCACAACAAGGCTATTTATTACTTCAATAAGGCTTTGCCTATTTTGAAAACTGCAAACGAACAGCAATTATTGGCAAATATGGAGATTGACCTTTTGGAAGTCTATCTCCAAACGGCTAACTATCCAAAAGCCTTGCAATTTTGCGATGCAGCCCACAAAACTTACAAAGCCTTAGCCCATGTAAAAGGTGAGGCTTTGGCACTGCAAACCTACGGCAAAATTTATGCGGGCATGGGCAACCTAAACCAAAGCAGTCAGTTTTTCCAACAAGCCATAGCCATTTATTTGGATTTGGAGGACAACCTAAACGAAACTATTTGTTTGCAGCAGTTGGCTACTTTGTATTTTGACAACAAAAAAATAACAGAAGCCGAATTGTACGCCAATCAGTCATTGGCAATAGCAAAATCTCTCGATGCTCGCCAAGAAATTAAGGAGGCTTACCAATTATTGTATCAAATCTACAAACAGCAAGGTTTGCTGAACAAAGCCTTGTATTATTTTGAGCAAAAAACGCAAATGACCGACAGCATTTATAACCACGAAAAAGACAATTTTTTGGTAGAAATGCACCATAATTACGAAAAAGAAAGGCACATAGAGGAAGTGGCTTTGCACAAATCTTATGCACAAAAACAGACCAAAGAAATAGAAAAACAAACTAACTTACGCAACTTGTTCATATTCAGTTCATTATTGGCACTGGCGTTGTTGTTTTTCTTGTGGAAAAGCAACCACCAAAAAAAGGCAATCAACCAAGCTTTGTTAGCACAACAAGCATTGATTTCTGCTCAAAACAGAGAATTGCACCAAATACGAACCTCATTAGAGCAGGAACAAAATGCAACTTCTGTTTTAAATACGCAACTTCAACAGAAAATAGCCAATAATGACGAGGAATTGCAAGCTACGGTAGCCAATTTGACTGTTAAAAATCAAGATTTGGCTGAATTTTCTCACATTGTTTCGCACAATCTCCGTTCTCCTATTTCTACTATCAAGGGTTTGCTCAACCTTTACCAGATAGAAGCCCAAGAAAATCAGCCCGAAAAATTGGAACAACTGCTGATGCACCTTAGCAAAAGTATCAACAAATTAGATGCAGTGGTGTATGACCTGAACGAAATTTTGGCAGTCAAGGACAGCATTACGCAAACCAATGAATTGATTGATTTTCAGACTCTTACGTGGGAAGTTTTGCATACCCGTTTGGAATATGAAATAAACAAACCGACTATACAAATTCAAACCAACTTTGCAGACAATTTGTATTTTGTGAGCATCAGGAGTTATGTAGAAAACATTGTCTATCAATTAGTTAGCAATGCTATCAAATACCAAGACCCCGATAAACCTTTGCTTATTCAGTTGAGTTCGGCGTTGGCTGAAAACAATGACGAAGTGAAACTTGCCATCAAAGACAATGGTTTGGGGATTCCTGATACCAATAAATTGTTTAAACTCTACCAACGCCAGCACTTTCACGTAGAAGGTACTGGTTTAGGGCTGTATTTGGTGGCGGTGCAGTTGCAAGCTATGGGTGGCAGAATAGAGGTGGATAGTGAACAAGGACACGGTACAGAATTTTCGGTTTATTTTAGGTTGAGTTGAAAATGGAAACGGTATTTATTCCACATAATTAATTCTCAATGAGAGTCCAGTGGAAGAAATTTGAAATTTGTTACTTGTTTCACCCTGCAAAGCTATACGGATAAAAGGCTCTATTTGGTAAGAAAAATGTTTGCCCAATGCTCTTTCATAGCCTAATTGTAATTGCAAACCAGCAAAGGGTGTAAACAAATTGCCTTCGATGGCAGACTTTTGTTGGGTATATTGCGAAACAATCTTTGAATTTCCTCCAAAACTTGGCGGGGCAGACGTAACCGAGTTGCTATTAACAGGCAAGGCATTGTAAACCGCCAAATTGCTTTCTTCTTTGGTGCTTTGCAACAAGAAATGATTGAGCAACAAAGCCGACACAAACCATTTGCCTTTTTCTTGGGCATCTATCACATCATAACGCAAAGAGATGGGGATAATAGCTTGCTGTATGGTATAGCTAACTTGACTTGCAGACGATACTTTTAGTTGGTTGAGGGTATCCAAAACCACTTGATTAGTCCCTGCATCGCTAAAATTGAGTTGGTAGCCTGAAAACAAAGCTCCTGTTCCTACGCTGAATTTGCCTATTTTGTACTCTGCCAAAACCCCCATATTTAAAGCCACAATTTGTTGCGTAAGAGTCTTGTCGGCTACTGCACCTCTTGCCGTTAAATTAGCCACAAATTGTTGTTCGTCTTTTACCCGCAAGGTCGTGTTCATGCCCATAGCCACCACGCCTATACGAAAACGGCGAACTTTTGGAGTGGCTGCTGCTAAGAGTTGCGACCTCCTATCTGCCTGATAATGAGGCAAAATTACAAGTTTTTTAATGCTATCTTGGGGCAAGGGGGCAAGACCCATAGGCTGCAATAGCGTGATTAACTGGGGCAACTCCTCGCTGGCAACAGGCTGCACAGGAGCAGGTGTTTCGACAATTTTATTGCGGGGTTGTTGCCCTTGTTGCTGAGTTGGTTGCTTACTTACTTGGCTACTTTTTTGCTTATTTCTTTGCCCATTTTCTTGTTTATTTCCTTGCTTGCCTTTGTACGTTTTCTGGTTATTTTTTGCTTTTACTTCCAAAAAAGATTTTTTGGCAACCATAGCTTTTTTATCAGGCATAGCTGACAATTTATCAACCGCCAAAGTTGGTTTTGCTACTTCGTTGTTTGAGGTTGTAGTCGCAATTATTGTTTCTGTTGGTACTTGCAAAGGCTTAGTAACCAAGCCATTAGCTTGTTTACTGGTTGTGTCTTGCTGTTGCAAAACCCCGACAGGAGTACCCACCACTTTGGGGTTGCCTATCCACCAAAACAGCAAACTACCTATTAAAGCCACCAACACAACGGCAAACTTCCACCAAAACCAACGGCGGCGGTTGTGTGTAGCCAGTCGTTGTTGGAGTTGTTCCCAATGCTGGGGATTGTAATTGACTTTGTGCTGGTCTAATTTATGACGTAAATTTTTGTTCATAATCAAATAAAGTTGCTGTAACTTTTTTCTATCACTTGTTTGAGTTTCTGCTTGGCACGTGAAAGAAAAGTGCGTGATACAGACTCCGTTATACCCATTTGGGCTGCTATTTCCTCGTGAGTATAACCTTCTATTTCGTATAAGTTGAATACAATACGGTGATTATCAGGGAGTTCTTTCAATAGTTGCAAAATTTCTTCAGTAGCAAAAGAGTCTGCCCAGTCGGGGCTTAGTTCTTCGGCTGCTTCTTGCAAGTCTTCCGTAGCAAAGGGCTGTTGTCTTTCTTTTTTTCGGCTATAATCTATGGCAGTATTTACCACTAATTTGCGAAGCCATTGTTTAAAATCAAAACTTTTGTCGTACTTATCTATTTGTGTGAATACTTTAAAGAAACTATCATTCAATATTTCGGCAGCCTCCTCTTTTTTTTGGCTGTATCGCAAACAAATGGTCATAACATAGCCGTAGTAATGCTGGTAAAGCATTTCTTGGGCTTTGGCGTTGCCTTTTTTGCAACCGTCTATCCAATCAAGGTCAGTATCCTGTGTTTTCTTTCGGAAAAACATGAAGGCTTAAAAGTAAAGTAGTAGTAAAATGTAGTTTTTGTTGTAGGCTCCTATTATCCTATACGTCAAAATCGAGCAAAACGCAACAGTTATCAAATTTTTTTTTATAACTTTGAAAAATTAGTAGGGTTTTCACTTACCTTACCCAAATTTGAACAAAACATTTGATAATTAAAAACAGCAAATGAAAAACATTTTAAGTCTATTGGTTTGTTTAGCCATTTGCTTGGCGGTAGGCGGCGTAGCAGGTTATGGTACAGCAGCTTCGGTCAGTACGTGGTATCCTACGCTGAATAAGCCTTTTTTCAATCCACCTGACTGGGTTTTTGGTCCTGTTTGGACAATTTTATACACAATGATGGCTGTTGCCTTGTGGTTGGTCTGGAAATCTGACCAGCCTCAACAAGCCATACGTAAGGCTCTTGTAGCTTTTGCGGTGCAATTGATACTAAATTTCTGGTGGTCTTTTATCTTTTTTAGCTTGCAATCTGTGTCGTTGGCTTTGATAGAGATTGTTTTTTTGTGGTTTGCCATTGGTTATACTATACACCTATTTCGACAGTTAGTTCCGCTAACTGTTTGGCTTTTAGCACCTTACTTGGCTTGGGTAGGTTTTGCATGGGCATTAACCGCAAGTATTTGGTGGTTGAATTGAAATTTACTCAAAACTTAAAGTTATAGGTTATCGAAGGAATGATAGGAAACAACGAAACCTGCTTTGCCACAAAACCCGAAGGCAGTTTGGTAACTTTGTCGGTAATTTGCTCAAAATACAAGAAAAACGCATTTCTGCGGTTATAGACGTTGTAAATGCTGAACGTAAGGTCAGACTCTCCCCAGCGAGGTTTGAATTTCCAGACCAAAGCAAGGTCTAAACGATGGTAGTCTATGAGTCTAAACGAATTTCTTTCGGTGTATTCGGGAATTATCAACGGTGGACGAGTTACCATGTCTTGCACATAAAAACGACCAATAGGCAGCGAAACTGCGGGACCTGTGCCGTAAACCCAAGTGGCAGAGACAAAAACCCTCTTCGATAGTTTGTGCATGACCACCAATGAAACGTCATTTCTGCGGTCATAGCGGGGGTGAAAAGCCTCGCCTTTGTTTATGGCAGCAAATTGTCGCCAAGCGTAGGCGTGGGTAAAACCGAGCCAGCCTGTGGTTTTGCCTGTTTTTTTCTCCAAATAAATTTCAGTTCCATAAGCCCAACCTTTGCCAAATACAAATTCGTTATCCAAATCGGAAGTGCCTACTAATTGGGCGCCGTCTTTAAAATCTATTTGGTTGCTCATGGTTTTGTAATACACTTCGTTGCTCAAAAAGAATTTGTCGCCAAACAAAGCAAACGAAACCCCCGCAGCCACCTGCGTAGCCTGTTCAGGTTTTACAATGGCATTGGACGGATACCACAAATCCGATGGCAGACTTGCCCCCGAACTCGACACCAAGTGTTGGTATTGGTACATTTGGGCTGCACTTGCCTTGACTGCAATTTTGTCTGTAACCTTGTAACGAGCCGACAATCGAGGTTCTAAGCCTGAATAAAATTTGCCGCGTGAGTCGAAACCCGAATAGCGAAGTCCGCCTGTAACAGCCAATTTTTTGCTAACAGTCCATTCGTCAGATACAAAAACGCCAAATTCTAAGGCAGGAATGGTAGCTCCTTTGTTTACGTTGAGGTCTTCTCCGTTGCCGCCGCTAAACTGTGCCAACGAAAAACTGTGCAAGGTTGCCAAACCGCCAAAACTCAATAAATGTTTGTCGTTTGCTTTGTAACTCCAATCGGATTTAAGGCTGATGTCCGCTATGCCAGAGCCTAAACGGATTTTGAAGTTGTCAAATTCATTGCGAACTAAATAATCGTAAGACGAATACAAAACAGCATTGTTGGTTGTCAATTTGTTGTTGAAACGGTGCTGCCAACCCATAACGGCTGTGGCATTGCCCCAATCTAAATTTACTGTAAATCGTTGGGCAAACTCGAAGGCATCTCTACCATAATAGCCCGAAAAATAGAACTTGTTTTTTTCGTCGAGGTCAAAAGTAATTTTGGCTGTGAGGTCGTGAAAATAGTAGGCAGGAATAGGGTCGTAATTGACCACGCCTTCGTTGTTTTTGTTGATTGCCCTTGTGAACACATCAAAATAGGTGCGTCTGCCTGAAAGTAAAATGTTCATTTTTTTCTTTCTTTTGGCAAAGTAAATCGGAATATCCAAAGCCAAACGCGAAGAAATTAGCCCAATACCTCCTGAACCACTTAGTTTTTTGGCATCGCCGTTTTTCATTTTTACATCGACTACGGAGGACAACCTACCGCCAAATTGGGCGGGGAAATCTCCTTTGTAGAGGTCGACTCTGTCTATGGCATCGGTATTGAAAACACTGAAAAAACCAAACAAATGGTTGGGATTATAGACCAAAGCCCCGTCTAACAAAACCAAATTTTGGTCGGGTCCTCCGCCACGCACATACAAGCCCGATGTGCCTTCGCCACCCGACTGCACCCCTGGTTTGAGTTGCAGAATTTTGATAATGTCGGTTTCGCCAAACAAGGCGGGCAATAATTTTGCCTCCTTTGCCGTAATGGTATTGACACTCATCTGCACTGCTTCCACTTTTTCTACGGCAGATTGTCCTGTAACCACCACTTCGGTCAGTTGTTGGTCATCGGTGGCAAGGTCAAAAACTATTTCGGTATTTTGCTGTAAATCAAGGGTTTGCTTTTGGGTTTGGTAGCCAATAAAGGAAATAAGCAAGGTATGTTTGCCCGCAGGCAAAGCAAGGCTGAACTTACCTTTTTCGTTGGTTTGCACACCTTTTTTGCTCTCTTGGCTGTAAATAGTAGCCCCAACAAGCAATTCTCCTGTTTTGGTATCTCGCACTGCTCCTGTCAAGGTAAGCGTAGTTTGAGCATAAAGCCAACTGTTGCTAAATTGGCAACAGAGCAACAAAAGCAATAAAATTTTGGGCAAAATCCCACAAGAGTTTGAAACCCTTGCGGAGTTAAGTTTAGTAATAGCGTAGTTGGTAGTCAAAGTTGTAAATAATTTGCTGGTTGTACTGGGTAGCAAATATAAGCTATTCTCTATAAAATATGAAATTAAATAATCTCGATGGTTTGGTTTTTTTTATACGTTGGCAACGGTCGCAGCCCTTGACAATCGTATAAAAATGAAGTCTATGCCGTTGTTTGTATCCTCACAAACAAGTAAAAACTTTCGGTTTTGAGAAACCGAAAGCACAACCGAAAGCACAACTAATAACTTTCGGTTTTGAGAAACCGAAAGCACAACATAAAACAGATTGAAAGATAACTACGGATTTTTTTAAGATAATTTAAAATCTGTGCCTATCAGCGTAATCTGTGTCATCAGTGTTCCAATAAATTATTGATTTTCAACTACTTAATCACCTACAATTTTTTGTAGCCCAGCAACCTATCCGACCTGCTTCCTGCCTGGCGGTAATAGACCAACACCTCGTAGTCGTTTTGGGTTTGTTGGTAACTTCCTTCAAAATACACCTCATCAGGTTTGGCATTGGGCTGTTTTAAGGTGTATTGGTAATTGTAAACCCCTTGTTTCAGCAACAGACGACATTCATATTGTTGGTAAGTTTCGTTGTAGGTCATTTTGTAGGAATCTGCAAGGGCAAAATCTGTGAATCCGCCTGTAACATACACATCACCCTTTGCACGCAAAGCACGCAACCTGAATACCACGTCCATATAGTCCGACTCGGTTTTGGAGTCTTGGCTGCGAATGTTGCGGACAAAAAAACGACCATTGATGTCGGGCATGAGGTTGGTATAGCCCCCATTGCGATAGGTTTCGGTTATGAGGTAGTATTCGTTTTTCTTGGGCAGGAGCCGAAAAGTGTCTATTCCCCAGCCTCTTGCCTGTGCGTTAGACAAATCGAAAAAACGGTATTCGTTGCCACCCTGAAAAGAATTTTCTAATTGGAAATATCGAAATTCCATTTTTTTGTCAAATTCATTCACGTAGGTAGGTCGCAAGTTGTGTAGGGCGTTGTCCCAACGGTAGTTTTGGCGAATGACCACTGCCACCTCTTGCATAGGATTTTGGATAGAATAATTGTTGTAACTAACCGCAAAATCTACTTGTTGATTTTGAAAAGTGCTGCTGCCACCTACCACAAAGTTTTGGGCTGTGCCTATGCCCACGCCGTTTTCGTGTACCATAAAACGGCGGGTAATCACCACTTTTTCGGCATTGCCCTCCTCATAAACCACCAACAGATAATTGCCCGACAACTTGACCGCAGGCACTTGAAAAGAGAAGTGAATATATGGCACTTTGGTATTGAACGAAGTTTCTCTTTCGGTCAAATAAAATTCGTTGAACTGGTCTATAAACTCAATATCATTCAGCGTGGCGGGTTGCCAATCTGCCAAACAAGCCATAATTTTGACTGTATAACGCGGTGGACTGTCGGTCATGTCGTCAAATTCGAGGCGAAGACTCTGATTTTGCAAAGGAATAATGGGCGGGGGCAACACAAAATCATTGCCAAAAGCAGGGTACAGCAGCACTGTTTTGATGTAAGGCGAATAGACAGCATCTTCATAACGAAAATTGGCTGTTTGGGCTGCCAACTGTATGCTTGTCAAGCATTGCAGGCAGAAAAACAAGCATATTTTTTTGAAAGTCATAAATAGGTAAATAATTTAGCTAAAATAAAGAGGATTAGGCTTTGCAATGCAGATGATGTTTTTTTTACGATTGTCAAGGTGCTATCACACCATTGCCAACGTAAAAAAAATACCAACGTAAAAAAATATACGAACAAAGGTAGCAAATTTTTGTTAGATTGCCATTCTCCGCAAAGTTAAGTAGATTTTTTGCCCTGTTGGTGGTTATTTTTATTGTAAATTCTTTCCTTTTTCCAAAGTTTTGCATATTTTGGCAGGTAAACCAAAAATAGATGGTTTATCTTTGTTTTTGCCCAAATAAAAAATAAATTTGAAACAAAACTAAACCAATTATGCTACCACAAAAAGTTACTTATGCTACCCAAAACTATCAATTTCCTGTAACAGACCGTACAGATATAAGAGAAGTGGTAGAACCTGATTTTGATATTTTGGGCAAAGAAGATGAGCTATATGTTGATTTATCCGAAGTTCGGAGTACAGATTATTTGAATGAGATAAAAAATCAAATTAACCTCGACGAACAAGATTGTTTAATTAAACCTGTCAAAGTTTATCCTAAAATATTGTTTTCAGGTTATAGAGGGTCGGGCAAAACTTTAGAAGTGCGGCGTTTGCAAAAAGAACTCAACCATTCCAAAGGCTATATTACTATTTTGGTAGAAACAGAAAGTGAATTGGAAGTTTCTAAATTTAAGCCTGAAGATTTTTTTGTGTTTTTAGTTGCCAAGTTAGTGAAAAGATTGTTAGAAGACCAAATACCTTTTCATTCTTTGGCTTTGTTAGATTTGCAAAAAGAATGGTTAGGAGAAAAAGAAGTTGCCGAAGAACTGAATAACACCAACAAAGACATAGCAGAAGTCAGTGCAGGTATTGGCGGAGATTTTTTAGGCTTTTTCAAATTAGGCACAAGTCTGAAAGGGCTTTTTGCGAGTGAAAGCAAAACCTCTACCACCATTCGCCAAAAAATAGATAGAAATAAACCTGAACTTATCCAACGGTTTAACCTTATTTTGATGGAAATAAGGGAGAGCCTACGCACCAACCCAAAGGTTGCCAAAGATATTTTGTTTATTTTTGATGGGTCTGAAAAAATTAGATTTGAAACCTACGAAAACCTCTTTATTAACGAGGCACAACTGATTACGAACATCAATTTGAGTATTATTGTTTCTGTCCCTATTCAAACTTTTTTTAAGGTTAGTCATAGCAATTCTTTGCAGTTCTATGATTGCAAGCTATTGCCTATGCTTAAACCTACAACTGAAACTTTTTTGAAAATGAGGGAGATTTTAGAACGAAGGGCAATTTGGACAGATGTTATTAACCCAGATGCTTTGGAAGCCGTCATTAGGTATTCGGGTGGGTCTATTCGTCAAATGTTCAAAATAATGAGTGTAGCCATTATTGGCACTCGTGGAAAAATTATGATGGAGTATTTTGAGGAGAAAGTGCTTTATAAGCTCAAAAATCAAATGTATGAAAGCCTGACTTCTGAGCATAAACGAATACTCAAAAACAAAGAATTTATTGATGAAAATAAAAAACCCAATGTAGCAGACCCCAATATTTGGCAGTTGGTAGATGCCAATATTTTGTTGAAATACAATGGTACTATTGACATTAATCCGCTAATAGCCGAATATTTCGAATGATACAAGCCCAAATAGAGGAACTGCACAATGCTTTTTTAGACCGCAAAAGACCTACGGCGGGGTGCATAATTTTGGAAGACGACCACGCCCGAAAAAGAGTATTGCGTGAGTTTACAGAGTCTTTGCCTCCCGAAATCACAGTTCATAATGTGTCGGTGAATGAGCCTATCAATTCCTTGTACCATTTTTTGCAAACCGAAGGATTGTTGGCTTTTGAAAGTACACCCATCAAAGATTTTGTCAATCTTTTTGATTTGGGAATCTACCTTTTTCGTTCTCTGCCCGATGGCACGTACAGCCCTACGCCCTTGCTGGAACAGATAAATATGGAAAGGGAAATGCTGTTTCGCCAACACAACCTCGTGCTTATTTTTTGGTTTACCCAACCCGAAGCCCAAAAAGTGCAACGCCTTGCCCCTGATTTTTGGGATTGGCTGGCGTATATTTTTTATTTTGAGGATACTGACCCCATAGAAAATCCAACTACTTACCAACTTACCGCAAGTATCAGCGAAAGCATAGACAAACAAAACGAATATGCCCAAAGAAAAGCACTGGCAGAGTTGCTGCAAAAAACCGAAGCAGCAAGCCAAGCATTGCCACAAGTGATTTACTATACTAAACTGATAAACGAAAGTCCTTATTACAGCCTTGCAAAAGGGTATTTGGAAGAAATGCGTGAAAAAGGCTTGCGACCTACACTAATTACCCTCAATGCTTTGCTCAATAAAACACCTAACTACCCTACGGCATTGCAAGTGTATCAACAGATTGAAAGATATGGCTACCACGCTGATGTATTTACCTATACGACCCTGATAAGAAAAAGCCCAAACGCAACAGAGTTAAAAAAATGGTATGAATTGACAAAAGCTAAAAAACTAAAATTAGACGAAATTTCGTACAATACGATTTTGAATAACAAAGCATTGGATTTGCAAACAGCCTTAGCCCTATTTGAGGAAATGAAAACCAAAGGCTTGCAACCTAACGAAATTACGTACTCGACGATTTTGAATAACAAACAATTGGATTTGACAAAAGCCTTAGCACTGTTTGAGGAAATGAAAACCAAAGGCTTGCAACCTAACGAAATTACGTACAATACGATTTTGAATAACAAACAATTGGATTTGACAAAAGCCTTAGCACTATTTGAGGAAATGAAAACCAAAGGCTTGCAACCTAACGAAATTACGTACAATACGATTTTGAATAACAAACAATTGGATTTGACAAAAGCCTTAGCACTATTTGATGAAATGAAAACCAAAGGCTTGCAACCTAACGAAATTACGTACAATACGATTTTGAATAACAAAGCACTCACCTTTGCCCAACAAATGCCTTATTATCAGGAGTTTATCAAAAAATTTCCTTTGCGAAAAGGCAATTTCAAATCCGAAAAAAATTATAATTATTTGTTTGGTGCTTTGTTCAAAAAAATAAAAAACAAAACAGATTGGGATTTTGTGAAATCAGAAATTTATAGGTTGGGCTTGAAATTGAATGACTATACTAAGAGTTTTTATGATAATTCGGAGAAAATGTTTAGGTAGGTAGGTTGCGTTTTTTTACGTTTTTTACGTTTTTTTTTACGATTGTCAAGGTGCTATCGCACCATTGCCAACGTAAAAAAGTGAATATTCTTTTTAAGTAGCAGTTGGTTTTTGCATCCCTAAAACGACTTTAATTTTCCTTAGATAAGGGTCTTCCTTTCGCGCAGATTCAACTTTGAAATGACATTCCGCTTCTATTTCGCCATTATTTTTATGAACAAAATTAGAAAACTTACAATTTCATTATCTGGGTTAGCCTTTTTTACGGCTTCTGAAACAGAAACTCTAACTTTTTGCATTGCTTCAGTTAGAGAAGTAGTATTATCTACTATTAATGTTTGAGTTGTTATTTTTTCTGCTACTTCTTTTGCATTATGCCTTCTTCTGATGTATTCAAATTCGCTTGGACTTATCAAAGATGTTGCGCAGATTCAACTTTGAAATGCAATTTTATTTTTGGTTAAATTTTGTATTGGACTGTCAAATTTTAGTGTTTTTCTTGGTTTATTATTCAATTTATTTTGTATCTCAGCAATATTTTCAGTAGCAAAATTGCTAAAATCCGACTTTTTTGGAATATACTGACGTATTAAACCATTTGTATTTTCACGGTTCGCCGTTGCGATTAAGTCCTCGTTCCCACGAATGATAGGGGTTGGCAAAATAAATTTTTACGCCTATTTCGTTTGTAATTTCTTGATGATTTGTAAAGTGGAGTGCCACCCCAGTCTTTGCCATTATCAAAAGTAATAGTTTCACAGGGCATCCCTGTTCTTTTGAAGAAATTTACGACCGCATTTTCGACATTTTTTGCAGTTTTTCCATCTAATTTCTCAATGTAAGTAAATCGTGATTTTTGTTCAACTAATGTTAGAATTGCTCCCTGATGGTTAGCTCCAATTATGGTGTCTCCCTCCCAGTCTCCATATCTTTCCCTTGTCTCAACTATTGCTGGTCTCTCAGCTATCATCACTTTATTTGGTATTATCCCTCTTTTTTCTTTGGTTAGCAACCTTTTTTTACGATATTTCCTCTTTTGTCTTAAATTTTCATAGAGTTTACCTCCATTTTTCTTATCCTGATAAATATATTGATAAATCCACTCATGACTCATTACGGCAATATTTTCTTTTTTCAAAACACCTACAATTTGCTCTGGACTGTATTGTTTTTCAAGTAAGTTTTTAATGTAAATCTCAATATTTTCATTAAATTTGTACTGTTTTTTGTCTTTCCTTCGTTGTAGGGCTAAATTATGAGCAACCTCCGCATCGTACAAAGTATCACTTTTTTTGTTACGTTTTTTTTCCTTAGAAGCGGAGTGCCGCCCAATCGCACTTTCACTAGTCCCAACTTGTCGAGCTATTTCTTTTTGTGATAAATCTGTTGCAAAAAGTGCAGCAATTTCATATCTTTGTTTTAAGGTTAAGTCGGTTCTCCGCTGCGATGCCATTGTTTTTATTTTAGTTTTTTATTTTGCAATTCAAAAATAAACATAAAATATGACATCACTTAACCTATTTTAATTTTTCCTAAATTTCGTTTCAAACTTGATTCCAAGAAATAAAAAGAAATAGCAAGGAAATAAAGGAAAATAAATTAGTATTTCATAGATTTTCTCCTACATTTGTAAGCAACTAAGCACCCAAAAATCCTAATCGAATGGCAAATAAATTACACGAGTTACTTGCAGTGGAGCAAGATCGAAAGCATAAAGCAACCCACGCTATTGGCGAAACAATCAAAGTATTTACTAAGCAAGATGTCCAATTTGACGGCATGATAAAAAGATATATTTCTTTGGAAGAACACGCCGAGCAGATTCCAGACGAAAGCAAAGAAATGGTTTTTACAGTCAAAGACAAATTGAGCCACGCAATAGAAACTATTATCGCAGGAGTAGATGCCCACTTATCCAAAGAAGAAACCAATGCCTCCAATACAGCCAAAGCAGAGTTATTGGTAGGGGAAAAAAGTTTTGGTACTTTTTCGGCTACTTCTTTGTTAGCCTTAGAGATGCACATCTCCAAAGTCAAAGAAATGTATCTAACCATTCCTGTTTTAGATTCTACTCGCAAGTGGACTTTCGACACCCAAAAAGGCTTTTTTCGCACAGACGAGGAAGTAAAATTTAGAAGTATCAAACGTCCAAAAGTAGTTGTGAAATACGAAGCAACCAAAGAACACCCCGCCCAGACCGAAATTTTGCAGCTTGATTTTCAAGTTGGTAAATATGAAACTGTTTATACATCAGGCAAAATTACGCCAACGCAGAAAGCCAAATTGCTAAAAAGAATAGATGATTTGTTGGAAAGTATCAAAATTGCTCGTTCAAAAGCAAACAATGTAGAGGTAATTAACACCAAAATTGCCAAAAAATTGCTCGATTATATCAACGATTCGGTGATTTAGTTACGCTGGCAATGGTCGAAGACCTTGACAATCGTACTTTTTGGGTACTGACATTTTTTATACGATTGTCAAGGTCTTCGACCATTGCCAACGTATAAAAGTTGATACCTAAAAAATTACCATAAAAAATAAAAAACTTGTTTACAACCCCTTTTGAGTTGTCTAAACAAGCAAGACAGGAGTAGCCTTAGTTTTATTGTCAGTTTCAATGCTGCCGATGGTCGGTAGTAACCGACGATTGGTTGTTTATTAGTTTTAGTCTTTTGCTCCTTAGACTCAAGCTAAACAGTTTTTTTAGGCAATTCAGATAGGTTAATCTTAGTGCGTAAGTTCGAATCTTACCACCTGCTCAAAAGTAAAATAATATCAGTTGTGTAGCACCTGTAGAACGGACTTTAGTCCGTTTCTTGTGAATGAAAAAATTCGATACAAAAAAACAAACTTTTAGCATCGAAAATGTCAAAAAAACGGACTAAAGTCCGTTGTACAGTAGTAGGTTTCGCAACCTATAAACTAGGCAGGTGTAGCTCAGTGGCAGAGCAAGAGAATGATTTTATTCCTGTTTGGAGGGCTGAAAAAAAGCAAAAGAGCAGTAGGTTTTGTAACAAAAACTGAACTGTATTTTGGTATGTAATGTAATGGTAACATGATGTGCTCATAATGCGTCAATGCAGGTTCGATTCCTGCCATCCTATCGGACGGAAGCCAGGAAAGTGCTTCCGTCCATTTTTGTAAATCACTTTTTATGAAAATTATTTTAGCAACTTACAATTACTACCCTTATGCGTGGGGAGGCTCGGAGGTGTATGTGCATGGGTTAGCTAAATTTTTGCAGCAGCAAGGGCAGGAGGTATTAGTTATTGCAGCCATAGATTTGGTGCGCCAACCACCAGCCAATCCGTTGTTTACCTATCAAGACGAGCATTTGCAAGTTTGTGAATATGTATATGAGGGTGTAAATGTGTTGGGTGCTATGCTTACTAACGAAACCACCGAAGAAGTTTACAGCAGGTATAATACTAGTCATGTAAGTTCTTGGCAACTTATTATGCAAAAACACCATTTTTTTACTTTTTCTGTTGCTGCTTTTCATTACAACGGTTATACAACCTTGATAAGCACAGCCTTTGTGGAGGCATTGCAAACGGAACAAAAACGTAAAAACTTTGAACCTACTCGTGTATTGGCAAGTTATCATACGCCTATCAGTTGCCCAAATGGAAAGTTGCTACACTTCAAAAAACAGGCTTGTCGTGTAAAACCTTCACCCCAGCTATGCACTGCTTGTTTTCTCAATGACAAAAAAAATGTACCCAATTCTTTAGCCTCTGCTGCAGGTCTTTTATTGCCAGCTTTGAAACACAAAAAATTGCATATAGCTTTAAGAGTCAAGCACTTGATTAAATCAAGTTTGCAATCTTTTCAACAGCTTGATAATCAAGTACATCAATGGTTAGTTATGTCAGATTATATTCGCGAGGTAATTGTTTTGGCTGGTGTAAATCCAAATAAGGTGGCTTTGTTGCGTCATGGTATTCACGCAGACTTTTTGGGTTTTCAACGACCTCAAACTATTTTAGAAATACAAGAACAACCCACTATTTTTGTTTATGTTGGCAGATTTGAGTTAATTAAAGGTTTTCATACCCTGCTGCAAACGTGGCAGAGTTTGCCCATAGTACCTGAAAAAAGACAGTTGCACATCATAGGCAATATGCAAAGTGATATTCCTTTGATAGAAGCATTGCTAATAAAAGTTAAAGAAAGACCAGATGTACTATTTTTAGGAAAAAAAGACAGCAAAGAAATTCGCACTATTTTGCAAGGTGCTGCGTGCATGATTATTCCTTCGGAGTGGGTAGAAATAGGCCCCTTAGTTTTGCACGAAGCCATAGCTTGTGGAGCAAATGTGTTAGTTTCTGCTATTGGCGGCACAGCCGAATTAGCCCAGTTTTATGGCAAAGGTTGCCAAACTTTTGAGATGGGCAACCAAGAGGATTTGCGAACTAAAATTATAAATTTTCATTATCAATCCATTGCCCATCATGTACAGTCGCAAACCAAACATTATGAACACGTGTTGGCTTTGTATCATTTGAATTAAAATATTGCAGATTCAACTTTCATTGTGCAATGTTTTCTATTTTGTATGGGTTGGTAGCTAATTTTATTACTTCCATCATATAAACTTGCCTGTATATGGTGTAGTGAGTGGAGTTATTTTATTGATTTTGTGGGTTTTAATTTAACAAAGTGTTGCTATTATCTATAGTTCCTCCACGCCCAAAAACCTCTTTTGCTGAGGTAATCCAAATTTGTGTCATTTGCGTAAGCCTCTCTTTCAAAACAAATATTGAGATAAGCCAAGTGTCTATCCCGATAAATAATCCAGTTCACATAAAAAATAAGCAGATATAAGATATAAAACGGTAAGATACCCAATTCTAAAATCTGCTTGATGTGTATATACTCGTGATTGAGTAAGACAGGAAAGTTTTTTAGTTGTTTGTCTTTGAGTAAGATAAATGGGAATATTACCATAGCCAACGGAGGATTAGGTAAGAGAGCAAATAGCCAAGGACGGCAAATAAAAATACCTTTAAAATTCATAACCAATAAATCTATATGGGGCAGTGCCACAGGTGCAATGTTCAGAACTAACATTTCTTTAAGTAATGTTAGTTCTAACAAGTTTGCACCATTACCTGTGTGGCACTACTTTCAAATTAATTACTTTATTACTACAGCAACATATTTGCTTTTCCAAAATTCGTCTGCATTGGTAATTTTAATAATCACTTCGCCATTTGCTTCTACCAATTCAAAACCACCACGTTTAGGCAACAACTCTATGTTTTTGGCTTTGCCTTGTCCTGCACTGATTTCTTTCAAATATCTTTTGTCGCCTTTTACAAATGCGTCATCAGTTGCACCCGCAGCCAAACCGTCTAATTTTTTAAACAAACCTCTGGTATCTATCAAACCTTTCTTTTCGAGGTCTTTTTTAGCACCTACTGCATAGAATACAGTATTCAAGGCATCAGTCGTGGCAGTTAATTTTTCGTCTGTAGCTTGTTTTTCAGCCACAATGGTTGCGTTTTGAACTTTCAAACCTTCCACTTCTTTCGACAAATTAGCTACTTGCTCTTTCATACTGTTGATTTGCGCATCTTTGTCTTCCATTTGTTTTCTCATCTCCTCCATTGCTTTCTCTAACAAGGCATTTTTTTGACCCGACTCCGACAATTTTTTCTGCAAAGATGCAATTTTGTTTTTGTTTTGAGCCAACAGTTTTTCGAGTTGAGCAAAACTTTCGTCTATCGTAACACTGCCTTCTTTGCCACCCATTGTTTTGGCACGCAATTTTTCACTTGCCTGGCGGATACGTTCTTCTCTTGCCCGCATAGAGTCTAAGTTGGCATAGAGTTCGTCCATTTCCGAATTCATGCTGGCTATATAGAGGCTGTCTTTCTTAGAACCAGCTTTGAGTTCCTCGTTTTGTTGCTTGAGTTTTTCAGCCTCTTCTTTCAATTCGCCGTTACAACCTGTGAAGGTAAATACAGCAGCTAACATTGGCACAGCCAAATAGGTTTTCCAATTTTTCATTTTGAATGACTATTTTTTAATAGGGTTAAACTTGCAAATATGTCAAAACAATGACATAGTAAGAGCAAAGGTAGTAGTTTTTCTGAAAATTGATAAAAGAAAAGAAATTTTTATTTTGAGTGCTTATATTTTCTTAAAATTATTTCTTAGTTTACTAACATTGGACTAAATCCTATGTTATAACTCAAAACAAAATCTAATGAGAAGTTTAGCAAGTGATAACACTTCGGGGATGCACCCTGCTATTTTGGCTGCTTTAGCTATTGCCAATCACGACCATGAAGGAGCTTATGGCAACGACAGCTATACGTCGCAAGCTGTAGCCCTGTTTAAAAAGCATTTTGGCGAACAAGCCGAAGTTTTTTTTGTGTTCAACGGCACAGGAGCAAATGTTTTAGGGTTGGCAGCCTCCACCACCAGCTATGGGGCAGTGATTTGTGCCAATACTTCGCATATTTATGTGGACGAAAGCACCGCACCCGACTCTTTTACAGGTTGTCGATTGCTACCCATAGAAACCCCCAACGGCAAAATTACGCCTGCACAGGTGGCAGAAAAAATAAAAGGTTTGGGCGTGGAGCATCACCCTCAACCCCAAGTGGTTTCCATTACGCAAAGCACCGAATACGGCACAATCTATACCGCAGCCGAAATAGCAGCCATAGCCGAAGTTACTCACGCCAACGGCTTGTATTTGCACTTAGACGGAGCAAGGTTAAGCAATGCGGCGGTGAGTTTGCAAAGCAATTTTGCATCTTTTACCACAGCCGTAGGGGTGGACATTGTGTCGTTTGGTGGCACAAAAAACGGCTTGTTGTGTGGCGAAGCCATTGTATTTCTCAATCCTGCTTTGGCTCGAAATTTTAAGTACATTCGCAAACAGGGAATGCAGCTATTTTCAAAAATGCGGTTTATTGCTGCCCAATTCATTGCCCTTTTTACCAATGATTTGTGGTTACACAATGCCCAACACGCCAACCAAAAAGCACAAGAATTGGCTAAAATTTTGCAAAAACACAAGGCTGTCAAAATTACGCAAGTTGTAGAGGCAAACAGTGTGTTTGCTATTTTGCCTCCCCATTGGATTACCCCTTTGCAAGCCGAAATTTATTTTTATGTTTGGAATGAAACCACCCACGAAGTCCGTTTTGTTTGCTCTTTTGATACTACTTCGGAAGATTTGCAAAAAATAGAAAGGAAATTGGAGGAGTTGAAAACCTTGTAGTATTGTACTCTTAAAATCGTACTTTCCAAGTTTTGAAAACTTGGAAAGTGTTTTTTTACCCTACATTTTCCTACTTCCCATCACCACTATTTCCTCCACCTCTATCTCCTGATTGCCCCGTAATTTGAAACCCAGCGTATTGCCCATTTTTGCCCCCGAAATTTTGCCCAAATAAATGTTATTGCAATAGAAAAACAGCGAAAAGCCCTGTTTCACTATTTTCAATTTGTTTACTGCCTGATGTTCGGTGCGAATGGCTGCCGAAGGCACAAAATCCTCCTCCACCATTTGGCTACCTGCAAAAGCATATTCGGCAAAAGGCTTGCTGTTTAGCACAAAGTAAAAATACTTTTCCATTTCGGCATTGTCGCCACCAAAAACCAATCCATACGGTTCTTCGCTGTCTTCGGTACGGTGCTTTATGGTTGCCTCTATTGCAAAATCGTCATGCGTGTCTAACTGCTGAATGGGCAACACCACCAAATACTCCTCTGCCGAATAGTTTTTCAAGAGCAACTTTCCGCCTTCTGTCCGCACTTTTAGGTTTTCGCCTGCCTCGCGGGGTGCTTTCCAAATCTGCTTGTCCGTATCGAAGGTTTCTTTGTATAAAACTCTGCGGTTGGCAACCACAGGCGAAAAATTTAAGGGTTCTTCCATTTCATAAAAACCTGTTAGGGCAAGGTCGGCAATGGCTATTTTCTCTTTGCCCTCCACCTGAAAACCAATTTCCTGCCCAAAAAATACGGTTATATTTTCTAAGGTTGCGAGTTCGGTTTCGTTTACAAATAATTTGAGTTGGTTGTTTTCCTTCGCCACTTTTAGCGTAAAATTAGCTGCCAAATCTGTCAAAACTTCATTGGTGGCGGTGAACAAGTCTTCGGATTTTGCCTTTTCGCCTTTGTATTTCCTGAAAACAAACGTATTTTGGAGTTTATCTTTCTTAATTTTTTGCGAAACACCAAAAAAGTACCTATCTGTATTGGTTTCACTTTTGCCAAACACCAGCCCATACTCAAAACCCTCTTCTTTGGCTGCATTGCGTAAGTTGGCTGCAATGGTAAAATTTTGGTTATTCACAGGCTCAAAAGCAAGGCTTTGCAGATGCACACCTTTTTTCAACCCCTCCATAAAAAATTCGCCATGCTCTATGATGCCTTTGTTTACAGAAGTCTGAAACTCCCATTCTAAATTTTTGTTCTCAAAACTTTCTTTGAAACTATAAGGCTGAATTTGGTTGGCTGCCAAAGTTTTTTGGTCTGCGGTCAAGTCCAATTTCTTTGCCTCCCTAAAATTTTGAAAGAACAAATACATTTCGGCATCGGTCAAAACATTGCTGTAATTTGAGGCTTGCACTTCGACTATTCGTTTGGTTTCGGCATTGTAAGTAGTTTCTACCTGTTTCAATTCCGTTTTTAGTTTCACTTCGTCCATTTTGTAAGTCAAAGCATCTTGATAAAACACAATAGCCTGCTTATAATCTCCCTCCTCTTTCAGGCTGCGTGCATTTTGCAAAGTCCTCACAAAATTGTCTTTTTTAATTTGGGCATTGAGGTCAATTTCGGCTTTGCGGAGGTCTGCTTTTGCTTGGTTGTCGGCAGGTTTATAGGCAAGGCAGGCTTTCAACAAAGCAATAGATTGGTTGTAATCTTTGGCAGTGTAGGCTGTTTTTGCCTCCTTTATCCGTTGCTTAAAAGTTTCGGCAGAGTTCACCGTTATCACTTCGGGCTGGGCTACCTCCACAGACGCAGCCACAACCGAAGTGTTTGTATTCACAAGATTGGTAGCAACAATTTTATCTTCTGGTTTTGCTATGTTATTCTCTTTCATATATTGTTCCACAGATTTCCCCTCTTTTTCGGCTTGTTTTCTTGCTTTTTCGGCAATTTTGCGTTGCTCTTTTTCGGCTTTTTCTTTGTCTTTTTCGGCTTTTTTCAGAGCCTTTGCTTCGGCTTTGCTCAATGTTTTGGGCGTAAAATTTGTGTAGCCAAACACAGCTTTGGTGGCAGGCGTAACATTGTAAAGGGCAGGACTTTGGCGAATTTTGAGTTCAAATTTTGCCAATATATTATCAAAAACCAAGTTGATACATTGGTCTGTTACAATCTGGTCGAGGTCTAAATTGATAGGAAAAATTTTGCCCAAAGTCTGGTTATATTGCATCAGCAAGCCGTCAAACTGCTGTTTTACAGGTACTTGAGCAATTCCTTTGCTGATAAGAGGTTTTAGCGAAGTTGCCAAATCTGCACCCATTTTGCTTTTCAGGAGTTGTGCAACTGCATTTTCTGCCCCACTTGTGAGTTGGTTTACATCTGCTTGCGATAAATCTTTTGTTACGCTGTTCAAGGAATTAGTAATGGGTTGCAAAGCCTCGCCAAACTGCTGGTTCATCATTTTCATCAGCTCGTCCATAATTTTGTCCCCACCGGGTACATTGCGGAGTTTGCCCTCATATTTGGCAATGGCTGCGGGCATGGGCATCTGCATTGTGCCATCAGACGACTTGCTGACCACCAACGCCTTGCCCAGCAAGTCTTGCACCACTTTTTGGGCATCGGCTACCGAAAGTTGCAAAGTTTGGGGTTTGATTTGGGGTTGAGGCTGCATTTGTGCAAAACCCTGAAAATAGTAGCCCACCAAAAAATAGGCTACAAAGAGAAAAGTTGAGGTTTTCATATTTGATATGTAGATTAAAATGTTATTTTTTGTGTAGTTGCGGGTTTTAACCCGCAATACTTCGGGTTTTGAGAAATCCTAAGCACCTTTGTTATTTTTTCAAAACAGCAAAAAAATAGGGACAATACTATATGCTTATGGGTAATCGGGCAGTTTGGGCAGGTAAAACGCCAATTTTGGTGGGTAAACTATTGGTATGCTTTTGCAGTTGTGCTTTGGGTTGTGCTTCGGGTTGTGCTTTGAGGTGTGCTTTGGGGTTCTCAAACCCCAAAGTTTTTTTGTAGCATAGACTTTAGTCCAATGCTATTAAGCTAAGAAAGTATATTTACAACCTCGAAGAGGTTGAACAATAATAGCCCTACGTGCAACGTAGGGAAGTATTTGTAAACTTGCATCCAACCTCGAAGAGGTTGAACAATGACGTATTGCTACACGAATGTTCAACCCCTTCGGGGTTGTGGAGTAGCTTTGCACCTTTTCCCCTACGTTGCACGTAGGGCTATTATTGTTCAACCCACAATGGAATTGCTCTTCGAGGTTGTAAGTTGTTTCTTAGCTTAATAGCATTGGACTAAAGTCTATACTACAGTTTTTTCGGTTGTAGCAACCAAAAGCACGACTAAAACCGAAGCACCTTTTTATTTTTTCAAAACAGCAAATAATAGGGACAGCACTATTTTTATTTGCTTTGCTATGATAGCTGTTGCTTTTTCGGTGTAAAAAACCTACCTTGCTTTGCTATTTTTAACCTTATCAAATTATGAAAAATCTACTCATTTTTTTCGCATTTTGCTTACTCTTGCTCTTAGGCACCCCTACGTATGGGCAGGAGAAAGTGCTGGATAGTTTGAAAAGGGAGTTGGGGAGTTATAAGAAAGATGATACAACGAAAGTAAAGTTGTATAATAAAATAGCCAAACAATATTATAGAATTGACTTAGAAAAAATGAAAGATTATGCCCACAAAAGTATACTACTATCAAAAAAGTTGAACTATACAAACGGACAAGGAGGAGCAAGAAATATTTTAGGGATTTATTATTCAGTAGTAGGAAATTCAGATAGTGCAATATTCCATCTTGATATAGCCTATAAATTGGCAAAAGATGTAGATGATAAATGTAGTGTAAGAAATAATATAGCAACAGAACTTAGGCAAAAAGGCAAATTTAAAGAGGCTTTGGAGTATTATGAATTAAGTATTTCAGATTTAATGACAATAAAAGATACCATGTCTTTGGCAAAAACATATCAAAACATAGGTGGCGTTTATCAAAGTCAGGGGAACTATGATAAAGCTGTTGAATATGGATTAAAAGGAATGAAAATTTATGAAATATCAAAAGATACACTTGGTATTATCCAATCATTATATAACATAGGAATAACTTATTCTACTTTTAATGGGGATAAAGCCATAGATTTCTTTGGCAAGTCTCTATATTTAGCAAGTAAAACAAGTGATTTAGTTAGCCAAGCAGAAATATTAAATAGTTTAGGCAGAGAATATGTAGTAAAAAAAGAATACAAAAAAAGTGAAAGTTTATTTACCAAAGCTATGAATATTGCAGAACAACTTAAACGTAAAAATATTATAGCTAAAATAAACTCCAATATGTCTTTTATGTATAGGGAAATAGAAAATTATACCAAAGCTATCAATTATCAAACGGAAGTAGTGATATTTAATGAACAATATGGTAGTAAGTATGCAATAGCAGCAGGTTACGGTGATTTATCTTTATTATATTTCAAAATAAAGAATATAATAAAGCAAAAATATATGTTCATAAAGGGTTGAATATTGCTGATACGCTAAAAATGAAACCTGTTATTTTGCCATTAAAACAAACCTTACTACAAACGTATATAAAAACTAATCAATCCGATTCTGCTATAATTATTCTTCAAGAAACTTGGAAGTTACAACAAAATATACTTGATGATAAAGTAACAAAAAGTATTACAGACGCAGAAACCAAATACCAAACCACCCAAAAAGAACTCGAAAACACCCAACTCAAAGCCGAAAAAGCAGAGGAAAAACAGGCAAAGCAGCAGCAGTTGTTTAGTTTTTTGGCTTTGGTGGTAGTTCTGGTAGGTTTGGGGGCTTTTTTGGTTTACCGCAACAGGCAGAAAGCAAAGCAAGCAGCAGTGTTGGCAGGGCTAAACAGTGCCTTATCGCAAACCAACAAAGAGTTGGGCTTGGCTCAAAACCAGCTAAAAGTTCTCTTAGAAAGCCAAAATCACGACCACACCAATCTTTTTCAGATTTTGCAAGGCTTAGGCAGACAGATAGAGCAGAGCCAAATCCTCACGCAGTCGCAAGAACTCGGCAGGCAGCTCATCAAAATAACGGGGGCTGTTAGTGAAATGGATACTATTTTGTACGGAGATTTGAAACAACTGCAAATCATAGAGCAAGATTTTGACATAGAGGCAGAGAAAAATAAATACCGCACCCCAGCCCAAATTATAGAGAAAATTAAGGTGTTTTTGCAAAACTTTTCCTCTTTGCTACCAAGAACTTATCCTTTGGGTGGCGCTGAGTCCCCCGAAGGATTACAAGTATTGCAAATAATAACCGAAATAGACGAAGCAAGCCAACAAATAACCCTCAACGCCTCCGAAAAAACAGCCTTCGGGGTCATTATTTTGGAAACAGTCCGCAATGCGTTGAAATATGCTTTTCAGGATTTTGCTTGCGACCAACCAACTATTCGCATCAGTTTGGTTTTTGTGGAAACCTATACAGAAAATTACAAAACAACCAATGTCTATGAATTGCAGGTAGCAGACAACGGAAAGGGTTTGCCCAGCATAGAGGCATACAGGCAAGGCTCGAAAGGCTTGCAACTGATACAAGACTTTGCCAAACAGTTGGGAAATTTGCCCCAAATTAGCACCGAAACAGGCAAAGGAACAAAGTATGTGTTTAGGATAGAAAGGTAATAGACTGTAGTAACGGACTTTAGTCCGTTTTTTTTGGTTTCGGTTTCTCAAAACCGAAACTTGCACTTGTGATGACTTGCGGTTTTGAGAACAGTACGACTGCCGACCGCAAGCACACAAACCGAAGTTTTTTTGTAGCATAGACTTTAGTCTGTGCAGACGTATAGGCACAGACTAAAGTCTATGCTACAGTTTTTTTCGGTTGTGAGCAACCGAAACCACCTTGTGTGTACTTTGGGGTTATCAAACCCCGAAGTTTTTAGGTTTCGGTTTTGAGAAACCGAAACCACCTTGTGCGTGCTTTGGGGTTCTCAAACCCCGAAGTTTTTAGGTTTCGGTTTTCGAAACCGAAACCACCTTGTGCGTGCTTTGGGGTTCTCAAACCCCAAAGGTCTTCTACTTGCGATTTTGAGAACAGTACGACTGCCGATTAAAGCACTTTTATAGTTTAAACAAAAGGCGGAGGAGAAATTTAGTTAAGGTTTCTTTTGAGAAAGTTTAGGGTGTGCAAAAGGAGAACTACTTAGTCAAAGTAGCAAGTTCTTTTTCTAATTCTGTAATTTGTGTTTCGTATTCCTCAATTTGTTTTTGGTATTGTTCTTGTTTTTTAGTGTTACCAATAACTTCTATTTCTTTTTCTACACACTCATCTTTTAATTTTTTATACTTTTGTATTTTACTCGTTAGCAACTCAACTGCATCAGCATTCTGGGCTGTAGTTGATTTTATATCTTTGTCCGTACCATAAGTGGATATAAGATAATTTTCCACTTTTTTAGTAAAAGTTCTTAATCTTTGATTAAAAGTTGAAGGAGTATTTCCGTAAATAAATTCCTGTCTATGTGCTTCATGAGTAGCCTTTAAATCTCCTGTTTTAGGGACTACTTCATCCATTTTTTCAAAATAGTCAGGATAATAGTTATTATCTAAACTACTTTTAGCTTTCTCAATATGTTTTAGCCAAGTTTCTAATTTGCTTGTCTTGTTATTTTGTTTTTTTATTTCGTCATTTATTTTAGAATAATTACCAGTACAGAAATACCAAGCAAGTGATAGTAATTTACCACTCTGGCTTTCCTCTTCAACACTCAATAATAAACTTCCTATACAAAGTTTTTGAGTTTTCTTATTTGAAACTTTACTAAAATCATCTCTTAGCATTTCAAAAGTTTGCTCATATTTAGCAAGCACTTTTGCTGCTTCTGCCTTGTAGTTCTCATTGCAATCTGTAAAAGGGATTGCATTTAGTTGTGTTATTTCCTTTTCCATAGCTGTTGCCTGTTTTAGTCTGCATTTTCTACTTCAAACTTTCCTGAAGTAATGAGATGTAAGTAGTTTTGAATGTTTTGTATTTGTTGCCTTTGTTCTATGAATGTTTTACGCAGTGCTTCCAATTCAGCTTGTTCTTTCTCTGTTGGAGTTTCTCCTATTTTTTTACGCAAATTAAGAATTGCTTGTTTTGTCTGTTCTTTGTCGGATTGCAACTTCAAAAACTTCCCATAATCCTGTTCATAGTATTTTTTGTAATCTTCCACCTCTTTTTTATCCGCCATCTCAAAAAACTCCAGCAAAATTTCAAAAACAGAATACTCCGTTAAATCCTTTTCGGCGCGGTGAATAGTATAAGTGCGAGGGGCATCGGAATTTTCGTTACTTTCCTCTGTACGAGTAAGGTAATGTACTTCCTCTTTTTTGCGGTTTTGCACTATCAGCGGCGAATGGGCAGTAATAATAAACTGCACATTAGGGAAAGTGTCGTGCAAAATATCTACAATTTTTAGCTGCCAAGTGGGGTGCAGGTGAGCATCTACTTCGTCTATCATCACAATAGCTTGTTGTGCTTTGATTTCTGTTTCGCTGCCTCTTTCCTTTTTCAGTGCCTCCAAAAAGTTGTAAATTGTAGAGAAAATAGACAACAAAGACAAAATACCTTGCGAAACAAGTTTGATAGACATTTTGTGTCCGCCAACTTCTACTTTAATCTTAAAACTGTTTTGGTCGCCTGTTTCCACATTTAAAAATTTCAAAGCCTTGTGCTGATTCTCCTCTTGCCCCTCTTGGTGAGAACGAAGTTGCTCAAAGACCTTTTCTAATATTTTTATTCTTTCTGAATTTTCAAAACCTTTGTCCTCCAAATATTCATCTTTGATGTCCACAAACATATCGTTGATGATGTCGCCAAAATCTTGCTTATTCAACAAAGCCTTTGCTCCTTCTACTAATAGTTTTGCTTTGGGCTTTTCAGACAGCCATTCTTCATTTGAGTTTTGAATATACCGAATGGCAGGAATAGCCAACAAAGGCACTACCAAAGGAAAAGGTTTTAAAACTAAATAATCCGCCCCTGAAAATAGGGTAGTTTGTTTTTCTATTTGTTGTATAGGTTTATCTTCGTCTTGACATTGTATTTTACAACTTAGCACCAAATCTTTTACATTTGGACTCAACATTTCATGCAATAAACCATATTCTGCTTGCAAAGTAGCTGCTAAACAACGGAGTAAAAAGGTTTTGCCATAAGCATTTTTGCCTAAAAGAATATTTATTTTCTCTGTAAAAATCCACTCTTTTTCAAATCTGAAAAGAAAGTTATTAGCTATATTAAATTGAGCAACCGAAATATCTTGCTTAATAGATTTATCAAGAGAACGAATACGTAAATTTTCAATTATTTTATCATTTTGAAAGGCTAAAAAATCTGTTTGTCCATGTGTAGTATGGTCAAAAGCTCTTCTAATATTTTTACTTTCAATATTTTCATTAGTAATTTTTTCTCCTGTTGTGTCACTTGTTATTTCAAAACTAAAAGGTTTAAAATTCGTAATTTTCATTTTACCTGTCGCATTGAAATATAGGGCTTGATTATACTCTTTGTATTCTATAAAAGTGCCTATGTTTAAGCTAACCTTTTTCAATTCATCTGCTGCCAATAACTGAGGATTGGTTTCAGAGTTGAAAAAATCAACTTGATAAAGAGTTTTCCCTTCTTTTCCCTCTTTGGGTGCTATTACCATGATATTGGTAATTGTTCCCAAATAGGCAAAAGTATCACGAATATCGTCTGCCCATACCACATCACCAATGGCAAAAGGTTGTTCAGTAGAGTTATTTATGTTTTCCATTATATAGAAAATTGTCTAATTAAAATTTATATTTCTACTAATTCTCCGTCCACATCATACACACAACCATCATCTATAATCAAAAAGCATTGATTATTCTCTTTGTCTATGCTATCTTTATGGACAGTCAAAAAACGGGGCGTAACTCTGTCTGCGTAGGTAGTTTCAATATCGCAAACAGGGTTTCCTCTTACTATATACTCTTTGAGTATTTTACAAGGGCGGTATTCTTTTGACATGGCTCAAAGCTAAATGATAAAAATGAAATAATCAATCAATTCAATTTTTAAAAGTGGATTACTCAAACATAAACAGTTTTCTACGCTTGTCAAGGTGCGAAAAGCACCATTGCCAACGTAGAAAAAAACTTAATACACCCACCACTTCAAAGGCAGATAAACCACAGCCCCTGCACAATAGCCTATCAAAGCCAATAGCGAAATTTTGCGAAAAAACCAGCCAAACGTAATCACACGAGGCTCTTGTCCCATTACGCCTACGCCTGCTGCCGAACCTATGACCAAAATACTCCCCCCTGTTCCTGCTGTGTATGATAGGTAAATCCACAAAGGGTGGTCTATCGGATAGTCTGCCAATGAATACATACCTTGCATACCTGCCACTAAGGGAACATTGTCCACCACTGCCGAAATTAGCCCTATCACAAAATCTACTGCCAAAATATTAGGTACTGCTGCAAATAACCAATCTCCCCACGATTTGAGAATATGCGTAGCCTCCATTCCCGAAACTGCCAATAAAATACCCAAGAAAAAGAATAGGTTGGTTGTGTTTACCTTTGTCAAGGCATGGGCAACCGAATATTGGTGGCGGGTTTCGTGGTCTTTGTTGCTATGCAAAAACTCGGAAGTGAGCCAAACCAAACCCAAACTACAAATCATGCCCATATACGGAGGCAAATGCGTAAAATATTTGAAAACAGGCACAAACAATAGAGCAAGCATACAAACCGTCAACATGATGTTTCTATCTTTTGCAGATGTAGGCAAAGTTTGTTTTTCCTCTGCTTGTTTTTTGGCTATTTCCTCCAAATCTTGTTCGGTTGGCGTTGCCAATTTGGTTTTTAGCGTAAAACCCAAAATAGTCAGTGGCACTAAGGCACAGACCAAACTCGGAATAAACATCTCTTTCACAATATTTGCAATGCTAATTTGTCCACCCGACCAGAGCATAGTCGTTGTAATTTCGCCCAATGGCGACCATGTGCCTCCTGCATTGGCTGTAACAACAGCCATACACGCAAAAAAAGCCCTTTCTTCTGCATTTTTTACAATGTTTCGCAACAAGGCAGTCATCACAATGGCTGCGGTCAGGTTGTCGATGATAGCAGCCAAGAAGAAAGTTATCATAGACGTAACCCAAATCAATTTTCGGGGATTGCGAGTGCCAATAAAATCTGTTATCAACTTAAACCCATCGTGTGCTGCGGTCAGTTCTACAATCGTCAAAGCCCCCCAAACAAAGAAAACAATGCCCGCAACACCACTAATATGCTCTACTAAGGAAGTTTCTACTACCTTTATTTCCGTATTTAAGGCATAAGCAGCCCAAATAATGGCAGCAGCCAACAAAGCAGGAATAGCCTTGTCTAATTTGGTTTTTGCCTCAAAAATAATCATTGCATAGGCAATGATGAAGGTAATAATGATAACAATAGACATATTTTGTAGGTGCTAAATTGTATGGTGCAACTAAGAAAAAGCAATTTTTTTATACTAAAAATAGGCTTGCCCTAAAATGTAAGTTTTGAGTAATTTTTATGTTAATTTTGTTTTAATTATTTAGTTATCTATTTACAATTTTTAGCAACTGCAACAAATATCTCTTTTTTTGCTTTGCTTTTTTGCTAAGAAAATTGTAAATTTGTGGTAATAAAAATTCATAAAACGATGGCTAATTCTAAAAATAAACCGAAGAACAAGGAGTTCAAAAACTGGTTATATGATGATATAGAACAAAGTTTTGGACTAACCAGACTGTATGAACACGAATTTTGGAATGAATTTGATACTTTAACAACGCCTCCAAACCATAAACACATAGCTGCCATCGAGGAACTTAGAAAAGACCTTTTAAAAGATGTAGATAATTGGAACGAAGACGAATTAAAGTTTATGTTTATCAGTCCGTTTATCAACTTAGTTAAATATACAAGCAATAAATATAAAATTTTCACACAACGCCCAATGTCTGTGCAGTATGATAAGGGTACAAAAACAACGTCAGGCAAAGTAGAATTTATGCTGGCAACAGGAAAGCAAACTCCTCGAAAACCGTTTTTCTTTTTGCACGAATACAAACAAGAAAACCGCAGAAATAATGACCCACTCGGACAACTCTTAATTGCTATGGTGGCTGCCCAAGTCCAAAATGCAGACAACGAAACTTTATATGGTTGCTATGTTTCAGGCAGAAATTGGTTTTTTGTTTTCCTGCAAGGCACAGAATATGCAGTAAGTAATGCCTATAACGCAACCAGCAAAGATATTTACCAACTTTTTGCCATTCTTTTGTGGTTTAAACAAAAGGCGGAGGAAAAGTTTAGCTAAAATACCTATCGGGTGGCTCAGAGCCACCCGATAGGTGCTATCTCTGCAACTTCTCATTACCCAACTCCACCAGTTGCACAAACAATTCATTCCTATTTTTAACATCGAGTTTGTCATACACCGCACTTAGCCACGTTTCTATTGTCTTTTCACTTGGCGTGTTGTAGGCAGTGGCACACAGGGCTGCAATTTCCGTATTCGTTTTTCCTGCCACCACATACCGCAAAAGTTGTTGTTCTTTGGCGGTGAGGGTGCGGTAGTCGGGCAAAAGTTCTAGGAGGTGCATAGGAGTTAGTCTTTTTTGCGTAAATCCTCTAACTGGATTTCTTTTTTACCACCGTGATTAGTTTTTATATAATCATCTAATGCATCTTGATAAGAACCAGAATTGCCCGAACTCCCTTTGTAAGAATAATTCGAATTAGAAGGAGGTGCAACATACTTAGTTCTTTCACTTGCTGCTGCTGCTGCCCTTTGTTTTGCCTCGTCATCTCCATAATCTCCCCAATAGTCAACCGAAGTAACCTCTACGCCAAATTGTGTCATATAGCTTTTCATTCTGTCTTGAAAACTCTCAAAACCCTCATTTTTAGAGATTAAAGCCCAAGAATTGCCACTTGTTGTGCCACTTCTGTACCACGTGCCATGCACAATGCCCATATTGCCTGTACTTCCATACGCCTTGATGTCTGTAATTAAGTCGTCTTCTATTATCCAGCCAGATTTCAAACTTCGCATCACACGACCCACTGTTTCCACTTTTAAGGAAGCCAACTGTCCTGCGGGTACTTTGAAAATAACAGCTACCAACTTATTACCATCATAAGTGTTTACCATTTTTTGATAATTAGCCAACATTTCTGCTTGCAAATTCCTTAATTCATTATTGGCAGTTGCAACCAAATTTTGTGGGTCATAAGAACCACGATAAGCATTGACAAACTCTAACAACCCATTTTCTTTTTCCCAATATCCCAATCTGCTAAGGGGAGCAAAAGCATTTTGCAAAATCCCCGAAATTCTGTTTTGAACAGTGGTTACATATTGCCCCGAAGGAAATTTATTAAGATAAACATTATAACTCACTATGTTATTTGCCAAATTATAGGCTTTGTTGTCTGCCACGTTTGTAACTTCGCCGTATTTATCGGCTGCTGCCCTACATTCAAAAATACTTGTGCTTAACGAAGCATATTTTTCTTTGGCTTTGAGCAACTGCCTATCAGACAAATTAGAAAAGTAGTTTATCAAATTTGGAATTTCATACCTTTGCTCACCATGCAAAGCATTTTCAAACAGTTTTTCGTTTGTTGTTACGTTATCTCTGCCAAATTTCTGCACATATAACCGAACATCTGACAAACTTTTCACTTTGGTAAGCCCAAACTGTTTAATATCGGGGGCTTGTGCAGGATACAAATCGCAGGCTGCAAAAAATACAGCCAAAGACGGTGAACTTTCTATGTAATATTTTTTGGCTTTGTTCACCGCATCTGTTGTTGTTTTGTCATTGGCATAGAGTTCAATCAAAGTTTTTAAATCTGAATGAGGCAAATAATTTGTACCATTTTCCACCATTGCCGAAGCATATTGACTATTTGGAAACTCTGCCCTAAAATCTTTTATATCCTGTATGCTTTGACACAAAGAAGATGCAGACCTTTCCGCCTCTGCTCGCAATTCTTTTGGAAATCTTTTGGCTGCTGCAATACACTCCGCAACACTTTTGCTACGTTCTAAGTAGTTCATTTTGACTGCCAATACAGTTTCAGGTTTCAGCTTATTGCCAAAAGTTTCACTCATTACGCCAATTAGCTGTTCTCTGTTTACTTTTTTCATCAGTTCCAACGCAACAGCATCAAGTCGGCTGCTATTGGGGAAAGCCTTAACAAAAATTCGGGCATCTTCAACAGTTTGCACTTGATAAGTACCTTCTACGGACATAGAAATTACTCTGTTGTTTTCCTCCAAACTGATGTAATCCGTACCATATTTGCGGTTATACAATCGAAGCCAAGAGGCAAATCTCTTGTCATTGTAGTTCACATTTACGTCTTTGCCCTGCCCTAAGCCCTTGTTTATCAAGCTACTAATTCCATATCCAACAACAGCCCCGATAGCCATATTCAAAGGTTCATTGGTATTTTGTCCGTTTTTGTCAAACACCGTTGTAGGTTTGGTTTGCTGCCCTGCATACGCACCCACACCCGCCATACCTACGGATACGCCCACGCCCAACACCGAAATACGTTTTTTGTAGTAGGCATTGCTCACATAACTGATTTTGTTGGTGGAATTGACCACACTAAAATCGCCAAAAGGTTTTTTGACTACGCAACTTTGAAAGCCCAAAGTCAAAAGAAAAAAGATTGAGAGGATTGTAGTTTTCATAAAAATTTATGGTTTTTAGTTTTTTTGTGCTTCGGGTTTCTCAAAACCCGAAGTTTTTGTTTTGTGTGCTTTGGGCTTCTCAAAACCGCAAGTATTTATTTTTTGTCCCTTTAGGGACTACACATTGGTAGAAAATATGCCTCCACAACTACTTCTGTCCCTTTAGGGACTGTATATTGGTAGCTCCAACAATTCAAAGCTGACTTGTATAGTCCCTACGGGACAAAAGAAAGATAGAAAGGCTACTCTTGCTACCAATATGTAGCCCTTACAGGGCAAAAAGGCTTTACTTTGCAAACACCCAAAAATTATAGCCAAACGAAAAATTGAGTTGGCTAAAATTTTCTGAGGCTGTTTCGGCGTTGAAACTTTGGCGGTAGGCTGCGGTTAGCGAAACTCTGCTGATTTTTGCTCTGATACCCACATTCCAAAATGGTGCTTGCATAGCAGTTCTCGACACTTCTGTATAATCTTTGCTGCCACTCTTGGCGGTTTCAAAAATCCAAGAGCTACTGGCAAAACCCGCACCTGCGTAGGGCGTAAGGTAGTTTTTCAGTTGCGGAATGAGCAAGACATTCAGGCTACCACCAATAATTTCGCTGCGGTATCGGGAGTCGAGAGGTTGTGGTAGCACCACATTTTTGACCTTAAAAGTTTCAGACAACCAAAAACCTTCGAGCATCAACACGCCATAAATTACTCGCAAACCTCCACCAATTCCGTTGCCCCTTTCCCATGTTTTTTCCTCTATTTTGGTGGCGAAATTGGTATTCAGTCCATTCAAAATGCTGTATGCCCCATAGATTTCGGCGTAACCTCGTGCTTTTTGCGGTGTGCCATCTTGGGCTTGTGTTTGGTGGCAAAGTGCCAAAAACACAAAAAAGAATAGTGTGATTTTTTTCATTGGTTTAGTTGGTTTTGATTTAAACCTTACAAGGTTTTAAAAACTTTGTAAGGTTTGGGGTTGTTGTTTACTTCACTTCTTCTAACACCACATTTGTAAAAGTCCCTTTTGCACCATCTCCTTCACCAAAACCCTCAAAAGAGCCTGAAATTTTATTGCCCTCTTTTTTGGTAATTTTTATGCTTCCAGAAAGCAACCTTTCCATTCCATAGGCATTATTGCCCGCATAGAAAACTTGTGCCGTATCTCCTATTTCCACTTTGCCAACTTTGCAGGCTTTGGGGTCTTTTATCAAAATCATCATCACAATATTACCTTCTGCATTGAGCATAGCAAAGCCCAACCCCTTGTCGTCTTCGGCTTTCTGAAATTTGCCTTGTTTGGGTAGCTTTTGTGCTTCATTTTCTGCTAATTGAAAAGTTGCCGTCTGCCCAAAAGCCACTGTTGAAACTGCCAATAACAAGGCTGCGAATACTAATTTTACTGCTTTCATTTTGATAAGAATTTGGTTAAATTGTGAATAATTGAACTGTTTTTGTTTCTGTAGCATAGACTTTAGTCTGTGCCATACATCTGCACAGACTAAAGCCTATGCTACATTATACTTGTGGTTGCTCACAACCGAAAGCACTTTTTTGGCTACACCAACGCCAGCACCTTTGCCAGTAGCACCACTTTTTTCTCTTTGGCAGTTTTTTCTATCCCTAATTGGGTGTAAATCAAGCCCAATTTTCGTTCAAGGTTTTTCTCGCCAAGACAAAGTTCGTTGCAGATGTCGGCGTTGCTCCTGCCTTGCAGCAGCAAGCCCACTATCTCCTTTTCGTCTTGACGAAGGCTGTCGTAGTTCGGTAGTTTGTGGAGGTGGCACATCGTCTTTTGGTTTTAGCCTGCTGTAGTGTGGACTTCAGTCCACACAGGAAATTTGCGGTTAGCAATCGTTAGTGTTTTCACAATCGCAAGGCTTCGAGTCGGCAGCTGTTGCTGTTTGAGAAACCTGAAGCACCTTGTTTGTTGTTTCAAAATTGCAAAACCGTAGGGACAATACTATGCACCAATGGGTAATTGGGCAGGTTGGGCAGGTAAAATGCCGATTTTGGTGGGTAGTATGGTTGCAGGTTTGAGAACTTGCAACCACATAGTAATCTAACAAAGCACAAGACAAGTTTTTAGGTGCTTGTTTGGTTTTATGCAGATAAAACTGTAAATTTGCTTGTTCATTAAATTTGATAAAAACGATGGAAAAAATAAAAAACAAATCTTTTGAAACTTGGCTCTACGAGGAAGTTGGGCAAGCATTTGGCTTGACAAGACTTTATGAACACGAATTTTGGAATCAGTTTGCAGATTTAAAAACTCCAGAAAGTTATCCCCACCTCAGCATTATAGAGGAACTGAGAAAAGACCTTTTAAAATATGCTGATACGTGGAATGAAGATGAGTTGAAATTTTTGTTTATCAGTCCGTTTATCAATTTGGTAAAATTTACAAGTAGCAAATATAAAGTTTTTACGCAACGCCCTATGTCGGTAAAGTACGAAAATGACACCAAAACTACTTCGGGCAAAGTAGAATTTATGCTGGCAAAGGGAATTCAAACTCCACAAAAGCCTTTCTTTTTTTTGCAAGAATACAAACAGGAAAACCGCAAAAGTAATGACCCACTGGGGCAACTTCTTATTGCAATGGTGGCTGCACAAGTCCAAAATGCAGACAACGAAACCTTGTATGGCTGCTATGTTTCGGGGCGAAATTGGTTTTTTGTGATGCTTAAAGGCAAAGAATATGCAGTAAGTAATGCTTATAACGCAACAGACAAATCTATTTACCAACTTTTTGCCATTCTCTTGTGGTTTAAACAAAAGGCGGAGGAAAAATTTGCATAAAATATGACGTTAGCACTAACATTTATTTGAGAAATGTTAGTGCTGAGTGTTATAGCTGTGGCACTACCCAATTATTTTTTATAATTTCTGTAATCTGCATCAGACAAATAAATTTTATCGGCATAACCTGCTATTGACATAATCTGTTCATCTATGCCCTTGATGTGTGTACGGTTGGCAACAAAACTTTCACCTTGAAAAAAGAGGTTGTTGTTTTTTGCTTCTTCTTTCAGTTCTTTGAGATAGCAAGCTACTTGATATTCCTTTAAGTTGTTATTTTCCTCCACAAACAAGGCTATTCTTTCAATGGTCTTGCCTCCATTATTTTTTATAGTTCTTGCAACCAAAAAATGCTGCACAAGAACAGATTTTATTTCTCCTCTTTTGAGATAAACTTTAAACTCTATTTTGAAGTCTTGCCCAACGGGTAGGAGGCGAATATTCCAAGTTGTGAGAGGTAGTGGTAGGTTGGCTGCAAATTTTTCTAACAAGGTTTGCAATAGGCTCAACTGCACAGGTTTGGGCAAAAACTCTACTGTAATGCCTGTTAGCTGTTTGGCACTGTTATAATAAATTTCATTATGGTATTTGCTCGTGAGGTAAACCAAATGCAGGGCTTGCTTTTGAGCTGCTGCCAATGCCTGTATTTTTTGGGCTACCGAAATACCGTTACTATTTTCGCCACTTTCTTTGTTCAGTTCTATGTCCATTATCAAAATATTGGGTAGTCCCTCCTTTTGGCAATACGCCAACGCATCGCCGCCTTTCTCAAAGTGCAGCACTTCCCAGCCCAATTCTTCGCCAATAAAGGCAGCAAGGTTTTCGCCTGTTTGGGTTTCGTCTTCTACTATCAATACAAAAGGTGGCATAGAAATACTATTTCATATTTCACAAAGTTATGATTTTTGTAGAAAAAATAGTAGCTTTGTGAAAATAAAAAACTGCTATGCAAAAATCAACATTCAAGATTTGGACAAGAGATGCCCTCAAAGACAGGTTTGGTTTAGAGCAAACCTTTGACCACCCTATCTTATTGGAGTGGTTGGCTGCCCATGCAGAAATAGACGCATTTGAAAAAGAAACTTTGCACCGTGTCCAACAAGCCCTGCTTCGTTATGTAGATTATTGGAATGAAGAAGAAGTAAAGCTAAAATTTATTGGTCATTTAATTTCACTCACACAGTATGACACCAAAAACCTGTCGGCTTTTGCCGAAAGAGATTTTTCGGGTGTGGTTGATGGCGAGGAAATTAGTGGTAAACCAGATTTTATGGTGGCAAAAGGCAAGCAAACCATCAAAGCACCTATCTTTTTTGTCCACGAATACAAAAAAGAAGTCAATAATGATACCCAAGACCCCGCAGGACAACTATTGGCAACAATGTTAGTGGCTTATGAACAAAATTTGAGTATTGCCGAACTGAAAGAGAAACCTTTGTATGGGGCGTATGTAATTGGTCGTCATTGGTACTTCACTGTTTTGCAAGCCAAACAATATTCCATCAGTGACTCTTATACAGCCACAAATGAAAATGATTTATTAGACATTTTCCGTATTTTGAAGGCAAACAGGCAACTGATTAGGGAGATTTGGGGTGAGTAAACTGTTTTGTGAATAAAAATTGCTAACTTTATAAAACAACTGCTATGCAAACAACTACATTTAAAAGCTGGACAAGGGATAAACTCAAAGAAAGTAATTTAACCTAAATAGCCCTGCAATATTTTCTTAGCTTAATGGCACACGCTAAAGCGTATGTTACATTCACTAACTAATTTTTATGAAAACTTACACAAATATAGAAATCGAAAACATAGCCACTGTTCAGGAGGAAACAGTGCATACTTATCTTGTTGCCAGAGATATGGACAAAGGCAAAACCAAACAAGAATTAGACAAAGAAATTAACGAACAGATAGAAGCAACTATCGAGGCTGCTGTGCCTTACTTTCGTTGTGTACTCAATTTTGGAGATTTGCTCGACTTGAACAACGACCACGTTTTATTGCAACTCTCTTCCCAAAATCCTAATTTAAGATTAGAAACTGATAGAAATAATAATTTAATTGTACTCATGGCAACTCACACAAAAACAAGTAAACACAATTTGGCATTAGGTGCTAAGATTTACAATTGGAATGAAGAGCATCAATTAGGAGAAGCATTTGACTCTAATGGTGGTTTTCGTATGCCTCTTACTAACTCGGTGCTTTCTCCTGATGTAAGTTTTGTTTTGCAATCTCGTTTAGACGAATTAAAGGGAAAAGACAAAGAAGGTTTTTATAAAATTGCCCCTGATTTTGTGATAGAACTTCGTTCAGATTCTGACAGGTTGCAAGAGGTAATAGACAAGATGCTCGAATACATAGAAAATGGTGTTCGTTTGGGTTGGTTGATAGACCCGCAAACAGAAAATGTGCATATTTATAGGCTAAACGGAAGCCATACGACCCAAACTTTTGACGAAAAATTATCGGGAGAAGAAGTATTGCCAAAATTTGAATTGGATTTGAGAAATATTTTTAAGAAAAAATAAGCACACGCTAAAGCGTATGTTACATTCACTAACCCATACGACCCAAACTTTTGACGAAAAATTATCGGGAGAAGAAGTATTGCCAAAATTTGAATTGGATTTGAGAAATATTTTTAAGAAAAAATAAGCACACGCTAAAGCGTATGTTACATTCACTAACTAATTTTTATGAAAACTTACACAAATATAGAAACCGAAAACATAGCCACTGTTCAGGAGGAAACAGTGCATACTTATCTTGTTGCCAGAGATATGGACAAAGACAAAACTAAGCAAGAATTGGATAAAGAAATCAATGAGCAAATAGAAGCAGCTATTGATGCCGCTGTGCCTTATTTCCGTTGTGTACTCAATTTTGGTGATTTGCTCGACTTGAATGATGACTATGTTTTGTTGCGACTTTCTTCTCTAAACTCTCACTTACAATTTGAAACAGACCGAAATAATAACTTAATCATACGCATGGGAACTAAATTTAATACCTCTAAAAATAATGCAAAATTAATCACTAAATTAAGTATTTGGAATGAACAGTATCAATTGGGCGAAGTTACAGATTCCAATGGTGCTTTTCATCTATCTATTACTAATTCGGTAAAAATCCCTGATGTTGCTTTTATCCTAAATACTCGGTTGGAAAATATAGACGTTGAAAATGGACTTCCAAATATAGTCCCTGATTTTGTGATAGAACTACGGTCTGATTCTGATAGGTTGCAAGAGGTAATAGACAAGATGCTCGAATATATAGAAAATGGTGTTCGTTTGGGTTGGTTGATAGACCCGCAAACAGAAAATGTGCATATTTATAGGCTAAACGGAAACCATACGACCCAAACTTTTGACGAAAAATTATCGGGAGAAGAAGTATTGCCAAAATTTGAATTGGATTTGAGAAATATTTTTAAGAAAAAATAAGCACACGCTAAAGCGTATGTTACATTCACTAACTAATTTTTATGAAAACTTACACAAATATAGAAACCGAAAACATAGCCACTGTTCAGGAGGAAACAGTGCATACTTATCTTGTTGCCAGAGATATGGACAAAGACAAAACTAAGCAAGAATTGGATAAAGAAATTAACGAACAGATAGAAGCAACTATCGAGGCTGCTGTGCCTTACTTTCGTTGTGTACTCAATTTTGGGGATTTGCTCGACTTGAACAACGACCACGTTTTATTGCAACTCTCTTCCCAAAATCCTAATTTAAGATTAGAAACTGATAGAAATAATAATTTAATTGTACTCATGGCAACTTACGATAAAACAGGCAAACACAATTTAGCATTAGGTGCTAAGATTTATAATTGGAATGAAGAGCATCAATTAGGAGAAGCATTTGACTCCAGTACAGGTTTTAAAATGCCTATTACTAACTCTATAAAATCTCCTGATGTGTCGTTTATCTTACATTCACGTTTGGAAGTTTTGGAAGATGAAAACCAATTTAGAACCATTGCTCCTGATTTTGTCATAGAGTTACGTTCAAGTACAGATAGATTGAAAGTTGCGATAGCCAAAATGGAAGAATACATAGAAAATGGTGTAAGACTCGGCTGGTTGATAGACCCACAAACTGAAAATGTGCATATTTATAGACTGAACGGAAATCACATAACCCAAACTTTTGACGAGAAACTATCGGGAGAAGACGTATTGCCAAAATTTGAATTGAATTTGAGAAATATTTTTAAGACAAAATAAAAAAATGGACTACCAACAAATTAAAAATCAATACATTAACTACGTTAATATCAAAGGCAGACGACCTTTTACAGATTTCGGTTTTCTGAAAGACGTGGGCATAGACGAAACTGTTTTTCACACACATTTTGGGTCTTGTTTGGCAGTGGAACAGGCTATTTGGGTGGATTGGTTGGAAGAAACCATAGACGATATGAACAGCGAAGCCGTTTATGCCCAATATGCTGTGAGAGAAAAAATATTGGCTCTCAACTACACTTACCTCGAAAAACTAAAAGCCCAACGCTGTTTTGCTCAACTCACTTTGCAGCCTTTGAGCAACTTCCGATTGAGTTGTGAGGTGCTGGATGAGGTAGAAAGAACTTTTGAGGATTATGTGGGCAACTTGTTGGCTGAAGGTCTGTATAGTGGCGAAATTACAGATAGACCTTTTATTTCGCAGCACTACCAAAAAGTGTTGTGGTTTCAGTTTGTAGTTTTTTTGCGTTTTTGGGTGCAAGACAACAGCAATAATCAAGAAAATACAGATGTTTTTGTAGAAAAATCCGTCAATTTTGCCTTCGATTTGTTGGCTCGCAATGTGGCTGATTCGGCATTTGATTTCCTTAAATTTTTGTGGCAAAATACATTTGTTAAAAGTAAATGAAAAACTACCAAAAAACATTCGTATAAAGGTGAATATACAGGAAAATATGAAAACTTACACCAATAAAGAAACTGAAAATGTGGTTGCTGTTCAGGAAACAGCAACTACTTATCTTATTGCCAAAAATATGAGCAAAACGAAACAAGAATTGGATAATGAAATTAACGAACAGATAGAAAAGAACATCGAGGCAGCAGAGCCTTATTTTCGTTGTGTGCTTAATTTTGGAGATTTGCTCGACTTCAATGATGACCATGTTTTATTGCGACTTTCTTCTCTAAACTCTCACTTACAATTTGAAACAGACCGAAACAATAACTTAATTGTACGTATGCCAACTAAATTTAACACAAGCAGAGGCAATAATGCTTTGGGTGCAAAACTCTATAACTGGAATGAAGAACACCAGTTGGGTGAAGTTACAGATTCTAATGGTGGTTTTCACCTGCCTGTTACCAATTCTGTAAAAGCACCCGATGTTGCATTTATTCTAAATGCTCGTTTAGAAAATATAGACATTAAAAAAGGATTTCCAAATGTAGCCCCCGATTTTGTGATAGAACTTCGTTCAGATTCTGATAGATTGCAAGAGGTGATAGAAAAAATGCTCGAATACATAGAAAATGGCGTAAGATTGGGTTGGTTGATAGACCCACAAACAGAAAATGTGCATATTTATAGATTAAACGGAAACCATACAATCCAAACTTTTGATGAAAAATTATCGGGAGAAGAGGTATTGCCAAAATTTGAATTGGATTTGAGAAATATTTTTAAGAAAAAGTAATGTGTTGAACGGCGGCGGTTGCTACTGTGCTACAATCAAACCAACACAGGGCAACATTTATGGAAAAAAAATACGAATAGACCAATGAAAACCTCTGTAACTTTGCAAACTACTCTCACTCGCAAGCCTTTTCAGGGCGTAGGCAACATTGTCCGTTTTAATTGGCATTTTTACGTTTTGGCTGCTTTATTGGTGATTTTACTGCTTGCTTTGCAACTGTGGGCAGGTGCTTGGTTGCCTGCGTGGGTGCATATAGGTATGCAGATGGGTGTAGGTTTGGCAGTGGGTAGTACGTTGGTTTCGTTAGTTGTTTCTTACTATGTTTACGATTATTCGGATTTATACCAATTCCAATGGCTGGCTAACTTGCCAATCAATGCAACCAAAAGTGAAACTATCAAAGTTCCTACAATGGTCAATATTCATGCAGGATTTGACGAAACAAGTGAGGCATTGGTAGCCCACTACTCGCAAGCCACTTGGTATGTTTTCGACTTTTATGCTGCTGCTCAACACACCGAAGTTTCAATAGAAAGAGCAAGAAAAGTGTATCCGCCCTACCCAAACACTCAAAAAATAAACACTTCGCAACTTCCCTTGGCAAAAGACACCGTAACTTGTATTTTTTGTCTTTTAGCAGCTCACGAAATCAGAAATAATGAGGAAAGAGTAGTTTTTTTTAAGCAGTTGCAACAGGCAATTCATCCAACGGGTTGTATAGTGGTAGTAGAACACTTACGAGATATAGCCAATTTTCTGGCTTATCAAGCAGGCTTTTTTCATTTTCTATCTCGCCAAACTTGGCTAACAACTTTTGCATCTGCCGACCTCCAAATCACAAAAGAGTTTCAAATTACTCCTTTTTTGAGGGGCTTTGTAATGGAGAATAAATAATTTTTGTTACCTAATCAAAATGAATATACGTATAATGATACTTTTTCACAAAACTGCCATCAGTCTTAAATATTTTTTCGGTGGTGAGCCAATCTTTGGTATAAAAATACTCAATTTGCTTTTTTTGACCATTTTTTTCCTGATAGGTATAATTGGCAAGCAAATTATGGTTGTTGTAATGGTAAGTAGCTTCGGCTACGGATTGGTTTTGTTGTTTCCACACAATACTTTTCACCTGATTGTGGCTATTGTAAGTATATTCTTGCAAGGTAGGATTTTCGGGGTCTAACTTCGATTCTACCTTCAAAATATTGCCTTTTTTGTCAAATTCGGTGAGTTGTACAGTATGAAAAACGCCATTTTCGTCATCTTCAGCAATGGTAATTCGTTTCAAATGGTTTTTACTAAAATACTCATAATGAGTGCGTTGCACAATAGAGTCGCCAGCTTGGTAGGTAATATGATAAAAATTCAACCGACTACCATCAGCTTGATGGTCGGTAACTTCTCTTTGCACCAATTCATCGCCTTGATAAATTTTTTCCTCTACAATACTGTCGTTTTCATTGTATTTGTAGGTTTTCTGAAATTCCCTTTTGCGGTGCATACCAGCCTCGCTGACTAATTGGTTTTTGGAATTGTAAATATATTCGTGGTATTCTTGTAAACTGTCTTCTTGGTAGGTTTCTTTTTTCAACACTTTTTTGTCTATGTCAAAATACACAATTCGGATTTGTTTCAGCCCTTGGTCGTACATAATGCTGTCTATTTCCTTGTCGTTTTCATAGCGGATACCTCTAAATTCCACTTCGCCTATGCCGTATTCGCTGCGTGAATGGGCTGTAACTCTGCCATCGAGGTCATACGTATAATAGTCGCCGCGAAAGTGCATTTTTTCGGGGCAATAATTTTCGGTCATCGCAATCAGCCGACCTCTGGTGTCGTATTCTTTTTCTAAGTAGGTGCAACTGTCCTGATTGATGTTTTTACCAAACTTGGTTTCGTCCCACATTGCCCTTTCCCAAACCAAAATTTTGCTTATTCGCCTCGTCTGAATTTCTTTGGCAGTATATTCTACGTCATCTTGCGAAAAAGCAGGAAAACCTAACAGCAACAGACAATAAAAAAGAATGAAGTTTTGCATAGAAATAGATATGAAATTGTATAACGGACTTTAGTCCGTTTTTGTCTTTTTCTGCCGTTGCTTGTGTCCTCACAAGCCTTGAATGTAACATACGCTTTAGCGTGTGTAGCAATTTTTTCTGCCATTGCTTGTGTCCTCACAAGCAACCACAAGTAATGAAACACACTAAATTGTATGTTACAATACTACACTTTTTTTGTTACTTTTCAAGCCATTGATAAAATTTTTGCAACAAATTAGTTCGCAAGTTGGTCGTTAGTAGCAATTTTTTTCTCTGGTGATAGACCCTGTTAGATAAGAATACAAATAATAGACCATGATTTTTGATAGTCAGCAAGTTTAAAAATCAATAAATCTATTCGTTTGCCAAATTGTATATCCCCCAAGAGCCAAAACTAAGCAGAAATATTGCGAGTTACAAACTTTTGTATAGTAGTTTAAGGTTTACTAAAATAAAAGACAAATGGTTTTCTATTTAAAATAATGCTTGCTTTATTGTTTTTTGTATCTTTGTATTGGTTAAGAAATAAAAATAAGATGAGCAAAAAATTAATCCGCAATTTTAACAAGATTGCCAAGAACACACTCGATGAATGAATTTATTTTTTGAAAAACTAAAACTAACTATATCTTAAATGAAACAACTTTTAACTCACCTGAGCCAACAACTCCGCCCTGTGGCTGCGGTTACACCCGAAAGCCCTACGATTTCACGTTTAGAAAAGGAATTGATAGCCGAAAAACAACGACCTGCGGTGGTTTGTGCGGTGGCTGTGTTGCTGTTTCCTGTGGCGGGGAAATTGCAACTGACCCTGATTCTCCGCCCTACTTATGAGGGTGGCGTGCATAGTGGGCAAATAGCCTTTCCTGGTGGCAAAAAAGACCCAACAGATGCCAATTTATTGGAAACAGCCCTGCGTGAGTGTTGCGAAGAAATTGGTGTAGAGATAGACCCTGCCCATTTTTTGGGGGCTTTGCCTGATATTTACATTGTGCCGAGTCATTCGGTAGTTACGCCTTTTGTGGCTTTTTTGCCCACGCAGCCTGTCTATACGCCTGACAAAAGGGAAGTTGCAAAAGTTTTGGAATTCGACTTGTCGCACTTTTTTAATCCTGATGTCTATACTTTGCAAGACATCAAGATTGGAGAAAACAAGACTTGGAAATTGCCTTGCTACCAAATAGACGAGCATATTATTTGGGGAGCAACAGCACGTATGATTCAAGATTTTACGAAATTGGTAGGAGAAGAGAATTTTAAGCAATATATCGCCGTTTAGCGAGGTTTTGGTTGCTCAACATGGCTTTGGTTGCTCAAAACCAAAAGTATGTTGGGAGATAGTAACTTTTTGTTGCGTAGGAGCTACGCAAGGCAAAATAACCTATGGGCTACTAATATAAAGTCCGCAATAGAATTGACCAACGTGATAAAAATATTTCAAATATTAGAGGTTATTATGATTTGTACCGTACCCTTTGGCGGGGGTTGCCTCCAACTGCAAGGTCAATTAGCTGAAAATCAACAAGTTAATTTTCTATAAAAAAATTATCGTAATAACCTCTATTCAAAATTCAACATTAAAAATTAAACAAATGACCCTCGCCCAAGAACTCATAGCCGAAAACAAACGCACACACAGCACCTTCTTAGACTTAGGAAACTGCGGACTAACAGAACTCCCCGAAGAACTGTTTGACTGTGTGTGGATAGAGAATTTGAATTTGAGCTATTGGTATTATGATGAAAAAGAACAGAAAAGCCAAAAAAGCAAAAACAAACCAGAAAGTAACCAACTCAAAACACTGAGTAATAAAGCTAATTTGCTATCTAAACTCAATATTTTTAGCAACAAAAAGGATATAGCTTCGCTAAAAAAGTTGCGTATTTTAACTTTTAGTTCTAATCAAGTTTCAGATATTTCTTGCCTACAAAATTTGACTAATTTAACCTATTTAGATTTTAGTGCTAATCAAGTTGTTGATATTTCTTGCTTACAAAGATTAAGGAATTTAACACATTTATATTTTAGTTCTAATCAAGTAGTTGATATTTCTTGCTTACAAGGATTAAGGAATTTAACTAATTTGTATTTTGATGGTAATCAAGTTGTTGATATTTCTTGCCTACAAGGATTAAGGAATTTAAAAGAATTAGATTTTCGTTATAATCAAGTTGTAGATATTTCTTGCTTACAAGGATTAAGTAATTTAACAAGTTTACATTTTAGTTATAACAAAGTTGTTGATATTTCTTGCTTACAAAGGTTAAGCAATTTAACACATTTATATTTTAGTGATAATCAAGTTGTAGATATTTCTTGCCTACAAGGATTAAGCAATTTAACATATTTATCTTTCAGTTCTAATCAAGTTGCTGATATTTCTTGCTTACAAGAATTAAGTAATTTAACACATTTATATTTTAGTGATAATCAAGTTGTTGATATTTCTTGCTTACAAGGATTAAGCAATTTAACCTATTTAGGTTTTAGTTCTAATCAAGTTTCAGATATTTCTTGCCTACAAGGATTAAGTAATTTAACACATTTATATTTTTATAAGAATCAAGTTGTTGATATTTCTTGCTTACAAGGATTAAGCAATTTAACTAATTTAGATTTTAGTTCTAATCAAGTTGTTGATATTTCTTGCTTACAAGGATTAAGTAAATTGGAGGAATTGTATTTTAAAGGAAACCCTGCTTTTTTGCGTTTGCCTGCTGTTTTGCAAGAAAAATATCCCAAAAGTACGATGAACCAAATAGAGTTGTTGCAATATTGGTTAGATAATTTTGGGAATGAAAACGAGCAAGAGGGGTATTTTCGTGAGGCAAAAGTGGTGTTTGTGGGTGAGGGCAAAGTGGGCAAAACTTCGTTGTTGAATTTGGTGTTGTATGGGCAAAAAATAGAAACCAATCGGACAGAAAAAATAGAAATTCACACCAATAAAAACCTGTTTAGGTATGGACAGGAGCCATTAACCACTTATTTTTGGGATTTCGGCGGGCAGGAAATTATGCACGCCACCCACAAGTTTTTTATGACCGACAAAACGGTGTATGTCTTGGTGGTCAGTGGCAGAGAAGACAATACCGAAAACTTAGACAAATGGTTAGAAATGTTGCAAAGTAGCGTAGGTGCTTCGCCTATTGTCCTGGTTGTCAATCAGTTAGACGAGGAGAAAGACAAACATCGGCTGGCTTATCACACCCTCAAAGACCAGTATCCGCAAATCATGGGCTTGGTAGAAACTTCGTGGCTTACCGAAAGAGGCATAGCCGAATTGCAAACCCAAATTCAGGCAGCTTTGCAGATTTTGCCCCATTTTACAGAGCCTTTTCCCCGCAAATATTTTGCAGTAAAAGAGAAATTGCAAGCCACCAACCAAAATTATATTCACTACACCGAGTACGAAACCATTTGCCAAACTATAGCCGAGCAGCAAACCATTGATTTTAACCCCACGAGCCAAGAAATTTTGGCAGATATGCTCAATAGTTTGGGTATTATGCTCAATTTCAGGCACAAACACGAAAGTTTGCAGGAGTTGTGCATTTTTAACCCCGAATGGATTATCAACGGGGTGTATCAAATCATTAATTCCAAAGCAGTACAAGAAACGCAAGGCAAGATTAGTGATGATGAAATTAACAGACTATTGAAAAACATAGGCTACAAAACAAAAGATGAAAGAAGTTTTATTATTGAGATGATGAAACATTTTAAGTTGTCTTACCCCAAAACTTTTGTGAACTGTGAATTGTATTACCTCATTCCCAGCCTTTTCCCTGTGGACAAACCGCAAGAAATGACAGCTTATTGGCAGGGCAAGTCGGCAGGTTTGCATTTTCGTTTTCAGTACCAAGTTTGGCGAAACGACTATTTGTCTTATTTTTTGGTGTTTCAACACGACAAAATCAAAGGCAGTTTGTTTTGGAAAAACGGGGCAGTCTTGCAATATCAAAACCACGAAGTGCAGATAGAAGCAAATCGTTATAGCAAAACCATTGAAATTCAGGTAGTTGGCAGTGCAGACAAACGATATGCTTTGTGGCAAGTTCGGGAGGCTTTGGAACAGGTGCATAGTTTGTTTGTGAAAGAAAATCTGAAAATTACGGAGTGGATTGTCCGCAAAGAAAACGACAAAGAAGATGCTTTTGAGGTGCAAAAACTCAAAAAATTATTAAAATTGGGAGAAACACACATTATGAGTACAGAAATTGAGAGAAAATTTGAGATTGCAACAGAATTATTGGAAGGTGTAGAACTAAGCAATGCCGAAAAACTGGGTGCAGCTTTGCAAGAAAAGAAATTGAGCAAGGAGCAAAGCAAACAGTTGGTAACTTTGGTAGAAGACTTAAATTTGCTCAAATTCTTCGAGTTGCTCGATGTTTGGGGCATTGCTGGCGTAGAAAAAAGTTATTTGCGAAAACAATTTATTATGGAAGACTATCGCAAAACAGATTATTGGGATAGGTTGATAACGTATGTGAGAAGTTTGTAAGAAGTATTGCAAAAACTTTTACCAACTATTCGTATCTTTGCAAAAAATAGATTTTCGTTTATGAAAGAATTATCCTTACCTCTCAACGATTTTGCTGATGTGATAGAAGGCAATCGTATTTATGTGGACAAAACAATGTTTTTGTCGCCTTTAATTCAAAAAAAAGGCTTTTATTTCCTTTCCCGTCCTCGCCGTTTTGGTAAGTCGTTGCTGTTGAGTACCTTGAAATACATTTTTAAAGGTCGCAAAGAGTTGTTTAAGGGTTTGTATATAGAAGACAAAATTGAGTGGAAAACTTACCCTGTCATTCATTTAGATTTTTTGAATATCAGCTATAAGGATACCACTTTGGCAAAAGGGCTGAAAAGTTATTTGCATGACGAAGCCGAAAAAGAAAATATAGTGCTGACCAAAGATTCTCCGCGAGAGTTATTAAAAGAACTTATTATAAAGCTGAAAGCAAAATACAATCAAAATGTGGTGATTCTGATAGACGAATATGACAAAAGTATTGTGGATTACATAGACGAGCCAGCCCAGGCTACAATCAATCGTGATACGCTAAAAAATTTCTTCGGAACATTGAAAGGCATGACCGTCGATTTGCAATTTATTTTTCTCACAGGAGTTTCCAAATTTTCCAAAGTTTCTTTGTTTTCTGACCTCAATAATTTGGTGGATTTAACTCTTGATAAAAATTATACAACCCTGTTGGGTTATACACAAGAAGAAATAGAAAGCTATTTTGCAGATTATTTGGAGAAGTATTGTGTAGAAAAAAATATGACCTTAACTGAATTATTGGCAGAAATCAAAAGATGGTACAACGGCTATTCGTGGGACAGTATAAACAAAGTCTATAATCCCTACTCAATTCTCAACTTTTTGTATAGTGGCGAATTTCTTAACCATTGGTTTAGCACAGGCACGCCAACGATGGTTGTAAAATTGTTGAATAGAAAGTATATAGAAGACTTTAAAGATGTGTCCTTAGATATTTTTGAGTTAGAGAGGTATGATATTACCCAAATAGAAAAACATTTAGTTTCTTTGCTTTTCCAAACAGGCTACTTGACAATAACAAAAAAAGTAGATGCCGAAACATTTTTGCTCAACTATCCCAACAAAGAAGTACGAGATTCTTTCAATTCTTTTCGGGTTGCCGACTATATTGAGGGTGATGTGAGCCTTAGCAGGTTGAAATATAACCTCAAAACCAGCTTACACGAGGGTAAGATGGATTTGTTTGTAGAAAATTTGACTATTTTATTTGCCCAAATTCCCTACCAAATAGTAATACCTAATCGGGAGGCTTATTATCAGTTGATAATTTATTTGACGTTGAAAATTTTAGGTTTAGAAATTATTGCTGAAGAAAACACCAACAAAGGTAGGATTGATGCCATTATTTTTGTTTCCGACTACATTTACATCATAGAATTTAAGTTTTCGAGTAGCACCAAACAGGCTTTGTTGCAAATCAAAGACAAAAAATATTACGAAAAGTACCTTGCCGATAGCCGACAAATTTGTTTGGTAGGCATGAACTTTGATTACGAAAACCGCACTGTAATTGAGTGTGTGATGGAGAAAATAGAGAAATAATTTTTGTTTTTTGCTGTTTCTTTACCCTCAAAGGAGTCGATAGACCCTGCCAATAGTTTATTTGACAAACCGTTGGCAGGGCTTGTAATTCCTTTAAGGTTGTTGTTTTGTTGTTTACAGCAAAATCCTCTATCTTTGCAAAAAATAGATTTTCGTTTATGAAAGAATTATCCTTACCTCTCAACGATTTTGCTGATGTGATAGAAGGCAATCGTATTTATGTGGACAAAACAATGTTTTTGTCGCCTTTAATTCAAAAAAAAGGCTTTTATTTCCTTTCCCGTCCTCGCCGTTTTGGTAAGTCGTTGCTGTTGAGTACCTTGAAATACATTTTTAAAGGTCGCAAAGAGTTGTTTAAGGGTTTGTATATAGAAGACAAAATTGAGTGGAAAACTTACCCTGTCATTCATTTAGATTTTTTGAATATCAGCTATAAGGATACCACTTTGGCAAAAGGGCTGAAAAGTTATTTGCATGACGAAGCCGAAAAAGAAAATATAGTGCTGACCAAAGATTCTCCGCGAGAGTTATTAAAAGAACTTATTATAAAGCTGAAAGCAAAATACAATCAAAATGTGGTGATTCTGATAGACGAATATGACAAAAGTATTGTGGATTACATAGACGAGCCAGCCCAGGCTACAATCAATCGTGATACGCTAAAAAATTTCTTCGGAACATTGAAAGGCATGACCGTCGATTTGCAATTTATTTTTCTCACAGGAGTTTCCAAATTTTCCAAAGTTTCTTTGTTTTCTGACCTCAATAATTTGGTGGATTTAACTCTTGATAAAAATTATACAACCCTGTTGGGTTATACACAAGAAGAAATAGAAAGCTATTTTGCAGATTATTTGGAGAAGTATTGTGTAGAAAAAAATATGACCTTAACTGAATTATTGGCAGAAATCAAAAGATGGTACAACGGCTATTCGTGGGACAGTATAAACAAAGTCTATAATCCCTACTCAATTCTCAACTTTTTGTATAGTGGCGAATTTCTTAACCATTGGTTTAGCACAGGCACGCCAACGATGGTTGTAAAATTGTTGAATAGAAAGTATATAGAAGACTTTAAAGATGTGTCCTTAGATATTTTTGAGTTAGAGAGGTATGATATTACCCAAATAGAAAAACATTTAGTTTCTTTGCTTTTCCAAACAGGCTACTTGACAATAACAAAAAAAGTAGATGCCGAAACATTTTTGCTCAACTATCCCAACAAAGAAGTACGAGATTCTTTCAATTCTTTTCGGGTTGCCGACTATATTGAGGGTGATGTGAGCCTTAGCAGGTTGAAATATAACCTCAAAACCAGCTTACACGAGGGTAAGATGGATTTGTTTGTAGAAAATTTGACTATTTTATTTGCCCAAATTCCCTACCAAATAGTAATACCTAATCGGGAGGCTTATTATCAGTTGATAATTTACTTGACGTTGAAAATTTTAGGCTTAGAAATTATTGCCGAAGAAAACACCAACAAAGGTAGGATTGATGCCATTATTTTTGTTTCCGACTACATTTACATCATAGAATTTAAGTTTTCGAGTAGCACCAAAAAGGCACTGTTGCAAATCAAAGACAAAAAATATTATGAAAAGTACCTTGCCGATAGCCGACAAATTTGTTTGGTAGGCATGAACTTTGATTACGAAAACCGCACTGTAATTGAGTGTGTGATGGAGAAAATAGAAAAATAAACCGCAATTTTTGCTTTTTATGTTTAGCATTGTACTTTTGTCTTTGGTTTTTATCTTTTTGAACTATTACACTTATGAAAGTAGCTTTAGTTGGTGCCACAGGTTTGGTAGGCAGCGAAATGTTAGCCGTTTTAGACGAACACAACTTCCCCTTGACCGAGTTAATCCCTGTTGCTTCCGCCAAATCCGTAGGCAGCAGTTTGGTCTATAAAGGCAAGTCTTACACAGTCCGCAGCATGGCAGAAGGCATAGCAGCAAGACCTGAAATTGCTATTTTTTCGGCTGGTGGCTCTGTTTCATTGGAATATGCACCCCAATTTGCAGCCGTAGGCACTACGGTTATAGATAATTCTTCGGCGTGGCGAATGAATCCTGCCAATAAATTGGTAGTACCAGAAATCAACGCCCACCTCTTGACAAAAAACGACAAGATTATTGCCAACCCCAACTGCTCGACTATTCAAATGGTGCTGGTACTCAATCCTTTGCACCTCAAATATAAAATAAAAAGAGTAGTCGTTTCCACTTACCAATCTGTAACAGGCACAGGTAAAAAAGCTGTCGACCAGCTGATGCAAGAAAGGGCAGGCATAGCCGACCAAGACGTGGCAAGAGCCTATCCTCACAAGATAGACCTTAATGTGTTGCCTCACATAGACGTATTTTTAGACAACGGCTACACCAAGGAGGAGATGAAAATGGTAAACGAAACCAAAAAAATAATGGGAGATGATTCTATTCGTGTTACTTCTACCACAGTCCGTATTCCTGTCATGGGCGGACATTCGGAGGCTGTAAACATAGAATTTGAAAATGATTTTGATTTGGCAACTGTTCGCCAATTATTGGAGCAAACGGCAGGTGTGGTGGTGCAAGATGATGTGAAACAAAACATTTATCCAATGCCAATGAATGCCAAAGGCAGAGATGAAGTATTTGTAGGCAGAATCAGACGAGATGAGTCGCAAGCTAACTCCCTGAATTTGTGGATTGTAGCCGATAATCTCCGCAAAGGAGCAGCCACCAATGCTGTACAAATTGCAGAGTATTTGGTAAAAAATAATTTATTGGCTTAATTTTTTTATATGCTATCCATTGTCATACCTATTTACAACGAGGAGGAAAATTTGCCTACCCTATATAAAAAATTGGTAGAGATAAGTCCTTTGTGAGAGGAGGCTTACGAGGTTATTTTAGTCGATGATGGGTCTGCTGACCAGTCTGCATCGATGATGCAAAAAATAGCCGAACAAGACCCCCACTTCAAAATTGTAACCCTTAGTCGTAATTTTGGGCATCAGCCTGCTATTTCGGCAGGTATCAGCATAGCCAAAGGCGATGCCGTAGTGATAATGGACGGCGATTTGCAAGACCCACCCGAAGAACTCCCACGTTTTTTGGCAAAATGGCAAGAAGGTTATGAGGTGGTCTATGCCATTCGCACCAAACGCAAGGAAGGGCTGTTTAAACGAATAGCTTACAAGTCGTTTTACAAATTGTTGGATTTTATCAGCGACATAGAAATTCCCTTAGATTCGGGAGATTTTTGTGTGATGGACAAAAAAGTGGTGCGTGTACTCAACGAGGAAATGCCCGAACAGTTGCGTTTTGTGCGGGGCTTGCGGGCTTTTGCAGGTTTCAAACAAATAGGCGTAAAATACGAAAGAGCAGAACGGAATGCAGGCGAAGTGAAATATACATTTAGCAAATTAGTCAAATTAGCCTTAGATGGTTTATTTGGTTTTTCTATATTCCCCTTGCGTTATCGTATCTACTCCATTTTACGATTGTCAAGGTCTGCGACCATTGCCAACGTATGCAAACAATTATAAAACATAAATTTATGCTCAAAGTCGAACACATAGGGATTGCAGTCAAAGATTTAGCACAATCCAACCAACTTTTTGCCAAACTATTTGGGCAAGAAGCCTATAAATTGGAAAATGTAGTTTCCGAAGGGGTGCAAACCTCTTTTTTTAAAATAGGAGATACCAAAATAGAATTGTTAGAGGCTACTCATGCTGAAAGCCCTATTGCCAAATTTATAGAAAAAAGGGGAGAGGGCATTCACCACCTTGCCTTTGAGGTGGCAGATATTCAGGCAGAGATGCAAAGACTTCAAAAAGAAGGATTTACCTTGCTCCACACCACGCCCAAAGAGGGTGCAGACAACAAATTGATTTGTTTTTTGCATCCCAAAGGCACAAATGGTGTTTTGATAGAATTGTGCCAAGAGAAAAAGTAGGGCGTATAACTATCAGGTGGCTTAAAGACACCTGATAGCCGTACTTGCCCAATAACTTAAATTACAACACTTTCTGGCTTACATCAAATTTTTCCAAATAATCTGCCACTCTACGCACAAAAGAGCCACCCAAAGCCCCGTCCACAATTCGGTGGTCGTAAGAGTGAGAGAGGAACATCATTTGGCGAATGCCTATCAAATCTCCTTGTGGAGTTTCTATTACGGCAGGTTTTTTGATAATTGCCCCCAATGATAAAATAGCCACTTGCGGTTGTAAAATAATAGGAGTTCCCATGACATTGCCAAAAGAACCAATATTCGATACAGTGTAAGTACCACCCGACAATTCATCTGGGGTCAATTTGTTTTCTCTTGCACGTTTGGCAAGGTCGTTTACCTTGTGAGTCATGCCCAACAAGTTGAGTTGGTCTGCATTTTTGATAACAGGCACAATCAAATTGCCTGTGGGTAAAGCCACCGCCAAACCTAAGTGAATATCTTTTTTGATAATAATTTTGTCGCCATCAATAGAAGAATTTACCAAAGGAAAATCTTTTAATGCTTTGACTACTGCCATCATAAAAATTGGTGTGTAGGTCAAACTTACGCCCTCTTTTTCTTTGAAAGCCTTGACATGAGCATTTCGCCAATTCACAATATTGGTAACATCAGCCTCCACAAAAGACGTAACGTGAGGAGAAATGTGTTTAGAGTCCACCATGCGTTGGGCTATCATTTTCCTCATTCTGTCCATTTCTATTATCTCCACATTGCCCGAATAAGAAACGGCTGGTTTCACTTGCTCAACAGCAGGCGTTGAGGTGGTAGTAACAGTGGCAATGGTTTGTGTAATGGGTGCTTGTGCAACAGGTTGCGTAGCAAGAGTTGGCGTAATTTTGCCCGACTTTTTAGCCTCCAAATAAGCCAACATATCTTGTTTAGTCAATCTGCCACCTTGCCCTGTGCCTGCTATGGTTTCCAATTCTGCCATTGCAATATTTTCTTGCTTTGCCATATTCATCACCAAAGGCGAATAAAAACGGTTCGTAGCAACTTCTACCGTTGGGGCAGTTGTTGCAATCGTCTGTGGTTTTTGAGGATTGGCAACCACTTGCGGCGTGGAAGTAGCCCCGCCTGTGCCGCCGCCTGTGTCTATGACTGCAATGGGTTTGCCCACCTGCACTACTTCGCCTTTTTGGGCTTTCATTTCTACCAAAACGCCAGCGTGCAACGAAGGAATTTCGGTATCTACCTTGTCCGTTGCCACTTCTAATACTGCCTCGTCTTGTTCTATTTTGTCGCCCACTTTTTTGAGCCAATTTAATATGGTGCCTTCCATGACACTTTCGCCCATTTTGGGCATCAACATTTCGACCAAAGCCATGTTAAGTGATGTGTTTTATGGTGTGTTTTATTGGATTGAATGAAACAAAGGTAGTAGTTTTTTTATTTTTTTATAACTTGCAATAAGATTATTTAAAAGCTACTAAAAAACCCTACAATTTCTCCAAGAAATGTAGGGTTTTGCATAGTCGTATTTTAAAGCCAAACTATTTACCGCACAATGGTATATTGTTTTTTGAAGTCGGCAGCTTGTTTTTCTTTGAGGAGTTTAATTTTGGTTTCTTGCTCCTCTATCCACTTCAATTCGCTGTAATCTCCTTCGGGGTGTACTTCTTGGTAGTACCTGTATGTTTCGCCTAAATCTGCAAAAACCTCTTTAAGTTTGTCTTCTAAAATCACAAAGTTGGTCGTAATATTAATTTTCAGTTCCTCTATTTCGGCGGGTTTTTCCAGAATAATAGCTTCTACGTGGACAAGTTGCTTAGCCTCATCCGTAGTGAGTTGGTTGGGTTTGAGGTCTGGTTGAGTTTTGGGCACAGGAATTTTTGCAAACAGTTCGTCAGATTTTGATTTTTGCTGCACCCCTATAATTGACTCCTCATCGGCAATGGCTTCTATGTATAAAATTTGCTTCATTGCCTCCACATCAGCTTTGTCTTTTTTAGACATCAGACTCCACCTTTTTTTCATATACTTTGTCCATAACAACTTGTTGTTGGGGTCTTTGAGGAGTTTTGCCCAAATTTCAGGTCTGCGATAAGGGTCACTTTTTTGGGCTGAACTTTGCGAAATTGCTACTACACAGAGCAATATTACAAAAAAGATGCGTAAAAAGAATTTCATAACTTGGTTAAAATTTATGATATGGTACATTTGCCTTAAATAAATACTCGAAATTAAACAAATCTTATTAGAGGTTATTAAGATTTGTACCGTACCCTTTGGCGGGGGTTGCCTCCAACTGCAAGGTAAATTAGTTGAAAATCAACAAGTTAATTTTCTGTACAAAATTATTGTAATAACCTCTATTATTTCTTGCAATTTTTATGCAAGAAATAACCTATTAGTGGACTACGTAAAAAATAAAAAAAGGTTGGATTTAAGCAACAGAAAATTATCTAATCTAAGACCAAACCTTAAAATTTGCAACTATTTACATTTTTCTTAATTTTATTTTCCTAATCAAAGGGGCAAGTGTTATCAAAACCACCATGAGCAAGGAATAGCCTACATATTCTTTCACTTCGGGGAAAACATCACCACACCAATAGCCCAACAGCACGAAACTCAAAGACCAAATAGAAATTCCTGTTAGACTGTAAGCCGAAAAATGCCCGAAGTGCATACGGACTATGCCCGCAAAGATAGGCAATAAACTTCGCAAAACAGGGAAAAAACGACCAATTAATAAGGCAGTGCTTCGGTATCTGCGAAAAAACAGCTTTGCCCTTGCAAAATGGCGGCGTTTAAAAAACAAACCATCTTCTTTTTGTATCAACTTGTATCTACTTTTTGCCCCAGTATAGTAGCCAAACAACGTACCCAAAACCGCAGCCGTAAACGATGTTGCTAACAAAATAGGCAGTGAATGATGCCACAACTCCAATCGTGAACTCAATCCTGCCACAAATAGCAAAGACTCCCCTGGTAAGAAAATACCTACCAAAGTCCCCGACTCGGCAAAAATTATCCAAAAAAATAGAGTCAAGCCTCCAAATTCTAAAATAGATTCTGGAGTTGCAAAGTTTTCAATAAATTGCCACCATTCAGCCATTGGTTAATTATAATTTTTCATTGTAAGCAACCCCACCAAAAAAATGCAACATCAAAGTTCGCGAATACCTAAAACTCATGGGCATCGTCAGCACCAAAATAGAGCAAATCACAGTCAAATAAACCCACAAAGGCGGATTTGCTAATAAAAAGTAAACACAAAAAAAGCTAATTACAATGGTTGCAATGGAAAAAGCATAGCTAAAATACATAGCCCCATAAAAAAATCCTGGTTCCACCTCAAATTTTAGCCCACAATGCGTACATTTTTCGTGCATAGCGGCATAATTGAGGAGGTTAAAAGCCGAATTTTTATACAGTACAGTTTGTCTGCATTGCGGACAACGGTGCTGCACTAAGGCTGGCAATAAACCTATTTTTTTCATAGCTGTTTGGTTTAGTTTGCAAAATAGCAAGTTATGTTTTTTTGCAATATTTTTAAACACTGCAAAGAAATATTTTTTTGATAGACGTAAATTTTTTTTGCAAAAAAAAACACCTCACTGTTGCGTTTCGACTCTTTTTGACGTATAGGATATAGAGGGGTTTGTTAAAATCTGTAAAACTGTGCTGTTGTTTGTGTCCTCACAAACGACAATATTCAACTTTAAACCATATAAAACAATGAAAACAAAATTTTTCCAATGGTGTGTACTTGCCCTGCTGGGCAGTTCGTTGAGTAGCTGCTACTATTGGCAGGAAAGAAACACCACCAATTTTGCACCGACTACTACTGCCTATAAACCTATTTATGCGGCGGCAAGTGTAGCCAAAAATATTTCTGTAACAGCACCTGCAAAACTCGATAAAGTTGGTAAAATCTACTACAAAGACAATTTTATTTTTATCAACGAAACCAACAAAGGTATTCACATTATCAACAATGCCAATCCTCGCAATCCGCAAAAAGTGGCTTTCTTGAATATCAACGGCTGTACAGATATTGTCATCAAAGGAAATTGGCTTTATGCCAACAACTTGACAGATTTGGTGGTGCTTGATGTTACAGTACCGCAAAATGCGACGCTGAAAACTCGTGTGGAAAATGCTTTTCTCAATGCAAGCCAAAGACCTCCACAACGCAATGCTTCTTTTATCTGCCCCGATGCCTCAAAAGGCTCGGTAGTGGGTTGGGAAGAAATTACCTCCGCAGACGAAAGAAAATTGGCTACTTGTTGGTAGTTTGTAAAACTACATTTGTGTAGTTACGAACTTCAGTATAATGCTATGAAACAAAGAAACTATATTTACAACCTCGCAGCCGTTGAACAATAATAGCCCTACGTGCAACGTAGGGAAAGCTATTAGTCAAAAAAAATTCGTCTTTAGGCGAATATACAAACCTTTTATTTTCAAAAACTTATGAAAAAAATATTTATTCAGTTCTTGTTTGCGTCATTGGTAAGCTGCTTGGCAGCTTGCAATGCAAGTCAAGAAAGTGCGTCGCCAGGCGGTGGAGGCACAGGCAGCAGTGGTTCTATGGCAAGCATGGCAATTGTAGGCGATGCGTTGTATATCTTGGAAAACCAAAAAGTTAAGTTGTTTGACATAGGGCAACCGACCAATCCTCTGTTTATACAAGACCTCAACGTGGGCAATGGTTTGGAAACTATTTTTCCCTACAAAGACAAGTTATTTTTTGGCTCGCAAACAGGTATGGTTATTTTTGACAATACCAACCCAAAAAATCCGCGTTATTTGAGTACCTACGAACACATTACGGCTTGCGACCCTGTGGTGGTGCAAGGCACATACGCCTACGTAACCCTCCGCAATGGTAGCCTATGCCGCAGGGCACCCAATCAGTTGGAAGTGATAGACGTAAAAGACCCGCGAAACCCCAAATTATTGCAAGTCTATCCTATGGTAAATCCACAAGGTTTGGGCATCAGAGATACTGTTTTGTACCTTTGCGATGGGCAAGATGGGCTAAAAGTATTTGATGTGGACACCACCAAACAGTTTCATACGATTAATCAGTTGCAACAGATTAAAGGTTTCGATACCTATGATGTCATTTCTCAACCCAATTTGCTCATGCTCGTAGGCAAAGATGGTTTGTACCAATTTGATACTCGAAACCCCAACAACTTGCAACAGTTGAGCATGATACGAAGAGGACAGTAGTTAATTTTTAGTTTTGAATGTTTAATTTTTGTAACTATTTAGGTACGTTGGCAACGGTGCTTTTCGCACCTTGACAATCGTACCAGCTCAATTTTTATACGATGGTCAAGGTACGAAAAGCATGGGGTTGCTCAAACCGTTGCCAACGTATAAAAATTTGCTCAAAGCCACCCGATGGGTAAAATTTTAATTTTATAGTTATCAACAACAATCTCAAAAACCAATGCAAAAACACCTTATTCTCTGCTTTTACTTTTTGTGCTTTGGTTGGCTGGCTGCGGGCTGCCGACCTTTATACGCACCTATGGGCATGACCGAAACCACTGCGTTTATGCCTACTCCTTCGCCACTTTCCTTGCCCGATAGTGGTTCTCGTCAATCGCAGCACTACGTATCAGGTAGCTATGCCAATGGTTTTCGTTATTTGCCCCAAGATTTTAACCAATTTTTAGTAGGACAATATCATTGGGGACGTACCAAAAATCGTGGGAAAAATAAGTTTGAAACCATAGCTTTGGGAGGTTATTTTCATGTGGGCAACTATGAAGTCAAAGATTTATATTTTTTAAGCAATGGTCGCAACCAATGGTTAGGAAATTATAGGGCTTGGGGAGTAGGTGCAAGGTTTGCTGCCAATCATATAATCAAAAAAGGACAAAATTGGTACCTCATGCCTATAGGTTATATGGGTACATTGGGCATAGAAAGTGGCGACTATTTCAGATTTAGAGCAGATGCTACTGAAGCCAATGTTGTTAGTGATTTTGGTGGCAGTATCATTTTAAGCAATAGTTATACTTTTGGTGTAGGTTGCAAAATAAAAGACAAATGGCACATAGATTTTCAAAATGCACTAAGTTTGCATTATTTCATTTTGCTTACTTACAATGTCAATCTCAATGTGCAGTACAAAAAACATTTTCATTTTAATACAGGAGTTTATACGCTGGGTTTTAGTCCTGCATGGCGGATGGGGTTTAGTTATGGATTTTAAAAACCTTATAGGTTTAGTGCCTTTTTTGTCGTGGTTTGTGTCCTCACAAACGACTTTTGAGTTGTTTCCGTTCAACCATTGCCAAAGTCTATCGACTATTGGCAAGGTTTCACTACGAAATACCCAAAAAAACTAATATTTCCAATTAAACAAAGGATAATTAGTCATCCAATCATTAACTTCTTTTTTGACCTCAGCCAATACCATTGGTTTGTCGTGATTTACCAATGCTTTGTCTATCAACTCCGCCAAACGAGGCATATCTGTTTTTACTAAACCCCTGGTGGTAATGGCAGACGTACCAATTCGCATACCCGAAGTAACAAATGGCGACTTGTCGTCAAACGGCACCATATTTTTGTTTATCGTAATATCAGCCAAGCCTAATACTGCTTCGGCTTGTTTGCCTGTAATATTTTTGTTGCGAAGGTCTATGAGCATGAGGTGATTGTCTGTTCCTCCTGAAATAATGTTGTAGCCTTTGTCCATAAAAACATCTGCCAATACATCAGCATTTTCTTGTACTTGCTTGATATACATGGCATAATCATGCGTGAGTGCCTCTGCAAAACCTACGGCTTTGGCTGCAATGATATGTTCTAAGGGACCTCCTTGCGTACCAGGGAATACGCCACTATCCAATAATTCCGACATCATTCGCAAGCCACCTTTTGGGTTTTTGACACCAAAGGGGTTTTCAAAATCTTCGCCCATCATAATCAAGCCACCGCGTGTGCAACGGAGAGTTTTGTGGGTGGTCGTGGTTACAATGTGGCAATGTTTGATAGGGTCATTCAAAAAACCTTTAGCTATTAAGCCCGCAGGGTGCGAAATATCTGCCAAAAGCAAAGCCCCTATGCTGTCGGCAATGGCACGCAGCCTTGCATAATCCCAATCACGAGAATAAGCCGAAGCTCCGCAAATCATCAGTTTTGGTTTTTCGGCTTTGGCGGTTGCCTCCACTTTGTCGTAATTAATCAAACCTGTTTCTTTCTCCACGCCGTAGAAAGTTGGGCGGTAGAGTTTGCCCGAAAAATTGACAGGAGAGCCATGCGTGAGATGCCCGCCATGCGAAAGGTCAAAACCCAAAATCGTATCGCCAGGGTTCAGGCAAGCCAACATCACCGCAGCATTTGCCTGCGCTCCTGAATGGGGCTGCACATTTGCCCACTCTGCCCTAAACAATTCTTTTGCCCTTTCTATTGCCAATTTTTCGACCTCATCTACAAATTCGCAACCGCCATAATACCGTTTGCCCGGTAGTCCTTCGGCATATTTGTTGGTGAGAACAGACCCCGCAGCTTCCATGACCGCAGGAGATACAAAATTTTCTGACGCAATGAGTTCAAGTCCTGAAACCTGACGGCGACGTTCTTTTTCTATGATTTCGAATACTATGTCTTTTGCCATTTGAGTAGCCAATGATTTAGATAAATGTTGTGGTTGCAATTTTATGTAGTGCGGACTTTAGTCCACACAGACTACTTGTAGTGCGGACTTTAGTCCGCACCATTATCTTTTTTTATGTTTGCAATTTCCTAAGTTTTTTGGTTTTATTAGCAGGCAAAGGCAAAAAAATTATTGCATTATCAATTTATTTTGTGTTTCCTTTGCAACGCCTTATTTTTCTTACATTGCCCTTGCGAAATTAGGCAAACTTATTGCAAGTAATTACGTTAAATTAGTATTAAAAAATCTATTTGCAATGAAAACGATATTCATTTTTCTCTTTAGTTTTCTCGGAAGCTATGCCTTACAAGCACAAGACTGTAACTTTTCGACTCTTTACCGTAAGGCAATGAGCCAAATAGATACAGGTTATACCTTTACGAAAAGTTTTAAGCTCAAACCTACTGACGTGGGGCAGTTAGACAATACAATTGTGATGGCAGCAGGCAAAAATTATCACCTCTACGTGGAGTCGGCAGACCCAGACCCACACAATGGGATTTTGGTCTTACTCCGCGATGAAACGGACAAAGTAGTGTTGGCAACAAATTTTGATGCGAGCAAAAAAATATTAAAGCACGTGATTAGTTTCACTTGTAAGAAAACAGGTATTTATCATCTTATTTTGGATTACAGCAAAGCAAAAGTTCATTGTGGGGTGGCGGTAATGAGTTTTAAGAAAGAACCTGTTTTGCAAGCAAAAAAATAAAAAAACTGTAATTGTTCAGGTACGATTGTCAAGGTCTTGACGGGGCTGCCTAAGCCATTGCCAACGTATTTAAACAGTTTTACAAAAACTATAACAATGCTAACCAAAGGACAAATAAGTGAATGGTTTAAAGACTTGCAAGATAGTATTTGCAGGGCAATAGAGCAAGCAGATGGCAAAGCTGTTTTTCAGGAAGACCTCTGGACAAGAGAAGGCGGGGGCGGGGGCAGAAGTCGCATCATACAAGAGGGCAAAGTGATAGAAAAAGGCGGAGTAAATTTTTCGGCAGTCTATGGCGAAACTCCTGAAACCATTTTGCGAGCCTTAAAATTGGAGAAAGCCGACTTTTTTGCCACAGGCGTATCTATTGTGATGCACCCAAAAAATCCTTATGTGCCTATTATACACATGAACGTAAGGTATTTTGAGATGACCAACGGCATTTGGTGGTTTGGCGGTGGCATAGACCTCACGCCGCACTATGTAGAGCCGACTGATGCTGTTTTTTTTCACGAAACTTTGCAAGCTGTTTGCGACAAACACCAACCTCACTACTACCCAAAGTTTAAGGCTTGGGCAGACGACTATTTTTATATCAAACACCGCAAAGAAACCAGAGGAATTGGAGGTATTTTTTTCGACCATTTGGCAGACGAAGGCAGCATAGACAAGGCACAACGCTGGGCTTTTGTGCAGGAAGTAGGCAATGCTTTTGCACCTATTTACACCTACTATATGAACAAAAACAAAAATTTGCCCTATACACCCAAAGAAAAAGAATGGCAATTTTTACGCAGAGGTCGTTATGTAGAGTTTAATTTGGTGTATGACAAAGGCACAAAATTTGGCTTAGACACCGATGGCAGAACAGAATCTATTCTCATGAGTTTGCCCCCACAAGCTAATTGGGTCTATAACTTTCAACCCAAACCCCAATCAAAAGAAGCCGAAACTTTGGGTTGGTTGAGAAAAGGTGTGGATTGGGTGGGGAAGTAACATTTGTGCGGCATTAACAGCAGCATTTTTGTTTAATCTTACAAGCAAAAAAAGTAAAAAACTTTAAACTTTATTTTGTATTTTATTTGGAAAATTAAAATGCAATGATAACCTTTGTGCCATGCATCACATGATGCAACAGAAAACCATTTAACCAAAACCAATCATACACATAAATTAAAGGTTTACTACAAAAGGGGAATTTTATTCCCCTTTTGTGTTTTAAAAGATGCCTTACTTTGTATTTTTTCCCTTTAATAAAGTTTTTAATCTTTCTTCTGTGGCTTATTTTTATCTTTGTCAAAAAACATTTTCTATGAAAAGTAATTTCTATAGTTTGTTTTGGGTTGCTACCAATTCTTACCAAGCAATCAAAAAAAATTGTTGGCTGGTCTGCTTGTTTTACGTTGCTTACTTGCCCACTTTTGCCCAAAAAGCACAAAGACTAATGCCTGAAAAAACAAGAATTTTATTTGTTTTAGACGGTTCAGGTAGTATGCGTGCAGAATGGGACGGCACACAACGCATGAACATAGCCAAACAAAGATTAGGCGAATTGATAGATTCCTTGAAAATAAATCCTAATGTCGAATTGGCTTTGCGAGTTTATGGACATCAGTTTCCGCCCAAAGCCCAAAACTGCCAAGATTCCAAATTGGAAGTGCCTTTTAAAGCCCGAAACAATGCAGAGGTCAAGAGTAAACTCATGCAAATAGACCCCAAAGGCGTAACACCGATTGCCTATTCATTGGAACAAGCCACCAAAGATTTTCCCGAAGACAAAAACTATCGCAACTTAATTATTATGATTACAGACGGGTTGGAGTCTTGCAAAGGCGACCCTTGTGCCATTTCATTGGGCTTGCAAAAAAAAGGAATTTTATTGAAACCTTACATCATTGGTTTGGGTGTGGGCAAAGATTTTACACAGGCTTTTAGCTGTATGGGCAAGGCTTATGATGCCCGCAGCAGTGCAGATTTTAAAAACCTTTTGGGCAGTGTGATACGCCAAACTTTGGGCAAAACCACCATTAGTGTAGAGTTGCAAGACACAAATACCCAAAACAAAGAAACCAACGTAAACATGACCTTTATCAACCGAGTTACAGGAGAGGCTATTTACGACTTGGTGCATTGGCGAGATGCCAGAGGGCAAACTGATGAATTGGAGATAGATGCAGCCATAGATTACGACATTATTGTCAATACCTTACCTGCTGTAAAATTAGAAAATGCACAAATAGAAGGGGGCAAACACAACGTCATTAAGATAAAAACTCCACAAGGCGGACTAAAGTTTACTTTGCGTGCTTCGTCTGAATACGGCAATATCAAAGCCATTGTGCGGAGGTCAGGCGAAATGAAAACTTTGTATGCCCAAAAAATGAACATGACCGAAGATTATCTGGTGGGCAAATATGATGTGGAGATTTTAACAGTTCCTCGAAGTTACAAAACAGTGGAAGTCAAACAAAGTTCTGTTACAGAAGTGTTTATAGAGTCACCAGGCTTGTTGAATCTAAATAGTTTGCTCGAAGGGTATTACAGCATTTACCAAACCGACAATAACCAACCTGTTTGGGTGGACAATGTGGAGGTAGGCACAGTAAAAAGTATGGCAGTAGCCCTGCAACCGGGCAATTATAAAATTGTCATTCGGGCAAAAGAGGCAAAAGGAAGTGTTTACACCATTGTCAAAAAATTTACGATTACTTCGGGAGGCACAGTGAGTATGGATATTTTGAAGTAATTTTTAAAGCTGAATTTTAAAATCATATTTTGTATCTTGTCGTTACTTATTTTTTCATTGCAAAATCATGTCAAACTTTACTTTTCATCTCATTTGGGCTAAACTTTTGGTTTGGTGTGGGGCAATTTTGTTGCTGCCTCACTTCTTTGCTGCTGCCCAAGAAGCCCAAAACGGCAATATTTTTACGCACAATTACAGAGCAAAGAAAGATTATGATGGGCATACCCAAAATTGGACTTGTTTGCAAAGCCCCACAGGACTGCTCTATATTGGCAATAACGAAGGGTTGATAGAATATGACGGCGTAAAATTTACCAAAATAGCAAGTCCTGGTATTTTGCGGTCTTTAGCTATTGATGCGAATGGCGTGTTGTATGCAGGTTGCAAAGGACAATTTGGCTATTTCAAACCCAATGAGCAAGGCGAATTGGTGTTTTTCTCTTTGTCCAAAACTTTGCCCGAAGCTGAGCAAAAATTTTCCAATGTTTGGAAGGTGTATGTTATAGACAATAAAGTGTATTTCTGTACTTTTGAGGGCATTTATCTGTTCAAAGACTTGCGTTTTGTCAAGGCCTTTCATACAGAAACCTCGTTTTTTGTGGCTTTCCAAATCAACAACCGAATTTATACCCAAGCTACCAAAAAAGGTTTAGTTTATATAGACGAGCAAGACTCGTTGCGGTTGATAAAAGGCAGTTCGGTTTTTGCCGACAACTACAAGGTTTATAATATTTTTCCACACGACACCAACAAAATCATTGCAGCCAGCCGAAAAAGAGGCTTATATCTGTTTGACCCCGCCGAAATAGGCAGCAAAGACTCCGTAACTTTTACCAAAATGCCTCTGGAAATAGACAGCTTAGTTATCAAGAACAGTTTTGTGCCTGTGGTCAGGACTACCGACAACAAAATGGTTTTTGGTACGACGAGTGGCGGTGCAATCATAGGTAATAACGAGGGCAAACTGCTCAATGTGATAGACAAAAAAAGTGGCTTGCAAGACAACAATGTGTGGGATTTGAAAACAGACCAACACCAAAACCTTTGGATACCTCTCAATAATGGCATCAGTAGTGCTGCTTTGCAATATCCTGTTACTTATTGGAATGAAACGCATGGGTTGGTGGGTAACAAAGTATATTGTGTTACCAAATTTGAAAACACCATGTATGTAGGCACACCGCAAGGCGTATTTTACGTAAAAGGCAATCAAGTAGAAAAAGTGCAAGGCTCGGATAGTCAAGTGTGGCAGTTTTTGAAATTGCAAGTTGGTGGCAAAGAAAAATTATTGTATGCCTTCAATGCAGGTGTATGCGAAATTGTGGACAAAAAAGCTATTTTGCTTAACAATGATATAAGTTGTTATGCAGTAGCACAGCCTTATAAAAACAATCCTTTATTTTACTTAGGGTCGAGGACAGGCTTAAAAGTTTTGGAATATAAAAATGGCAAGGCAATAGTCAAAGACACTATCAAACAAGTGAAAAGTGAAGTTCGCAAATTGGTAGCACACCAACAAGATATGTGGGTAGAGGTAGCAAGCAAAGGGGCTATGGTTTTGCAAGCCATTAATCCAACTACGCTGTTGCCCACGACGACCAAAATTTTTGATAACGGCAAAGACCTCAATGCTGGTTCAGATTTGGGTATTTTGAGTTACCAAAATCAATTATTTTTGGCAAGTCAAAACAAATTTTTTGAGGTAAGTCCAAGTTATGAATTGATAGAACAGAAAAAATTTAACGAGGCTATTCAATTACCACAAGCAAGTGTAGTGGTGATGCAAGAAGACCAACAACAAGCTATTTGGTTAGGCGGGGCTTACGAAAAAAATAACCATAGCCAAACTTTATTAGGCAGGTTGAGCAAAAAAGGAGAACAATTTACATGGGACAACTATGTTTTCAGAAGATTGCCCAACATGGAAATCAACGCCATTTTTGCAGACGACAACAACATTATTTGGATTGGAGGCAGCGAAGGACTATTTCGCTATGATGGCAACCAACCTTTGCAGCCTAACAAAAATTTTGCTGCTTTGATTCGCAAGGTGAGTTTGGGCAATGACTCCACCTTATTTAACGGACATTTTGCCGACTTTTTGGGCAAAAATCCGCAAGATACTACGCACCAATTATTTAAAGTTTTGCCCACGCAAAACCAAGCAAGCAATTTGAAAATAGCTTATGCTTTCAATGATTTGTTGTTTGAGTATGCTTGCCCATTTTTTGATGCCCAAGAGGAAAATGAATACAGTTACAAACTCGAAGGTTTCGACTCCGAATGGTCTGCGTGGACAAAAGAAACCAAAAAAGAATACACCAATCTGTACGAAAAAAGCTATGTTTTTAAGGTAAAAGCACGCAATGTCTATGGCGAAGAAAGTGCAGAAGCTACTTACGCATTTTCCATTGCCCCGCCTTGGTATCGTACATGGTTTGCTTATTTGCTCTATGCCGTTGGTTTTTTGTTGTTGGTTTATGTCCTCATCAGGTTGAATACGGCAAGGTTGCAACAGCAAAACGAAAAATTGGAAAAAACAGTCAAAGAAAGAACTACCGAAGTGGTGCAAAAAAATCAGGAGTTAGAGCAACAAAAAGAGGAGATTTTGGCACAACGCGATGCTATTGTCGAGAAAAATAACAATTTGGAAATAGCCTACCAAGCCATTAACCAACAAAAAGAGGAAATAGAGGCACAACGTGATAATTTGGAAATGGCAAACCAAGAAATCAATCAACAAAAAGAGGAGATTGAAGCCCAACGAGATAACATAGCCGAACAAAAAACACAAGTAGAAAAAGCCTACCAAAACATAGAAACTCTTGCCGACATAGGGCAAAAAATAACGGCTTTGTTGGATATTAAAACCATTATCAGTACGGTGTATGCCAATGTAAACCAACTCATGCCCGCAGAGGCTTTTGGTATTGGTTTGTATTATCCTCGCACCAAAAGTATTTATTTTGAAGGTTTTATAGAAAAAGGCGAAATTTTACCTGTGCATTGGCATAGTTTGCAAGACAAAGTATTGCCTGTAATTTGTTTTAAAAAGCAAAAGGAAATTGTGATTAACAACCTGCAAACCGAATACAGCCAATACCTCGACGAGCCACTAACCGCAGCAGCAGGCGAATTGCCCCAATCTTTGGTCTATCTGCCGTTGAGTTTGGAGAAAAAACTTATTGGCGTTATTACAGTGCAAAGTTTCAAACCCAATGCGTATTCGTCTTTTCAACTTACGATGTTGGAGTCGTTGGCGTCTTACATCACCATTGCCTTAGACAATGCAGCAGCCTACGAGATGATAGAAAGCAAAAATTCGCACATCACGAGCAGTATCCGCTATGCTCAAAGTATTCAAAAGGCAATTTTGCCCGAAAAAACGCAACTTGATACCTATTTCCCTGACCATTTTGTGTTGTATAAGCCCAAAGATGTGGTTTCAGGAGATTTTTATTGGCTTTCTACTATCAAAAACAAAGAAACGCAAACAGTAAGCAAAATTTTCTTTGGCGTCATGGATTGCACAGGGCATGGCGTGCCTGGGGCTTTTATGTCTTTAATTGGCAATACCTTGCTCAATAAAATAGTGGCAAATTACGCCAATTCTCCTGCCGAAATTTTAGACAAGCTGCACCAAGAAATTCAGTTGGCACTTCGCCAACACGAGGAGGCAAACAAAGATGGCATGGACGTGGCTTTGTTGCAAGTAAACTACGAAAGCCAAACACCCAAAGTAACTTTTGCGGGGGCAAAACGACCTTTGTATGTGGTGAAAACAAACGGACAACTGATAGAGTACAGAGGGACACGCAAATCAATAGGCGGAAAACAGAAAGAAGATGTACTGTTTGAAAACCAATTAGTGCCGTTGGGTGCTGGCGACTGCCTCTACCTCTCCACAGACGGCTATGCAGACCAAAACAACCAAGAAAGAGAATCAATAGGCACAGCTCGGTTCAAGCAATTTTTGACCGAAATTTATGCTGCCCCAATGCCTGAACAGTTGGCTCGGTTTGCCGAATTTTTGGAAAACCACCAAAAAGAGGAAGAACAACGTGATGATATTACCTTAGTGGGGATTCGGTGGTAATTACCAAAAAAACTATAAGATTAAAAAAAACTTATAAGTTTAAAATTGATAATAATATTTAGACCTAACATTTTCAAAGAAATGTTAGGTCTGTTATTTTCCTTATATCCTTTGCATAGCCAGCAAATGGGCTGTGTCATAATAACTTCGCATTTTGTTAGCCCAGTCGTACTGCATCGAGATACTTTCTACTTTGTTGCGTTGGGCTATTCTGTCGCGGCGGTTGAGTTTCACAAAGTTGAGCATAGCCGTAGCTAATTGGTTTGCCGAGTCGTCAAAAGAATTGTATCTGCGGCGAATGACATTGATTCCGTAGCTGTTGTGGTCTTCTACGTGGTGCATAGAGTAGTCGCCAAAACCCGCCAAATCACTTGTAATGGTAGGCACACCACTTGCAATACACTCCAAAGGCGTATAACCCCAAGGCTCGTAGTAGCTTGGGAAAATTCCCAAATGACAACCTCTTACAAATTGCCCATACTCCATACCAAATAAAGGATTGGTAACAGAAATAAAATCGGGGTGATAAACCACTTTTACCTTGTCGTGAGCATTATTGACCAACTGCGTTTTGCGTAGGGCATTCAAAATTTCATCTCTGCGGTCATTCACCAAATTGTGCGTTACGACTATGGGCAAAGAGTTGGTTTTCCACGACTGCAAAGTGCGGCGAAGGCGAAGTTTCCAATAATCATCTACAAAGTCATTCAACGGAGGCAATTTGGGTTTTGTGCCTGCTGCCACCTCATAAAACATTTTTTCGCCTACTTGTTTGGTGATTGCCTCGCAGGTAGCCCTGATTTCCTCCATCATTGCCCTCGACTGCAACACATTGGGGTTAATGGTGTGGTAAGGCTGTTTGGTAATAAAAAACATGACAACTGTGGTGTCTATATTTTCTAACCTCATCATCCAATTCAGGCGTGCTAAGGCTTCTATGGTGAGGTCGAAACCTTTGTTTTTGTACTCAAACCTGCCCGAAGTGAAAAAATAAACTGTTTTTTCTAAGTCAAATTTATAGGCATTGAAAAAATGCCCCATGACAAATTGGTGGATTTTTTCCTTAAATTTTTGGTGCAAATTTTGAAATTCGTGCAAAGCTATAAACCTTTCTATGTTTAAGCCGTTGGGCGTAATCACATCGGGAGATTTGCCCAAAAAATGCCTACATTCCTCGCCTGTAACCTCACTCACCGTTGTAAATACGTGGGCGCCGTGGGCAGACATTCTTTCTATGCGTGCAGGACAGTCTAAGCCAAATCTTTTTGCCTCATCCTCCCAATTATAGTGCGACATATTGTCGTAAAAATTTTCGTCGCCCATAGCCAAATACCTCCCCAACTGGGTGGCGTGAGTGGTGAAAACAGTGCTGATTTTCATCTGCTCTTTTCGGCAATAGGCAATGGGCAAACTTGCCATCCACTCGTGAAAGTGGGCAACAATAGGTACTGAACCATTGACTACATTGTTCAGAATACGCAAAAAAGTGGTAACTTGGTGCGAAAACGTAAGCACTTGGTCTATCAAAGTGCTTCCTTCGGGGGCAGAAATTTTGAAGTTTTCCCAAAGAAAATACTTGATTTCGCCCAATTTGTGCATCACAGATTGGGGATTAAACAAGACAATTTTGGGTCTGCCTGTTACCAACCATACCCCATAATGCACCTCAAAACCATATTCACGCATTTTGAGAACTGCCTGCCCCACAGGGTTGTTGTAATCTTCGGAAGGGTCGAATTCGGAGGAAACCATATTAGGCATATAAGGTCCGATACCGAAATAACGGTTGCCCCACTTCTCCACCATGGCTGGCACTTTCGACCTGATAACTGTATAAATACCGCCTACTTGGTTGCAAACTTCCCAAGCAGTTTCTATGAGTATTGGTTCTGTATTTTTTTGCATAGCTATCAAAAAATTTAGCTTGTTATTGGTTGTGTGAAATATAAATGAAAAAAATAATAAAAAACAACAACAAGCCAAAAAAGTTTATAGATAGGCTGATTTGTACTTTTATTACAAGGCAACTGTGAGGCATCCAAAAAGTCAAAAGAAACGAAAAACAATAAGTAAGTAGTTGAACCTAAGCAGCCCCGCTTAATAGCATTGAACTTTAGTCCAATGCTATTAGGCGGGGCTGCCTAAGCTAAGAAGTTATTTTTAAGTGGGGCTACCTAAGTGCCGTAGGCACGAAATATTTATAGTAAGCTATACTCCTCAACTCCGCTAAGTGCCGTAGCAGTTCCACTGCGGGCAAAATATATCGTACCTACGGTGCTTAGCGGAGTGGGGCTACGCCATTGCTTGTGTCCTCACAAGCAATTTACGCAAAAGTGTTTGGTGGGAACATAAACAATGACAAAAAAAGGTACGATTGTCAAGGTCTGCGACCATTGCCAACGTACCTGACAAAGAATAGCAAAAAGGTACGATTGTCAAGGTCTTCGACCATTGCCAACGTACCTTTTTTACAAAAAATCTACTGTTTCTTGATAATATTCAGCAACTCATTAGCATCTTTTGCACTTTTCGATACATTGAGTATGTCTGTAACTTGGGCATTAGTGGGGTCGTAGGTCAGGGCTTTTGTCCACATTTCCTCTGCTTTGGCTTTGTCTTTCATGCCGTTGAGGTAGTAGTTTGACAAAAACCAGCAAGCCTCTACCAAATCTTTGATAGATTTTGATTTGTCTTGTTGCTTGTCCATCAACTCCAAATATTTTTCATAATAAGGTTTAGCTACAAATTTTGCAGCACCTGATTCTTTTAGGTTGGTGGAAGTGGGGTCTAACCTTACTTTTGCCCTTGCCTTAAACAAGTTGGCTTGGGTAGAGCTTGGCACTAATTGCAACAACTTAGAGAAAGTAGTATCTGCTAAGACATTGCTTTGGTCTGTTTTTGCAAAATAATAAGACAAACCTAATTTGAAAAAAGCATTTGAATTGACATCTTTTTTCATTTTTATCAACCCTTCATAAATTTCGGCTGCTTTGGCATATTTTTTTTGCTTGTAAAACATTTCTGCCAAATCTGTCATGGTTTTTTCGGCTTTGGTCGTGTCTAATTGCGAAAATTTGGACAAGTTTTGAATAGCCTTTGTGGTGTCTGCTCCTGCTGGTTTGCAGAGATAAGCCTTGCCTAAATATTCATAATCTTTTGCCAATACTTTTGAGGTGTTAGACTCTTTAAAAAACTGCTCCATTTGATTGGCTGCATCATCACATTGCTTGATTTCGTAGTAAGAATAGCCCAACAAACGGTGAATTGGGGCATAATTCATTACTTTATCCAATTCTCTCAAAATATCAATGGCTTCCATGAAATCTTTGTTGAGAAACAAAAACGCAGCAAATTGGTACTTTGCATCTAAACCTGCATCAGATTTATCTATGTATTTGCGGTAGGCATCAATAGCTTCTTTGTAGCGACCTGCCAAGTAATACAACCAGCCCAATTCCCTGTACGCAGGCGTATAGGTAGGGTCTATTTCTATGCCTTTTTTGTATAATTCCAAAGCCCCATTGTAGTTTCTGGCACGAATAAGCACCTTGCCTGAACGAATATAGCCTTTTGCAGAGTTCGGGGCAAGGCGAATTGCCTCGTCATAGTCTGTATTGGCACGACTGCCATCGTTTTGCATCAAGAAGGCATCGCCACGCATGAGGTATAAATCCACTCTTTTTTTGTCCCTTTCCATAGCTTTGGTCAATACTTCTATGGCTGCTACGGGGTCGTTGTAGTCAAACATGGTGTAGCCTTGTGCTATGCGGTACAGCACTTCTACGTCTTTGTTTTTGGTGCTTTCCCTTGCATCATTGAAGTAAGAATTGGCAGACTCTTTTTGTTTAGCAAACATTTTGACAGTGCCTAAACCTACTTTGTTCAGAGCAAATTTGGCATCTTTGCCCAAACCTGTTTCAAAGTGCATACGTGCCGTATCTATGTATTCCTCTACGGAGTCCACTTCATAGACCAGCAGGTAATAATTGCCCAAATGGTAGAGATTTTCGGCAGACGGCGTGGTTTTTACCAAATTTTGTAGGACTTTTTTCGCATTTTTGAACTGCTCGATGTCTAAGAATTTTTGAGCATCTTGCAAAGTCTGTTGTGCTATGGCGCCAGTGCTGCCCAACAAGAGCCAAACACAAGCCAATAATGTAAAGAAACGGTTTAGTTTCATCTTTGATTAAGAATAGTTAGATTAATAATTTTTGTGTAGCAAACAAATATACATAACTTGTTTTCAATAAACCAAATCCTTATTGGTAGATTTTATTGAAAAGTAATCAAAACACAGCCCAAAAGTAACAACAAAGTGTTAAAAAAGTATAATTTTTTTGGAATCAAGTTTGAAATAAAATCAACTATAAAGCTCAAATAGATTTTTTCTCACACTCCAACCCAATGTAGCACCTCTATTCCCACTACTTCGCCCTGCTTAAAAGTGAGGTGATTCGGTGCTTTTACCTGCAAAACCGTATATTCGCCTTTAGGCGAATGTTGTATTTGCACCTGTAACTCCTGCAAAACCCCGCCGAAACTAATTTGTTGCACCATTGCTTTGGTTGGCGTAATTTCAGGATTGACCAAGGCTAAATGTTCAGGTCTTATGCTAATGGTTTGTTTTTGGGTGGCAAAAGTCCCCAATGCTGTTTGCAGCCCCGTCTCCGTAGGCGTACCTGTGAGTAAGTTTGCCTTGCCAAAAAATAAGGCAGTATAACTATCGGCAGGTCGTTGGTAAAGATTTTGCGGTGTTTCGTATTGCAACAGTTGCCCTTTTCGGAGGAGAGCCACCTTGTCGGCAGTGAGCAAGGCATCTTTAGTGTCGTGAGTTACCAAAATAGCTGTAATCCGTGTTTGGCGGATAATTTGGCAAAGTTCGTCGCGTAGTTGTTCACGCCGTATTTCGTCTAAGTTGCTAAAAGGCTCGTCGAGTAGCAGCACTTCGGGTTGCGGGGCTAAGGCACGTGCTAAAGCAATGCGTTGCTGTTGCCCACCCGACAATTCATGGGGATACCTTTTTTGATAGCCTTGCAATCCTACCAAATCCAACATTTCATTGCCAAGCATAGTATTTTTGGATTTGGGAGCCAAACCATACGCTATATTTTCGGCTACGGTCAAGTGCGGAAACAGAGCATAATCTTGAAAAACCATACCTACTCTGCGTTTTTCGGGTTTTACCCAAGTAGTCGGGTCTGCCACCACTTGTTGGTTGATGGCAATACAACCTTCTGTTAAGGTTTCAAGCCCTGCCAAGAGTCGCAACAAAGTTGTTTTGCCACAACCACTTTCGCCTGTCAAAGCCACTAAATTGCCTTTGGGAATTTGCAAATTAATGTTTTGCAAAACAAAAACGTCTGTATATTTTTTGCCAACGGCTATACAATTTATCATGGATTTGGCTGTCAATAATATTATTTCCTATTAAACGAAGGCAAAACAAATAGATAGCAACTATCCGAAAAGTCAAACTATGTACCACAGACTTTAGTCTGTAAATATATCTTACTTTTTTGCCCTCTCAAACAACAAAGTTGCAAACCTCTGCACGCCAATCCTAATACTTTCCTCATCAACCATAAAATTTGGTGCGTGAATCATGGCTATCATTCCTTTTTCAAAGTTTGAACCTCCCAAAAAGAAATAAACCCCTCTCACTTTTTGTTGAAAATACGAAAAATCGTCATTAGAAAAAGGTACTTGCCCATAATCAACTGTTACAGTCCCTTTGCCGTAATTTTTTTCTAAAATCTCGATAGCAGCAGTAGTCAATTCAGGGTTATTGTCAATGGTTGGGTTTTCTTTGGGAGAAGTTAGTGCCAATAGTTGAGCAGCCAAACCCTCACTTTCAATTACTTTTTTGATAGCAGGAATGATGTTTGCCAATTTATTTTTATCTGTTTCATACACATCAATTACTAAAAAAGTGGTGTCATTCCTCGTATAATTGATTACGTGATTTTCGTCTACCAAAAAATAATCTTTGAATATTGTGTTTGGGCTGGCAAGTCCAACGGCTGGGTCAAGAATCTGTTGAAGTTCCCAAGGCTTACTGTTATTGATAGTTCGGGTAAGTGTGCTGCCAATTTTTGAGGTCAATGCAGCCAAAGTTTCTTTGGGCAAAGTGTTTTTAAAGGCAATTTTAATTCCTTTTTGGTAAGCAAATAGCTCATTGGGTTTTACCATTATCTGCCCTATCGACATGGGTGTGATGTGCAGACCGTATATTTCGGTTGGGTTTATTTTAGCAAACAATTTATTTGCTACCATATTTTTTGCCCCTGTAAAAGGTTCTTCTTCGGGCTGAAAAATAAAATAGACAGTGCCTTCCAAAGTTTTTTTATGCTTTGCCAACACTTCGGCAATTCCCAACGCAATGGCAACGTGGACATCATGCCCGCAGCCATGCTGCACACCTTTTATGGTAGATTTGAAATCCACATTATCGGGAAAATCATTGGGCAGTGCGTCCATATCTGCTCGCCAAGCTATGCTTTTGCCTTTTTTTGCCCCTTTCAAAATCCCAACAATCCCATAACCATAAATGTCGGTTTTGACCTCTAAGCCCAAATCTAACAAATATTTTTTGATAGTTTCTTGGGTTTGCTTTTCCTTGCCCGCCAACTCTGGATTGGCATGAATAGTACGCCTGATTTTGATAAGTTTATCAAAAATTTTGTCTGTTTCCAATTTAAAATTGGCTACTGTGTTTTGTGCTTTTGCAAAAAAACTTGCAAACAATAAGCTGACTAAAATAAGTTTTTTCATGATTCTGTTTTTTAAAGTTCTTGCAAAGTTACAAATAAACTAAAAAAGAAAATGGCACAAATGTGTCAAAAAAAATGCAGTTTCTAAAAAATCGTACAAGGTTTTGAAAACCTTGTACGATTTGAGTTAAAATCTTAAAACTCCGCACTTCTCGGATACCTCGGAAACGGAATAACATCGCGAATATTTGCCATGCCTGTTACAAACATTATCAACCTCTCGAAGCCCAGCCCAAAACCACTGTGAGGGGCAGTGCCAAATTTTCGCAAATCCAAATACCACCACAAACTTTCCAAAGGCATTTTTTTGTCTGTTACCACTTTGAGCAACTTTTCATAACTTTCCTCCCGTTGTGAGCCACCAATCATTTCGCCAATTCCAGGGAACAAAATATCCATTGCACGTACAGTTTCTTTGCCAACTTCCTCATTTTCATTCTGTTTCATATAAAAAGACTTGATATTTTTGGGGTAGTTAAACAAAATAACAGGCTGTTTAAACTCTTTTTCTACCAAATATCTTTCGTGTTCAGATTGCAAATCCATTCCCCACTTGATTTCGTTGTATTGGAATTTGCCTTTTTTATGGTGATTGGAACTCAACAATACTTTAATAGCTTCGCTATAACTCAATTTTTTGAAGTCATTGTCCACCACAAAACGCAATTTTTCTATCAGCCCCATTTCACTTCGTTCTTCGGCTTTCTTTTGGCTTTCCTCTTTTGCCAATCTTTCGTCTAAAAACTTCAAATCATCGGGGTAGTTCTCCAACGCAAAACGAATGACGTATTGGATAAATTCTTGTGCCAACGCCATGTTGTCTTCCAATTCATAAAACGCCATTTCAGGCTCAATCATCCAAAATTCGGCTAAGTGGCGAGCAGTATTGGAGTTTTCAGCCCTAAAAGTGGGTCCAAATGTATAAATATCACCCATTGCCATTGCCCCAATTTCACCCTCTAATTGTCCTGAAACGGTGAGATTGGTGGCTTTTCCAAAAAAATCTTGCGAATAATCCACCGCTTTGTGTTCATTCAACGGAGGATTCTGGGCATCTAAGGTCGTAACCCTAAACATTTCGCCTGCACCTTCGGCATCAGAGCCTGTGATGATGGGAGAATGAAGGTAATAAAAACCTTTGTCGTGAAAAAACTTGTGAATAGCAAAAGCCAAGCCATGACGCAACCGCAAAACGGTGCTAAAAGTCTTGGTGCGTGGGCGAAAGTGGGCATTTTCACGCAAAAATTCCATGCTGTGTGCCTTCGGTTGCATGGGGTACTGTTCAGGATTTGCCTCGCCCAACACCACCACCTCCGTTGCCTGCACCTCTACGGACTGCCCTGAACCTTGCGAGGCTATCAACGTGCCTGTTACAGACAAACAAGCCCCTGTGTGTGCATTTTTCACGCAATCTTCGCCCAAAGTATCTAAATTCACCACAATTTGTATGTCGTGAATGGTGCTACCATCGTTGAGTTGAATAAAAGCAACGCCTTTGCTGCCCCGCTTAGTGCGTACCCAACCTTTTACGTTTACTGTTGTGTTTGCCACACCTGACTGTAAAAGGTGTGCTATTTTTGTATGTTTCATTTCTGTTTGTTATGCTACTTTTGATTTTGTAATTTCTATTAAACTGTCGTATTTTTCATAAAAAGCTGTTTCGGTCAAAAAACCGCCATTCGACAATTTTAGGTTTTGTATATCATTTTTGATAGCCATTTCAAAATTAACTAAATTATTTAGAAAAGCATCTATAAAATCTTCCATACTAAATTTGCCTTGTTTGTTGTCATAATAATTAAAAATGCTATCTAATATTTTGTCTATTGGCTTGGAGTTTTGTTGGGTTGAATCTGCAAATAATTCTCCAGCATTGTCTGCCCAATATTTGGGATTAGTTTTCAAATCTTTTAATGTTTTGGCTATTTTTGCAGCATTTTCTTGCGATAATTTTGTCAATTTTGCTAATATATCGACCAACGAAGTTACTTTGCGTGCAAAATCACTTTCAACAATGGTGAGTATATCCTTGTTAATACTTTCTGCGTTGATAGTAAAGTTTAACAACGAAAGGTGATTGACATATTTAGAAGGCGTAAAGAGATGCCAAAAATTAGCATTGGTGTTTTTTTTGTTATACTCTTTTCTAAATTCTCCAAACGAAGTATCCCAAGTAATAAAAATAGGTTCATCTACTTTGTTATTGTTGTCGTACAAAAAACACAACATTTGCGTATCTTTGTCGGCAGTCGTGTCATTTCTGAAACTATATTTTATATGGCTCGAATAAGTATTTTGCAGACTTTTTTTCATATTTTCAAAAAATATACCTTCATAATTTTTTACAAATGGTTTAATGCCCAATAAGTGTAAAATATCTGTTGCAATATCTGAAATAAGGCGGAGGTTTTGTTTGTGTTCAAAACCATAGTCTAATAAAAAATCTTCGTAAGACAATACGCCATCAGGCAATAAATTGTCGTGTAATAAAATATGATAAAAGTTAAAAAATATATTGGCAGAGCCTCCCAAATCTCGAATATCAACGTCTGCAATTTTGGTGTAAGGAATTAGAGAAAATGCTTCTTTAATATGATTGGCTACCTCGTCGAGATAATTTCTATGGACAAAAACTTTTGTAGAAGTATCTTTTTTCAAATAGGCTATAAAATCAACAGCCGAATTATAATAAGGATTGGTAGAAACAATTTTTTCTTTGGGATAGGCTACACACAAAATATACAATACAATTTGCGTGTCCAAATAAATAACTTTTGCCTGTTCTCTTACATATTGTTCCAATTTATCGGGTTGTGTAAATTTTGCAAAAACTTCGCCTGCACAAATGCGTTGCACAAAATCATTTTTTCTGCACAATTCGAGTAACTCATTAGATAAGTTGGTGGCTGTTTGTCGGTCTTTCGTTTGCCGAAAAATAAAAGTAAATAAATTTTTGTCCGCATAATTACCAGCAACCTCAGCTTCTGAGTAGTCTAATTCTTGGCTAATTTCCTCAAAATCTTTGCGGAAGTAGGCTTTAAAATATTTTGTAATTTCGTCTATGAATAACAAATATTTGTCTTGTAGGTCATATTTTGTCAAGGTTTCTGTTATTTGACTGACAAAATAGTTTTCTTGCAACAAAAACTCATGCTTTACATTTTCAATTCTTTGTATTTCTGCGGCGGTTAAAGCTAAGTTTTCATTGCGATTTGTAATTTTTTTGAGGGCTACCAAACGTGAAAACTGTTGCCTACAAAAATCCATTTCCTCATCTTTGCCCTCCTTTTTTGTAGATTTGATAACAAATTTGTCATTTAGTTTTTCTGCAATTTGTTGAGAAATGGTATTGCTAAGGTTAAATTGTTTGTTGAGTGCAACGCACAAATCTTTTGTATTGATTTCTCTTTTTGTATAAATGGTGTGCAAAATAAAAGAGTTGATGATATGATTTTTAATTTCTGCCGTATCACTACCATAAGAAATTAAATCATACATCATTTTTTTGCTCTCATCTAACTGCAACTTAGTTGCTGTAACATAAATACCAAGTTGCTCAAAAATTTTATTTTTAAGAGGTACATACTCCTCACTTGCTGCAACTTCTGCAATAAATTTTGCGTCAATAATTTTTAGGTCAATATCATAGTAGATACGTGCCTTGTTTGTAAGGTCATTAACTTTTTTTTCAGATATATTTTGCGAACAGAAGAATAACAAAGTTGGTTCGTAACCAAAATTGAGTGCTAATTTTTTTATTTTGACTACATCTTGAAAAATTTTAGTATTTATATCTGTTTTTTGTACTGTTAATTGAATAGGTAGTTTTCGCTGCCATTTATTGACAAAAAACTTTAAATCAAGTCCCCCGTCATTTGTTCCATCAGTTTTAACTATGTCAATAACGGCAGCTTGCTCTAACTTATAATAAAGTTCTATGAAAGTTTTTACAACAGCACTAAACTTAGCCACATCGAGGCTGCTAATGGTGTTTTCGTAAACTTTGGATAAATCAGACATCGTCAGATTATTGTGTTGCAAAATTTGTGTGATACTGCAAAAATATAAAACTTATCTAAAAACAACTATTTTTAGCGTATAGAAAAATCTAAATATTACAACTTCTTTTAGCAAAAAAGCCTTGCCCAAGGCTTTATGCCTGCCCAAAATATTCACCTCATCAAAACCTCCACAGGCGAATGTTGGCTGGACTTGACCAAAGATTACACAGGCTTGGTGATTTGCTGCAAGCTACCTATCACAAAAGATTTGCGGAGAATTTGTAAAAAACTACCAATCCTTTTATCTTTGTCGTTCACACTTTATTTTGGCACTTTACTTTGGTAGTTTATGCAAGAACAAATCACCCCTGCTGTCCGCAATTTATTGCTTATCAATATCATATTTTTTGTTATCAAATCATCTGGTTTCTTTGCTTTTGATTTCGAAGATGAATTTGGATTACACCATATAGATTCGCCTTATTTCAAGTTTTACCAATTAGTTACACATATTTTTATGCACGGCAATTTTTTGCATATTTTGAGCAATATGTTGGGCTTATTTATGTTTGGACCTATTTTAGAACACCTTTGGGGCAGCAACCGTTTTCTAATATTTTATTTTATATGTGCTTTTGGGGCAAGTTTACTCCATTCTTTTGTCAATTTTTGGGAAGTTAAACACCTAAGCGACGCCATTATTTTCTATGATACCAACCCAAATCCCGCAACTTTTGAGTTGTTGATGCAAAAATATAGTGCAAAACTGTACCTACTCAATCAGGATTTTGTCAATTCTTTTTTAGACAATCCACAAAATAGTTCCCTCATAGCCGAAAGTAAAAAGGCTTTGCAAAATGTTTTTGAGGCAAAACGAGACGTACCAATGGTGGGGGCTTCGGGTGCAATTTTTGGTATTTTGGCTGCCTTTGCCCTCTTATTTCCCAATGTAGAATTGCGTTTGCTCTTTCCGCCTGTGCCTGTCAAAGCAAAATATATGGTAGGTTTTTATATAGCTTTCGAAATTTATCGTATCATAGACAACAGACCAGACGACAATGTAGCCCATTTTGCTCACTTGGGCGGTGCTTTGTTTGCTTTTATCTTGATTAAAATGGGATTTGGTGGCAAATTTCGGAGGTTTTGAGATGTAACACATTCACACGCTAAAGCGTATGTTACATTCACACGCCTTAGCGTATGTTACACTCACACGCTAAAGCGTATGTTACATTCATACGGCGTATGTTATCATTGACTATTTGATTTCTCAAATATTATTTATAACTTGCTGCAAGCATAACGAACAAACAACCCATGACAAAATTCTCTATTTTTATTCGTACCATTTTGGTTGGCTTTGTCTTGCTATTTTTGTCAGCATGTGGGGGCTACAAAACGCAGCGAAACTACACCAAAAATTTGGCAGCCTCGCCCAAAATAGCAGTGCTTACGCCTTATGCAGACGTAGAGGAATTGTATTTGGCAAATGATTTTAAGCAAGAAAAGCAAACCTTAGACACCATAGGCATAGAAAAAGGCAAACAAGCCATTCAAAAGAAAACCATCGAGGGTTTGCCACCAACCCTAAATCCTTATCCTGTGCAGCTAACCCAAGAGTTTCAGCAAAAAAGCAAAGCCGATGTGTTGCTCATGCTCAAAGAATTAGATAAAAATTCCCTCAAAGATGTCATCATGCCTGCTTACGTGAAAGAATTGTTGAAACAAAAGCAATTAGCTACTGTGGTTTTGCTTTATCACATAGGCAGCTATAAATCTTCGAGAAGAAACAAACAAGACGAAGTAGTTTATAACACCAAACAAGCCTTAGACGGTATTTTTTCGGCTGGTTCTCCCACCAATTCCTCTGCACCAAACTTTCCTGATGATGCCATCAGTGTTTTGCATTTGGTAATTTATGACGTAAAAGAAGAAAAATTTTTGTACTACGATAATGAAACCAACTTCGAGGTCAGTGAGCCTGATGTACCCATACCTGCCGAAGCCGTTGATAATCAACTCAAAGAATTGTTAAAAAAATTGAAAAAAGACTTGCATTAAGTAAGTAGACAAATTTATCGGACACTTTAAAAGTGTCCGATAATTGATTTTCAAGGGGTTATAAAAATAGAAACTTACTTTTATTTTGTCTTATTACTTAAGTGGCTGCAATTTTAAAAAAAAGTTATATTTGTTATGCTTGCATAATAAATAATATTAACTTTGTGTTCAAAGTTCATACACACACTTTATAAGCCGATGCCCGACAAAAAATATATCAACCGCAAATCTTTAGACCTTAACATCAAGGCTGCTTGGCTAGCCATTACCAAAATGTATAATACCTTAGGTTTGGAGTACGGCATTACACACTCCAACGGCTTTGTGCTACTCAATATTGATGCTGAAAAAGGTGTGCCTGCCACCAAAATAGCCCCAATGATGGGTATGGAAGCTGGCAGTTTGACTCGTCTGCTAAAAAGCTTGGAAGACGAAGGTTGGATTTATAGACAGACAGACACCGAAGACAAACGCAAGGTTATTGTCTATCTAACTAAAGAAGGCAGACAAAAACGTGAGTTAGCAAAGTTAGCCGTAAGAGAATTTAACCGCCGAGTACGAGAGGAAATCCCCGCTGAAAAGTTGGAAATCTTTTTTGATGTCATAGAAACGGCTTACCAGGTAGCTGAGAACATAAGAGAACACGCAGCAGAGGAAGTGGCTGAAAAAGTGCCAGAAGTTGTAAAAGAAGAAGTATTTTGATACATTTTAAGACAAGACCATGCAATACAAAAAACAAGCACACATTAGGTGGTCAGATTTAGACCCAAACTATCATCTCCGCCATTCAGCTTTTTATGATTTGGCAGCCCAATTTCGTACCGAGTTTTTGCAGAGTCAGGGCATAGGCATAGAGTTGTTTCAGCAGCACCGAGTTAATCCTGTGTTATTAAGAGAAGAAGGTGTTTTCAAGAAAGAAATCCGCTACGGACAAGAAATTTTTCTCCTTTTCGAACTGAAAGGACTCAGTGCTGACTTATCTAAATATAGCATTCAAACTTCCTTTCTGCGCGCAGACGATACCTTGTGTGCCACCGTAACAGTTTTCGGTGGTTGGTTAGACTTTAATACACGCAAATTGGTAGTGCCTCCACAAGTAATTATTGATACTGTGGAAAAAATGCCGAAACACAAGGATTTTGAATTATTATAACTTTTGCCTCCAAAGTAATTTAATTGTACTGTTCAAATTAATTGCACTATTCAAAAAAAATTGCCTAAAAACTTTCTCTTTCAACTAAAAAACTTAGCTTTACGGCAAGTAAAATAAACACCAAAACACACCAAAATTATGATTATCGGAGTTCCAAAAGAAATTAAAAACAACGAAAACCGTGTGGGCATGACCCCATCTGGCGTAATGGAAATGGCAGACAGAGGGCATACGGTCTATATTCAATCTACCGCAGGCGAAGGCAGTGGTTTTGATGATGAAGACTACATTTCGGCAGGGGGCAAAATATTGCCTACTATCAAAGACGTTTACCAAATAGCCGACATGATAGTAAAGGTAAAAGAGCCAATCAAAGAAGAATATCCTTTGATTAAAAAAGGACAACTTTTGTTTACCTATTTTCACTTTGCGTCTTCGGAAGACTTGACCCATGCTATGATTAAAAATGGGTCGGTATGTTTGGCTTACGAAACCGTAGAGAAAACCGACAGAAGTTTGCCTTTGTTAATCCCAATGTCTGAAGTGGCAGGCAGAATGTCTATTCAAGAAGGTGCAAAATATTTGGAAAAACCAATCAAAGGCAAAGGAATTTTGTTAGGCGGCATACCAGGCGTAAAACCAGCCTACGTTTTGGTTTTAGGCGGTGGCATCGTGGGTACGCAAGCAGCACGTATGGCTGCGGGCTTGGGTGCAAAAGTTACCATTATGGACGTAAATTTGCAACGCCTACGCTACCTCGACGAAATCATGCCTGCCAACGTAACTTGCTTAATGTCAAGCAAGTACAACATCAGAGAAGAAATTAAACACGCCGACCTTATCATCGGGGCAGTCCTCATTCCAGGAGCAAAAGCACCTTCTTTGATAACCAGAGATATGCTTAAACTCATGCACCCAGGCGCAGTAATGGTAGATGTGGCAATAGACCAAGGAGGCTGTTTTGAAACCAGCAAAGCCACTACCCACGAAAATCCTACCTATATCATCGATGATGTGGTGCATTATTGCGTAGCCAATATGCCAGGTGCCGTACCTTATACTTCTACCATTGGTTTGACCAACGCCACCTTGCCTTATGCCATTCAGTTGGCAAACAAAGGCTGGAAACAAGCCTGCAAAGACAACCACGAATTGTTGTTAGGTTTGAACGTAGTCGATGGAAAAATTGTTTATAAAGCTGTAGCCGAAGCCTTTAACTTGGCTTATACACCAGTAGAGCAAGTGATGTAAATCTATATTTGCCTTTAGGCGAATACCATCAGTTTTAGATAACAATTAACTTCAAAAAACTTAGATTGGCAAAACTAACAGTTCTCCTAAGAACTGTTAGTTTTATTATTTTTACCAATAATTCAATCGGTGTTTGATATAACTTCTAATCAAAATAGAAATTTTGCGGTTATTAGGCAAACGTATTCTCTCTGCCAAGACTGCGGCGCTACTTGCTTTTTGAATTTTTTTGAATAGTTTGAGATAGTAGATGTATGCCAAATAGACCCCTAACTGAGCTTTTTTGGGTAAGTTCATAATGCCCCAATAAGCTGCATCAAAGTCCTTTTGAATATCAACTTCTATGGAATGTTTGACCTCCTCTGTAAATCTTTCATAATCCAAATCAGGAAAATATACCCTTCCTCTCTCCATATAATCACTTCGCATATCTCTCAAAAAATTTACTTTCTGAAAAGCAGCCCCCAATTTTCTTGCTGAGTCACGCAAACGCAAATATTCAGATTGATTGCCCTCACAAAAGACGTGCAAACACATCAAACCCACTACTTCAGCAGAGCCATAAATATATTCTTCATACTTGGCAGTATTATATTCGTGCATATACAAGTCCATTTCCATGCTATGTAAAAAAGCCTCTATCAAATCTTTTTCTATCCCAAACTGATTGACTACCAACTGAAAGGAATGTAAGACAGGGTTTAAACTTATTTTTTCGTCTATAGCTCTGTATGTATCACTTTTAAACTCTGCCAACAATTTCTTTTTATCATACCCATGAAAGGTATCTACTATTTCATCGGCATAACGAACAAAACCATAAATACTATAAATGGGGCGGTGCAAACTCTTATCCAAAGTCCGAATACCCAATGAAAACGAGGTACTATAATGTTTGGTTATCAATTCACTACATTTGTAGGTGGTTGTATTAAATAAATCCATCATAGCTTTGCAAAGTTTTTTTAGATGAAAAGTAGGTTTAATTATTGTAGCACTTATATAACCCGCAAAAAAAATAAATGTTCTATTTTTTGGACAATTTTGTTTAACTAAACAAGCTCAAAAATTAATCAAAAGTCATTCGCATAGTACCTACAAATATAAATTAGATTAGTCTTTGCACGAAATTTAGCAAATATACGATTAATATTCTAATTTTTAAACCCCAAACTTTATAATTTCGTTATATTTGCACGATTATTGAATTACCAATGAACCAATAAAGCAAAATTCTCTTGTTGTAATGAAAAAAATAAGCTACTTTCTCCTCCTTTGCTTGCTACTTGTCATCAATAGTTTGCAAGCCCAAGAAACTTCCTACACTGTGATGTATGTCAGTGGAACAATCAAATTGCAAGCCACAAACAAACCTATTAAGATTGGTGACAAACTCACAGGCGAAAGTGAAGTGGTCTTTGCCAATAAAAATGATGCTTTGGCACTACTCAGTTCCAAAGGTCGTTTTACAGTCAAAATCAAAGGTGTGGAAGAAGAAGGCGATGCCATAATAGTACAAAAATATATTCAACCCGCCAGAGGTCGGTTTAACATTCCTCGCCAAAGCAACTCGCAACTTCAAGACCTCCAACGAAACTTTGAGCTAAGTGCCTATGTAGTTTTGGATACAGGAACTTACTTGCTTGTAAATCCTGTGGCTTTTCCAATGAATAAAACTTCTTATTTTTATGTAACTTACGAATATGAAGGCAAAGAAGTTACTCAACAATTACCTGCTTTCCGCAATAAATTATTGCTTTCTGAAACAGTGGTTTATGGCACACGCAGCCCCAAAAAAGTGAAAGAAGTCTATCTTTTTTACTACAATTTTAATAAAGACGACAGCATTTTGATTTCGGCTTTCAACTTACAATTCATTAAAGACCACAAAAAGTTGAAAGAAGAAGTAAATATTTTAGTCAATATGTTAGTCAATCGCAAAGCCTCTAAAGGTGAAATTTGTGGCGAAGTTACCAATTTCATGAATGAGTTTTATGGTAATATCAATGCTGACGACCTCTACAAATGGTTGGATAAAACTTATCAGATTCACAATTATTAACAACAGATGATTACCCTGCCAACAACCTACTTATCTGCCTTTCGCTACTTAATCCACACTGTTCGGCTATTTGTTTGCGAGAAAGGTTAGGATTTTTTAAGAGTTCAGCTATTTTTTCTTTCCGCAACAGCGTAATATAATCATGTAAAGTAATGCCTGTTTCCTGTTTAAAGATTCGAGTTAGATTGCGTGTACTCATTGAGGCTATCTCCGCCAAGTCGAGCAAAGTGCTGGGGCGATGTAAGTTGAGTTGCAACCAATCCTGTAATAGGTGTATGCCTGTGTGTATGTGATTGCGGTAAGTCAAAAATACACTTTGCTGTTGAGTTTCACCTGTTCTACGGTTATAAACCACCAACTCCCTTGCAACTTTAAAAGCAAAATAGTCGTCTTTCATTTGGGTCAGAATGTGCAAAGCTAAATCTATACCCGAAGTTACACCTGCACTTGTGTAGATGCCATCTTCCTCTGTAAAAAGTATGTTTTCTTGTACTTTTGCTTTTGGGTAATGCCGTTGCAATTCAGCTGTTCGTTTCCAATGAGTGGTACATCTTCTACCATTTAGCAAACCCGCTAAACCCAAAAAAAAAGCTCCAGTGCATATTGTGCAGAGCTTCGCACCACGTTGGTAAGCCATAGTAACCCACTCTAAAAGCTGTTTTTCGGCTGCCAATTCTTTGGAGTGCATATAGTTAATGTCTGCACCTGGAATGAAAATAAAATCTCCGACTTGTGGACTGATAGCAGAAAAATGTTGCAAATCACCAAAGGGCAAAGTCGTGGAGGTGTGTAAACTGGTCGTAAAACTACAATAATGCACCTGTATTTTTGCTCCATACCCTATTGCTTCCAAGAAAACTTGGTCTGCCCCTGCTAAATCTAATAGATGTAAATGAGGTAAGATAAGAAAAATTATTTGAGTATTTGCCATAACTTCGTAGTAGAATAAGAAATAATATGAACTGTGGTAATTTAAGCCATTTCTTTTGTGGGACGCAAAAATATTCATTAACTAAGCAACAATTATTTATCATAATTACTTATCATAATTGTTTTGTACATCATTCACCTAAAGGCGAATATACAATAAAAAAGCCTTATCAATTAAGACAAGGCTTTTTTATTATGATTAGTAAATTGTACGGATTACTTTGTAATTTCTACAACTTGACCTGCACCAATAGTTCTGCCACCTTCACGGATAGCGAAACGCAAGCCTTTTTCCATAGCAATTTCTTTTTGCAATTTTACAGTAATTGTGATGTTATCACCAGGCATAACCATGTCCACACCTTCTGGCAAGCTGATAGTACCTGTAACGTCAGTTGTACGGAAGTAGAACTGAGGGTTATAACCTTTGAAGAATGGCGTGTGACGACCACCTTCTTCTTTTGACAACACATAGATTTCAGCCGTAAATTCTGTGTGTGGTTTTACGCTACCTGGTTTGCAAATAACCATACCTCTACGGATTTGCTCTTTGTCAATACCACGCAATAACAAACCTACGTTATCACCAGCTTCACCTCTGTCCAATATTTTACGGAACATTTCAACACCTGTAACAGTAGATTTCAAACCTTCTGCACCCATACCTAAGATATCAACAGTTTCGCCAGAGTTTACTACACCTCTTTCAATTCTACCAGTTGCAACTGTACCACGACCAGTGATAGAGAATACGTCTTCAACAGGCATCAAGAAAGGTTGGTCAACCAAACGAACAGGCAATGGAATATGGTTATCAACAGCATCCATCAACGCATCGATAGTTTTAGTCCATTTTGGTTCGCCATTCAAGCCACCCAAAGCAGAACCTTGAATAACAGGAATAGTATCGCCAGGGAAGTTATAGAAAGTCAATAATTCTCTGATTTCCATTTCAACTAACTCCAACAATTCTGGGTCATCAACCATGTCCACTTTGTTCATGAAAACAACCAAAGAAGGTACACCTACTTGGCGAGCCAACAAGATGTGTTCACGAGTTTGAGGCATAGGACCATCAGTTGCAGCCACAACTAAAATAGCACCGTCCATTTGAGCAGCACCTGTAACCATGTTTTTAACATAATCGGCGTGTCCAGGGCAATCTACGTGAGCATAGTGTCTTTTTTCAGTTGAATACTCTACGTGAGAAGTATTGATAGTAATACCTCTTTCTTTTTCTTCTGGTGCATTATCGATAGAAGAGAAATCACGCATTTGAGCTAAACCTTTGCTTGCCAATACTTTAGTGATTGCTGCTGTCAAGGTTGTTTTACCATGGTCAACGTGACCAATAGTTCCTACGTTTAAGTGAGGTTTTGAACGGTCAAAATTTTCTTTAGCCATTTTTGTAATTTGAAATTAGTTTTTTTACGATTGAAACAAATAATACTCACACCTTCACCAGTTCCATTGGAAAACAAAACACATAAAAGTTACTGTTTGTTTACCTGTGGCAATCAGTAAAATTGAGCCTACGAAGGGAATTGAACCCGCGACCTCTTCCTTACCAAGGAAGTGCTCTACCCCTGAGCTACGTAGGCTTCGATTGAGTTGAGCGGAAGACGAGGCTCGAACCCGCGACCTACAGCTTGGAAGGCTGTCGCTCTACCAACTGAGCTACTTCCGCATACTTACACTCTGTGGAGTGGTGGAGAGAGAAGGATTCGAACCTTCGAAGTCGTAAGACAACGGATTTACAGTCCGTCCCGTTTGGCCACTCTGGAATCTCTCCAAATTTAAAGAACTTGTTATGTTGCAAGTAAAGAATTGCTAATTGGTAGTTAAAGTTTACTATACAGTAGTTAATAGCTATTGTTTTGTATTTTTACTTGCCGTTTCATTTAATTGCGTTGCAAAGGTAGTGGCTTTTTTGAAAACTACCAAACTTTTTGTTTTTTTTTTATAACTTTTTTTAAAAATATTTATCGAGTAGCTTATTTAGCTGCCAAGCGGAGAGCAAAACTAAGCCAAAACAGACTGTGGCAAGGGCATAATCGGCAAAAATTAGCTTGCCAATGAAGAATAAAGTGCTGTAAATCAAGACAATACCTAAACCCCACGCCAAGAAGAGTGGTTTGCTATTGGTTTTTGCTAACTTTGCCAATTTGCCTTCCTCTTTGGTGTTAGCAAGGGTTTGGAAGGGCTGCCAAAAGCCTATGGGTTTGATGAGGTCGTAAAAAGTTTGTAAAGTTTGGTGATTGGTAGGCGTTGTGTAGAGGGTTACAAGCACCCAAGTTAAGGTGGTGAAAGCTACGGTAACGAAAAAGTCGTAAGGAAATACGAGGGCAGTTAGGCTGATGTGGTTGGTGTAGGCTATGCAACTAAAAGGAATGAATGGGGCAAGGGTGGCTGCAATTTCACTCCACGCATTGATACGCCACCAAAACCACCGCATGATGAGGACTAAACCCAAACCTGCCCCGCAGTTTATCATAAATTGGAAGGCTGCTTCCATAGTAGATAATTTGGTGGTTACGAACAAACCAATGAGCATAACCACAAAAGTTGCAAATTTTGAAATCATAACTAATTGATTTTCAGTAGCTTGTGGTTTCATAAATCTTTTGTAAAAGTCGTTTACCAAATAGCTTGTTCCCCAGTTGAGTTGGGTGGCAATGGTACTCATATAGGCTGCTAAAAACGCAACCAAGAGCAAACCTCGCAAACCAACGGGCATAAAATCTTTGATTGCCATGATGTAACCTAATTTTTTGTCTTTTTCGGGCAATTCGGGGTAGAGAATGATGACGCAAAGTCCTACCATAATCCAAGCCCAAGGGCGAAGGCAATAATGGGCAATTTGGAAAAACAAGGTGGCTTTTACGGCATCTTTTTCTGTTCGGGTACTCATCATGCGTTGCACTACGTAGCCGCCGCCGCCCGGTTCTGCCCCTGGATACCAGCTTGCCCACCATTGAAAACCTATGTAAGAGATAAAAGTGGCTATGCTAATGGTCAAAACTTCTACTGTGCCTGTGGTGTTGGTGGCACTGCCAATTTGAGGAAAAAATGCGAGGGAGACTGCGGGCAGTTTGGCTTGCAAACCTGCAATTCCTCCAATTTTTTCACTATTGACAACTACAAAAGCCAAGACTATGCAGCCTGTCATGGCTATCACAAATTGGAAAGCATCGGTTACGGCTACGCCCAACAACCCCGAAAGGCTGGAATAAAAGGCGGTGAGCAACATGGCTGCTGCCACGTACCACAAAACTTGTTCGTCTGAAATATTGAAAAAGACTTTGAGAATGGCTGCTAAGGCTATATTGACCCAAGCTATGATGACGCTGTTGAGGAAAATGCCCATATAAATTGCTTTGAAACCTCGCAAATAGGCTGCGGGTTTGCCCGAATATCGTTTTTCTATGAGTTCGACATCGGTTAAAATATTGGCTCGTTGCCAGAGGTTGGCGAAGAAAAAAGTGGTGAGCATACCGCCAATGACTGCATTCCACCAGAGCCAGTTGCCACTAATGCCATTTTTGACTACCAATTCGGTTACTAACAGCGGCGTGTCGGCTGCAAAGGTAGTGGCAACCATAGATACGCCTGCCAAACCCCACGATAAATTGCGACCTCCCAAAAAATAAGATTCGGTATTTTTGCCTGCTTGTTTGGCGTAATATAAGCCGATGAACAAAGATACAACAAAATAAAGGGCAATGATGACCCAATCAATCCAATGTAAAAACATAAAAATAAGTGTGGAATAGGTATATGATATGCAGAACTAATGTAAAATTCAAATAAATTTCAAGGCAATAAAGTGCGTGGAATGTCGTCATTTTTATTGCTTTCAATTTAATACTTTCAATAGTATTGTAAGGTATCGTTATAATCTTCTCTTCTTTTGTTTTGGAAACTACTTTTGATAAAATTGGCAGTGGTCGATAGAACCTGCCAATAGTTATTTTTTTGAATAGAGGTTATTACGATAATGTTTGTATAGAAAATTAACTTGTTGATTTTCAGCTAATTGACCTTGCAGTTGGAGGCAACCCCCGCCAAAGGGTACGGTACAAATCGTAATAACCTCTATGGAAGGTTATTTTTAACTATTTACAGGGTCTATCGACCCTATGTGCAACGTAGGGAAACTTTTGCAATGTGAAACCTCCTTTGCAACCTCGAAGGGGTTGAACAATAATAGCCCTATGTGCAACGTAGGGAAACTTTTGCAATGTGAAACCTCCTTTGCAACCCCGAAGGGGTTGAACAACAATAGCCCTACGTGCAACGTAGGGACATCATAACGTAACTTATTTTTTCAAACTTGCAAAATATTGATAAAACAAAGGGATAGTTTCTATTCCTCTGCGGAAATTGAACAAACCAAATCTTTCATTTGGGGAGTGAATGGCATCACTATCCAAACCAAAGCCCATGAGAACAGAGTCTATATTCAAGGCTGCTTTGAACATAGCCACAATGGGAATACTACCGCCGCCGCGTTGGGGAATTGGTTTTTTGCCAAACGTAGTTTCGTAAGCCAACTCTGCTGCTTTGTAAGCTACGGAGTCGGTAGGCGTAACTACAGGCTCGCCGCCGTGCAGGGCTGTAACTTTCACCCTGACCGAAGGCGGGGCTATGCTCTCAAAATGTTTGGTAAACAACTCCGTAATTTCCTCCGAAACCTGATGAGGCACTAACCGCATAGAAATTTTGGCGTAAGCCTTAGAAGGTATCACTGTTTTTGCACCTTGCCCAGCGTAGCCTCCCCAAATTCCGTTTACGTCTAAGGTTGGGCGAATAGAAGTTCTTTCTAAGGTAGAGTAGCCTTTTTCGCCATGCACATCGGGCAAGTCGAGGGCTGCTTTGTATTGTGCCAAATCGAAAGGGGCTTTTGCCATTTCTGCCCTTTCTGCTGCCGATAGTTCAGCTACTTTGTCGTAAAAACCTTTGACTGTGATGTGGTTGTTTTCATCGTGCAAAGAGGCTATCATTTGGCACAAAATGTTGATAGGATTGGCAACTGCTCCACCATATAAACCCGAATGTAAATCTCTGTTGGGCGAGGTTATCTCCACTTCCATATAACTCAATCCACGCAAACCTGCTGTAATAGAAGGTATGTCATTGGCAATCATACCTGTATCTGAAATCAAAATCACATCTGCCTTCAATTTTTCTCTGTTGGCTGTGCAAAAAGCACCCAAATTAACCGAGCCTATTTCCTCCTCACCTTCAATCATAAACTTCACGTTGCAGGCTAAGCTGTTGGTTTTCATCATCAACTCAAAAGCCTTGATGTGCATATACATCTGTCCTTTGTCATCGCAAGCCCCGCGTGCATAGATGTAACCATCGGCTATGCGAGGCTCAAAAGGCGGAGAAGTCCACAATTCCAAAGGGTCGGCGGGCTGCACATCATAGTGTCCATAAACTAAGACCGTAGGCAAGGCAGGATTGATAAGTTTTTCGCCATACACAATGGGGTAGCCTGCCGTTTGGCACACCTCCACGTTATCTGCCCCTGCGGTTATCAACTGATTTTTGATAAATTCGGCAGCCCGATGCACTTCGTTGGCATAAGATTTATCGGTGCTTACCGAAGGAATACGGATAAGGTCGCAAACTTCGGCTAAAAATCTGTCGTGATGTTGGGCTATGTATTGGCTTTGCGTAGCCACAATAGATTGGATTTCAGATTGGATTTTGTTTTGTTGCATAAATGCTGTTTTTGATTTTGGCAATGATAGTAATTTTAACCTTTAAAAAAAATGCTATTCAAAAGATTTTTTTTGTAGCTTGCAAAGGATTTTCTAACCATTCAATACGCTAAATTTAAAACCTTATGCTTAATCTTGTTTTGCGTTTGCTGCTTACGGCAGTTGTTATTTTTGTTGGGGCAACCTACATTCCAGGTGTGGAAGTAAAGGACTTCAAAACAGCTTTAATTGCTGCGGTGGTCTTAGGCTTGCTAAACACCTTTGTTAAACCTATTTTGAAGTTTTTTGCATTTCCAATTACGATTTTGACCTTGGGTTTGTTTCTTTTGGTTATCAATGCAGCTATGGTTTTTGCAACGGCTTATTTTATTGAAGGTTTTGCCATTAACAGTATGGTCATGGGCTTTGTGTTCAGTTTGGTAATTTCTTTCTCTTCCTTTGTGTTGAGCAAGTTTTTTGATAATGATTAGTATAGCTTGCGTAAAATGTAGCATACGCTTTAGCGTGTGATTTTTTCCTGAATTTGCAAAGCAAGTTCAGGAAAAAAGTCTTTTCTTACTACTTTATTGGTAACTATGCCTTACAAAGTTCACACGCTAAAGCGTATGTTACATTCATACCACCATTTAAAATTAAGATGTTTCCTCTCAAAGAAAAACTATTAGCCACTTGCCTCCAACTTATTCAAAATCAGCTATCGAGTATCACAGCAAGTATAAAAGAAGCCCAAGATGCTGCCAACGAAGATACCAAAAGCAGTGCAGGAGATAAATATGAAACCACCAGAGCCATGATGCAGATAGAAATAGAAAATTTATCTAAAAGATTGGCAACTGCCCAGCAGCAGCAGCAAATTTTGCAACAAATAGTTTTCCAACCTCACTATACCCTTGCCACCACAGGGGCAGTCGTAGAAACTTCACAAGGCTTTTATTTTTTGGCTATTGGTTTAGGCAAACTAACCATAGACTCCACCGACTTTTTTGTCGTTTCTCCGCAATCTCCAATAGGTGCAAAACTATACCAAGCAAAAGTAAATGACGAGGTGCTGTTTAATGGAAAAAAAATGACTATTAAAGCCATTTGGTAGGCAATGAAATGAAAAATGAAAAGTGAAAAATTTGGTATTTGATAAATCAAATACCTACTTTTGTTTGATTAAAAACTTTATTTATTAAAATGAAAAAAATTATTGTAAGTACCTTTTTTGCTGCTGCCATAACTTTGACAGCTTGCGACAAAAAAACAGGCGAAACCACCGAAAACAACGCCACGCAAGACACTACGGCTGTTAAAACCGACACCTTGCCCGCAAAACCCAAAGCCGAATTGGTAAAATTGTGGGAAACAGACACCACCTTGCGTACTTGTGAGTCGGTGTTGTTTCATGCCCAAGCCAATGTGCTGTATGTGGCAAATATCAACGGAATGCCTACGGACAAAGACAAAAACGGCTTTATTTCTAAACTTACTCCCGAAGGCAAAATAGAAACTTTGGAGTGGGCAAAAGGATTGAATGCACCCAAAGGAATGGGCATTTTGGGCGACAAACTCTACGTTACAGACATAACAGAATTGGTAGAAATAGCCTTAGCCACAGGCAAAATTACCAAAAAATATCCCCTCAAAGGTGCAGAGTTTTTAAACGACATAGCAACAGACGAAGCCACAGGCAACGTCTATTTTACGGATATGAAGAAAAATAAAATCCATGTCTTAGCTACCAAAACAGGCAAAATAACAGATTTCATAGCTGCCGATTCGTTGGGTAGCCCCAATGGATTGTATGTTGCCGATGCCAATACCTTAATGTTGGCTACCAATGGCGACAGCAAATTCAAGAAAATCGACATGACTACCAAACAAATCAGCACCGTCGTAGAAGGAATAGACGCAGGAGATGGCGTAGAAAAAGTAGGCGACAATGCCTATTTGGTATCAAGCTGGACAGGTGAGGTGTTTTATATCAACAACAACGAAAAATTGAAACTCTTAGACACCCAAGCCGACAAAATTAATGCTGCCGACATTGGCTACATACCTGCCTCCAAAACTTTGTTAGTGCCTACGTTTTTCAAAAACAAGGTGGTGGCGTATCAGTTGGTAGTGAATGAATAGCCTGTAACATCATTTGTTTTTGAGTAAAATAAAAAGCTTATTAGAGGTTATTACGATTTGTACCGTACCCTTTGGCGGGGGTTGCCTCCAACTGCAAGGTCAATTAGCAGAAAATCAACAAGTTAATTTTCTATACAAAAATTATCGTAATAACCTCTATTACTATTTTGTCATTCTGAGCATAGCGAAGAATCCGACTCAGATTCTTTGCTATACTCAGAATGACAAAATAAAAAAACTTACCTTCCCTGATTATAATTGGGGGCTTCTCTCGTAACAATCACGTCATGCGGGTGGCTTTCTTTGACTCCTGCTGCCGTTATTTTTACAAATTTTGCGTTTTTCAAAGTTTCCACGTCTTTTGCACCGCAGTAGCCCATGCCAGCACGCAAACCGCCGACTAATTGATAAATCACTTCGCCCATCCAGCCTTTGTAGGGTACTCTGCCCACAATGCCTTCGGGAACTAACTTTTTGATGTCGTCTTCTGCATCTTGAAAATACCTGTCCTTAGACCCTTCTTCCATTGCCTCCAAAGACCCCATGCCTCTGTATGCCTTGAATTTGCGACCTTCCAATAAAATAACTTCGCCTGGGGCTTCCTCTGTTCCTGCTAACAATGAGCCTATCATAATCACATTTGCCCCGCCTGCTATTGCCTTTACCATATCTCCCGAATAACGAATACCGCCATCGGCTATAATCGGAATACCTGTACCGAGCAAGGCTTTGGCTGCCTCATAGACCGCAGATAATTGGGGCAAACCCACACCTGCAATGACTCTGGTGGTGCAAATGCTACCAGGACCTACGCCCACTTTTACTGCATCTGCCCCTGCATCTGCTAAGGCTTTTGCTCCTTCACCTGTTGCCACATTGCCACAAATCACCTCCAAATCGGGGTATTTTGCTTTTACTTTTCGCAAAGCATCTATCACTCCTTTTGAGTGTCCGTGGGCGGTGTCTATGCTAATGACATCGACCCCTGCTTGGCGAAGGGCTGCTACTCTTTCCATGAGGTCTGCCGTTACGCCTACGGCTGCCCCCACACGCAACCTGCCGAATTGGTCTTTACAAGCATTGGGTTTGTTGCGTTTTTTCAAAATATCTTTGTAGGTAATTAGCCCAATGAGTTTATAATCTTTATCTACAATAGGCAATTTTTCTATGCGGTATTGTTGCAAAATTTCTTCGGCTTGGTCTAAGGTAATGCCTTCTGATGCAGTGATGAGGTTTTCCGTTGTCATTACCTGCACCACAGGCAGCGTAAGGTCTTTCTGAAAACGCATATCTCTGTTGGTAACAATGCCGACCAACTTTGTTTGTTCGTCCACCACAGGAATCCCCCCGATTTTGTACTCCCGCATGATTTGATTGACCTCGCGCAGTGTTGCACTATTTCTGACTGTTATAGGGTCTATAATCATACCACTTTCCGACCTTTTCACCTTGCGAACTTGGGCTGCTTGGTCGGCAATGTTCATATTTTTGTGGATAAAACCAATACCGCCCTCGTGAGCCATAGCTATTGCTAACTCGGCTTCTGTTACGGTGTCCATAGCAGCAGAGGCAATAGGAATATTGAGGGTAATATTTCGGGTAAGCTGGGTACGGGTGTCGGTTTCTCTTGGCAACACTTCCGAATAGGCAGGTACAAGCAACACATCATCATAGGTCAGTGCCTCGTACAAGAACTTTTGATTGTCTAAGTTCATGGCAAACAAGATTTGGGGTAACAGTTAGGATAAAAAACTACTTTCCTTATTTGCCACGCAAAGCTAAGATATTTTTTTGATTACAGACAAAAATTGCAAAAATTTAGCAAAAATATTTATCTTTGCACTACCAATAAACAAATACCACTTTAAAATTTCCTATTTTATGCGTCAAGAATATGATAAATACACCGAAGAAGACTTTAAAGTCTGGGGTTTGCTCTTTGCGAGGCAAATGAATTTGTTGCCTTCGTTGGCTTCCAAAGCCTATTTGCAAGGAATTAAGGAGATGAATTTTTGTGTGGAAAAAATCCCAAATTTTCAGGAAATCAATCAAATTTTGGGCAAAACCACAGGCTGGGCAGTGGAAGTGGTGCCAGGGTTGATACCCCAAAGAGAATTTTTTGAACTGTTGCAAGACCGTAAATTCCCTGCTACTACGTGGCTCCGCAAAATGGAGGAGTTGGATTATTTGGAAGAACCCGATATGTTTCATGATGTATTTGGGCATTTGCCTTTGCTTACGAACCAAGATTTTTGTAATTTCTTGCGTGATTTCAGCACACTTTCTTTGCGATACATAGACAATCCTTTGGCTGTCAAGCTATTAGGCAGATTGTATTGGTTTACCGTAGAGTTTGGGCTGATAGAAAAAGCTGGCGATGGGCTGAAAATTTATGGGGCAGGTATTCTCTCGTCAAGTGGCGAATCTGTTTTTTGCCTCACCGACCAAACCCCAAAATATCGTTTTGATGCCGAAAAAATTATGCTGACTGACTACTACATTGACCATTTTCAGGATAAATATTTTGTGATAGACTCTTACAAGCAACTTTTCGATTCTTTGCCCGAAGTGGAAAGAGTATTGCAAAAACACGCCCACGAAGAGGCTTTGATGGCTGCGTAAAAAAATTACTGCCCTCAAAAGTAAACTCGGTTGTCTAACAATTTTTGTGGAAAGGAAACAAAATTGGATTGGATTTATCAAATGCGCTGTTCAAAAAGTGGATTTGATAAATCAAAGTCCACGTTTCCACAAAAATTGTCGGACAACCATAAACTTTAAATATGCCAAATTTAATACCTCATGTTTCTTATTTTACAGCTTTTTTTAACTTAGCTGCCTTTTCTCAATAGTTCTTCAATTTTCACATCTATAATTAATCGAAACCAAAAACCTTGCAAGAAATGAAATAATCTGCCTTGTTTGCCATCGAGAAAACCCAAACGAAACACAAAACGGTAGGCAAAATACAGAAAAGGTCGAATATAAAGAGGCAATTTCCACCAAATATTTTTGAGAAACGCAATTCTTTCATCAGGAGAACCCCAAAATTTGCCCTGAATGGTTTGGTTGCGTTGGCGTTGTATCCGTTCTACCTCCTCCATTGCCAGCCTGTCGCTGTATTTATTGTGCTTGTCCAACCAAAAACTGATGTTGTTTTCTTTCAGGTTTTCCTCTACCAAATAGCCATCTTGCCAGATTAAGGTTTTGCCTTCGACCACAAACCGATGATCCATATTTTCGTTCAGGTCGGAGAAACCAACGCCATAACGAAACATTTTGAGCAAATATTTTGGAAAATAGCCACCATAACGTATCCACTCGTTGCGAAAATAGTTTTTGCGGTTAAAATAAATTCCGTTTACTTCTGTTGGCAAGTCTTGGGTTTTGAAAGCTACCAATTTTGCAAACAATTCGGGACTTACCCACTGGTCTGCATCTAAACCAATGACCCAATCCGTAGCAACAGGGAAGTTTTTGAGGGCAAAATCCCACTGTTTGGGGTGATTTTCAAAGGGATTGGTTAGCACAGTTGCACCATATTGGGCAGCAATGGCAAGGGTTTGGTCTGTACTCCCCGAATCTAAAATGAACAAAGGGGCTTGCAACTGCTCAATGGAAGCCAACAAACGAGGTAAATGCGTTTCTTCGTTAAAAGTAAGAATGATAAAAGAATAAGTGGGCATTTTAAAAATAGCTATGAAATTAAGTTGGCAAAGATACTTTTCTTTGTCTATTTTACGTAATTGAATATTGACTATTTTGTATTTTGTCATGCTGAGCATAGCGAAGAATCTGGCTGATTCTTCGCTATGCTCAGCATGACAAAACAAAAAGAAAAATTCTACAATAAGTTTTTTGCAAAAAAATTTGTTATTCAAAAAATAACTACTAACATTGCGAAACAAATCTTAATAGTATTAGTTTTTTACTTAGTTAGCTTAATTGCAACTAAAAAAAATAGCTTTTTGTGTTTTGGTCTTTATTCGTCAGCACAACCAACGACCAATATAGTCTGCTACTAACTGTAACACAAAGCTATAGCCCAAAACGAGTTGATAATACACTTCTTGACAAAATAAATCATTTGCTAATCTAAGTTGTTCAGCCCAAATTCTGCTGCATTTTCCAATGTATATGCCTATGTTTGGCATATCTCTTTTTTTTAATTGTTATGTACACCATCGAAGAATTAAACGTCAGATTAATCTCAGAACTCAAAGCCATAGCTGATGAGTTAGGCGTGAAAGACACCGCCAAGTTTTCAAAGAAAGAACTGGTCTATAAAATTTTAGACCAACAGGCTATTTTGCCCGAATCTGCCCTCCCTAAAAAAATAGCTGCCACCCCGCCTCCCAAAGTAGAAGTGGCAAAAACAGAGGAAGACAAAGACAAGAAAAGAAGCCGTATCAGACGTGAAAACGTCAAGGAAGTAGCCGAAGAGCTTACGCCTTTCGACAATATTCCCGACGAACAGTTGGAGTTTGACAGTAAGGTAGAGGAAATAGAAGAACTTGCTACGATTAGCCCCGTAGAACCTTTGGAAATGGTGGTAGAGCCTTATGTGCTGAAAGAACCTACACACAAAGAGCCAAAAGAGAAAGAAGTGGTAGCAAAAGAACACCGCGAACACAACAGCGAAAGCTACAACAGGGAAAACCGAAATCGAGAGAACCAAAACAGGGAAAATAGGGAAAATCAAAACAGGGAAAACCCCAATAAAGAAAACCCAAACAGGGAAACAGGCAACAAAGAAAATTACAATTCGACTTACCAAGAAAATAAGTTTCAACGCAATAATAATAATAATAACAACAGAAAGAATCAAGGTCGTGAGTTCGATGGCGTTATTCTCAATGAAGGTGTGCTTGAAATTATGACTGATGGCTATGGTTTTTTGCGTTCTCCTGATTACAATTATTTGGCAAGTCCCGATGATATTTATGTTTCGCCTTCGCAAATCAAATTGTTTGGTTTGAAAACAGGCGACACTGTAAAAGGACAAATTCGCCCACCAAAAGAAGGCGAAAAATATTTTGCTCTTTTGCGTGTAGAAACTGTAAACGGCAAAACGACAGACGAAATCAGGGACAGAGTGCCTTTTGAGTATCTTACGCCTCTTTTTCCAGAGGAAAAACTGAATTTGACTTGGAAACCCAGCGAATATTCTACACGTATCCTCGACCTTTTTGCTCCCATTGGCAAAGGGCAACGTGGTATGATTGTGGCACAACCCAAGACTGGTAAAACGACTTTGCTCAAAGAAATTGCAAACGCCATAGCCCATAATCACCCCGAAGTGTATTTGTTGGTGTTGCTCATAGACGAAAGACCAGAGGAAGTTACCGACATGGCTCGCAGTGTGAAAGCCGAAGTAATAGCCTCTACTTTTGACGAACAGGCAGAAAGGCACGTAAAAGTGGCAAGTATTGTACTGGAAAAAGCCAAAAGATTGGTAGAATGTGGGCATGATGTCGTGATTTTGCTCGACTCTATCACCAGACTTGCACGTGCTTACAATACCGTAGTGCCTTCATCAGGCAAAATCTTGTCGGGTGGTGTAGATGCCAATGCCTTGCACAAACCCAAAAGATTTTTTGGTGCTGCCCGCAACGTAGAAAATGGCGGTTCTCTCACCATTATTGCAACGGCTTTGATAGAAACAGGCTCGAAAATGGACGAAGTTATTTTTGAGGAGTTTAAAGGTACAGGCAACATGGAGTTGCAACTTGACCGCAAATTGGCGAACAAAAGAGTATATCCTGCCATTGACATTCCTGCTTCGGGTACTCGTAAAGAAGACTTGCTACTCGACAAGATGGATATGCAGAAAATTTGGATACTCCGCAAATATATGGCTGACATGACTTCAAACGAAGCCATTGAGTTTTTGCTCTCCAACATGAAGGGAACAAAAGACAATGAGGAGTTTTTAAATTCAATGAAGAATTAAGATAGTAAAACAAAGGGCTGTCCAAAAAGTAAGATTACATCACAGGACAAAAGTCCAATTCAATTAAGCTAAGAAAGTATATTTACAACCTCGAAGAGCAATTCCATGTGGGTTGAACAATAATAGCCCTACGTGCAACGTAGGGAAGTATTTGCAAATGTGCATCCAACCTCGAAGAGGTTGAACAATGACATGTTGCTATACGAATGTTCAACCCCTTCGGGGTTGTAGAGTATTCTTGTACCTTTTTCCCTACGTTGCACGTAGGGCTATTGTTGTTCAACCTCTTCGAGGTTGTAGTTTATTTATTAGCTTAACAGCATTGAATTAAAGCCTGTGATATAACTCTACTTTTTGGACATTTCTAATTCAATCCAAGTATTGCTTGTGTTTCCACTCAAAAACTTTTCATCAACCTTATCCAGAGTAGCCTCGAAAATCTGAAATTGAAAAAGCAAAGTAGCATAATAACCAAACAGATTATTAACAGCGTTGAATTGAAGTTGGCAATTTTTAAAACATATTGGCAGATGAAATAAGTTACCAAACCTTCTATTGTACCTAACCCATAACTTATATACGATGCTTACAATAGCCAAGCAAACATACATAATTTGGGTGCTTATCAATCAAAAATATTGCAATTTCAAAAACTTATTGACGAGTTTTATATAGGAGAAAAAAGTCCAATTTTTTATGCCGAAAAAATGAATATCACGACCAAACACCTCAACAGAATATGCAAAACAACCTTAGATAAAACCGCAACTGCCCTGATATACGAGAGAATACTATTGGAGGCTAAGAGGTTGTTGGTTCATGCAGACTTGTCTATCAATGAAATAGCTGATAGGTTGGGTTATTTGGATAACAGCCATTTTGCCAATTTTTTCAAGAAAAATACAACCATGACAGCTTCAGAATTTAGGGATAGGTTTTAAATGAGTGGACAAATTTAACAGAAACTATTTTTTATAATGTTTCAGTAAATACGCTATCTACAGCCTCCCATAATTCTACTTTGTTCCCCTCGGGGTCAAGAATATGCACAAATTTACCGTAGTCGTAGGTTTCTATGTTGTCTAAAACCGTTACTCCACTGGCTTTTAGTTGCCCTACCAAACCTTCTATGTTTTGCACTCGATAATTAATCATAAATTCTTTGGTTGAAGGGCTGAAATAAGGGCTACCTTTGGGAAACACACTCCACTGAAGGTGGTTAATTTCCTCTGGTTTGTCTAAGTTTCTAAACGAAAACATAGCCCCATAGTCATCGGTTTTCAGCCCCAGATGCTGGCTGTACCATGCTTTGGTTGTTTCCACTTGTTCGGCAAAGAAAAAAATGCCGCCGATGCCTATTACTTTTGGCACAAGCGGAGTAGTTTCGGTTGAGCTGGTTTGTTCCATTTTTTGAGATGATTTTGGTTTTTATAAAGCTTCTGCCAACAATTCAGCCAAGTCATAGACTTTGACCTCTGCCTCTTTATTTTTGTTTTTCATACCGTCGGAGAGCATAGTCATACAAAACGGACAACCTACGGCTACCATTTTTGCTCCTGTTTCTAAGGCTTCTTCTGTTCTTTCTATGTTCACTTCTTTGTGTCCATGCTCTGCCTCCTTAAACATTTGCGCACCACCTGCCCCGCAACAGAGTCCTTTTGCTTTTGCCCGTTTCATCTCCACTAACTCCATATCTAAGGCTTCTATCAAGGCTCTTGGGGCTTCGTACACCTCATTTGCCCTACCTAAATAACAGGAGTCATGAAAAGTAATGCGTTTGCCTTTAAAATTACCGCCACCTTGCAAGGTAACTTTGCCCGCATCTATGAGTTGTTGCAAAAATTGGGAGTGGTGCAGCACTTCATAGTTGCCACCCAAAGCAGGATATTCATTTTTTAAAGTGTTGAAACAATGCGGACAGGCAGATACAATTTTCTTGATGCCGTAGCCATTCAAAACCTGAATATTATTGACTGCTTGCATCTGAAACAGAAATTCGTTGCCTGCACGTTTGGCGGGGTCGCCAGTGCAAGACTCTTCAGTGCCTAAAACCGCAAATTTTGTCCCTGTGTGGTTGAGAATTTTGACAAAGGCTGCCGTTACTTTTTTGTATCTATCGTCAAAAGAGCCTGCACAACCCACCCAAAACAATACTTCGGGGCTTTCATTTTTGGCAGCTAATTCTGCCATTGTTGGTATTTTTAACATAAGACAAGGATTTTTATATTTTATTTATTACCTAATTTTTCGGCACTTTGCTGCAAAGAGTCTATTTCTGGTTGCTTGCTATTTTTTAAGACGTAAACGTAAGACAAGCTACTAAAATTAGTGCTTAATTTCAAAGTAATATCCAAATTTGTATTTTCAATAGTTTTTTTGACTGCCAACACCGTACCTACCATATAATTTTCGGGGTAGGTGGTGTTAAAGCCACTTGTCAAAATTGTATCACCTACCTGCACAGGTATATGGCGTGGCACATACAGCACTTGGGCTTTGTCGGGTGCTTTCATTGCCCATTTAGTAAAACAAGTGGTTTTGCTCTTCTTTAAAGTGGAAGACACCATAATGTCGGAGTGCAAAATCGAATACAGAATAGAAAAATTTGGTGAACAACTTTTTACTTTGCCTACCACGCCATCTGTGGTAATTACGCCCATGCCTACCTTGATGCCATCATCACTTCCCTTGTTGATAGTGATATAATTATTGCTATAAATCAAGGAGTTGTTAATCACTTTGGCTGTAATAAACTCAAATTGCGAGGCTACTTTTGGGCTTACATTTAGCGGAATAGGAATACGCTGATTAACCAACTGCTCACGCAAAAGTGCATTTTCGGCTGCCAATTTGCTGTTTACTTCTTTCAAGGCTACATAAGCTGTGGTAGCCGTATAGACACTGTATAAGCCTCCTGTGAGTTCTTGCATGGTCGTAAAGGCAATAGCTCGTTGGAAACTATTGTTTTGAACTACCAAAAATATACTTACTAACTCCAAACCTAAGAAAGTAAGCAATATACGATACTGAAGAAGTAACTCTATGAGCTGACGCATGATATAACAAAATGAGTATTTGATTTATCAAACACTCACACAACAAATTTTCAACCCCAAAGTTAATGAATACAGTGAAAATACAAAAGAGTTTGAAAATAATTAGTAAATTCTCATCTTCAAGATGCTATTGTTAGCCAGAAATTAGGTGCTGGTGATACAGAATTATCAAAGTATAAAGTGATGAATGTTGAGAGGGGAGGAAACGGAAAAGTAAGTATTTTTTCAGGCAAAGAAAAATCAAAAACAAAATGATTGAAAGTTTGTAAAAAATTATACCTTTGTTTGCAAAAGAATAGAGGTTATTACAATTTGTGCCGTACCCTTTAGGGTGCAAGGTCAATTAGTTGAAAATCAATAAGTTAGTTTTTCATAAAAAAAATTATCGTCATAACCTCTAATAACAACCTGATTTTTATTGTATTTAAGCACATTATTTTATTTGCAAGATATGAACTATACAGCCTTACTAAAAGACGAACTTGCTTCGTTGGCAACTTATTTTAATGCCAATGAATTGGCATATTTGGCTCTTACTGCCAAAATAGAACAGCCTTTGCGTGAAAAAATAGCCTATCGGTTGCAACAACGCATTACAGCCGAAAATCCTGACCTCTATTGTGCAAGGGAATGGCACGATACAGATATTGCTTTGATAGACAAAGAGGGCAATGTAAACCGTATTGTGCTTATCAAGTCGGGCTATACGGCAGACGAAACCAATATGAATGCAAGTATGGTGGGCTTTTATCCCAAAAAAATTATAGATGATTTGCGGAAAACTGCCGAGTTAGGTGGCAACGAAACCAAATATTTTGCGTTATTGTTCTATACGCACATAGACAAGCCCGTGCCTGCACACCTAAAAAAAATAGTGAAACACGACAATTCATTGAATAGGGCATTTAAGCAACAAAATGCAGCCCAAATTATAGAAGAAGCACAAGGCTATATCAATCATTTTTTCGAGCAGCACCGCATCACTACCGAACAAGGCTGCATAGAAGCAGGGCAGTGTTGGGATATTGAGGTAAAAATTTATTATTGGTTTATGGAACTGAGCTTGTAGAACAGACTTTAGTCGAATGCTGTTCGGCTAAGAAAGTAGATGATAAATTTTGTAATTATTTGATTATCAATTAGTTGAATTTATTAAGTTCCGATAGGACAATTTCATTGCGGACAACATATTTATAGAAAAAACAAGACCCAACTCCCTCAAAGTGCCGTAGGCACGAAATATTTCGTGCCTACGGCACTTTGAAAGATGAGAGAACGGCGTTACTATAAATATTTCGTGCCTACGGCACTAAAAACAGCTGTTCTTAGCTTAACAGCATTGGACTAAAGTCCAATGCTGTTAAGCTAAGAACAACTCACAACCTCGAAGAGGTTGAACAACAATAGCCCTACGTGCAACGTAGGGAAGTATTTGCAAATGTGCATCCAACCCCGAAGGGGTTGAACATTCGTGTAGCAATATGTCATTGTTCAACCTCTTCGGGGTTGTGGAGTAGCCTTGCACCTTTTTCCCTATGTTACACGTAGGGCTAATTGTTCAACCTCTTCGAGGTTGTAAATATGATTCCTTAGCTTAATAGCATTGGACTTTAGTCGGAGACGCCTAGTCCGTTCACTTTTATGGCATAAAAATTTGATTTTTAGATGCCAAAAATGCTTTTAAGGTTGATATAACCAAAAAAAACGGACTAAAGTCCGTTCTACAGTAAATTTATTATACATGAAAAACATCAATTCTTTTAGTGATTTACTCCAATTTTTGCTCAATGCCGATGAAATTATCAGCGAGGGCGGATTAGCTGCCATTTGCCTGATAGTGTTTGCCGAAACAGGACTATTTTTCTGTTTTTTTCTCCCAGGTGATTACTTGCTATTTTTAGCGGGGGTCTTGTGTGCTACCCATATTTTAAAAGTTAATATCATCATTTTGACTGTTGCCATTTTTTTGGCAGCTATTTTGGGCAATTTTACAGCCTATTTTTTCGGCAAAAGCGTAGGCGAGGCACTGTATCAACGCCCCGACTCCTTCTTTTTCAAGAAAAGATATATCAAAAGCACCAGAGAATTTTTTAACAAATATGGTGGCAACTCCTTGATAATTGGTCGTTTTTTGCCAATCATTCGCACTTTTGCCCCTATTTTGGCAGGAACAGCCCAAATGGACATTAAGCTATTCACAAAATACAATCTGATAGGTGGCTTTTTGTGGTCTTTTGGTTTGGTGTTGAGTGGTTTCTTTTTAGGCTATGAATTTCCACAAATCATAGAGTATATTCAATACATCATTTTGTTCTTTTTAGGCGTAACTTCGTTTACTGTTATCAAAGCCTATTTGAAAATTCGCAAAGAACAAAAAGCAGAAGAACAAAGCAATGAAAGTTAATTTTCTATTTTGGGGTTGCTTGTTGGCAGCCACAGCCGTAGCTTTGGGTGCTTTTGGCGCACATGGTTTCAAAAATATATTGACAACGACAGGCAAAGCAGAGGTATTCGAAACAGCCACTCGTTACCATTTTTATCACTCTTTGGGCTTAGTTGGCATAGGTTTGTGGCAAAAAAGCAATGCAAGTCGTGAGGTAGCCAATCGTAATTTAGTCTATGCAGGTTGGTTATTTTTGGTAGGAATTTTGTTTTTTTCAGGTGCTTTATACGTGCTTGCCCTCACAGGTTTTACCAAATTAGGTATGGTAGCTCCGTTGGGTGGCTTGGCTTTTATAGTAGGTTGGTTATTATGTGCAAAAACAGCAATTAATTCTTAATGTTGAATTTTGAAATTCTCTGCGTATTTTGACCATAAGGCTCACAAAGAAAAAATGCAAAGTACACAAAGAATATTTCTCAAAATTGTCTTTTCTTAGCGTACCCTGCGTGATACTTGGCGTACTTTGCGGTTAGAAATTTATTCAAAATTAAACATTTAAAACTCAAAATTAAAAAAACTATGTTCGGATTTGGAGAAGACAAACCCACATCTATCGACACACTGATAGACACCTTGCCCACTACTGGGGCAACGGTTTATGCCCTCAAAGCCTTAGACTTTGTGGTGCCTGGCGAATGGGAAAATGTTACCCGTTTTGACGATATGCTCAAAAAAGTAACAGGCGAAACTGATGCAGCTTTCTTGGCAAAAGTAAAGCAACGCACTTTGGCACTTTACAACGACTCGGCAGAAGGCTACCAAACGGCTGTAAAAATTTACGGTTGGGTGGACACTTCCGACAAAATGTTGGGGGCTGCTGCCTTAGCCAATAAAGTGGCAGAGTCGGTGAGTTTCTTGTCTTTTATGGACAAAATCACGCCAAAAGCCGACAACGCCCAAGCAATAGATTTGGCGGTAAAATTGGTGGCAGAAGTGGTAGCCTTTACCAAAGTAAATGGCATACCCGGCGATGGAATCTCCGATTTTGTAAAAGCCTTAGCAGAATATGACGGCGAATCTAAAATTCGTATGGCTGCATTGGTTTGTTTCGATGGTGTATTGCCTTTGGGTCCAGATTTCGTGGCAAAAGTAGGTCAAGTGTTGGGCGGACTTTCAATGGACAGCCTAAACGACAACGCTATTTTCCAAAAAATTTCGGGCTTTATTCCCGTAGGAGATAAAGTAGGCTATGTTCGCCAAAGTTTTGATGCAACCAAATCGTGGATGAGTGATTTTGCAACCAAAAACAATATTTCTGCTGATAAAATCAAAACGCAACTTTCGTCTTACATAGAAATTGCAGATGACAAATTGGATTATGTGGCTGGATTTATTGACGTGGCTACCAACTACTACGAACACACAGGCTACCAAGCCGTAGCTGCCCGACTCATAGAAAGAGCCGTAAACGAAGTGTAAGGTTTTAATGTTGAATACTTAATTTTGAATTTTTAATGTTTGTAAATTCAAAATTAAGTATTGGATTTGTTTAGTTACTTTCAACCAGCCAATTTTGCACACAGATAACACTGATTTTATGGATAAAATCGGTGTTTTATCCGTAAAATCAGTGTTATCTGTGTGCAAAAGACGTTATAGTTTCCCCAAGTAAAAACATTCAAACCTCAAAATTAAAATGAAAAAACTCATTTTTTTTCACTTTTTTTTGTCTTTCTTTTTTGGATTAGTAGCCACTACCAACGCCCAAAATGGCGAATTTAGTGGTAGAGTTTCCTTATTTTATGAGCAAGTGCGTCATTTTAAGCCCAATAGGGTTTATCAAAGTGGCGGTATCAATGCAGAGTTTTTTGTCAATGATGAAGGTTGGTTTAGCATAGGTTACAGCACTTCGCTGGGACATGATACCCAAAATGGATTGGTTTTTCATATGCCTTTGGGAGTTTATTTGTCCTCTTATCCTTTTAGATTGGCTGCTATCAACAGGGTCAATGATGATTTTTATATTTGGCTTGCCGTTTTGCTTTTGATTATACCCGAATCAGCTAATTTTCACTTCAAAGTATCCAATGAATTTGTCGTTTCGCCTTACATAGCCCCTGCAGGCATAGATTATTGGCGAACAAATGACCAAACAAATGTCTGGAGCCCCACTTTTTCGGCAGGAATAAAGATGCACGTCTTGAAAGAAAAAATGAGCCTTGCACCCTTTGCTGGTATTAAAATCCATTATGATGCCCCCCAATGGAATCAGGTGCAGTTTGGGGTCATGGTGGGGCTGGGTTGGGATTAAATTAATTAAAATGCTGCTTTTAATGAACAAACTTAATTCCAAGTTTCTTTTCTTTTTTGTGGTTGGTGGCAAAACAGCCAAGCCCAAACCCGTACAGATTTGCCTTTGTATCAGGCAGAACAGCAAAAAAAACAAAAAACTTTGTACTTTTTGAACCAAACTTTGCAAAAACACGAGGGCATTCAGACTGCACAAGATTCTATCAGCCCAACTTTGGTTGATGTTCAACTTCTTCGAGATTGTAAATATATTTTTAAAATTTTTTTTACGCCTGCTAAACACTTAAAATTTAATTTTTATATAGCGACTACTCAAATAGTTTAGTAGTTTTTTAAAAGTCCTAAAAAAAATGTTAAAAAATTTTAAAAAAAAATAACCATTATTCATTGTTTTAGCTAAAAAAAAGATTGAAAAACAAAAGTTTAATTTTTTTGTTTAAAAATATTTTGGAAAGTAAAAAAATAATTTCACCTTTGCACCGTTTAAATTATTTCACACAAAGTACTAACCGAATTATTATGAAATCACAAGTAATTGCCTGCCTCTCAGGTCACAGGTCGCAGGTCTTTTTAGGTCTTGCTCTTTTCACAAGTTTGCTACTCCCAGCTTGCAAAGAAGACGTGAAAGTACAGCCCCCAACTATTTTGCAACCCTCCTCAGCTTTTGTAGATATGAAAACTGCCGAAATTGTTGCAAAAAATGCTTATAGAAGTTCCAATACTTTTAAAAGCAATGCCAAAGCCTCACGAGTGGAAAGTCTGCCACAACGTGAAATTTTGAACAGCCAAACCATTACCACACCCGACCGTCAGGCAGCAGCCTATGTGTTCAACTACAAAGATGGAGGCTGGGCTATTATTTCTGCCGACAAGCATTTTATGCCTATTTTGGCTCACAATGAAACAGGTTTTTATTCGGCAACCAATAAAAATAATGGCGTATTATTTTGGGAGGCAGAACTCCAAGCCAATGTGCAAGAAGCACGCCGCACCAACCCCGCTTATCCTGATGCAGTGGTAAAAGAGTGGCAGAACTTAGTTTGCGACCCCGACCCTGTACCAGAAAGACAGGGCAACGCCACCACCCAAAAATGCTATGGCGACAATGACTTAATTTACTACTTTGAAGTAAATCCTCTTTTGCGTACTGAATGGGGGCAAGGTTGTTTTTATAACTCACAGATTGAACACGAGGGTATTTTTTGCCAACGTTCTCCCACTGGTTGCGTAGCAGTAGCAGAAGCACAGGTAATGTTTTATTACAGAAAACCTATAAATGCCTATCAATGGGCAAATATGCCAGTTCCAGGACGTTTTTTAAATGCAGAGAATGGTCCAGTGGCACAATTAATGAAAGAGGTGGGTAATTCTCTTCGGATGACTTATGGAACTAATGAATCTGGGGCTTATACCAGTGACGTACCTACGTCCTTAAAAAATAAATATGGTTATGCTTCAGCTGATTATGTTGATTATACCTTTGATGTGGTAAAAGCTAATTTGCGTTGGGCGCAACCTGTTATTTTGGCTGCAAATAAAGACACTAACTGGTTTTGGTCGTTTGATGGTCATGCGTGGATAGCAGACGGTTTTAGAGAAACTGTCTATGTAGGTTATAGCTTTGGGAGTTTGCACATGAATTGGGGATGGGAAGGAATGTTTAATGGTTGGTACACGAGTTGGAATCCTGATACTTTTAACTTTCAGTATAAAAAAAGAGCAATTATTAACATACGTCCTTAACTTTTAAACAACTAAAAATATGCGCAACTTCATTATTTTGTTTTTTTGTTTAGCTCTTGCCTTTGTTTCTTGTGAGCAGCCTGAGGATAGTCAGCCTCCTGTTCCGATAAGTTTTGTTTTTGCAGATTCTTTGGGTAATCCTGTAATTACTGACAAAGATTTTGTTATAGAATGGGGAGAAATAGATAAGGCAAATAGGTTTACACCTATTAATAGCACTCGTTACCTACTTTCTGTTACTGAAACAGCATTTAAAGAATCTAAGTACAAGTATAAAATAGGACTTCATGGCTTTTTTCCTCGTAGCAGCAACACCGTTTATTTAAGAAGTAGCAATACTTTTGTAGATAAATTGCAAGTAGATGTGGATAGTCATTACAAAATGCGTGTTTATTTTAATGAAATTGAAATAAACCAAATAGAAAAATATCCTAATTTTGAAAACTTGTATATATTTCCATACAAAAGAGTAAGATAAAAAGGATAATTAAATTGAAAAGCTGTGAGAAATTTTATTTTCTTACAGCTTTTTGTTATTTTTGAAGATAACTTTCTACACATTTATACTATGTTTTTTTAACGGCACAATCTTTGGAAATTATGTAGTTTGTAGCATAGCTACGAATTACTTTTTATACAGAACTTAGAATTATATGAAATTCATTCTTTTTTTTCTTTTCCTTTTTTTGGGTTGGTTGCAAAACAGCCAAGCCCAAACCCGTACAGATTTGCCTTTGTATCAGGCAGAACAGCAAAAAAAACAAAAAACTTTGTATTTTTTGAACCAAACTTTGCAAAAACACGAGGGCATTCAGACTGCACAAGATTCTATCAAGCAAAAAATGGCTGCTGATTCGTTGCAACGCTATACCTTGCAACAAAAACAAGTGCAAAATTTGCAAAATGAAAATAGGAAATCGTATAGGTTGAAAAATTAACTTGGTAATTCTATCTATACGATTGTCAAGGTCTGCGACCATTGCCAACGTATAGATAGAATTACCAACATTTAAAATTAAACATTCAACATTCAAAATTAACTTTGCATTTCCAATTAGCTTATCTTTCGCCAACAGTCCGCAGTTTGTTGGAAACAGTGGCAGCACCAGAAAAGGTGGAGGCTTTACTTTGGCGTGTGGCTAGGGCAGAAATAGACAGTGCAGTTTTGCAGATAGGCAAAGCAACAACTACACAAGATGAAAAAACTACCAACACATTAAATTTGCTGCACAACTTGGTATATCAAGCTAATTTTCAACCACTTACACCTTTTTTGCAAGCAATTTTTGAGCAAAATTTTTCCTCTTTCTTTGCCCAACCCGATGCTGCCCATTGGCTTTGGCAAGCCCTGCACGTGATAGAACCTCGCCTGAATGCGGTGAATGTTGCCTACAATTATGTACCAAGTTGGGAAAATTTAAGTAGTCGTTTTGAGATAGATTTTATTAGCAAAGATTTGCCCTTAGCAGCAGGAGATTTTTGGATACAATTAATGGAACAGCAACGGACTATTGAAAACCTGCCTGAAAGTTTGCAAGCCGTAGATTATGCAATAGAATTTCCGTATCTTATCCAACAAGCCAAAGGACTTTGCATAGAAATAGACGGAGAAATACACCAAACTCCACAACAACAACTAATTGATAGACAAAGAGATAACTATATTTTGCAGCAGCAATGGTTGCCCACGTGGAGAATACAAACAGATGACTTTAACCTCATTCACCGCCAAGTAGAACCTCTGAAAAAGTTGGCACAGGAGGACTATTTTCGGCGACTTGCCCAAAATTACAGACAACCCTTGACCAACAGCGAAGTAGGCGGGGAGGCTTTGCAAGTTTTGCTTTCGCCTATCAGCATTGCCCATATTCAAGTCGTGTTGGTGGAGGCATTGCAACAGGGTTTGTTGGCTTTGGATGCAAATAAATGGCGGTTGGCTATTTTTGAGCAAGACCTACCTTGTGCATCATTGGCAGTGGAGAATTTTCAAAATATTTGCCAGCAACTATTTGATTTTGAAGGACTTAACCGCAAGTTACCACCCATAGAACTTACTTTGATACGCACACGCCGTTATGAAACTGCAAAACTGCACAAATTAGACAAAGTTGCAGCCCAGTATTTCATTGCAGATTTTCAAACCGAAAAGAATCAAAATGCTGCTCACGTACTTCCGTTTGATTTGTTGATAGACGTAGCCATTTTGCAACGAAAAGGCTGGAATTTGGCGGGCAATTACCATATTCCTGCACGAAACAAGGTCGAAATCAGAGGTACATTTAGAAACAGACCCCAAAGCAAACCTACAAAACCTGTATTATTGGCGTGGTTTGATAGCATTTTGCAAGCAAAGGATAGAAGCAACTATTCAGAGTTTTTGTATCAATATTTGCAAAGGGAATACGCAATAAAAAACTACGGACTAAAGTCCGTAGCTACAGAAAGTTATTTGCAGGTAAGCAATGCAGCTTTGGTTGCACAAAACACAAGTGCCAATCCTGAACTCAATTTGTTGGCTGTTTTTAGCTTGGCAGGGCTATTGCCAAATGCTTCGAGTATAGAAAAAGATAAGCTATTGCAAGTTATTCACTATCAACTATTTACAGCTTTTCGTGTAATGCAATACCTCGACTTTGACAAGTTTTTGGTAGCTTACCAAAATTTTCAAGCACAAGTTTTGGCTGTTATTCCCTCCTCAATTCTACAAGGAGAAGTAGAAAATTTGTTTGCAACAGTTTATCAAGACCTCGAAGGATTGCCGCATTTGAATTGGTTTGACAAGTTTATGCAAAGTTTTATTATGCAGACTAACAAACCTTACTGCTACTTTTTCCTTGTTTTTTTAATCATATTAACCAAAAATAAAATTGCATTTCAAAGTTGAATCTGCGATTTATGCACTTCATTTTGCCTTGACAAAAAACTTTGTAGCTTGATTTCTCGTTTTTATAAAAAAACATTTTAATATGACAACTACCGAAAAAGCACATCTCAAAACAATTGTAAAAGAAATTTTGAGAGAAGACAAAAACCTGTTGAAAGAAGTTATCCAAGAAATTTTTGAGGAAAACCAAGCCCAAAAACTCGCAATGCAATACATTTCTGAACAAGAAAAAAAAGAAGAAAATTTTGCTGAGTTATTGGAAAACACCTCTACAAAATACAAAAAAGTTTGGGAGGCTTTGGCATGATGGTTTATCTCACAAAACAGCAAATTGCTTCGGCTGAATTATCATTAGAACAAGTACAAGAATGGTTTGGTGTGCATATTCAAAAAATCTAATTAAAATTTTAACCCCATGAAAACCACACATTTCTTTTCCGTTTTCTTTTCAATCTTTCTATCCTTCAATTTGGCAATGGCACAAGAGGAATTAGGCTATCAAAAACCATCTGCACCCATTTTGGCACTTGCCGATTTTGAGGCTGCCCCCTCCGTAAAATTAGACTCCAAAAAAGAGTATATGCTGCTCTCTTACCGCAGCACGTACAAAACTTTGGCTGACCTCAATCAAGAGGAAATGCGGCTTGGTGGTTTGCGAATTAACCCAATTACCAATATTTCGGCTACCGCCACTTATATCAACAACCTGAAAATCAGGAAAGTACAAGACACCAAAGCTGAACCTACGCAAATTGCAGGCTTGCCCGCAAATGCCCAAATTTCCAATCTGTCGTGGTCGCCAAATGAAACCAAAATTGCTTTTACGCACACCACTGAAACAGGCGTAGAACTTTGGGTGATAGACGTGGCTACGGCAAAAGCTACCAAACTCACAGAGCCAACCCTCAATGCCAACATAGATTCGCCTTTTAGTTGGTACAAGGACAGCCAAAATTTGTTAGTCCGTCTGTTGGTTGCCAACCGTCCTGCGCTGGTCAATGCCAAAAATAGTCTGCCCACTTCGCCCATCATTTCCACTGCCGAAGGCAAGGTTTCGCAAAACAGAACTTACCAAGATTTGCTAAAAAACCCAACAGATGAGCAAAATTTTGAAACCTTAGTAACAGCCGAACTTTATACAGTGAATTTGAATGGCACAAAAACTTTGTTTAAAAGCAAAGCTCTGTTTGTTGGGCAATCTTTTTCGCCTGATGGCAATTTTTTGATGCTAACCACTATCAAAAGACCTTTTTCTTACATAGTTCCCCTCAATAGGTTTCCGCAAACCACTATTGTTTACGATTTGAACGGAAAAGAAATCAAAACTGTAAACGAAGTGCCACTAACAGAGGTGATGCCCAAAGGTTTTTCGGCTGTTCGCAAGGGCAGAAGAAACATGACTTGGCGAGATGACAAGGCAGCTACTTTGTATTTTGTGGAGGCATTAGACGAGGGAAACCCCGCCAATGTGGTGGAAGCAAGAGATGAAGTTTTTTTGTGGGAAGCACCTTTTTCGGCTGCACCTACTTCTTTGGCTAAGACTCAACAAAGATTTGCGGGTATCATTTGGGGCAACGACCAAACCGCCATCATGATGGATATGTGGTATGACACCCGCAATTTGAAAACCTATCTGCTCAATCCTGCTGCACCAGCCCAACAGCCCAAAGTTATTTTTGATAGAAACTATCAAGATGTGTATGGTGATGCAGGCAATTTTGAAACCAAAAAAAATGAGTTTGGGAGGTATGTATTGGCTATCGAAAACGATAAAATGTTTTTGATTGGCGAAGGCTATACTGCCAAAGGACAGTTTCCGTTTATAGACGAATATGACCTTAAAACCTTGAAAACCAACCGTTTGTATCAATCTGCTTTTACAGACAAGAAAGAAAGCATTTTTTCTATCGAGGATTTCAAAACAGGATTGGCATTGGTGCAAATCCAATCTAAAAACGAATACCCAAATTTTTATTTTCGCAATTTCAAACAAAAAGCAAAAAGTAAGGGCAAAGCACAAGATAATTTGCAACAAATTACATTTAACAAAAACCCTTTTGAAAGTATCCAAAATGTAGAAAAAGAAGTTATCAAATACAAAAGAGAAGACGGCGTAGAGTTATCGGGAACTTTGTATTTGCCGATTGGCTATGACAAAACCAAAAAAGAGAAACTGCCTTTGCTGATTTGGGCATACCCAACGGAGTACAAAGACAAAAATAGTGCAGGGCAAGTTACCCAAAACCCCAATGAATTTACGTTTCCTTATTACGGTTCTTTTGTGTATTGGGTTACAAAGGGCTATGTAGTTTTAGACGATGCTTCTTTCCCCATCATTGGCGAGGGAACAAAAGAGCCAAACGACAGTTTCATTACGCAGTTGGTGGCAAACGGCAGAGCAGCCATCGATGCGGTGGACAGGCTGGGCTACATAGACAGAACAAAAGTAGCCGTTGGCGGACACTCCTACGGGGCTTTTATGACTGCCAATTTGCTAACCCACTCCACTGATTTTGCTTGTGGCATAGCTCGAAGTGGGGCATATAACCGAACTTTGACCCCCTTCGGATTTCAGTCGGAACAACGCAATTTTTGGGACGTACCAGAAATTTACAACGGAATGTCGCCTTTTTATACTGCCCACAAGATGAAAAAACCAATTTTGTTGGTGCATGGCGAAGCAGACAACAACCCTGGCACTTTTACGCTGCAAACTGAAAGGTATTTTCAAGCCCTGAAAGGCTTGGGTGCAGATGCCCGCATGGTAATTTTGCCAAAAGAAAGTCATGGCTACGCTGCAAAGGAAAATATTTTGCATTTGCTTTGGGAACAAGAACAGTTTTTAGATAAGTATTTGAAAGGGAAGTAGTTTTTTGTATCTTTGCCCACAGAAAAATCCAATAAATACACATACTTTAATGGAAACCACAGCCACTACCTCAAAAAACACAGGTACTAAACCTGAAACAGCCCCCAAAGTGCTGCTAAACTTTGACCGCAAACAATATGACGACCAAACACTCATAAAACTCTATACCGAACTGCTAAAACCTCGCATGATAGAGGAAAAAATGCTGATTTTGCTACGTCAAGGCAAAGTAAGCAAATGGTTTTCGGGCATAGGGCAGGAGGCAATTTCGGTAGGGGCTACCCTTGCTTTGCAGTATGACGAATACATTTTTCCGATGCACCGCAATTTGGGCGTATTCACAGGCAGAGGCATGGATTTGGCTCAACTCATGGCACAGTGGCAGGGCAAAAAACAAGGTTTTACCAAAGGTAGAGATAGGTCTTTCCACTTTGGCAGCAATCCTCACCGCATTGTAGGCATGATTTCTCACTTGGGTCCCCAATTAGCCTTAGCCGATGGCGTAGCTTTATCCACCTTACTTTCTCCCCCTTTGGGGGGCGGGGGGCTTGGCGGCGGACTCGTAACCTTAGCTTTCACAGGCGATGGGGCAACTTCGGAGGGAGATTTTCACGAGGCTGTCAATGTGGCTGCGGTTTGGAATTTGCCTGTAATTTTTGTGGTCGAAAACAATGGTTATGGACTTTCTACACCGAGCAACGAACAGTTTAAATGCAAAACTTTTGTAGATAAATGTATAGGTTATGGCATTGAGGGCGTGCAAATAGATGGCAACAATATTTTGGAAGTTTATGATACAATAAGCCATATTGCCAATGATTTACGCAAAAATCCCCGACCTTTTTTGGTCGATGCCGTTACGTTTCGTATGCGTGGGCATGAGGAGGCATCAGGCACAAAATACGTACCGCAAGAACTGTTTGACCTCTGGGGACAAAAAGACCCCATTGCAAATTATGAAAATTGGTTGCTAAAAATTGGCGTTTTGACTGCCGAAAAAGTAGCCGATATTCGCAACCAAATTAAGCAAGAAATAGAGCTTGCTGTAAAAGATGGTTTTGCAAGACCAGAACCTGTGGCAAGTACGGAGGAAGAAACTGCCGATATGTATGCACCTCATCATCAAGTAGTTATCAGTCCTCAGTCGGGTGCAAAAACTGAAAAAAGATTTATCAACGCCATTTCTGATGCCTTGTATCAAAGTATGGAAAAATACCCAAATTTGGTGCTGATGGGGCAAGACATAGCCGAATATGGCGGTGCTTTCAAAGTTACAGATGGTTTTGTAGAAAAATTTGGCAAGGCAAGAGTCCGCAATACGCCTTTGTGTGAGTCGGCAATCGTGGGAATTGGCATGGGCTTGTCTATCAAAGGACAAAAAGCAATGGTCGAAATGCAGTTTGCAGACTTCGTAACATGCGGTTTCAACCAGATAATCAACAACTTAGCAAAATCTCATTACCGTTGGGGGCAAAATGCAGACGTAGTCGTGCGTATGCCTACGGGTGCAGGCTCTGCTGCGGGTCCTTTCCATTCGCAGTCAAACGAAGCGTGGTTTACACACACCACAGGGCTGATAGTGGTTTATCCTTCGAATCCAACTGATGCCAAAGGTTTGTTGAATGCAGCCATAGAAAACCCAAATCCTGTGATGTATTTTGAACACAAATTACTCTATAGGTCAATAGCTGAATTGGTGGCTGACGACTACTACACTACACCAATAGGCAAGGCAAACTTAGTGGCGGAGGGCAATGATTTATCTATTATTACTTACGGTATGGGTGTGCATTGGGCTAAACAAATTATGGCTGAACTCCCTGAAATTAAGGCTGATATTCTGGATTTGCGTACTTTGCTCCCTTGGGACAAGGAAGCAGTAGCCAAAACCGTAGCCAAAACAGGAAAAGTATTGGTTTGCCACGAAGATTGTTTAACAGGAGGTTTGGCAGGCGAAATAGCAGCGTGGATTGGCGAACATTGTTTTGAAAACTTAGATGCCCCTGTATTGCGTGAGGGAAGTTTGGATACTGCCGTACCTTTTGCTCCCGAATTGGAGGCTAATTTCTTACCCAAACAAAGGATAAAAGAAAAAATACAGAAATTGGCAACCTATTAACTGTATATTCGCCTTTACATTCGTGCTGGAGGAAATGAAAAAACAAAACTTGCTACCTAATTTTTTCAAACACCCCACACTTGGATTTTATTACAATTTGTAGCACGAATGTAAAGGGATTGAACAACAATAGCCTCATGTGCAACGTGAGGATACCAATAAATAATAACCACAAACACAATTAAATACAATGGACAAACAAAACAGATACGTTGCCCTTATCACAGGAGCAACAGGTGGCTTGGGAACTGCCATGTGCAGAAAACTATACAATGATGGGTACAGAGTAGTGGGCAACTACAACAATGCCGAAAAAGCCAAAAAGTGGATAGAGCAACAAAAGGCAGAAGGCTACGAGTTTGAGATGTTTCAATGTGATGTGTCTGATTATGATGCAGTGGGCAAAATGATTGCCAACATAGAAAAAGAAATTGGTGCTGTCGATGTGTTGGTAAACAATGCAGGGATAACTCGTGATGGGCAATTCAGGAAAATGACCAAAGAAAATTGGGATTTGGTACTCAAAACCAATTTGTATAGCGTATTTAATTGCAGCCGACACGTAATTAACCAAATGGTGGAGAGAAATTATGGTCGCATTATCAATATCTCCTCCGTTAATGCTCAACGTGGGCAGTTTGGGCAAGCAAATTATGCAGCAGCCAAAGCAGGAATGCACGGTTTTACCAAAACTTTAGCTATGGAAGTAGCCCGCAAAGGCGTAACAGTCAATACCATTTCACCTGGCTATATAGGTACGGATATGGTCATGGCAGTAGCAGAAGAAGTGAGGGATAAAATTGTGGCAGAAATTCCGATTGGCAGGTTGGGTGGCACAGAGGAAATAGCCCATTTGGTTTCTTTTCTTGCCTCCAAACAAGCAAGTTTTATCACAGGAGCAAACTATGCTATCAATGGTGGACAGCACGTGGCGTAGGATTATTTTCCTGAAAATATGTTTGGAGTGGCGGTTTCTTGCTACCAATGATTCGCACATTGTAGCTAAAAAAAGCAACAATATTGTGCGTGATTACCACAAGCAAAATTTGTTTTGTTAATTAGTTAAACACTATTTGAAGGTGATGTAATAAAATTAGTATATAGATAGTTGGTTGGCAAATCTCCTAACCTAAAACTTCTGCGGTGCAGTGGCGTAATCCCATGCTCAGCTATGGCTGCATAGTGCTGGGCAGTGGGATAGGCTGCGTTTTTCTCCCAGCCGTAGTGCGGATATTGGAGGGCTAATTTTTGCATCAGTTCATCTCTATACGTTTTTGCCAAGATAGAAGCAGCAGCAATAGACAAATACTTGTCATCTCCTTTGACTATGCAATGAAAAGCTATGTTGCGGTGAGGTCTAAAAAAATTGCCATCTATCAGCAATAATTCGGGCAAAACAGCTAATTTATCTACTGCACGTTGCATAGCCACACAGGAGGCGTTGCGAATATTCCACTCGTCTATTTCGGCAGGACTTACTTCGGCTATGCCATAACACACACAATCCTGTAAAATTTGCTCTTTCAGGTTGTTGCGTTGCTTGACATTCAGCTTTTTAGAATCTCGCAAGTTGGGATTTTGGTAGTCTTTTGGCAAAATAACCGCAGCAGCCACTACGGGACCAGCCAAACAGCCTCGCCCTGCCTCGTCTATACCTGCCTCCACTGCATCGGGCGTAAAATTTGAAAATAAAGAAAAAGACATATCTTTTTGGCAAGGTAGAAAAAAAATGTTATTTTTGGAACATAAAAGCCTATTAACTTCCTAATTCATACCAAAATGTTTGAGATTAACGACAAATTACAGGCTTATTTTGAGGCTGAAAACACAAGCAAAGATATGCCGAGCAAAAATCATTCTAAAAGTTGGTCGCAAATGGTCATTAGTCTAAGCAAATATCGCAAACAATATGATATTTATAGCCAATTATCTATCAATTTGAATGGTTGGGCAAGTATTCCTGATATTTGTTTGTTTCCAAATACGAAAAGTGATTGGTTGCATGACGAAATCGAGGTAAAAAGTCCGCCAATTTTGGTTATAGAAATTTTATCTCCCACGCAAGGTATGAAAGAACTAACCGAAAAATTTGAAAATTACCTCAAAAATGGTGTAAAATCTTGCTGGTTGGTCATGCCTTTGCTAAAATCTACAATGGTCATGAACGGAGAAAGTGAGCAAAGTATTTTTAGCAATGGCTTGTTAAAAGATACTTCGCTAAACATAGAAGTTGAGTTGAGTGAGATTTTTGAATAAATATAATTTTTTATACGTTGGCAATGGTTACCAACCTTGACAATCGTACAAAAAACTTTGGGTTTTTATACGTTGGCAATGGTTACCAACCTTGACAATCGTATAAAAAACTTTGGGTTTTGAGAAACCCAAAGCACTTTGTTTTGCTCAACAACTCTACCCAATTTTTATCCCTACCAACAACATATCATCTACCTGTGGATATTTGGTTCCTTGCCATTTGTCCATCATTTCCGAAAACAAGGTACATTGCGTAGTCATTGTTTGAGGTTGCAAAGCAAGCAAGGTATTGCGCAAGTTTTTGCTCATAAATTTCCTACCGTTTTCGCCACCAAATTGGTCTTCTAAACCATCAGAAAACAAAAATACTACATTGTGTTTGCCTTTTTCCAACTGTATTGTCCGTTTGACAAACACCCTTTCCGATTCGTATTGAAAACCACCAATAGGATTTCTGTCGGCTTTGATTTCGGCAAGGTGATATTTTTCGGTTTCAAAAGCCCGTATTTGTTCTGCTGGCAAGTCTATTTTGTAGTCTGTTACCACATAAATAGGATTTCTTGCCCCTGCATAGTGCAACGTGCAGTTGCTTTGGTCTATCAAACAGAGAGCCATGTCCATACCATCGCGGCTGTCGGTGGTGTCTTGTTTTAGCGTATCTCTTATGCCTTTGTGGAGGTCATTCAGAATTTGTGCTACGTCATGTATCTGTTTGTCTATCACTATGCTGTTGAGCAAAGAGTTGGCAATGATGCTCATCAGAGAGCCAGGCACGCCATGCCCTGTGCAATCTACGGCAGCCACCAAAGCCTGTTGAGTATTGGGCAAGGTGTAAAACCAATAAAAATCTCCACTTACAATGTCTTTTGGGCGGAAAAACACAAAACTTTCAGGAAAAACAGTTTGGATATGCTCCAACAAAGGCAACATAGATTGTTGAATACGACTTGCATAGTTGATACTTGCCGTAATGTCTTCGTTTTTGTCCTCCAATTCCTTGCTTTGCTTGGCTATAAATTCATAAGCCTCTGCTTTTTCTATTGCCACCGCCACATAATTGGCTATGTTTCGCAGCATAGTGATTCGGTAAGACGAATACACATTTTTTTGGAAACTTTGCACCGTAATTACGCCTATTTTTTTGCTTTCCGTAACCAAAGGCAAATAAACCAACGACTGCACCATGTCCCCAATTTCGGGTTTTTGGCGACTTTCAATGTATTTGTTATACTCTGTTTCTATGTTGTTGATAATAATTTCTTTTTGCTCATTGAAACACCAAGCCGAAAAACAATCTGTTCTGTCCAAAATATCTTGGTGAAAGGCAAGCACGTTGCCATTTTCTATGTAACCCTCAAAGTCGAGGCAGTTGCAAGGCTGATTGTAAATGCCAATACCAAAACCTTCTGCGTCCATCAAGGAGTTGATATTTTCGTAAGTAGTGCTAATGATTTTTTGGGTACTCAACGAATTGGAAATTTGCTTGCCTACCTCACTCAAAATTTTATTGTTAAAATACGACTTTTCTATCTCGTCGCGTTGGGCTTGCATTTCCTCTTTTTGCTGGTTTATTTCTTTGGTTCTTTCCTGTACAGCATTTTCCAATTCCTGCCTTTCTTTCTCTAAGGCTTTGAGTCTCCACTGCACAATGCCGTAGCCCAAAGCAAGCAAAGCAAACAAAACCAAAGTTCTAAACCACCACGTAGCCCAAAAAGGTGGATTGATTACAAATTCGTAAACAGTCGGCTCTTCTGTCCAGTAGCCGTCTGCATTAGCTGCTTTTACCAATAACCTGTATTTGCCAGGGGCAAGATTGGCATAAATGGCTTCTGTTCGGGTGGTCGGTGGCAACCAATTTCGGTCTGCTCCTTCGAGTTTCCACTGAAATTTTACTTTTTCGGGGTTTGCAAAACTGATAGCCGAAAAGTCAAACGAAATGTGGTTGAGTTCGTGGGGCAGGGTCAAGTTTTGGGGCAACTGAAACCAACCCGCCATTCCTTTGTGCAAGGTTTGGTAAGCCGAGTCTGTCCAATTAATGTCTTGGTAAAACAGTTTTACATTGTTTACATAGACTTTGGGCGGTGTGATATTTACCTTGTCCTCTTTGGGGTTATACCGAGTTGCCCCTTTGATATGCCCAAACCAAAGGTAGCCCTGCGAGTCTTCAAAAACTGCCCCTGTGTTGGTTTCTTCGCCAAAAAAACCCTCATTTTTGCCGTAGTTGCGTATTTGCAACTTGCCATCTTTGCCTACACTAATTCGGTCTATTCCTTTTTGGGTGCTTGCCCACACATTGCCCGTTTTGTCTGTGATAATATCATAGCAAATATCTGAACTTAGTCCTTCGTCTTGCCCTATAAAAGTAACTTTTTTGCCATCATATAACGCAACGCCACCACCAGTGGAGGCAAACCAATGCTTACCCTCTTGGTCTTCGGTCATACCCTGAATATCTAAGCCTTCTTTTTTAGCTGCTTTTATGGTGAGGTAAGGAATACCTATGTCATTTCTTTCACGCAAAATATTGTTGGGCTGGTACATACGCACTATGCCATCGGGCTGTTCTACAAATTCATTTCCCTTGCTGTCTGTCCCTAAAAATCTTGTCCCACGTTGGAAACGACGCAGACTGCTGTCCTGTGCTTGCGTTACTACATTGCCTTTGCCCCTGTATTCTGCTATTCCTTTATTGGTAAATAAAATGACTCCTTTGGCAGAAACATTATTTGCTCTTGCTATTTCTACCTCTTTTGGTAATTCTAAAAAATCTTTCAAGGGTTGCACTTTTTGCCCATCAAAAACATCATCTCCATGTTTGTTGGTGGTGGGATTGAATAAAATTAATCCGTCTTTAAAATCCCGATGCCCCATGTTGGCTGTGTAGGGAATTTTTAAATCTACAATACTAAAGCCCAAATTTTTGTAGTCGTATTTGCCTATCAAACTGCTTGTGCCTATATAAACATTTTGGTTTTTGTCTTCCCAAAACTTCCAAACCAATTCGTCTGTCAAGCCTTGTGTTTTGGTAAAATGGATAAATTTTTCACCCGAAAACCTTACCAAACCACCTCCCGAAGTAGAAAACCAAAGGTTGCCTTCGGTGTCTTCTATGGTAGTTAAGATGTTGTTGGTGGGTAGCCCATTGTTGATAGTAAAATAGGTAAATTTATTGTCTGCATATCGCAATAATCCTGTTTCGTTGTTCAGGTTAGGAAGAGAAAACATATCTGTTCCGTTGTGAAACCAAAATTGCCCTTTACTATCCTCAAAGATATTGAGGGACAAATTGGTGGGCAACGTATTAGGTGGCAAAGCAAATTCAACAGGTTTTGTTTGGTTGCTGGTTCTATAAATTTTGCCCCAACGTCCTGTTTTCATATCAAACTGCTGCAACCAAACTGTATTTTGGCTGTCTTGCAACAAAGCAACGTGATGTATAGTAGGCGAAACATCAGAAGGTAGTTCAATCGTTTGCTTAGTAAGCTGTCTATTTTTGTAGAGATAATACCCCGATTTGGTATGTACCCATGTATTTTTTTTAGAGTCTGTGTGCAACCAAACCAAACTATCAGCAGTTAAGGCTTTGATTTTTTGTTTGGCAGGTATTATTTGGTTGCCATCATAATTAAAGAGCAAATAATTATAATTGGGCTGAAAATTTTGGCAATTTATCCAAATTTCGCCATCGGAGTCGGCTGTTATCTTTAATTGGTAGTTCTTTATTTGTTTTCCTTTAGGCAAGTGGGGCAAAAATAAAGAATCTAAATTAGTCAGTTTTTTGCCATCATATTTTAGCAAACTTGTGGCGTTGCTCATGTACATAACACCCGACGAGTCTGCCACTAATTGGTAGGTATTGTTGTCAAAACCTTGTTTGTCTGAATAAATCGTAAAATTTTTGCCATCGAAACGAAAAACACCCCCTCCAAAGGTACAACCCCAAAGCATACCTCTTTTGTCTTGCAAAATGGAATAGACCTGCGACTGGGGCAAGCCCTGCTCTACGGAATAGACCTTAAAGTCGTATTGCTGGGCTGCGACTTGGATAGACCAAAAAGAAAAAAGTAGGTAAAAAAGATAATAGTTATAAAAAGATGTCATCTCTAACAACAAATTTTTACAACTATCAACAAAATAAGTCAATTTGTTTTTCATCTTTGCAAGTTTACATACATCAATATACACCATTTGAAAGTAAGCAATTTAAACAAAGACTGCTAATAAACAAATAAAGTTGCTAATTATTCATAAACTCTAAAAAACACTGTAATTCTATACACATAACTTTGATGTTTTTTCAATCGTTTTCATAAAATTTGCTTGCTTGTTTTGAATTTTGAACTTTACTTTGTAACATTGCTAATTAGGGTGTTTACGATTATCAGGTTATAAAAATACCATTGACAACGTACCTTACTAATTTTAAATTTTCTCTACTTCTAACGAAATGGCAAAAATACTAATAGTTGATGACGAAAAAAGCATACGCTACACCCTCAAAGAGATTTTAGAGTATGAAAAATATGAAGTTGATGAGGCAAAAGACGGAGAAGAGGGGCTGCACCTCATCGAGCAAAATGACTACGATATTGTGCTTTGTGACGTGAAAATGCCCAAATTAGACGGCTTACAGGTCTTAGAAAGGGCAATGGATTTGGGCAAAGACACGCAATTTATTATGATTTCGGCACATGGCAACATAGACACTGCCGTAGAAGCCACCAAAAAAGGTGCTTACGATTTCATACAAAAACCACCCGACCTCAACAGGTTGCTTTTGACTATTCGCAACGCCTTAGATAAATCAAATTTGGTGGCAGAAACTAAAACTTTAAAGAAAAAAGTCTATCGAGGCAGTGAAATTATTGGCGAATCGGAGGCAATAGCCAAAGTGAAAGAGGAGATAGAAAAAGTAGCTCCAACAGATGCCAGAGTGTTGATTACGGGACCCAATGGGTCAGGTAAAGAGTTGGTGGCAAAGTGGATACACTCTAAAAGCAACCGCAATAAATCGCAGTTGGTAGAGGTAAACTGTGCAGCCATTCCTTCGGAACTAATTGAAAGTGAACTGTTTGGACACGAAAAAGGGTCTTTCACTTCAGCAGTCAAGCAACGGATTGGCAAGTTTGAACAGGCAAACAACGGTACTTTGTTTCTTGACGAAATAGGCGACATGAGTCTTTCGGCACAGGCAAAAGTGTTGCGAGCTTTGCAAGAAAGTAAAATAACGAGAGTAGGCGGAGAAAAGGAAATGAAGGTAAATGTAAGAGTGTTGGCAGCTACTAATAAAAATTTGCGAGAGGAAATCAAACAAGGTCGTTTTCGCGAAGATTTGTACCACCGTTTGAGTGTGATTGTGATACAAGTACCTTCGCTGAACGAAAGACGCGAAGATGTGCCGTTGTTGGTAGATAAGTTTTTGTCTGATATTGCAGACGACTATGGAAACGCCAAAAAGCAAATTCAACCCGAAGCTGTTTCTTTACTCAAAGAGGTGGACTGGACAGGCAATATTAGGGAATTGCATAACGTAGTGGAAAGGTTGGTCATCATGTCGGGTAGCCAAATTACGGCAGAAGACGTGAACAGGTATGCGAGGTATTGAAAAAAATAATGTCGAATGTTTATTTTTAGGTGTTGAATTTAAATAATAATTATAGAAAGAGTTGGCAAGATGCTATCTTTCCAACTCTTTGCTGTTCTTGCTTGCTTTTTCCCTTTTCTACTCCTCTTTCTTTTTCTCCCACAACTTTTTCGCCCCATACGCCACTCCCGCGGCAGCCAAAAAGCCAATGCCACCATCTATGGGTACTCCGCCACCACCACCACCTGCATTTGGGTCTGGTGTAGGTCCTCCTGTTTGGGCAAAAGAAACAAATGTTGCCAAGCAACAAAAGCCAATTAAAAGTATTTTTTTCATTGTGTTTTATCTTTAAGTTTTTGTTTACCACATAGTTACATAGAAACATAGATTATTTTTTTACTTTTTCTATGTTTCTATGTACCTATGTGGTTTAATATTTTTTATTCCCCCTTTGGGGGTTAGGGGGCTTACTGTTTCACCACTTTTTGACTTACCACATTTTTCCCTTGTGCAGTCAAAACATACAAGCCAGTTGGCAAATTTACTAAATTAATAGCAGTTTGCAAAGTCGTTTTGTCTTTTTGCAAGGAATTTGTCCACACTTCACGACCAGCTACATCTGTTAGTTTTATCATTACCAATCCTTTGTAATCATCTGATAAAGAGAAGTTTAGCTGATTTTCTGTTGGGTTTGGATAAACTGTTACAATACCCTTGCTTAATTCGGCTGCGGTAAATTGAGGTTGGAAAACCAACTCATAACGACCTGCTGTTACGCCTTTTGCAAGGTTAGTCGTGTATGCACCTGTACCAAAATCGTGCAAAAGATTGGTTGTTTTGTCTTTCAAAAATACTTTTACTTCTCTGTCAAAGTTCAGCTTTTCGGTCATCGCAATTTTTTGCTCGCCGTCTGTCCATGCCTGCAAAGTAACAGGCACTACCAAATCAGCTGTTAAAGTTGGCAGGGCATTGATAGCATACAAAGTTGCTTTTTCGTTTGTATTTACTACTTTGTCCGTTGTATAGATATTGGAAAAGTTGCCTCCGTTTAATTGGAATTTGTAGGCATCATGTTGGCTATCAAAGGTTTGCGTAGCTTCGTCTTTGAAATACACCACTGTTTCGTCTGTTTTGTTAGCCGAATTGGTCATTGCCAATCTTACCAAACCTTTGTTGTTTTGGTCTGTTTCGGTGCGGAAAGAACTCGGATTTTTGTAGTTTGTTGCCCTTACAGAATTTGCAAAGTTCACATTACCTGCTGCATTGGCAATTACAAAAAAGCCTTGCATGACTGCAATATCGTCTGTTGCCCCATTTACGCCTACGCCACCCACAAAACTTGCCCAACTGCCTGAATACTGCCCTGTTGCCATATTTTGGTAGATAGCATCTTGCAAACCTGTGGACAAACCTCGCACCGCAGCCCAAGAAATAGGCGAAGGATAAGGATTGCCCACCAAATTGTAGCCCAAACTTGCAGCATTGCCTGTGGCAACTGCAATGCTTGCGTTTCCGTTATTTACTGTGCCTGTAATTTCTGCCACTTGATTTGCACTCGTATTGATAGTAAACCCTCTGCCTACGGTCATGGCATCTGTCAAGGCATTTGGCGAAACCCAACCTTTATCAAATTCGGGGAAAGGCGAAGTGAGGAAAGTTTTGGCGGGGTCACCAGCCAAAGCAGGGTTGTAGCTGTAAACAGTCGGAAAAGGCGAAGTACGACCAGGAAAAGCTGCTCCATTGAAAGCAGGATTAACAATCGGATTGAGTTCTGATAATTCATTCAAAGTGGCGTTGCTCGTTGGTGAACTCACAAAACGGTAGCCCAAACCCGCAGTGCCTGTGTTGGCACGCAAATAGCGTTGTACGTTTACGTTGCCTGTTACGTTGGTGCTTGTACTTTGTATCAACATAGCTTGTTTGGTGGCGGTTGCCAATAAGGTCAAATTGCCTGTACTTGCCAAATCTCCTGCTTGCACATTAACCATTTCGGATACTCGCAAACCTCCCGACAAGGTAATTGCCTTGCCTGTGCCATTCATCACCAAAGTTTGCAAAGTTGGCGTGCCTATGTTTTGCAAAGTGATTGCCTTGTTGGTTAAGGTGGCTGTTTCATTGTAAGTGCCTGTGTTCAAAACTACCACACAACCATCGGCAATGGCGTTGAAAGCTGCTTGCACTGTTAGTTTTGCCCCTGCTGCGGTGTTGGCAAAACCGCAATTTGCGTCATTGCCATCGGTGCGGACAAAAATGGTGCAACCTTGCGAACTGCCCGAAAATACGCCTGCTGCTGCTAAGGAAGTGAGGGTAACGGTGGTGGTTGGGCTGGTGGTGATGTTGGTAGCACCAAATTCTCCACAAGCACTTGCCCCATAATAAACAGGTTTTACATTTGCACCCAACAACTCTCCCGCCACATAATTGCCTGATAAGGTGGCATTTACGCTGGCAATGTTGGCGGTGGTGATGTTCCAATATCTGTTCAAATAATTGGCTGCATCTGTGTTGGCATCCTTGCCTGCGGTTGCCCTCACGCCAATCGCCGCATTGGGCGAAATGGTTGCACTTGCCATGTTCAGGGTTAGAGGTGTGTAGTTTGTGCCTGTTCCCACGTGCATAATTTTGTTGCCAACTGCTGTGTAGCCTTGCAAATACTGCCCTGTTCCGTTGGTGTTCACAAAACCTGTGGCAGAAGCAGCACCTGTAACAGTGGCTGCATCGGCAATGGCTACATTGAAATTGCCCAAATTTAGGTTGGCATTTGTGCCTGCAAAATTCAGGTTGGTTTCCACGCCCACATTGCTTTGCAAGGTTTTGCTGGCTGTTCCCGCCACTGCCAAATTGCCAAGTGGCGTGGTGGTGCTGCCCAGATTGAGGTTTTGTGCTGCTCCGTTCAGCAACAAAGTAGAGGCTGTGGACACTACCAAATTGGAGGTAGCATCAAGCGTAAAGTCGGTGTCTGTAACCAACTGTACGCCGCCTGTGGCTACCAACCGCAAACCGTTTTCGCCTTTGATTTGGGCAAAGCTGCTTTGGTTGCAAAGCCACAAACCGAATAAGGTTAATCCAAAAAGATATGTTTTCATAAGTTTTTCTGTAGAACGGACTTTAGTCCGTTGTTTTTTAGTTCAATAATATGATGTTCATTCGCAGGAAACGGACTAAAGTCCGTTCTACAGATACGACGCACTTACCTCAATTACTCACAAAATGCGTTACTTTTTGTTTAATTGGTGTCAAAGTTTTAAGATAGTGGTACATAGCTTTTAAGTCTGTTTCGGTCATTCCTGCATACATAGTCCAAGGCATAACGGAGTTGTATGTGCCTTTGGGTGTGGCGTGGGGCTTAAAATCTGGTGCTACATACATTTTAAAACGTCTGACAAAAGCCTGTTCCGACCAACCGCCAATGCCTGTTTCTACATCAGGCGTAATATTGGCAGAGGTGCATTGGTCGCCGTTGGGTAGCGGAAAATTGAAACCACCTGCAAAATCCATTCCCTCTACGGGCTTGCCCTTTTCTTGTTTGGTGTGGCAATCTGCACAAGCAGCCACATTGGTAAGGTAACGACCATAAGCCACCAAATCCGTTGTGTCGGGGCGGGGCTGTGGTGTGGGTTTTTGGGGCATGGTGTTCATGATGAAACTCATAAACAAGTTGGGTTGCGAAGGTGCTACTTCGTTTGCAATGGGGGCAAGGCTACGCAAATAAGCTACTACTGCCCGAAGGTCTTGCTCGTCTGCGTGTGCATAGCGTAGGTAGGGCATAACAGGAAACAAGGCTTTGCCCTCTTTGTTTACCCCTGCCGAAATTGCGTGATAAATTTCGCCATCTGTCCAGTTTTGTAGGGCTGCGGGGGTGATGTTTTTGGCTGTAAAACTACCAGGAAAACCCATAGCCTCGCCAAAGGTTTCGCCACCTCTGCCCAAAGTAGCCAAGTCAGGAGGACCCGAAAAGCTGTTCCAATCTCGTTGCGAATGGCAATCCATACAAACCATGACGTGATTTGCCAAATAGCTACCCCTTGCCAGCAGTGCAGAGTCGGCTTTGATTTGCATCGTGGGTGCTTTGCCCACGTTAGGCAATCCTACTTTGAGGTAAGAAAGTCCCGCAGTTATCATAAAAATAAGTGCTGAAAAGACAATAAGCAATATTTTTTTCATACTGGTTTGGTTTTAAATTTTATATGCTACGTTGTCAAGGTCTGCGACCATTGACAACGTAGCTGAACTTGTGGTTTTGAGAAACCACAAGTAAATTATTTCCCTATCTTTTTCTCCTTCTTAGGTTAGTGCTGTCAATAGGAGTATCAAATCTTATATTTTTCCCGTCCCACCACAAACTTTGTGCATTATTATTGTTGTCATTTTCATTGAACATGACTTGGTTCATTTTGGTATCAAAGTCTTTTTCTAAAATTTCAGGTGAAATACTAACATCTTGAACATCTTTTCTTGGTGCAGCGGCAATCCATGAAAAAGCAACAGAACTGTTGCCATTGTTATTTTCTCTCACATAAAAGCCTTTTTCGGTTTGTGCTTCTATGTAGATGCCGTTAGAATTGCCAAGTGCAGAAACAGTAACTATAATTTCCTCTCCTTTTGCCATTGTAGCAAAATTTTCGCTAAAAGGAACAAATTGCTGCCCATCAACTAATTTTGATTTACCTTTGGCACTAATTTCAGGCTGGTCGGCAATCACTACGTATTTAGGGGTTTTAGAACCATCATTGTTTTCTACCAACTCAACAATAGGCGCATTGACTATGGTTTTGCCATCTACATACAAACTGTATCTTTCTCCTTTGATGTGTGTACCATAGACCAACCCTCGCATCCAGCCACCCATCACACCGCCATAAATACCAAGTCCTATGTGAGAATTTTCTTCTAAACTAACTGTATTGGTAGTTCTGCCTGTGCTTATGCCTGTTTGGTAAGCACCACCAAAACCATAGACACTATAATCTGAAAGATTGGAGGCATAATATCCCAAACTACCTAAGGCAAGTCCAAAATCATCACCAATTACTGCCCCACTCCTTGTTCCTGTTGTAGCCATGCTGCCATGTACGCCAAAGGTATAAGAGCCACTTCCTGCGGTGGTTGTTCCCATTAGCCCTACTCTGGGACCTGTTACACCTAAAATCCTAAACCCTGTTCCTGCAACTGTTGAAGTATTTACTCCCTTTACACCTGCTGTGTTAAAAACTCCTACTGTATTGCTTGCATATTCACCTTGCACACCTGCAAATTGTGTAGTTCCGCCTCTAATTGAGCCAAAAACACCTGCTCCATTAAAACTTGAATAACCTGCAACCGCAACAGGATATGTCGTATTGCTGACAGAAGAAAGCAAATCTATGGTGGTGGTGGGCGTAGTCGTGCCATAGACAAGTCGTCCATCATTTAGCAATCTGCCACGTGTTGCGTTATTGGTTGCAATGTCTATGTGGTTGTTTGATGTTGTACCAAAAATACCTGTTGCAGTCAATGAATTTCCTACTATTTTCCAATCGTTATTGTCCGCCCAAGAAGTTACGCCAGCACCATTGGTGGTTAAAACTTGTCCGTTTGTGCCTGTTACCGTTGGGTACACATTGCCTCCCAACGTAGCTGTGCCTGTGGCAGTGATGTTGTTGGCGTTGGTAATGTTATTTGTGCCTAAATTTAAGTTGGTGGTGGCGGTGTGGTTGCCTAAATTATCAGCACCATTTATAGTAGTCCAAGACGTAAGCCCAGACCCATCTGTTGTCAAAACCTGTCCATTTGTGCCTCTGCCATTTGGAAAAGCTACCGAATTTCCGCCTTGTACGTTGTATGATAAAACACCTGCTGCGTCTGTGGCGGTAACATTATTGTCCCCAAGTCGCACTTTATTAGAAGCATCTACTACTGCCCCAAAACCTACTGCGGTGGCATTAGTAAGGTTATTGGCAGAGGCATTCGTACCAAAACCTACAAAAGTATTGTTAGTTCCTGTAGTATTGATTAAACCTGCATTGATACCTACCGCCACATTGCTTGTGCCTGTGGTGTTATTGAACATAGCATTTAAGCCTAAAACACTGTTATTAAAGCCTGTTGTGTTGCTACGCAAACTACCTGTGCCTATGGCAGTGTTGTTGATACCATTGGTGGTAGCAGTAGGTTGATTAGAAAATAAAGCCCCTGCACCAATGGCAGTGTTATTGCTGTTCCAAGCCACGCCTCCATTGTTGAAACTTTGTGTTTCTAAGGCACTCACGCCCAAAGCAATGTTATTGCTTGCGGTGGTATTGAGTACCAAAGCACGTTGCCCAATGGCTGTATTGTCTGTGCCTATTGAATTAGAAAATAGAG
>JAAFKA010000070.1 GCA_013299115.1 Cytophagales bacterium
CAAAGTTTGAAAGGTGTTGCTCGTTTTGCCAAAAGCAATGAAGAGGAACTGACGAAGGCTTTAAACTTAAAGCATGGTGTACCGAAATTTAATACTTTTCGTAGTTTTTTTGAAACCATAGACACGGAGTCGTTGGTCAAGCATTTTATTGCTTGGGTCGAGTCGAGAGAAGAGAAATCGTAACTACTCAGGTTGTAAATTAAGAATTACTTGTATGTTTTGTATTAGCTCCACTTTACGTTTTATTAGCGTATCTATTACAGACCGAATGACACAGCAAGTCTGCTGCCCCGTTTTGAACTGACCAGATACCTTCTGCGGAGTGCCGCCCAGCTTGACCTTTATTATCCTAATAGCCCTCTGCGAAGCATTATTATCAGGAGCTACTTCCAAATGATAGAGACAAGTCAATAAATATTCCCGACATTTTATCATAGCGGATTGAAAAACCGCTGTTTGGGGACATTTTTTATCGTCCAGCACTTCTGCCAACAAATCTGTAAGTTGTTTTTCTATCAAAATAGCCTTTTGTTCATCTTTTTGAAGAGCTTTTTGGCTACTGTTTTGCTCTTTTTTAAGGTCAAAAACACTGCCTATCAAAGTTTTGAATGCAGTAGCAAATTCACTTTTTTCAACTTCTATCAGATAGTTCAATTCACGAAGTAAATGGGCTAAACAAATTTGTTTGTTTTTGGAAAAAGTCTTTAACTGAGCAGCCCAACGGTCAGAAAGTAGGGTGGCATTAGGAAATCCTTGTGCAAAAAAAGCCTCCACAGTCTTAAAACCCCTGTTGTCAGAAGCCACAATAAAGGTACTTAAAACGGTTTGCCACACCCAAATCCACCAATTACTGCCCGACACTTTTACGCCTGTTTCGTCAGCACCCACCACCGCACTTTGGCTGATGTCTGTTTTGATTTGTTCATAAACTGCTTGAAACTTCAAGGCTACTTTATCCAAAATATTTTCTATCGTACCTTCAGATAAAGGCAGAGAAAAAACCTGTTTGAACATTTTTTGAACACGGTTGTAAGGCAGACTCTGGTAAACCGAAAAATAACTCACAAGTGTTGCTACACTACTTCCGTACTGAATGGGAGCTGTTACAGTGTGTGGAAAATCGGCTAACTGACGATGATTGCACCCACTACAAGTACAGCTAAATTGTTGATATTCTTTGTAAACAGGGATAATTGGTGGAATGTCAATCACTTGACGTTTAGCTTGCAAAACAAAAGTTTCTGAGCCTAAATCTGACCCACAAACACTGCAAAAACTACTTTTTAATTCAACAATTTCATCAGGGGTGCTACTCATTTTCAACGTGCTACCTTTATGACCTGCCTGTCCGCCTGATTTACGATGACTTTTAGTCCGCAAACTTTTAGTTTTTTTGGCAATATCACTTGAAGGAGGCACAGAAGAATTGTGTGAGCCTTTACGGATTTTCAACTTCGATATTTCCTCTAATAAAGACACGATTTTATGCTCCAACAAAGCTATTTGTTCAGTGGGCGGCATTCCGATTGTTGGGCTATAATTGCCTCTAATTTTGTGATATCGTGGTCTTTGTCTGTCAAGGATGCAAAGATAATGGTTTTGGCGAATTTTTTAGTTTTTTTTAACAACCTGAGTAGTTACCTTTATTTTAGGTCTAACCAATTTACTGATAGTATCATTTTTGTATTTAAAAATAAAAAAATATACAACTATTATCAATCCTATCATATGGCTATAACAGGTAGGGTAGATTTTGTTAATGTAAATCAAGAACATAGAATAACAAATTTGCAAATAGTCATAGATAAAAATTCTTCGAGTGCAAGAGTAGGTGGCATTATGAGTAATGTAATCGGCTTTGAATTATATAATTCCAAAGCAGCTATTGGTATGTTTCCAAGTGTGAGTGCAAGTTCACGACCTTTTACAATTTCAGAAGACATAAGAGATAAGCACTCATACGTATTACCAACCTATAAAAATTTAATTGTCAATACTAAATCCTACCAAAATGTTTATAAATTGCAACTACAATTCAACAAAAACATAGGGGCAACTTATTTGTACGTGAATAGGGATTTTGGTTTTTTGCGGATAGATTTTGAAGATGGGGAGGTGTGGGAGAGGGTGCTGTAACCTGAAAAGCCCCCAACCCCAAAGGGGAGTTTGTAGTGTGGGCTTCAGCCCACACTTTTTATTTAGGTTTTGCTTTTACTAAAAAACGGACTGAAGCTTACTTTTACTAAGAAAATGGACTGAAGTCCGTTCTACAGCTTATGAAAACTTTGTTATTTTTCTGTTTCTTGAGTTGTCTGTGTGCTTGCAGCTTTGTTACACCGTCTAATTTGCATAGTGCTAAAACAGTCGGCAAGAGAAAAGTGGTACATGGCTTTAGCACTTGGGCTGTTTATCCTATGGAATACCAATTAAGGTATGGCTTAGGCAAAAAAACAGAGCTTAATGTACGTGCAAGCCCTATTTCAATAAAAGTAGCTGGTCGGTATAACTTACTATCAGATTCCTCTGCTTCGGCTTTGTCTGTTGGCTTGGCTTATAATCAGATTTATGTATTTGGTGTGGCAGAAGTCCCTCTGTTATATTCTTATACCTATTCTCAACAGAGTTCTATATTTTTTGGGCAAAGATATTTGCTAACTTACGCAACTGACAAGTGGTTTGATGCAGGGCAAAGCACTTATGGCATGGAGTTTAAAAACCGAAAACAAAGTTTTAGTTTTGCCTTTGAGGTAGGTGCAATTTATACCCGTCCAAGTAATCAATACCACTTCTATCACACCATACTACCTGTTGCTTTTTGTGGATTTAGTTGGTATATTCAAAAGTAGCTCAATCCTTTTCATTATCAACAAGTACAAAAGATGTGTCCATACCGTAGTAACGGTATAGGTGGAACACAAAAATAGAAAAAAAATGAATACATTAGGATTTTTTTAATGCGGTTGCCCTGGGATAATTATTATAGTCCTTTGTTTTGCAAACAAAAATTGGCTAACTTGCAAACCTTAGTGTTTATTTCTACGTTCATTGTGTATTAGCTACACACCTCTTATGTTTCAGCCCAGCCCATTTGTCAAATTAGTTGCTGCCTCGGTTTTGGGTGGCACACTTACCTTAACTGCCTATAAGTTGTTTTTTGAGCCAACGCCTAACAACGCTGCCCAAATGACTGCCACCTCCAGCAATGGTAGTGCCATGAAATTGTCCAGCTATTTCGAAAAGTTGCAAAACAACTATACAGTCCCCGAAGGACTGAACTTTGTCATTGCAGCCGAAAAAGTTACGCCTGCCGTTGTGCATATCAAGACCTATAACGGAGGAGTGCGAAACAGTTCTACGTTTTTAGATTGGTTTAGGGACAAAGAGCAAGAAAATCAAGACAATAATGCCGAAGCCAATCAGCAATTTTCGTCTGGTTCTGGCGTTATTATTACGGCAAACGGCTATGTGGTAACGAACAATCACGTCATAGAAGATGCCGAGAGAGTGGAGGTGGTACTTGACGACAAACGAAGTTTTGAGGCAAAAGTGATAGGCAAAGATAGTTCTACGGACTTGGCTTTGCTTAAAGTGGAGCAAGAAAACTTGCCTTTTGTGAGTTTTGGTAACTCAGACGAGGTAAAAATAGGCGAATGGGTGCTTGCCGTTGGCAATCCTTTTGATTTGACTTCTACCGTTACGGCAGGCATTGTAAGTGCCAAAGCCCGCAATATTCATATTCTCCGCAACAAAGAACAACCTGCGATTGAGGCTTTTATTCAAACTGATGCAGCCGTAAACCCTGGCAACAGTGGTGGGGCATTGGTCAATTTGAAAGGCGAATTAATAGGTATCAACACCGCCATTGCTACGCATACAGGCAGTTATTCAGGTTATTCGTTTGCTGTGCCTGTTTCGCTGGTAAAAAAAGTAACAGACGACCTTATTAAATATGGCGAGGTGCAACGAGCCATGTTGGGCATTACCATTATAGACGTAGATGCAAAATTGGCAAAAGAAAAGCAACTCAAAACAGTAAAAGGTGTTTGGGTTTCTGGTATTCAACCCAACAGTGCAGCCGATGCAGCCGATATGAAAGTGGGTGATGTGATTATGTCAATAGACGAGGTGGAGGTAAACAACATAGCTGCCTTGCAAGAGAGTATAGCCCGCCACCATCCTGGCGATAAGGTAAAAGTGCAGATAGAAAGAGAGGGCGAAGTAGAAAATTTGACCCTTACACTCAAAAATAGGGACAATAACACCAACATTATTCGTTCTCATTTTAAACCTGTGTTGCTCGAAGATGCGGGCATAGAGGTCATAGATTTGACCGAAAAAGAAAAAAATGATGTGGGCGTAAATTATGGCGTGAAAATTGTAAGAGTATATGAGGGCAAGTTTAAAGATGCCAAAGTGAAGGAAGGTATCATTGTTACGCACATAGACAAAATAAAAATTCGTTCACTTGCACAATTGGAACAGATTTTGCGAGAGAAACAAGGAGGCGTATTAGTAGAAGGTATAGATAAAAATAGAATAAAAGTTTTCTATGGAATAGGATTTTGATTGGTTGATTAGTTGTTTGTTTGAGTTAAAGGCTAAACCTATTAGGATTAGCCTTTTTTGTTTTTTCATCACTTTATTTTACCACCAATTTTTTCAGCACATAGTCCATCACTGCATCTTTGCCCTCTGCTATGTCTTTTTGGCTTATTTTTACCTCTTTTTCGGGTTTTACGCCTTCGTCGGGCATATTTTTTTGGTAGTGATAAATCAAAGGCAAATCAATTTCTATTGCCGAATTGGGCAAGTTCAGAAAAAACATTTCGCCACCATTTAGCCCTTGTTTGGTGCCTCCTGTGGTTTCGCCTGCCATGATGCCCAATTTGTTGTATTGAAAAGTCCACGCAAAGCTAAAAGTAGCCGAACTATTGGCAGCATTGGTGAGCAGAAAAATTTTGCCTTTAAAACTTTTAGCCTTCGGTTGTATCAAATCCTCTTTTGCTGTTGCTTTTTTTTCATACAATCCCAATTCGTTTAGCGTAAAATCTGCTGCATTTTTGGGTGCTGCAAAACTCCTGTCCCAAGTCGTAAGATTTTTTTTGATACTATCAGGAATAGACAAATAACGGTAACAGATTTTGGAAGTCGACTCATATTGCAGCGTTTTGGAAGTGAGGTAAGACAAAATTTCGTTTCTGATGTCGCCACTGCCACCTTCGTTTCCTCGCAAGTCGACCACTAAGTTTTTAATTGCTTTGTCTGCACCAATCAAAGTAAAAACACTGTCTAAATAGGTTTTGTAGTCAAATTTGCTGTTCCAAAAGGCAAAAGTGCCAAATTTTAAGACCGCAGTTTGGGCAGTTGGTTTGGTATAAGTCCAAGTTTCTTTGTCCGTTGGAATTTTGCCAAATTTGGTTTCGTATTTTTTGCTGCGGTCTTGTTGTTTCACACAAGCCACTTCGTAGGTGGCAGTTTTGCCTCCAAAATGTTTGATGGTAACTTTTCGGTTGGTGCTTTCTCCAAAATAAAACGGAAAGAAAATGTCGAACAAAGCATAGCCGTAATCCTCTTCAGGAATCAGACTCAGGTTACTCATTTTTTTGCCCATTGCGCTGTTGCCATCACTTCGGCTTACCATAATTAGTTGATTGACAATATTTTGCGATTTGATACCGTCTATTTCCACTATTTCGTCCCCAGCTTTGATAGCCGCCACTTCCGACAGATTGTGTGTAATAAAAATACTTTTGTCAATTACCTTGAAGTAAAAAGGCAAATTGTTGTTTGCAAATAACTTTGCAGTCGTTTCCTCACTCAAATTTAGCGGATTCAGAAAAGTGTGTCCGCAACGAATTTTGTTTACAAACTCAGCAAGCAACACATAAAATTGCTTGATTTCCATACTATTTACGTCTATTTTCTTTGCCAATGCTGCAAAATTTTCTTGCATCTGTGCCTGCGTGTTGTACTTATACAAACCAGGGTGCAGTTGCTCCAACGTACTTTTGAGGACTACAAAATCCTTTTGCATTTGCTCCCTTGTGAGGGTAGTCATTGGTTCAGTTGCTGCGGTTGCGGTTACAATTTGCACCTGTGCATTTGTCCGAAAAAAGCTACCAATGGTCAGAGCCAACAGCAACACAATAACTTTGCTTGTGTTTTTCATAATTTTTTTTGATAATTTTTTGATACCTAATATAAAGACAAAGTTATTTTCTTTTAGTTGCAAGTAGGACAAAATAAGTTGCAATAAAGTTTAAGAATAAGTCATCTTGTATGTCTGCAAATTTCATGGGGTTAATTTTTTCGTAACTTTTCAATTTCCTTTACAGCCAAGCCTGTCAATTCTGCAATACTTTCATTGTCAAAGCCTTTGGAAATAGCTTTGCTTGCAATTTCAATTTTACCTTCAATTTTACCTTCAATTTTACCTTCAATTTTACCTTCAATTTTACCTTCAATTTTACCTTCAATTTTACCTTTTGCTTCTCCCTCTGCTAAACCCTCTTCCTTCGCCTTGCTCACTGCCTTGTCTAACCTCGCCCTTTCATCTTCCTCTCTGATGTAAATGGCATCATACGCATCGAGTTCTTCCTTCGACCAAGTGTATTGATTGGCATTTTCGTAGGCAGATTTCAGTCCTTCATCTTGCACATCATCAGGTATGA
>JAAFKA010000071.1 GCA_013299115.1 Cytophagales bacterium
AAACCTAAAGACTTACTTACTTGTAGACCTGACAAACCATCAGAGAGATGTAAAATAATTGTTGCCCGTTCTCTATCACGAGAACTGCCTGTAGTTTGTTTGGATAAGGTGGTTAAGAATTCACGTGGTAGGGAACTCAAAACTATGGCGGGACTTTTCATAGCACAAAGATAACCAAAAAAAGTAAAATAAAAAATAGGCACTTATTTATGAGATGTAACACTAGATGAAACTATATTGATTTTTCGTACAAGGCTATAAAAAATCAAGGCTTGTCTTTCAACGTGCTGGCAGCGGTGCCGTTGGCGGTGCAGCTACTAAAAAGCCCCCTAACCCCCCGCAGGGGGGAATTACCTCCCCTCAAAGGAGATTTTACTCCCCCTGTAGGGGGCGGGGGGCTTGACGAAACTCCACCTTTTGTAACCGAAAGTGTCGAGGCTTACCTCTTAGTCGAACTTTTAAACGAAAAAGGTGAGGTAATTAACCCTGCCTATCGAAAATATTTTGTAACTTCGCAAGGAGATTTTGAGCAGATAGGCAACGCAAATGAAGAAACCATAGACTTCGGTGACGAGTGTACACAAACAGGTTTCCTGCGTTTCTCTCTTGTAAACGAACACGACCAGCAGCCAGCTTACTTCGATGCTTTTGAGATAGTCCACAAGCCAAACACCGAAAAGCTAACCGTAACCTCTTGGACAGACTACTATCCCTTTGGCAAGGTGGCAAAAACGGCTTGCAGTGGTGCGGGTGCGTATAGGTATGGGTATCAAGGGGAGTTTGCAGAGAAAGATGGGGAAACGGACTGGAATAGTTTTGAGTTGAGGCAATATGATAGTGAGATTGGGAGGTTTACTACTACCGACCCGATGGGTGAGTTTTGGAGCAGCTACGTGGGCATGGGCAACGACCCTGTGAACTTGACTGACCCAACGGGTGGGTGTACGGGTTGTATGGCTGCTGCCAATGGCATGACTGCACTACTCAATCAAACAGGAACATTTTTGCCTGAAGTAACTGTGATAGGGCAGAGAGAAAGCAGTTTTTCTTTCGCAAATATTACACTACCTACATTAACAATGCCAGGCATTTCTATGCCAAGTTGGGTAGGCAGTACTGCAACCAAAGCAAATGTATTTTTGACTTTGGCTACAACTATGACAGGAGATAGTGACCCACAAGCACAAGCATGGATGCGAGCAAGGGCACAAACTAAACCTGATGCACCAAGTGTGCCTATTGCTGTGCCTGCAACAAGGGTAAAAGATAGAGATGATGATGATGATGACGTATTTTATCACTACACAAATCATCAAGGCATGCTTGGTATTCAAGCAAGCCATAATATATTGCCTAATGGTCAAGGAAAAGTGTATATTACAGACCGACAAATGACAGCAGCAGAAACTTTTTATAAATTGTTTATTGGTAACACACGATACGAAGATAGAGGAGGTTATGTGATTGCTTTTAGACTAACCAACTACCAAAAAGCACAATTAAGCTATAACCGTGACGAACCTTACGAATATATTTACCCAGGTACTTTGCGAATTGCACCCAATAACTTTATTTATTCAGGCATAAACCCATTTAAATAACATGACCATAGACACTATTAACGAGCTAAATGCTTTGTCAAAATTATTCAAATTTGTAAAATTTGAAAGTACTGACGCAGATACTGTGTTTTTTTGTGCCAGTCCACTAATTAATTCAGTATTTGTAAAAACTGTTTTATCCTTACACAAAGAAATGGGTAACCCTATTCCTGAATGGGGTTATATAGAGCAAGCCCCTGACCGTTTACAAATTATTGAATGTAAGTTACAAAACTACTATATACAACTAAAAGATACAACTCAGTTAAAAAAGGTTATAGAAGAGTGTATTTTTCCTTATGCCTATAGAGAGGAAACTATCACAAGGATGATGGATAAACTTCTGAAGTTATAAGTATAATTTTACCCAATTGGGCTTTTTGCGTTTCTCTCTTGTCAACGAACACAACACCCAGCCAGCTTACTTCGATGCTTTTGAGATAGTCCACAAGCTGAATGAACAAAAGCTAACCGTAACCTCATGGACAGACTACTATCCCTTTGGCAAGGTGGCTAAAACGGCTTGCTCAGGTGCGGGTGCGTATAGGTATGGGTATCAAGGTGAGTTTGCAGAGAAGGATAATGAAACGGAGTGGAATAGTTTTGAGTTACGCCAATATGATAGTGAGATAGGTCGGTTTACTACCACCGACCCGATGGGTGAGTTTTGGAGCAGCTACGTGGGCATGGGCAACGACCCTGTGAATTTGACTGACCCAACGGGTGGGGAAACGATGGATGACATTTATATAAACTCTAAAACTGGTGAAACAAACACCATTGCTACCGACAGTAAATTTGATAATTTTTTTATAGACAATAAGTATGTTGGTAGTGTGCGGCATGGAGATTTATCTGGTTTCATATTTTCTCGAGAGGGACTATCTGTTTTTACTTGTAGTGGTGAGGCTATGTTTAACCTCGGAAATAGTAATAGTTGGTTATATAACAAGTATGTTGCTACTGGGGTTTACGGGAAAGCAAATGTACCAGAAGGAGAAGTACCAGTCACATGGGATTTGTTTGTTCAATCTAATCAACAAGCAAATAATAATTTTCCAGAAGCATTATATAATCAAAGAACTAATCGTAGCCAATTTTCACTTAGTTCTCAGTCTGGTGGACCTACAATGCGTTATGTATATGACCCATTAGATAGCAATCATATCTTAGATATGCGTCATGTGTTGCTCATGGGCAGAGTTCCTTTATTCATGTCTAGTACTTTGGAGGATTTGCAATTTTTTGTAGATAAAAAGAGTTATAACAATCCTATGGATTATTATTCTAATATGGCTGGTTATCGTTTTTATAATTCTTTGGGCAAAAAATATAGCAATACTCCTTTTCCACATCCCAATAGTCGGAAGTTCTTAAGCAGTTTAGATTCTTTTATGAGAAATCCAAGGCTTAGAGGCATGATTACACCTCAAAACCCTACTGTAAGATGAAAAAAACATATTTTACAATTTCAATTTTTATGTTGATGATATTTTCTTGTGTAGAAAATAATTTTGATGTAGTAAAAAGTACAATTACTTTCCCAAAAGATAGTATCTTTCATTTAGGAGATACTATGCACATGACCTTAACAGTACGAAATCCAACTAAGGAAGAAAAAAAACTTGTTGTATATAATAAATTGGACGGTTTTTTTTATTTTACTATGTATAGCGAAATTTGTCAAATAATGGCAAAAGAAAAAGCACTTCGTTCTGGTTATAATACAATGTATAACGAGCAGGAAATTGTCTTAGCACCTCAGCAGCAAATTACTTACAAGATTGTAGGGATAATTACAGAGGAAAGAGATAATTTAAACATTTACTTCAAGGAATTGGAAACAATTATGTATTTTTCTAAATTCAACAGTTGTGATAAAGATACCTTAAAATTTTGGGTTGGTGGGCAATGGAATCCTATTCATACTAAATTTCTTGATGAGATGCGGTATGGGGTAAAAGGTGCAAATTTTTATATCATCAATCCAAATAAACAAAACCATTTTGAGTAAAAATAACGACAAAATATAGCATATTTTGCCTATATGCTGGTCGAATTACTTGACGAAAATGGCAATTTTATTAGGGAAGTGAACAGATATTTTGTAACTTCGCAAGGTGAGTTTGAGCAGATAGGCAATGCAAATGAAGAAACCATAGACTTCGGTGATGAGTGTACGCAATCAGGCTTTTTGCGTTTCTCTCTTGTAAACGAACATGAACGGCAGCCAGCTTACTTCGATGCTTTTGAGATAGTCCACAAGCCAAACACCGAAAAGCTAACCGTAACTTCTTGGACAGACTACTATCCCTTTGGCAAGGTGGCAAAAACAGCTTGCTCAGGTGCGGGTGCGTATAGGTATGGGTATCAAGGGGAGTTTGCGGAGAAGGACAACGAAACGGATTGGAATAGTTTTGAGTTGAGGCAGTATGATAGTGATGTGGCAAGGTGGTTGAGTGTCGACCCTTATGGGCAGTATTGGAGTCCTTATATGGCGATGGGGAATGACCCTGTGAATCAGGTGGATGCTGATGGGGGTTGGTCTGGTGGAGATTTTAGTAAAATGAGCCAAACCATTAGCCAAATGATAGCATTTTCAAAGCCACAAACAGAAATTGGTGGTAGTAGTGGAGTGTCTAGTTTTATAGAAGCCAAACCCCTACCTCCTCCTCCGCCAACCTTATCACAAGAAAAATTTGGAGTGTTTTTGCAAGGGATGTCTCAAAAAATCACATCGGCAGGTAATACAGATAAAGGTGATACAAAAATAGGAGGAGGTTATGATGGCACTCTTTCTTTTGTTGATAATTATTTTCAATGTAGCACTGTTAGTAATTTTTTATTTGGTTATTATGCAAATCAGCAAAAATTTGCTACAACAATACGAAGTGGAAGCAAAATAGCAAATACTGCTAAATGGGCTGATTTTGTAGCTAAATTTGAATACATTGGTTCTTTTGATTTATATACTTATAATGCCTATGAAATTACTGCTGATGAAGTCAAGGCAGGTGATTTAATAGTCAAAATAACAGACCCTAGACATGTTCAGATAATTTATGCTGTGCATAAAAAAGATGGCATAATTAAACTACATTATATCACTGCTTCTGGTCATGGTGTACCTACTAGTGTTACATCTCATAAATAAGTGCCTATTTTTTATTTTACTTTTTTTGGTTATCTTTGTGCTATGAAAAGTCCCGCCATAGTTTTGAGTTCCCTACAACGTGAATTCTTAACCACCTTATCCAAACAAACTACAGGCAGTTCTCGTGATAGAGAACGGGCAACAATTATTTTACATCTCTCTGATGGTTTGTCAGGTCTACAAGTAAGTAAGTCTTTAGGTTTA
>JAAFKA010000072.1 GCA_013299115.1 Cytophagales bacterium
TTTGCTGGGCAAGGGCTGTGTAGTCCTGTGGTGCTAACATGGTTTTAGTTGTTAGTGGTTAGTTGTGAATTGTTAGTTGAAAAAGTAAAAAAATTAAAAAACTTATTTTCTCTTTTTGGGTTTGACTAATCGTAAACTTTTGCTGTCATTACCAATTCTTTCTATTTTTATGTACGGAATATGTGCCTCTGTTATATCAAATATTTCAATGTAAGGTTTGTTGTACCAAATATATGGATTTGGAGGACTTATTCTGTTGGGATTAGAAATTCCATTCTGTTTATTTTCTAAGACGACTCTAAACGTAGCCTTAGAATAAATTAATTGATAGTAAACAACTATTCTTGTTTTAGTATCAATTAACTTCACCACATCACCAATAAAAAAAACTTGGTTATTGATAATTACTTTTTGACCTAACTCTCCAAATTCAGGTGTCATTGCGTCGATGTAATGCTGCAAAAGTTTTGTTGCTTGTGCTAAAATGGCTTGCTGTTTTGTCATCTTGCTATACTATTTTTTGTTTTAACTACCTATCTCCTGCATGGCTTTTTCATAAAAAGGCAGGAGTTTTTTTGCTTTATTTTCCACATTTGGCGAAAGAAAACCTTTTGTAAACAAGCTATTTATTGTTTTGGCTTTGTCCAATTTCAAACATTTTTCGTTAGCCAAATCTATTGCCTCTTGTTTTTCATATTTAGAGGCTATAAATAAGCCTGTATCAAATTCATGCACGTAGTAGTAATAATCTTCGCCCCGAAACAAAATGCCCTGATAGTTGTTTGCCAACGCTATGAGTTCTGCTTCCTGCAAGACGTATTTTTTTTGAACACTATCGTAAATAAAATAGCTTGGGTTAGGCTCTCGTTTGTGCTTGCTCAAATACTTCGCCAATGCTGCTGCTGTTTTGCTGGCGGTGGAGTCGGCAAAAGTTGGTTGCAGCCCTGTCAAGTACGCTATGATTTCTTGACGCAAGCCTTTATTTCTCTCACCTGCTAAGGTAAAAGAAAATTGACTGACCAATTCATTTGCCTCTCTCTGTCCTGTTTTCAGTTCCTCTACATAGTTTTTTTCTATGCTACCGACTAAATCTATCACTGCTTGGCGGTGCTGTGTTATTTTTACAGGTTTGCGTACACCTCCCGAAAGTCCGTTGCTCGCCATCTCTTTTTCATAAAAAGGCAAAAGTTTTTGGGCTTGTTGTAAGGTTGCATTTTTCACTATCTCCGTTGCCTGATTGACCTTAAACAAGTGTAAATCAACGAATTGCTTTATTTTGAGGTCATAGTTTCGCAAGTCGTAAGAGGTCAAGAAAAAATTATGACCTTCGAGCATAGCTTTGGGCAAGGCAGACAAATTAACTGTTTTCATGACGGCTGCATAGTTGTCGGCATCTATCACTTCGCTGCTCTCCAATACTTTTTTAACCTTGATAGGTTTATAGGCTGCAATCAATTTGGTGGCTTTACCAACTGCCAAATCTATTTTTTTGCTTAAACTTGGGCTGGGTTTGGTGCTGGCTGCTGCTGCCCTAAAAACCTCCTGAAAAGCCTCTTGTTTTGGTTTTCCTTCACTTGCAGCGTTGAACATAGAGGCTGCTTGTGGCGTGCTTAGGGTGGCGTATTGCCTAAACTTAGTGGCAATATCATTTTGGGTTTTGGATTGAGCCAAAAACTCTGCCAACCGCAGCTCCTCACGAGTGTAGGTGTCGGTAACTCTTTTGCCTGTGATAGTAACCTGATTGACCCAAGTTAAAAACGGCGTGCCTGATGCCAAAAACTCACGCAAAGCCATGATAGCCTTGCATAGTTCGGCATTAAGGCTGTTGCTTTGCGGAACTTTGAGCAAATACAAAAAACCTTTTTCTATACCTTTTTGAATGGTATAGGGCAAATTTGCAAAGATTTCGGGCAAATTAACATCACCATCAGCAAACAAAGTTTGTAGCAATAATTTGGCTACAAATTCAGACCCCGCCTCGTTAATTTCGCCTGTTTGCTTGTTGAGGTATTTTTCTAAGTCATTGATAGTAAGCACTTTTTCGCCCACCAACACACTTAAAATCTTGCTAATCCGTATCAATTCGTTTAATGTTTTGTCCCCGTCATCACGCAACAATAATTCATCTACAATTACTTTGTAACTGTTTTTGGTTATCAAAGCACCTTTACTTTTCACTACTTGTGTGGCAGAGGTGGTAGCCTCCAAATCTGATTGTCCATATTGCCCTAATTTGATTGCCTCTTTGTCAGTAATTTCTAACATTCGCACCAAAACAGGGTATTGAATTTTGGTAACTTGTTTGGTCTTTTTGTGCGTAAATAGGGCGGTGCTACTGTTTCGATTGTAGCTATACTCATAATCTTTTTCAAATTGAAAAGTAGGATTATAGTAAACAAAATCAGCATAAGCCCTGTCATCATTGGGGTAAAAGTCCCAGTACAGTTTCATGGCATAAGCCCTGCCGTTGCCCTGTATCACTTCGCCACGAGTATTTACCACACTTGCACCCGCATAAGCAGTAGCACCCTCCGTAATGGTGGCTGGTCGCAAATTGCGTGTAATCAATTCGGGAGTTTTGCCCCCACTTTCACTCATGCTGCGGTTGCGGGGCTGGGCTTCGGGCAAAAAATACATAGGGTTTTGGTTAGCTGCCAAATGTGAGGGCTGCAATTCTGCTGCCGACAAGATAACATATTGACAAGTTACATCTTTGTCAAAAGTGAATTGCACGGCTGTTTTTCTACCCTGCACTATGTTTGTCAAAGGTTTTTGCCTTTCAAAACACCTATTCAGCTCATCACAATATTTCTCGGTAACTCTCCGTTGTTCCCACACCAAATCACCCAAACCCCCCAGCCCCGCCGCTTGCAACGCTGCTTCATAATAGGGCAATAATTTTTCAGCTTGCAAATCGGGGTACTCCGCCAGCACTTCGGCAGGGACAGTATAATTTGATTTGAGTTTATTTTCAACAAGTTCTCTATGTGCTTTGCGTAGTTGTGCAGGCTCTACAAAAGGCAAAATAGTAGCTACTTCTAACAAAGGCATATTGCTAAAATACTGCTCATACACAAACCTATTATTCGTGTTTTTTGCCCATGCAAAATATTTCAAAAAGACTTTTAAGTTGTCTTTAAATACATGGTCTTTATCACTAATTTTATGATAGTGAAACATACCATTTTTAAAGGCTATGACTTTGTAAAATTCACTTTCAAAATAGACTACAAAAGGCTTAAACACTTCCTTCTCCTTTTTGGGCTGCAAATCGGGGTACTCCGCCAACACTTCGGAGGGGACAGGTTTACCTTCGGCAAGAGCTTGGCGAACATAATCTATGTGATAGCGTGGAATAGGATTTTTTTCTAAAACCAATTTATCAAAATTAGTAAGCGGAGCAAACTTATCGGCATCTTGATAATACCTAAGTAGTTCATTATTAGTTAGTTCTACTAAAATATTGTCAAATTTGAGGTGATAAAAAAACCTTTTTACTTGTCCTCCTTTGCTAAAATGCTTTGCCAATAAGGTTTTGTACTTCGGAAATTTGCCAATTTGATAAGTAATTTCTTTTTCTAAATTACTTGCTTGTTCCCAAACAGCCTTTGAAATGTTGATATTGGTAGCAACCTTTTTATAGTTTTTGGGATACTGTGCCAAATACTCCTCAAAACCCATTTCCCACACTTCCTTTTTCTCCACTCCCCCCAGCCCCCTCATCTTCCCACTTACCTCCGCCAATACCTTTGCGTAACTCCTTTCGTTGCCCTCAAAGGAATCGGCAGAGAAAAACATTACTTTTTCGTAACTTTTGTATTGTTCAGGATTTCGTCTAATTCCTGTGATGCTTTCGCCCAAACTTCTTGCGAGTGCTTCTCTAATTCCGAGTGCTTGATTGGTTCGGGCAATTTGGAGGAGTGCGTTTGCGATAACCTCTTCAAACTCCCTGATGTCTTTTGCGATTTCATGGCTAAAAATGAGTTTATAGTTTACAGTTCTTTGGTCTATTTTAGACTTATAAATATACATAGAAAACCCGACTTCTCCAAAGGTTTTGTAAAATTCTGCTTCTATGCTTAGTTGTTCCTTTGTGGTGAGGTCGGCAAAGGGCAGGTTGAATACAGGCGAATACCAAAAACCATCGGCAGTCTGCGTATTAATCAAAATTTCGTCTTTTTCTATGGCTGCTCTTTCGGCTTTTGTCAAAGGAACAGACACAATAAAAGCATCTTGGCTGTGCGTTTGGGCAAAAATGGCTAAGGCTTTGATAGTTTGCCAAAAACCTTGCTTGCTTTGTGCAGCAAAATCAAGCTGCATAGAGGGTTCAGGTTGGTTTTTCCAATAGCCCATTAAGTCGCAATCTTGACTTGTGATAGACAACTCTGGAAAGTTTCCAACCAAATCGAGCAAAGCCTCAAAGTTAAAGTTTCTCAAATCTTCAAAACTTTTTTC
>JAAFKA010000073.1 GCA_013299115.1 Cytophagales bacterium
CGGTTTTGTTTTTCAAAACCTTATACAAAGCTGCATAAGAAGGTCCGAAATTGTCTATCACAAGTTGCCTGTGTGCCAGCAGTTCGGCTGTGATGCAGCCCATGCCTTTGGTTTTTTCCAAATTACTCAGGTTGTCGAAAGCAACTTTTTGTTCTTTCGTTTTCTGTATGTCATTGATTGGAATGAACACGCAACGAGAGAAAAAGATGTTGTTTTCTGGCGTATAGTTGCTAGTGATAGCCAAAGCCGAAAAAATATCTATGCTGTGCGTTTTGCTACCTGCACTGGCATCGGCTATGTTGTAGCCGTCGTTGTCGTATGCTGCCTGCAACAAGCCCTCGTATGGAAAACCATTGTAAAACTCATCAAACCAAATGACCGTATTGCTACTTTGTCCCATTAAACGGACTAATGATTTTTCGGTGTTGGAGTTTTTTAAGTTTATCCCCTTTTGCTCGTAGCCAAATAAGGCTGTCAAATTCCTGACAATAGAACTTTTGCCTGTACCTGCCCCGCCTTTCAGATACAAAATAGGGCTTGCCTTGGTGGTGCTTACCACCACATCTCTAAACAAACTCATGACATAAAAACAAGCGGGGATAAAAGCATTTTCCCTTTTGTGGGCTTCGCTGTATAGCAAAAACCATTGGTTAAAATTTATATGTTTTTCGGTTAGTAAAAATCTTTGTTTTGCCACTTCCTTTGCATCTGTGATGGGCATGACAAAATAGCCATTGTCGTTCTTCACCACGCCCAACTCATTGGGGCTGTATGCTGCGGTGTCTATTACCTTGTTGGCAAAGAAAAAAGCATTAGCCTGTTCATTGTGTCCAAAACGTACTATTTTGGTAGCTTTTTCAAAGTGGCGACTCAACAAATGCTGGTGCAGTTCGTTGAGGTCATCGGCTGTGCCTTTCCAGTTCACCAATTTTGTCATCAAAATATTTTTCAGCTTGTTAGAGCTGCAATATTCGTCATTGCTGATTTCGACAAACTCCTCTGCTATTTCAGGTTGTTTGATAGACAAAATCCACGATACATTGTCGAACTCATCTTTGGCAAAATATTTTATCTCCAAATGGTGGTCTAAAACTTGTGTCCAATTTTTCTTGGTAAAAATCCAAACTGTCCCATCTTTTTTATAGTCCACTCGACTGCTTTGCTTGGTATCAGCCTGTGATGGTGTCTTGTCCCTGTACGTCTTGATTATTTTTTTTATCGTACTTGCAATGTTCTTGAACCTGTTATACATGACGGTTTCGTAACTGCTGCGGACTACATCATTTTCAATATTTGCTATTCTAAGACAAACAGAGTCTATAAACTCTTGTTGTTTGTGTTCAGAGTAGTGGTAGGTAAACAGGTAAATGAGCCACTTAAAAGATTTGCGTTTTACCAAAGCTGCTGTATTTTCTTTGTAGGTTTTTGGCTCACGTTTGTAAAACGAAACTGCAATTTCGTCTAAGTCATCAGGCTTGCGTCTGCCCTGCTTTACATCTGTGGGCAAGGGCAGCACATTCACCACCAAACCCACATCTAAGGCAGTATAAATGGCACTTTCTATTGCTTTGCCCTCCTCTACTACGGTAATGGTTTCATTGTTTTCGTTCACATACTTGTATTCGCCACGTATCTTGTCGGGGTCGAAAACAATGGTAATGTTTTCGCAAGATTTTTTCAAAAGCAAAGCCTGTTCTTTGGTAAAGGCAGTTCCGCCACAAGCTACGCAGTTGGGTAGTCCTATGTCGTGCATCCGCCACACATTAGGGTAGCCTTCTACCAAAAAGCAATGGTTTTCTTTTTGGATTTCGTCTTTGCCCTCCCACAAGCCGTACAAATAGTTTTGCTTTTTGTACAATTCGGTTTCTCGTGGATTGATGTATTTGGCAAATCGTTGTACTTCGCCTGCTGCGTTTGTTTTGGTTTCATATTGGGGCAAAATTCGCCCTGCAAAACCTAACAATTTTCCTTTTTCCGAATACAAAGGTATGGTTATTCGGTTGCGGTAATTGTCGTAAAAAACACCTTTTTCGTTTTTTTTTACTAAATCTAAGGCAAATAAAAATTCTTTATTATAGGCTTGGTTGTTTACCAATTCAAAGTTTTCGCATTTGTACCCTAGTTCAAAAGTTTGAATTGTATGCTCAAAAAATAGCCTATTTTCCAAAAAAGGCAGGGCTTCTGCATTTGACTTTTGCAAACTTTGTTGGTAATAGTGGTTTACACTATTTAAGGTAGCCTGCAAAGAGGCTTTGCGGTCTTTCTCCTCCTGATAAGCCTGTGCCTGTTCGGGGCTAAAAGTTTTGTCGTATTCCAGCGTCATATCAAATTGGGCTGCAAGGTGCTTGACGGCAGCTATAAAATCCAATTTCAATAATTGCATCACAAAATTTACGTTCTTCCCTCCTACGCCGCAGCCAAAACATTTGTAGTTTTGCTTGGCAGCAAATACGGTAAACGAGGCTGTTTGTTCATTGTGAAACGGGCAACAAGCTACCAACTTTGCCCCTTGTTTTTTGAGTTTTACGTTTTGCCTCTCTATCACTTCTGCAAGGTCGAGGTCGTAGATTTTTTGTAGCGAAGTTGGTGTTATCATATTTTTTATGGTTTGTAAACGTAATGCTTTGTAAGTGTCCAATATGTAAGGTGCTGCTCGGTGTTTTCTATTGTTACGCTGCCTTGTTGCCTGATGGCGTGGCAGAGTTCATTTTCGGTCATAAAATCATTGCTTGTCGGCATGAAGTATTGCGGAACTGTTTTTTCCAAAGCCAATAAAATGCTATAAAAGTTGTAAGGCTTGCGGGCTTGCAACTTGTGGATTTGGTCTAAGAGTGGTCGGGTGTCAGGCATACAATTAAAATGGAAGGTCGTCTGCACTTTCTTTTTTAGAATTGTTGCTAAGGATTTCTTTTTCCTCTTTGCTTAATTTATCATAGCATTTGCCTTCTCTCCAATTACCACAATAACACATTGATGTGCTATGCGTTTTACTTTCGGCTTCACAAGCATTTGCAGAGTCTATACTGAAAGGATTTAATTTTTTTGGGCTGAATGCCCAAACAACGCAGTCTGCCCAGCAATATTTGTTGGGAAACTTGGAATGAAACCAAACAATAAATTTCAGTTTCTTTCTTTCAAGTCGTTGATTATGAAAAAGAATCCACTTGACTTCAAGATATTCTAAAATGAGTTTTTTCATGGCTGTTTTTGGGTGTTTATTCGGTTAATAGATGATAACTAATATTTTAGAATCTTTTGCAGAAATTATGGTCTGCATTTGCAGAGGCTGTGTGATTTCAAAAAGTGTTATCATTGCCTGTGCGTTGATGCTTTTGCATAAAATTTCTAAGTAGGAAACTTGCAAAAAGTCGTCTGGTGTTTTTTTAAATTTTTTTATCTCGAACTCCGTATTCTCATTGATGAGTTCTATATCATTTACAGACTCGATGAACAAGGCTTTTACTTGTTTGCGAATCTCCCAAAGGTTATCATAATGGTTTTGCCAATCCTCAAATTCTTTTATGGGGTCTATTGGCTTTCTTTTTGTTATCATGGTGTTTTTTTTGGTTAAAAGATTTTAGGGTTTACTACGGATAAGCTTTTGATTTTGAGGGGTTTATCCGTAGTAAATTTTTTTTCAACCATCGGCAGGGCAAAAAAGCCACTGCCGAGGTTAAAAAAAAATTTACTTTGGTTTTTTGCGTTTGTTGGTTGCTTGATATTTACACTTATTGCTACAATAAAACGAGGCTTTGCCTGTGGTTTTGGTGTAGCTCAAATTGCAATTCAGGCATACATATTCGTGTCCGTTTTGCTGCACTTCCAAATTTTCAGTTACTACGGATAAGCTACTGATATTCAGTAGCTTATCCGTAGTAACTGCCTCTACTTTCCCTCGTCTTTTTGGTCTGGATTTTGGGGTTTGTCTTGCGTTTCGGTTTGGTCTATTACGCCTGCTTGGTTGGCGGGGCGTGGAGGCTGCTGGGCTATGAGCAAATTTTCTTTTTCTTTTTTGATTGCTTGGTATGCCCGCCTATACTGCCTGACTGACGTAGTTAATTGTTTGTTTTCTACTTCTGCTATCACTTGCTTTTTTAGTTCCTCTTTTTCGTCGGGCTGTTCTGCTTGGTCTTCCCAAATTTTGTGGGTAGTGTAGGCTACAAGGAACGGAAACAAGATTGCCAAAATCAACACCACAATGTGGCTGTGTTGTAGGCTGATGTTGTCGAGGTTGAAGGCTGCAATTTTTCTGTAAACAAACAGCGAAACTATCATGGTCATCAGTGCCAATCCCCAGCTGACTCTGCGGTCGTTGCGTGTGCCAAAGGTGATGATGGCTGTTATTAATCCTGCTGCAAAAAAACAGGCTGATAGTTGGTT
>JAAFKA010000074.1 GCA_013299115.1 Cytophagales bacterium
ATTGCCAAACGGAGGCAATGTAACGGCTGATGTGCCTCTCACGACCCTCACCGCCGTAACGCAAACAGGCGAGCAGGTAAGCATTGTTGCCACTGCAAACACAGGCGAGGTAGTAACCAAACCAGTCATTATAGATGGCGAAAAGAAAAACTATGCGGTGGACGACAAGGGCTTCCCGATTGTGGAGGTGGTGAAAGATACAAAAGGCAATGCCGTAACAGTTACTAATCCGAACACAGGCACAAAAACAGTGGTGGTAAGCACCACCGTCCCTGCCGAAGTGCAACGAGCAGCAGCCGAACAGCAAACCAAACCTGATACCAAACCAGTGGTAAACAGTGAAAAAGGTGCTGCAACGACTAACACAACCAACCGCACAACTACGCAAAGAGCAACCGCAGACACCGAAAGCAATACAGGTTTGTTGGTCTTGGTAGGAGCTTTGGGCTTGGCAGTAGGGGCAAAGTATTTTACTAAATCATAAATCAAATGATTATCAACGGCAAAGCAATTTCAGAAACAGTAGCTCGCACTTTTCTTAGTGATGAGGATTTATTGCCGTTTGTTCATTTGGCAGCACCGCTTGACGAGCAAAACAGCTACACAACGTATGCTAATTTTGTGGAGTGGTTGTTTGACGAAAACTTTGCAACCTATCAAGGAGCAGTGCCTTATTGCATACCTTTTGGCAACTCAACAATAGGCAATGGCGAATTAAATTACAGCCCAAATTTGCAGTTTAACAACGGTATTGTTTCGGGTTTATATGCACGTGGAGATAGTGTGTTGATAGGCAATAGTAGTGTTTTAGGTGAAGCTTTTGCGGTGTATAATGGTGATGGATTGCCTCTTTACAAAATCAAAAATTCTCTCTCTGATTTCATTCCTGATACTTTTGCAGCCAATACAAGGCACGAATGGTATTATGGGGAGCAGGCTTTCATGGGAGTAGCTTCTCTCATCGATGGCTATGCTTGTGCATTGTTTACTCGCAAAGATGGCATTCATACCAATTTTTTGAAAATTTACCAACCTGATTTTGAACCACCAAACAATAGCTCAAGAACTATTGCCATTGGCGATGGTTTGGTTAATCCAGGAAGTGCTGTTGCCAGCGAATCCACGCCTGCTGCGATAACCATACAGTACAACTACTGGGCAACGACCAGCCCTGAATTGGCACTGCAACCTTTTGTAATTAAAGCAAACGGCGGCACACCCGTCAATGACAAGCAGCTTTATTTTGCCCATCCCTCTGTGGCACTCAATGATGTGGGCGGGTTAGGTTTTTTCGACTTGTATAGCTACTGTTTCAATGGAAATTTTGGTGATAAATCAGCACCCATTCGTTACGTAGCACGCCAGCACCAGTTTAATGTAAATGAATGGTTGCCAAATGGTTATGGAGAGCAAGCGATGCTTATTCGCCAGTCCGATGGGTTATTTCCCACCTTGCCTGTTTCTGCCGATGCAGAGGTGGCGTTGGCAGGTCAGTTGTTCAGATTGTATAAAGTGGAGGCTTGTTTGGGCTTTTATCGTGAGTACGGTTTTCATCTGAATTGGGTTTCAAATCCCGCACCTTTTACTGAATACGCTTTGCAGCCAGCGGCAACTGAATTATTACCTTCGATGCAGTGCATCAATTTGGGTGACAACTCTTTGTTGATAACTTTGCCCGATAGTGCCACTACCCAACCGACTTTTGTCATAGAAGCCGATGTTTCATTGGTAGTTTTTTTGGCAACTATTCCTTTAAATCTACTCAATACAGGTTACGTGGCTATTTTCAAAAACGGAACTACTGAACTGCATAGACAAGCCTTGATAGGCTCTTATGACAATGTGGGTACTTCCGAGTATTTGCTTGCACAAGGACATATTAAACTCCTCACAGACCAACTTTTTCAGGGCGACGTAGTGGAAGTAAAAGTTGCCTTTGCTTTCGGTGGAGTGGATTATTTTTATGCTCAATCGTTTACGTTCAGTATCACAACAAATTAAAAAAAGCCCCCAACCCCCAAAGGGGGCTAAACCAACAAAAAAAGCCCCCTTTGGGGGTTGGGGGCTTTAAAAATATGGAATTTAACAGCCACTTACACGCCATTGTAGGCAAGTACGAAAACTATTTAGACGTACTGAAAATCAACCGCATAGAGTTGGTACAGAACAACAAAACGGTTACACCGACCTTTGCTGCCACTGCCCTTATTCAGAAAACAGACCACGAAGGCAAGCCCGTAGGACTGCCCACACAAGGCTTTACGCAGAGTTTTGTATTGCCCGACCACATCACCGAACAAATCATCATGACCTTGCTCGGCAATCCTGAACTGATGCAGTTTATCGAGCAGGAATTATACAAGGAAAAGCCCCTCAAAGGTATTTTAACCAAATATAAAGAGCAACAAAAATGAAAACAGACCAAACTACCAAAGAAAAAACGGCAACACCTCTCTCGCAAGAGGAACTGAAAAAAATAGCTGCAAGGCTGGCACAACTTCAAGATATGCAAGCACTGCACCTCAAAACAGGCTTTCTTGCAGAGTTTGAAAGCATCGTATTACTGCTGCAAAATGGAAAAGTCTAATTTTTTTTTTAATGTAACATACGCTTTAGCGTGTGATGTTTTTTCAGTCGTTTGTGAGGACACAAACAACAGCAGTAAATTCAAAATTAAAAACTAACAATTAAAATTATGGCAAACAAAGGAGCAGCCAAATTAAAGGCTTACACCGATGCAGTGTTTCGCACTGCCAAAGTACAAAAATTGGCAGAGGAAATAGACGACCTCACCAAAGAAAAAAGGGCAGAAATTGCTAAAAACAAAAGGGCTTGGAAAGCAACCAATTCAGGCAAAGACTT
>JAAFKA010000008.1 GCA_013299115.1 Cytophagales bacterium
CCATCGGCAGGGCAAAAAAGCCACTGCCGAGGTTGCGAACAAAAATCAGCCGCCTCCCAAATTGTGAGATAGAGTTTTGAGGAAAAGAGGAGTTTTTTTAACCTCGGCAGTGGTTGCAAACCCTGCCGATGGTTTGTAGAAATAACCATCGGCAGGGCAAAAAAGCCACTGCCGAGGTTGCGAACAAAAATCAGCCGCCTCCCAAATTGTAAGATAGAGTTTTGAGGAAAAGAGGAGTTTTTTTAACCTCGGCAGTGGTTGCAAACCCTGCCGATGGTTTGTAGAAATAACCATCGGCAGGGCAAAAAAGTCCCTTTGAGGTTGCGAAAAAATCCGCCTCCTCCTCCCAAATTGTAAGATAGAATTTTGAGGAAAAGAGGAGTTTTTTTAACCTCGGCAGTGGTTGCAAACCCTGCCGATGGTTTGTAGAAATAACCATCGGCAGGGCAAAAAAGCCACTGCCGAGGTAAAACAAATACTGATGGTTTGTAGAAATTTTTTATATATTTAAGCACCTAAAAACAATTTTATGAATAGTCCTTTTTATGACGATATTTTACAGATTTTAGTGTCGGCACGCCAAAAAACATATACAGCCATTCATTCGCAAATGGTGCAGGCGTATTGGTTGTTGGGCAAACGGATAGTAGAAGAAGAACAAGAAGGCAAAGAAAAAGCCCAATACGGTGAGGCTTTACTCAAAAAATTGTCTATTGCCCTTAGCCAAGACTTTGGCAAAGGCTTTTCATATAGCAATTTGCGTAATTTCAGGCAATTTTATTTGACTTATCCTAATGCGGCGATTTGCTACACACTGTGTAGCAAATTGACTTGGAGTCATAATAGGTTGATAATGCGAGTTGAAAATGAAAAAGCAAGAGAATTTTATCTCAAAGAATGTGGTGAACAAAATTGGAGTGTGCGAACACTTGAACGAAATATCAATACTTTTTACTACCAACGGTTGTTATCGACTCAGCAAACTGTTGGTTTATCTCATGCAGCCAAAAATCCACCGCAGGATTTTATCAAAGACCCCTATATTTTTGAGTTTTTGGGTATTCCCGAACCTTTTTCGTTTAGCGAAAAAGAATTGGAAACAGCTTTAATTCAAAATTTGCAGCAATTTCTGCTCGAATTAGGCAAAGGCTTTTCTTTTGTAGGCAGGCAATTTCGGATAAGTACCGAAACCTCGCATTTTTATATTGACTTGGTTTTTTACAATTATATTCTCAAATGTTTTGTCTTGTTTGACCTCAAAACAGACAAACTTAGCCATCAAGATACAGGGCAAATGGATATGTATATTCGTATGTTTGACGACCTCAAAAAACAAACTGACGACAACCCTACACTTGGGATTATTCTCTGTACTGAAAAAGACGAAACCATAGTCAAATATAGTATTTTGCAGGAACACCGACAACTTTTTGCGAGCAAATATATGCCTTTTTTGCCCACCGAAACTGAATTGATAGCAGAAATTGAAAGGGAAAAAGATGTTTTAAAAAGGCTTTTGGAAGAAAGAAAGTGAAAAATCTGTAAACTCCCCCCAAATTGCAAGATAACATTTTGAGGAAAGAGTTTAAGGTGTAGCGTTGGCTTTAGGCAGCCCCGCTTTAGTCCAATGCTGTTAAGTTAAGGTGCTTTGGGTCGGCAGTTCGCCACTGTGCTACAATATAAAGTGCGTTGGGGTTGTAGCACCTCAACGCACAGTGTTTTTTCTTAGGACTTGTTTAGTTGGAAAACCTATAACGTCTTTTGCACACAGATTAGAGGTTATTACGATTTGTACCGTATCCTTTGGCGGGAGTTGCCTCCAACTGCAAGGTCAATTAGCTGAAAATCAACAGATTAATTTTCTGTACAAAAATTATCGTAATAACCTCTAATAAGACAAAATAAAAGTAAATTTTGGATTTCCTATTGTTGATAATCAAATTAATTGCCTAAAGGCAACTCTCTTTCTATTTTGTCTTATTACTTACAATCTCAAATTTTCGACTACTTATTAAAAGCTGCTTTTAATTTTTGCCATGTCTTTAATACGTTTCAAGGCTATTTCCATTGCCACTTCTTGGGCATTTTTGCCTTCACGCATAGATACCTCTAAAATGTGCAAAGTTTTGTCATAAATACTTTCTACTTGTGCCGTTGCCCATGTAGGATTGTAGCCTCCACTCACTTCAGTAGCAATATTGATAACTCCCCCTGCATTAATCAAGAAATCAGGAGCATAGACAATGCCTTTTTCCAAGCACAATTTGCCATGTTTTCTTTCGTCTTTGAGTTGGTTGTTGGCACAGCCCGCAATGATTTGACATTTCAGACGATTGATAGTCGAGTCATTGACCGTAGCACCCAAGGCACAAGGCGAATAAATATCTACATTCAGGTCGTAAATCTCATCGAGGTCGACCACCGTAGCCCCAAATTTTTGAGAAACAGCCTTCAATCTGTCTTCGTAAACATCTGATATATAGACCTTTGCACCTTCTTTGGTAAGGTGTTCTACCAAATATTCGCCTACATGACCCACGCCCTGCACAGCCACAGATTTACCCGCCAAGCTGTCGTTTCCGTAGGCTTTTTTGGCTGCTGCCTTCATGCCCATATACACACCCAAAGCCGTAAACGGCGAAGGGTCGCCACTGCCACCTTTGCTTTCTGGCAAACCGCAAACGTGAGAAGTTTCATAAGAAATGTACTCCATATCTCTGGAAGTCATGCCTACGTCTTCTGCCGTAATGTATTTGCCATTGAGGTTGCGGACAAATTTACCAAACAAACGAAGCAAAGCCTCCGATTTGTGTTTGCGGGCATCGCCTATGATAACGGCTTTGCCACCACCCAAATTAAGACCTGCCACCGAATTTTTAAAAGTCATACCTCTCGATAGACGCAAAACGTCATTCAAGGCATCTGCTTCTGATTTGTAGCTCCACATACGAGTACCGCCAAGGGCAGGACCCAAAACTGTATTGTGAATACCAATAATGCCACGCAAACCTGTTTCGTTGTCGTTGCAAAATACTACCTGTTCGTGTCCGAGTTCGTCCAGCTGGTCGAAAACGGAAATAGTTTGAGGTTCTAAAACGTCTGATAACATAATGCTGTGTGTTAATGTGTTGGTTAATGGTTAAAGAAAAATGAGGTAGGTAATGTGTTTATCTTGGTACTTTAAATAACAACGGCAAAAGTATAAAAAGTGTTCGGTTTTACAAAAAAATATAGAGGGTTTAGTTTTGTCCACTATTTCTAAATAGACAATTTTTTAAAATACTCTGCAGCCAAAGCCAACCGACTACCATACCATGAAAACATTTCGCCATCAACTAATAAAATTTTAGATTGGGGCAATAGTTTTTGTAATTCGAGTTCGTGTTTGGGTTTAAAAGGATAAGGTTCTGACGACAATAATAAATATGCAGGATTGAGTTGTTTTAACTGTTCTAAACTGAGTGTGGGGTATCTTCCTGTAATTTCTTGCGTTGCTTGTGTAGTGGGGCTCAAAACATTTTGAAAACCTGCCATTAGTAGCATTTGGTCTATGAAAGTAGGTTGGGCTGCTGCCATATAAGGCTCACGCCATATAAGATACAGTGCCGTAGGCAAAGGCAAAGGCTTTGCAGCCAATTCTGCAAAACTTTGCTGAATAGCAGTAATTATTTTAGTAGCCTTAGAAGTTTGGGCTGTGATTTCGGCAAGTTGCCAAAGCATCTGATAGGCATCAGGCAAGGTGTAAATATCACTCAACCAAACGGGGTACTTGGTTTTGAGTTGATTGATACCTTGCTCATAGTTTTCCTCTTTGTTGCCAATGATAAGGTCAGGTTGCAAGGCATCTATTTTGCCAAAATTAAACTGTTTAGTGCCACCAACTTTGGTAGTTTGCTTAAAAAACTCTTTAGGATGTATGCAAAATTTGGTAATACCCACCACACATTCTGCCAAGCCCAAGTCCACCAAGTATTCAGTTTGCGAAGGCACTAAGGACACTATTCTTTGGGGTGGCTTATCAAAATATAAAGAATAACCCAATTGGTCGGTAAAAAGAGGCATAATTGTAACTAATTGTTTATTTTCAAGTTGGTGTGCGGATTCAACCAAGTAACTTAAAACAATTTTGGAATTTTTAACTCTGTAAAATAACAAAGTAAAGCCAAATAATAGAGGTTATTATGATAATTTTTGTATAGAAAAATAACTTCTTGATTTTCAACTAATTGACCTTGCAGTTGGAGGCAACCCCAAAGGGTACGGTACAAATCGTAATAATCTCTAAGCAAATAGATTAGAGTTTATGAATAATTTTCGAAAGATGTCATTTTTCAAAAAAATGACATCTTTTTTTAAAACCTCATAACAAAAATTTATTCATAAACTCTATTAATTTTTTTCAATTAAACCTTGCCCCATTTTTTTTATCAAACCAACAAACAAAGTTCACAATGGAAATCAACTACCTCAATGCCTTGCGATTAGGTTTTTCGACCAAAGAAGGCGAAAACATTAAGAAAATGGGCATTGCAAGTTACCTAAACAGCCAACTCCAAGCAAAAAATCCGTTGGCAGAGCCTGATTTCATAAGCAAAAGCCCGAAAAATATTAGCGAATTAAAAGAGTTGAGAGAACTCAAAAAAAATTCGGAAAAAGAGGGCAAAGAATTGGAAAAATTAGCAAAGGATTTTATCAAAAATAACTTTGAGTGGAAGGCATTTATCTTGCAGCGTTGCTATGAAACCAACTATCCGTTGCGTGAAAAAATCAACTTGTTTTTCCAAAACCATTTTGTTGCCACCATGCAAGGCGTAAAAGTGCCGTATTGGATTTTTCAATACTACAACACAATTAATACTTTTGCTTTGGGCAATTACAAAACCTTAGTAAAAGAAATTGTTTATTCCAATGCCATGATAAAATACCTCGATAACCAAAAGAATAGAGAGGGCAAAATCAATGAAAATTTGGGTAGAGAATTATTAGAATTGTTTACTTTGGGTGAAGGCAATTACACAGAAAACGACATTAAAAATACAGCTTTAGCCTTAGCAGGTCTTACTTTTGGAGAGGAAAAAGGGCAATACAGACCATTTTTTAAAGACAACTCAACCAAAACTGTATTCGGAAAATCTGGAAACTTCATCATCGATGATGTGATTGACATTATTTTCGAACAGAAAAATACGCCTTATTTTTTGGCTGAAAAAGTCTTGAAATGGTTTTTTTATGACAACCCCAGCCAAGAATTGATTGTGAAATATGGCGACTTATTGAAGGCAAACCAATTTGAATTGCTACCTTTTTTCACTCAATTATTTACAGAAGAATGTGCAAAAAGCAAGGGAGGCAACCAAATTAAAAACTCTTTGGTGTTTCTTTTTCAGGTTTTTAAAGACCTAAATCTGACCCCAAATTATAAGTTAATGGCTTTTTTTCTGAAACAGCAAGCCATGGATATATACGACCAGCCCAACGTGAAAGGCTGGAAAGGTGGGCAAAATTGGCTCACTTCACAAAGCTATGCAGACCGACAACAATTAGTAACTTTCCTTATTTCGGGCAATGAAAGATATGAAAAGATGCTCAATAAAAGATTGGAACAGTTTGACATAGAGCCAATTAACTTTACTCCTTCTTTGCTTATTGCCAATAAAACCAATGCCCAAGCTATTTTGGAAGAAATGACGCAACGAATGATTTTTGAAACCAACGAGGAAATGCAAACCGAATTGAGCCAACTGTTGAAATATGATTTTGACCCCAAAGCCGAAAATGCAGACAAAAGTATTTTGAGAGTTTACCAATACATAGCCCATAGTCCTGAATTTCAAATTATCTAACTTTATGAATCGCAGAACATTTTTGCAACTCGCAGCTACCAAAACAGGTGGTTTGTTGCTTTTACCCAACTTTTTAACAGCTTTGCCCTTCGCACAGCAGCAGGCAGCTATCAACGGCAATGTGTTGGTATTTATTCAACTCAACGGAGGCAATGATGGGCTGAATACCGTTGTGCCTTTTGAGAATCCCCTCTATTATGCCAGCCGACCTACGATTGGAATTGCCAAAGACAAAATAATTAATCCAATGAATGGTATGGGCTTGCACCCCGCCTTGAAAGATTTTGCGACTATTTCCCAAGAAGGAAATTTGAGTATTATCCAAAACGTGGGCTACCCAAATCCGAACAGGTCGCATTTTAGAAGTCAAGAAATATGGCAAACCGCAGCAGACAGCCACCAATACGTGGATTATGGATGGTTGGGTCGTTTTTTGGATATTCAATGCAAAGACGACCTATTGCCCTCACTAAACGTGGACTCTATCGACAATTTGGCACTGAAAGCCACTAACGCCAACGGCTTGACAATCAAGGACTTCAAGAGAGTGAAAGACTATGCAGACTCCGACAGCCAACTCCAATTATCGGACAATCCGCAATTAGATTTTGTGCGAAAATTGCAATATGATTCCTTAGAAGGAATGGAGGAAATTAACAAGGCTTTGCAAAATGCCAAAAAATATACAGAAACTTATGCTACCAATCCATTGGCAAAAAATTTGGAATGGATAGGCAAATTGATTAAAGGCAATTTGGCTGCTAAGGTTTATTACACTTCGTTGGGCGGATTCGATACGCACAACAACCAACTGCAAAGCCACCAAAGGCAATTAACTGTATTGAATGATGCCGTTTATTCGTTTTATAACGATATGAAAATCAACAACTTACTTAGTCAAGTTACGCTGGTGGTCTTTTCTGAATTTGGGAGGCGAATAAAAGAAAATGGTTCGGGTACAGACCACGGCACAGCAGGCGTATTGTTTGTGATTGGTGGCAACACCAAAGGCAAAATAATAGGCAAAAATCCCGATTTGAGCAACACAGACAAAGGAGATTTGCTATATGAAATTGATTTTAGGAGTGTTTATGCCACTTTGTTGCAAAAAAAATATAACTTTGACCCCACCCTTATCAATATCAAAAATGAGGTAATAAAAGATTTGTTTTGAGGTTGTTTAGCAATACCCCATCAATTTATAGACGCAATAGCCCAATAATTCTTGAAATAAACGACTACTTTGAGCAAAGGCATCTTCGCGTGGAATGAAGTAAATAGGATTCCAACTTCTATTGTGTGTAGTAAAATCGACACTAAAAGTATCTACTTTCAGTCCAACTTTGTCAAAACAGCCTTTGGCACGTCTAACATGGAATGCAGAAGTTATAACCAAATATCTTTGATTAGGAAATTTATTTGTCAAAAACCCTTTACTCAATAAGGCATTTTCGCGTGTGTTGCGTGAGTGTGGTTCTACAAAAATAGCAGAATCAGGGATTCCTGCTTGAATAAAAATTTCTCTGGCACTGCGGTAGTCAGGCGTGGTTTCTATGTCCAATTGATACTCTGCTCCGCAAATCAAAATGGCTTTAATCTTGTGCTCTTTGTATAATTTAATGGTATGTATTACCCTATCAGCAGCTTTGTTTAAATAAACTCTATCTGTTGGTTTTCGTCCTTCTTGAGCAAAACCTGTTAAGACAATTCCTACCTCATAGTTTTTAACCTCCAAAAAAGGCGTAGCAGGTATTTCCCACCACAGAAATAACTCATTTGCTAAAAAAGGGTTACTCAAAATTAACAAGCTACCAAATAAAAAAAGGAGTATTTTTTTTCTCCGTCTTTCATATTTGGTAAGCACAGCCCAACATAAACCCACCACCAACCAAGTCATAGGCATTATCAAAAGATATAGAGTTTTTGAGAGAAAAAAAAACATAAATTTTATCTGCTTACTTAATTGGTAAATTTAGGCAATAAATTTGGAAAATGTAGTTTTTTTATAACATTTGTGATAACAAATCCAAAATTTTTATGTTGATTTCTATCCAAACAGCTCACAATGTAACCATAGAATATGCCATAGCCAGCGTAGCCGACCGTATCTTAGCAGTTTTGATAGATGGCTTGGTACAACTGGCTTATGCTTTGTTGCTTTTCTTTTTATTCGAATATTTAGATAATTGGGCAAACCTCAATATGCCAACTTGGATTTGGCTTACTGTTATTTATCTTCCTATTTTGCTTTATGAAGTCATTTCTGAAATAGCCTTGCAAGGGCAAACTTTGGGCAAAAAAGCCATGAACATCAAGGTCATACAATTAGATGGTAGCCAACCTTCGGTTTCTTCATTTATCATTCGTTGGTTGATACGGCTTTTGGAAGTTTCTACAATGGGAGGCTCTATAGCCTTAGTAGCCTTGTTTGTTTCCTCCAAAGGGCAACGGTTAGGCGACATAGCTGCCAATACAACAGTAGTCAAATTGCGACCATTGAATAAAATCAAAAAACCTACAATTTCTGAAATAGAAGATAAAGAAAGTTATTTGCCACTTTTCCCTGAAGTAATAAAATTAACAGACAAAGATGTAAATGTAGCTCGTGAAGTCTTGCAAAGTTATAGAATAACAAATAACACAGAATTGGTAAAGACCATGAACTACAAACTCAAAGAGTTATTGGGAATTTATCATACACCACTTAATGACATAGATTTTTTGAGGCAGTTGATTAAAGACTATGACAATTTAACAGCACATAGCTAACTTGTATTTCGAGATTCTAATAATCAACTGCCAAAGCAAGCCACTTATTTTCAAGTAAATTTATATCATAGAGGTTATTACGATAATTTTTGCATAGAAAATTAACTTGTTAATTTTCAGCTAATTGACCTTGCAGTGGGAGGCAACCCCCGCCAAAGGGTACGGTACAAATCGTAATAACCTCTAATGGTAGCAAAATAGGGCTCAAATCCCCAATTTTTGTTTGAGGTCTTGGGCATTAACCGTTGCAAAGTCGCAGCGTTGGAGTAGGTCATTAATCATACCTTGTAAGCCCATAGCCCTGCCATCATCGGGCGAATAAATGCGTGTGATGCCATAGTTGTGCAGTTCTTGTATTTCAGTGGGCAAAATAGTGCCACCACCACCACCAAAGAGTTTGATATGTCCACAGCCTCTTTCTTTGAGCATATCGTGCATATACTTAAAGTATTCTACGTGTCCGCCTTGATACGAAGTTACGGCTATGGCTTGTGCATCTTCTTGAATGGCACAGTCCACCACTTCTTTTGCAGCCCTGTTATGCCCCAAATGTATGATTTCGGCGCCCGAAGCCTGCAAAATTCTCCGCATGATATTGATGGCTGCATCATGCCCATCGAAAAGGGCTGCCGCCGTTACTATTCTAATTTTATGTGTAGCCTTGTAGGGTTGCATAGGAATAGATATGAAATAGATTGTATGAGGTATGAAATGAAATATTGGCTTGTAAAGCCCCTAATATTAGTAATTTTTTTACAAAAAAAGCCTATTCTCCCCAAACTTCTCTAATTTTTTGTTATTGTTGCTAAAAGAAATTTTAGCTAAACCTATAAGGTTTTAAAAAACTTATAGGTTTTTGCATCAAAAAATATTCTCCTAAGTCGAATACACATCAGACCAACCTTTTGACTATCAAGAAAATAACTCCCAGCAAAAACATAATGATAGAGATTTTGTTGATGCCATGCATCATGCGAAGGTTAAAATTGGTCTTGCGAGTGGGGTCTTTTTTGCGAAAAAAATAACCCAAAACTTCACCAAAACCGAAATAATCTGCAAAGGTATTTTTTTCTCTTTTAGGACGTTGTTCCATATTTTTAGATGGTTTGATAGATAAAATTGCCTTTCAATCTATGTTATATACTTCTGTAACCTATAATTCTATAAAAAGGTTTAGCTTACTCCGCCAACTCTCTAAGTTTTTTATAAATTTTTGAAAAAATAAAAAAGGTTAAGTGTAGTGCCGCCCAGTTTTATCATATTTTATGTCTATTTTTGAATTCCAAGAACTATATTTTATTTTGCTGTAATGAATCTGTTGCAAAAGAGCAGCAAGTCTATATCTTTGTTTATAAGGTGTGCTTTACCCTATTTTTCAAGACAATACAAGTTACAAATGAAAAGAATAGAACAATTATTGGCTATGCTCGAAACAGAGCCAAATGATACTTTTTTGCTATATGCCCTTGCGTTGGAATACCAAAACAAGGGCGAAGTTGTACTTGCAGAAAAATATTTTGATATGTTGCTTATCAATTACCCCCAATATTTGGCTACTTACTATCCTGCTGCTGCTTTCTATGCCGAAAAACAAGAGGTGCAAAAAGCAAAAAAAATTTATGAAAAAGGAATAGAAGTTGCTTTATTTCAAAATAATATCAAAGCCTTAGCCGAACTTCGCAGTGCGTACAATAATTTTTTGATTTTGGAGGACGAATAAAAACCTGTTGGGTTTGCCTCATCAAAATTTTTAGCTTTTTACCACTCAGCTACTAAGGAACACTAAGCTTCATCAAGAAATTCTTAGTGAAACTTAGTGTTTCTTAGTAACTGAGTGGTAATTTTTTTTGATTTATCAAATTCTAAAACCTAAATCTCGGTGTGCGGATAACAGAAGGAATAATAGGTACAGGCATTGGAATATTATAACGCAAAATGATTTCAGATGAGGTTGGTGCTTTGGCAGATACGCCGCTGATGACATAATCGAAAGAATAGCCCAAATGAAAATCTTTGAAAAATCTAATACCTACAAAAGCTATGGCATCATCTACACCAAAAGAATTTCGCATACCTACACCAAAATTAAGCAAGTCGTTGTAAGTTGCCATAACACTTACTTGTCCAGATATGGCTTTGGTATCTGTGCGGAGAATAACCGAAGGTTGCACTTTAAAAGTTGGACTAAGGTCGAAGTTTAAGCCACCCGTTACGTTGAAGTGATAATTGAGGCGAAAAGCATCTGCCCCACCAAAATTAAAGGTAGGACGGGTAAGGTGATTGATTGCCAACCCTACATAGTATTTTTTCTTGGTTAGTTGCACACCAAAACCTACATCGGGTCTGATTTGGCTTTGGTCTCTGCCTAATAAGGTTGGGTCGTTTTGTTCTCTTGGGCGGAGCATACTCCAATCGATGGAGAGGTTGTATAAACCTACTTGCACGCCACCCGACAACGTACCATTTTTTACTTCTTCGTGAAAAGCATAAGACAAAGAAGCTGCAAAATTATTCTGTGCTGCTATTCTGTCGTTTTGCACAAACAACCCAATGCCACCATGCAAAAATTTGACAGGTACAGAGCCGTAGGCTAAAGTGGTAACAGGAGAGCCACCAGGGTCGTTGGTGGCTGCATAGCCCATCCACTGTTGCCTGTGCGTGATACCTACTTCTGCATATTTTGGGTTCATACCCGCAACAGCAGGATTTACATAGAGTTGGTTATACATATATTGACTGTATTGTGCATCTTGTTGGGCAAGGGCTTGGTTTGCCCACAACAAGGTGACTATGGCACAAATACTGCTGAATTGGCTTTTGGTAAATAGTTTCATGTTACTTAGTGTTATCAAAGTATGCTGCAAAATTAGACAACTTTTGATAGATAAAAACAAAGAACTGTAAATTTATTTTATAAGACAATTTTGCAAATAGATAAAAATAAGTAATTACCTTTGAAACTTCAATAGACTGCATTTAAAAACCACACGCTAAAGCGTATGTTACATTGAGGCAGCCTATAAAATAAAAGCCAATTCAAACATTATTCTATGTTAGACCCAAAATATTTGACTCCGCGACAAATAGTAGAAGAATTAGACAAGTACATCATAGGGCAGCACGAGGCAAAACGCAATGTAGCCATAGCTTTACGCAATCGTTGGCGTCGAATGAATGCCAAGCCTGATATTCGCAACGAAATTGTGCCTAACAATATCCTCATGATAGGCTCTACGGGTGTGGGCAAGACCGAAATAGCCCGCCGTTTGGCTAAAATAGCCGATGCCCCTTTTACCAAAGTAGAAGCCTCTAAGTTTACCGAAGTGGGCTATGTGGGTCGTGATGTGGAGAGTATGGTGCGTGATTTGGTAGAGCAGTCGGTTAGTATGGTGAAGGCAAAAAAGACAGAGGAAGTAAAAACCAAAGCAATGGACATCGTGGAAGACATTATTTTAGATGCCCTCATACCACCTTTGCACGCCGACAGCAACAGTGCTGATGCCGAATTGAACGAAAAGACAAGGGAAAAATTTAGGCAAAAAATCAAGAATGGCGAATTGGAAGACCGCAAAATAGAGATAGAAGTAGAGCAAAACACTTCGGGCAATGTGGGAGTGATTGGCGGGGCAGTAGATGAGGTTTCTATGATGAATATTCAGGAAATGATAGGCAATTTAATTCCTCGCAAGAGTAAAAAACGCAAGGTTACGATTGCAGAGGCTCGCAAATTGTTGTTGGAGGAAGAAGCAACCAAGTTGATAGACATGGACGAAGTGAAGTTGATTGCTATTCAAAAAGCCCAAGATACAGGTATTATTTTTATAGACGAAATAGACAAAATAGCCTCGTCGAGCAAAAGCAGTGGAGGTCCCGATGTGAGTCGTGAAGGCGTGCAACGAGATTTGTTGCCCATAGTCGAGGGCAGTGCCGTAGGTACAAAATACGGCATAGTGCATACAGACCACATTTTGTTCATAGCTGCTGGGGCTTTTCACATCTCCAAACCTTCGGATTTAATCCCCGAATTTCAAGGTCGTTTTCCTATTCGGGTGGAACTAAACAGCCTGACCAAAGACGACTTCCGACAGATTTTGCAATCGCCAAAAAATGCTTTGACTAAGCAATATGCTGCTTTGCTCGAATCTGAAAGTGTGTCGTTGAGTTTTCAAGATGAAGCCTTAGAGGAAATTGCAGAAATTGCTTTTCAAATCAATACAGAAGTCGAAAACATAGGGGCAAGACGTTTGCATACAGTCATGAGCCACTTGCTGAACGAATTTTTGTTTGACATTCCCGACAAAATTCCTGCAAATTCCAAATTGGTGGTAAACAAAGAAATGGTACATCAACGATTGAGTAAGTTGTTGAATAACAGGGATTTAAGCCAATATATTTTGTAAGAAAGGATAGGTTTCCTAACCTCTCAAGTACTAAAAGCCCTTGTGAGGTTTAGTTTTGGTAGCACCCTCTACGAAAATTTACCAACCTAATATCAATAATAAGGCAAAATAATCAAATTAATTGCCTAAAGGCAACTAATTTGATTATCAAGGACTTATAAAATCAAAAATTTACTTTTATTTTGTTTTATTACTTACATCGACTATCTTGGCACTTCTACTTGTGCTATGAGTTGTTGCAAAATGGTATCTACGGGGATTCCTTCCATCTCTTTTTCGGCAGTGAGCATAATTCGATGGCGGAGAACAGGAATAGCAACAGTTTGAATATCCTCTGGTGTAACAAAATCACGACCTTTGATAGCTGCATACGCCTTAGAACTACGCAAAATGGCAAGGGAAGCACGAGGCGAAGCACCCAAAAAGATAGCAGCATTTTGGCGAGTTTTGTTTACAATTTGGGCTATGTATCTGAACAAGTTGGGTTCTATGTGCAGTTCACTTACCCGTTGGCGGTAGGCTTTAATTTGCTCTGCACTCAACAAAGGCTGTATCAAAGTCAAGTCGTTTTGGTCATTTCGGCGATGAAAACCTGCCAACATCAGCATTTCGTCTTCCAAAGTTGGGTAGCCCACTTCTATTTTAAAGAGAAAACGGTCGAGCTGGGCTTCGGGCAAACGATAAGTACCTTCTTGCTCCACAGGGTTTTGCGTAGCCACGACTATAAACGGCGGCGGCATGGCATAGCAAGTGCCATCGATAGTAACTTGTCTTTCTTCCATTATCTCGAACAAAGCAGCTTGCGTTTTGGCAGGCGACCTGTTAATTTCGTCTATCAGCACCAAATTAGCAAAGACGGGTCCCTTGCGGAAACTAAACTCCGAAGTTTTGAGGTTAAAGACCGAAGTTCCCAGCACATCAGAGGGCATGAGGTCAGGCGTAAACTGAATACGCGAAAAATCTATGGCTAAAATTTTTGATAAAATCTTGGCAGTCAAGGTTTTAGCTACACCCGGCACACCTTCTATCAAGACATGACCATCTGCCAAAATAGCCGTAATGAGCAAGTCTACCATTTTGGCTTGCCCTATTACCAATTTGCCAATTTCATTGCGAATACCCTCAACAGTTGTTTTGAGTTCGGTTAAATCTATACGGTTTTCGAAAATAGGAGTTTGTTCCATTACACAAGATAGGAGTTTATGGGTACGAAAGTAAGAAAGTTTTAAAGAGTTTGCAATTTTGTTTTAGCATAATTCAAAAAAATTACGTTCTTTTGTAAACTACACCTCCACATATTTGGTAAAAATATGACTTACACAATAGGTTTGAAAGAATTGGCTTTGTTTAAGCTATAATATTTAGAGGTAATATTTTTTTAAAAATGTTACTTCTAATGAGGTTGCAGCATCACTCATTTTTAAATCCCAATTAACTCTTACAACTTGAAAATTTACACTACCATACAACGAGGACATTTACACAAAGTTTTCTGCGAAGACTTTTTGTGGACAGCCATCCCTCACCCCAACTGGGTCATTGGGGCAGTAGCCGATGGTTGTTCTTCGGGGCAAGATTCGCACTTTGCCTCTGCCCTCACGTGCAAAATTTTGCGAAAACAAGTTGAAAAAACTAAATTTGAGCAAGCAAAATCTCCTAAAGAAGTAGCCCTTGATTTATTACATAGTTTTATGGCAGATTTTCGGCAGACCATAGACCAATTAGCATTGAATATCTTAGAGGTGTTGTCTACTTTGCTATTGGTAATCCATGATGTAAGAAATAAACAAACATTTATTGTTATTTTAGGAGATGGGGTAGTAGCAATTAACGACCAGATTTACAACATAGACCAAGAAAATTCGCCAAATTATCCTGCTTATTATAGAGAAGAGAGCAAAGAAAATTTGGATATTTACTTTTTAAAACATTACTTTGAGGTAGAAAATGCAAAACAAATAGCCATAGCTACTGACGGCGTGTTGAAATTTCAAAATGAAAAAAATCTACTCGAAACCAATTTGCATGATGTAGTGGTGTATTTGCTTACAGACCATGCCTTGCAAAATGTGGAAAGTATGCTAAACCGCAAAATGAATTTGCTGGCTATCAAACAACACACCGTACCAATTGATGATGTGGCAATTGTGCGTTTTATTTTTTAACTCTTTAAGTGCGTGCTTTCGGTTTCTCAAAACCGAAAGCAAGGGGTAGTGTGGGTTTCAACCCACATCCTTCGTTTCGGTTTTGAGAAACCGAAACCATTTTGTAGTGTGGGCTTCAGCCTACACAATATTACATACTTTCGGTTTTGAGAAACCAAAAGCACAATAAATTTTAATTACAGAAAAAAATATGAGCCAAATAATAGTTGCTTTTATTGATTTTGCCAAAATCTTATTGCCCGCAGCCTTAGTGCTGTATGGTATGTTTTTGACAACAAGGTCTTTTTTAAACAAAGACTTCGAGAAAAAATTATTGGAACTCAAAATCAAACATTTTGATACCACCGTACAAATTCGTCTGCAAGCCTACGAAAGAATGGCTTTGTACTTAGAAAGAATAACACCAACCAATCTTTTGACAAGGCTCAACGACAACGACTATGCAGTAGCCCAGTTGCACGCCATTTTATTGACCGAAATCAGGCAAGAATATAATTACAATCTTTCGCAACAGATTTATATGAGTGATGACGTATGGCAAAAAATAAAAACAGCAACCGACCAAGTTACTTCTGCCGTTAATGACGCAGCAGCCGAAGTAGCCCCCGATGCCCCTGCGTTGGAATTAGTGAGAAAAATATTCGAAATTGTCATCACAGGCAACAACCATTTTACAACCGAAGCCTTAGTAGCCCTTAAAACCGAGTCGCAACTTTTGTTTTAGTCCACACCAATCTTATGACACAATTTCCTGCTTCCGAACTCATTTTAAATGCCGATGGCAGCGTCTATCATTTGGGTTTAAGACCCGAACAGTTAGCCCACAAAATTATCACAGTTGGCGACCCCGATAGAGTGCCAAAAATATCACGTTACTTCGACGCCATCACACACGAGGTAAGACGCAGGGAATTCGTAACACACACAGGCACGTACAAGGGCAAAAACTTGTCCGTTGTTTCTACGGGCATGGGGACAGACAACATAGAAATTCTGATGTACGAACTCGATGCCTTAGTAAACATAGACCTCCAAAGCCGCACAGCCAAAACCGAATTAACTCCACTAACCATTGTCCGAGTTGGCACTTCGGGCAGTTTGCGAGCCGAAATTCCTTTGGGAAGCCATTTGGTTTCGGTGGCAGCCATTGGTTTCGATACTTTAATGGCGTTTTACAACCTCAAACAAAACGAATCGGAGTATTATGTTTCCAAAAGATTGCAAGACTCTATTGGTTTGTCCTTCCAACCTTACTGCGTAAAAGGCTCAACGGCTTTGTTGGAGAGCATAGGTTTTGATATGGTGCAAGGCAATACTTTAACTTGCCCAGGATTTTATGCACCGCAAGGCAGACAGTTGCGTGTGCCTTTGCGTTTCCCCGATTTGGTAGCAAAACTCAACCAATTTTGCCCTTTTGGTTTCAAACTAACCAATTTTGAGATGGAAACCGCAGGTTATTATGCAATGGGCAGGTTGCTGGGGCATGAAGTTTTATCTCTCAACGCCATAGTAGCCAATCGGATAACCCACCAATTTGACACCCAAGCCGATGCCACAGTAGAAAGTTTAATCCAAAAAGTATTGGAAAGAATTTAGATTAGTTGTAAATTGTGAGTCGTAAAAATGCAACATACGTTTTAGCGTGTGGCATTTTGCGTTGTTGTCTAAAAAAATTGCAAAATATTTTGATTTAACTTACACTACAAATTAAGGCAAAATCACACGCTAAAGTGTATGTTACATTCGCTAAATAACAAATCTTATGAAAACTTACACAACTAATATAGAAACCGAAACCGAATTGTCTGTTCAGGAAACAGCACCTACTTATCTTGTTGCCAAAAATATGGGCAAAACGAAACAGGAAATAGACAGGGAAATTAACGAGCAAATAGAAAAAAATATTGCCTCTGCCCAGCCGTATCTTCATTTTGTGCTAAGGTTTGAGGAATTGTTAGATTGTAATGATAGCCATGTGTTAGCTACACTTTCCTCTTTAAACCCACATTTACGTTTAGAAACTGATAGAAAAAATAACTTAATTATACTCATGCCGACTTACGACACAACAGGGAATCATAATGCAGAGTTAGTTACAGATGTAAACATTTGGAACAGACAAGAAAAATTAGGTAAGGTTTATGATTCCAGCACAGGTTTTCAACTACCTGTTACCAATGCTGTAAAATCTCCTGATGTTTCGTTTATCTTACATTCACGTTTGGAAGTTTTAAAAAATCAAGAACAATTTAGAACTATTGCCCCTGATTTTGTGATTGAGTTAAGGTCAAGCACAGACAGATTGAAAGTTGCCATTGCCAAAATGGAGGAATACATAGAAAATGGTGTTCGGTTGGGTTGGTTGATAGACCCACAAACCGAAAATGTGCATATTTATAGACTAAATGGAAATCATACAATACAAGATTTTGATGAAACCTTATCGGGAGAAGACGTATTGCCAAAGTTTGAATTGAAGTTGAGAACTATTTTTAAGAAATAACAAAATGCAGCCGACTAAAAAACTTTTACTAATTTTTTCTTTGTTCTTGCTCTTTTTGGGGCAAGTGCCTTGTGTGTTGTTTGCCCAAGACCAAGATACCACAAACATAGGTGATGATAACGACAACAACAGTAGTCCTGTTGTAGCTACACAGACAGACCTTAGCAATTTGCAAGAAATCTTACATAGACAGGAACAAGCCGATATTTTTTACCAAAATGGCAAGTTGGATTCTTCTCTTAAAGTGCTAAGACCTTATTTGAAAGACAAGAGATTGCTGAAAAGGTATGACAAAAGTGGCAAAGCCGAACTCTATCGTTTGGCAGCTTTAAACTATATTTTGTTAGATAGTTTGGGGGAAGCAGGCAAAAATATAAAAAAAGTATTAGGGGCAAAACACGACTACGAAGTACGACAAGGAGATTTGTTGAGTTTCAAAGCCTCCTTAGATACGCTGTATATTTCGCCACGCATTACCATTGGTATCAATCTGGGTTGGACAGGCAGCATTACCACCAAAACCAATAGCTATTCGGTGCTTTACACAGCCGAAGAAAATGTAAAAGAAGATTATTTGGTAAATTATACAGGCTCTACATTTGGCTTTAAGGGTGCTTACTATCTTAACCGCCACTTTTCCATTGCTACTTCTCTCAACTTTACTACGGCAAATTTTAAATATCAAGCCATTTACAATCCGATTAGTACCTCAGCCATTTATGAATACAACAATGTATTGAATTACATAGACATTCCATTGGTCTTGAAGTATAAAGTATTGCCAAAACCTTATTTTACGCCTTATTTCTTTTTGGGAGGTTTTTACAGATTTGCAGCAGCAGCCACCAAAACCGTAGGGGCTACTTCCATAGATATTCGCCAAATGATAGAAAATCACAGCTATGGAGCCACAGCAGGCGTAGGTTTGTCTAAATCTATGGGCAAAAGGTGGCAAATTTCAATAGACGGGCGGTATTTGTATAACTTTGGGTTGATAAACAAACCAAACAAAAGGTTTGTAAACAATGGAGAGGGCAATATAGATTTTACTACTTATGCTGCCTATGATGCCTTAGACGACCTCCGTATGCAAAATTTTCAGGTGGTTTTGGGTATTTCTTATTTGTTGAGGTACAAAGTTTTTTAAAACTTTTGTGTCGTTGTAATTGCACCCTCTCTCGCAATATGACTTAATAAATTTTGATTTTCAATAGAGTTTATAAATAATTGTTAGAAGATGCCATTTTTTTAAAAATGACATCTTTTTACAATTATTTATAAACTTTAATTCTTAAACAAACTTGTAAGTTTATGTCAAATAAAATTTTACTTAATCAACCCCAATCCTTCCAATGCTGAACTGTTGTTTGGACGGTTAAGTAGCACTTTTTGGAATAGCACTTTGGCATCTTTTTGATTACCCAAAAAATACAAAGTCCAGCCACTCATCAACATAGCCTCGTAGTCAAAAGGATAGAGATTAAGCACCACGTCAAAGTATTTTTTGGCTGCGGTGTAGTTTTTTCGGTAGTAATAAATCAAACCTAACTTATAATTGGCAGATGAATTTTTGCTGTCGATAGCCAAAATAGCCAAATAGGTTTTTTCAGCATTTGCCCAATCATTTTTGGCTATTTGTGGGTTCAGTACGCCCAAGAGAGGCTCAACGGCAGTGGTCATCAAGGCTGCACTTTTATTGTAGTAGCCTATGGATTTGTCGTATTGTCCCGCCAAATAATTGAGCCAACCCAAACGGAGATTGGTTTCGTAGCTGTTTTCAGTGTAGGCAACTTCAAGGGTTTTGATTGCCTCAAAATACTTTTTCTCTGCCTCTAATTGGTAGCTTTTGCTAAATGCTGCCAATAGTTCTGCCTGAATTTGGGCAAAAGTCAAATGACCAAACAAGACCAACAAAAAGGTCAAACTAATTTTTCTTAAAATTTCCATTGGATTGTGCATTTTATTAAGTGATTGTGATAAAAATTATTAATTGTGTTTACTTCACTTACCCCTCTGATTTGCAAGTAATTAGCTTCTCTGAGTTGATAAGTATAGGCTGGTATGAATTGCAAGTTTTTGAAACTCACAACCAAACTACTGCCTGCTGTTGCCAAAATAGGCTCTATGGTGTTGTAAGAAGATAGCCCATCTTTTGACAAGTAATTTTGGTGGTTGCCATAGCTCCCACTAATTTCATACCCTAATTTTTTTGTCAATTTGCCTCCGATTGTCTGCAAAATCACAAATTGGTGCTTTTGGTTGTTGTTAAGGTAGGCTGCGGTGGTTTGCGTATAAAAATTGGTGTTGCCCAAGGGATACCATAACCAACCAATTTCGGTTTGTAGTTGTTGCACCTTACTCAAATTACCTGCCGAAAAAGCAAACTGAAAACCCATATTTTTGTGTCTTTTAGCCAGATATACCCCTCCTGACCACGCCTGATGTCTATAAGGCTTGTCTATGTAGGTCAAACGAAAAGCAGCAGGATTGTAAACTGTGGAAAAATAGTTGGAATTTTCTTGGTAAAAACTTCCAAAACCTCCCAAAGTCCAGCCTTTTTGCAGGGCGTAATTGCCACCCAAAACATAGCTAAAATTTGGATTATCATAGTTCCGTTTTTGCGTTGGTTCAAAGGCACTTTGCACCACGCCCAAGCCTTGCACCTGAAAAAAACTAAGGTTGTGATATAAATTTAGCCTGTTGCCTATTTTGGTATTCAGATACAAATTGCCCAAATAAGCCCCGCCTTGTAATGTATTTTCTGCATAAACATTGCCTTGCCTGAAATCTTGATTTTGGAGGTTAAAATTATTGTTCAGAAATACGCCACCTGTTAAACCAATGGTTTCAAAAGCAAACTTTTTTGTCTTGTTAGTTTCAAAACCTACTTTTTGTTGCATTTCGGGTTGCATTTTAGCTGCCAAAGTTACTGCATCGGCAGTTCGCAAAGTAAATTGCAAAGCCCAATAGTAATATTCTTGCCCCAAGGTATCGGCAGGATTCATTTGATATGCTCTTTCGAAGTGTGCCAAAGCCCTTTCATAATTTTGCTCTGCATAATAGACTGCACCCAACCGCAACCGCAAATCATAGCCATCTAAGCCTTGTTTCAAAGCCTGTTGTGCGGTGGTTTTCAGGCTTTTATAGTCTTTTGTTACCCACTGCCAATAGGTCAATTCTACTACCTCATCATATTGCAAAGGCTGTTGAGCCAATGCAAAGAAAGAGGAGCAAAAAAAGCAAAAAAACGATAAAAAAAGTGTTTTTTGTGTTTTTAGGCACATAAGTAGTTTGTTTAGTTTATATTTTAAAAAATAGCTTGTTATTGTTTTAAAAGCACTTAAAATTTTGTTTTATTTGTATTTTTATACGTATATTATTTTGTTAAAGTTTCAAAAAGTATAAAATTTTTATTTTTTGTAGAATAAAATTACATTTAAAATAAACTTTTAAATTCGTTTAATCTGTGTTATCTGTATGCTTGACGTGATTACGTAGTGGCACGCTGATAATACGGATTTTGCAGATTTACACCGATTTTTTTAATCCGTTTAATCCGCAAAATCTGTGTTATCTGTGTGCTTGACGTGATTGCGTAGTTGCACGCTGATAATACGGATTTTGCGGTTTCACACTGATTCTTTTAATCCGTTTAATCTGTGTGCTTGACGTAATTGCGTAGTTGCACGCTGATAATACTGATTGTGCTGATTCGCACTGTTTTTTTTAATCCGTTTAATCCGCAAAATCTGTGTTATCTGTGTGCTTGACGTAATTGCGTAGTTGCACGCTGATAATACGGATTGTGCGGATTCGCACTGATTTTTTAATCCGTTTAATCCGCAAAATCTGTGTTATCTGTGTGCTTGACGTGATTACGTAGTTGCACGCTGATAATACGGATTTTGCGGATTCGCACTGATTTCTTAGTAAAGATACTCACACAAAAAAGTTGTTTTTTCGTTAATTACCCACTCTTTTAGGCTATTTTCTTCAAAATGCAGTGCATAATTTCTTTGTAAGTGTGTAGTTTTGCCAATTTTATTGGTAACAAAAGTTTTTAAAGCTACTTGTTTGGGATTGAAGGCTGCATCAACTTTCTGGACAGCCGAAGTATAGGCATTGGTGCTGAATAGAAAAAAAGGTGCTGCAAAATCCTGCAAACCAGCCAAAGCCCAAGGTCGCAAAAAGTGCAGAGGTACAGTGTCTTGCACCTCCAAATTGGTGTAACAAGCCAACAAAATTTTGTAGTTTGCTAAGTAAAAATCAAATAACAAACTATTGGTATCTCCCTCATAATCATAGCAATAGAACATCGTGCCATCGTTGGCAAACCACAAAGTAGCTTTGCTTTTTGGGCAGTAGAAATAGCTTCGGTTGTAAGCATCTGTGTAAACAGTCCATTCCCAAATTTCGGCAGGGTTGGCTTTGTTCGTCAGTCGCAGGCGGCGGCTGGGTTGCCAATCGTAGGCAGCCACCAACAAAGGACTAACCTCTACGTTGCTAATACGGTCATTTTTTTGTGGCACTTCAAAAGTTTTGAGTTCCCAACTCGGTGCTTGTCCGTTTTGCTGCCCTTTATTTTGCTTACTAACTTGCTCACCAACTTGCTCATGATTTTGCTCTTTATTTTTCCGTTTGAGGTAGTAAGCAAGTGGATAAGGATAAGTTTTTTCTCCAATTCTTGGCGAAAGTTGCAACTGAAAGTGAATGTGTGGCTCTGGCGACCTGCCCGAATTGCCACAAGTAGCCAACATTGCACCTTTATACACATAGTCACCTATTTTTACCCGAATACTGTCTTTTTTGAGGTGAGAAAGTTGCGAAAACAATCCGTTTTGGTGGTTGAGAATAATAGTATTCCCCCAATTTTTTTGCGTATCTACCGAATTGATTGGATTTTCTTCTACTGTATTCACAATATCGTAAACATAACCATCATGTGGGGCAAGCACAGGCTTGTTGTAACAATAAAAATCTTGCAATTCTGTCCCGTAATTCTGAAAAGTGGTGTGTCCGTCTTCGGTTATCACAAAATCCAGTGCCTTACTCCATTCGCCCAAGTGCGTAATTTCGCCATCGTATGCCTGACTTACAGTCCATTCGCCCCAAAAAGGCAGAGCAAACCTCGCCAAGTTGATATTTTTAAACCTCAATGTGGTAGAAAGGTGCTTGTAAATGGTTTTTTCGGGTGAATAATATTGCAAACTCACTAATTGAATGGTGTTGTGCCATTTGTAGTGGTGGGCAAAAAACAAAAACAAGTGCGTAAGCAAAGTGAATGACAAGGTAAAAGATTTGAGTTGAAAAACAGCCAATATTTGGTTGATGCTGACCATAAAGACGCACAAAATAGGCACTAACAGCACCACAAAACCATAACTCCATCGACTTGGAATGAGAAAAAAGCCTCCCACTGCAATAGCCAAAAATATAAAATTGCTACCAACCAAATAATCTGTAAGCCAAATCATGGGCATACCCAATAGCTTAAATGTGAGAACAGCCAGATAAAAACCCAACAAAGACAAGCTAAATGCAATGCGTGAAAAATAGAGCAAACCCAAACTAATCAACAGCCCTGCCAACACTGAATTTTGGAAAAAAGTAGAGGCAAGGGTTTTAAAGTAGCTGCTCAACAATTCGTGCAGGGGCAAGTTGTCTAAGCTGTGTGCCAACCAATAAACGAAAGAGGAGGAAACTTTTGCTTTGTAATTTTCTACAAAAATCATTTCCTCTTGCAACAAAACGTATTCGAAAGCACCTGCCGAGAGGTAAACCAACCAATAGGTAAACAAAAACGGCAAAGCCAAAAACGGCAAGCCGTAGTTGCCTAATTGGTGGCTTAACCAAACAGTGAGCAACAACAAAAGCAAAGCAGCCACCAAAAACAAGACGCAAAAAGCCAAATTGAATTGGTACTCATGCCCCAAAGCCAAACCCAAAAGCAAGGCATTGAAACTGTATGAGCCTTGTGCTATGGCTGTTTTGTCTAACCTAAACAGCACTGCCAATCCATTGACCAAGACTATACAAGCCAAACCACAAGCCCCCAAAAAAGGGCTGATAAATGTTACCAACAAGACAACAACTGCCAAGACCTTGTTTTGCGAAAAAAAGATTTGGGCATAGCTATTTAAAATGCTGTTGAGAAAAAATTTAATGGTCATGGTTTAAGTTTGTTTTGACAAAGAATCTGTGAAAATCTGCAAAATCCGTATTATTAGCGTGCAACTACACAATAACGTAAGCACGCAGCTAACGCAGATTTAGCAGATAAAAACGGATTGAAAAATTATCCTATTTTCTCCAAATGTTCAGGCAGTCTTTCATAGCGGAGCATAGTATCCAAACTTTCTTTTTCTCTGATAACGTGTGGTGTGCCGTCCATACCAATCATTACAATTCGAGGACGCATCTGAATAAATTGCATCCACTGGGTCATATTGTAAGCTCCTACGCGGTGAACTACTACTTGGTCGCCTTTGTTGAGCAAGGGCAAATTGATACTTTCCCGCACCACATCAATATTCATACACAAAGGACCATATAAAACCATATCTTCTGTTTGTGATGAAATTTCTTGAGCAGGCGAAATGCGGTGATTGTACCAAAAAGAAGTAAACAACAAATTCACGCCAAAGTCCATAATAGTTGCTCGTCTGCCATCACTCAATCTTTTAATGGCAATGACACTGCCCAACAAATAACCTGCATCATCTATCAAAGCCCTACCTGTTTCTAAAAACAAAGTTGGCAATTCGTCCATCTTGAAACCATAGTTCAAAATGGTGCTGGTAATAGCCTCTGCATAGTCGTCCATCGTTGGAATGATGTCGCCGCCTTGCAAATAAGACCCTTTCAGCGTATTGGCAGAGGCAAAACCACCGCCCAAATCCAAATATTCTATGTTTTTGCCGTATCTATATTTCACGTTGATAGCCAAATCGCAAAGTTTACTTGTGGCTACGCTGTATGCGTGTGCAGTGAGCATATATGTACCTATGTGGCAGTGCAAACCAACCAATTCTAATTCAGGGTGAGCAAAAATCTTGTTGATAGTAGCCCAAGCAGTACCATTTTCATAGTTAAAGCCAAATCTGTCCCACATGGGATATACACCTGTGTCCATATTGACCCGAATGGCTACCCTTGCTTTTTTCTTAATTTTGCCCAATACTTCAACTAACATATACAACTCGTCTGAGTGGTCTATGTGAATTAAAGAGTTGTTTTCAACGGCTTTGATTAGGTCCTCCTCCGATTTGTCGGGTCCATTGAAAATAATTTTTTCGCCTGCCACACCATTTCTAAGGGCTTTTTCATACTCAAAAATAGATACGACCTCAGCCCACGAACCTTCTTGGTGAAAGACATTGCAAACGGCATTGAGGTAGTTGGTTTTATAACTCCACGCAAACTGCACTTTGGGGTATCTGGTTTTGAATGCCCGCACTGCATTGCGATAGGTGTTGCGGATAGTCCTCTCCGAAATCACAAAACAAGGAGAGCCATAATCTGCAATCAATTTTTTGACAGACACGCCGTCTATGTGGGTTACAGGAGCAAATTCTGTTCTTGTCCCAAATTTATTCATTGTACCAGTGTTTAACTTCGTAATCACTGGTCTTTCATAAGATATTTTTGCCATTGTTGTTATGTTTTTTGGTTTACGTTGGCAATGGTCGCAGACCTTGACAATCGTATATTTAGTTTTTTTTCTATGTTAGCAACAACTTAGTTTATACGGTTGTCAAGGTGCAAAAGCACCATTGCCAACGTACTTAAATAATCGTAGTTTTTTCGTTAGTACGATTGTCAAGGTCTGCGACCATTGCCAACGTACTTTCAGTTCCCCCTTTGGGGGTTAGGGGGCTTTTGCTTTTTACAGTTCCCCTGTTGTTGATATTTTTTCAAACTCCGAAAGATTGACTATTTGGTCGTAGCTATAACGAATAAACATTTTGCCTACCTCGTAGTCTTTAAAAGGCTTTACTTTCTTGCCCAACGCCATTTTTACAAGGGCTTCAGGGTGATTTTGCCCACAACCTACAGCCAAATAGACCCAGGCAGGAAAACGAGGATTCATTTCCAAGAGGTAATATTCTCCATCTTTTGATTTGATAAATTCCAATTCGCAACCTCCTTTCCATTTGGAATTGGCAATGACAGTTTGGGCAATTTCTACCAATTTTTCGTCTGCCAACGAGATGCCAGCCCAAGCCTTGCCTTTATCTGTAATGTAGAGTTTTCGCATAGGAACAGCCCCCATGCAGTTGCCTTCGCCATCGCCAACGGCTGTTACGTTTACCTCATTGCCCGAAACAAATTCTTGAATAATGACAGGCAAGCCCCACTTTGCCGATATTTTGTAAAAATAATTGACAGCTTGTTCGGGTGTAGAGGCAATTTGGGCATCATAATATTTGCCCTTCACTGCCACAGGATAGGTAAATTCACTGCCTAATTGGTAAATGTCGTTAGGCGAAAACACCATTTTTGCAAAGGGGACTTTCACGCCATTTTCTTTGCCAAATTCATACAAAACCGACTTGTGCCTTGACTCAAATTGTTTTTGGGTGGGCAAAAAAGTTGCAATGTTGTACGCATTTTTCAAAATATCTGCTACTTTGATAAAATTGTGCAGTTCGGCATCAAAGTTTGGAATAATTACATCTAACTTTTCCTGTTGGTGAATATAGTGCAGCCTTTCCAACAAAGGTTGCGTACCCACCGAAGGCATAGGAATTTGGTAGGATTTGTCCACCAAGTCGTGCATATACAGCCCTGGCTCTAAGGTTTCGTAGCTTAGTCCAATGATTCTGACCTCAAAGGCTGTACTTTCTTTCAATGCTCGAATAACAGGAATACCCGGTCCTGGCGAGTCTATATTGTTCAGCCCTGTTACGGCAACGGTTATTTTTTGCTTTTTCGTACTCATACTTCAATGAGGATTTGGTAACTTTTCAAGACCATAAAAAAGTCGGCAAGGTCTTTTTCTGCCGTTGCTTTGTCCACCGAAAACGTATCGGTGAGATGTTTGTAGAGGTCGTCTATGGAAGCCCCTTTTTGGAGTTGCCTCAAAATCTCCTGCCCCACCCTGTTGGTGTTGAAAGAGTCGCCTGTGAGGGGGTTAAACACAAACCCTGTTTCGCTGATGGCTATATTTTTGTTGATGTTCATATTTGCTGTAGTGCGGACTTCAGTCCGCATTAAAAAGTTCCTGTAGTGTGGACTTCAGTCCACACCAATTTATTTTAGTGTGGACTTCAGTCCACACCAATTTATTTTAGTGTGGACTTCAGTCCACATCAATTTATTTTAGTGTGGACTGAAGCCCACACTACATTTTTTTATTTAGTGTGGACTGAAGTCCACACTAAATTTTAACTTCAGATTACTTAAACAAAGGTGCAAAGAATATACAAGACAAGAAAAAAAACTCGGAGAATGGGGAAAATGTGTCGGAGTTTGGAAATATAAACAATTTTTTTAGTATTTTTGGGTAGCCAAAGTAAAGCATAACCAAATGATGTTAAGCACAGACCGCCAACCTTTATTGATTAAATGGAGTATTTTTATTTTTGCCTTGCTCATAGGCGTAGTTTCTATTGTCTATACCAATATTTTGGTGGACAACCTAATGGAAAGAGAAAAACGACAGATAGATTTGTTCGCCAAAGTGCAGTCTTTTACTGTTACTTCCAATGAAAATACCACTTTTTTGCTTACCGAATTTTTGCAAGCAAATCATTCCATTCCTGTAATTTTGGCTGATGACAAAAACAATCCGTTGAGTTTTAAGAACATAGAAATTCCAAAAGAGGCAAACGAAAGAGAATTTTTATTGGCAGAAATAGAAAAAATGAAAGCCCAACATCAGCCGATTGTGGTGCAAATAGACGCAAATTGGAAGCAATATATCTACTACAAAAACTCTGTTCTCATAGACCAGTTGCGTTATTTTCCTTACATTCAATTAACCATTATTGGTATTTTTTTCGTGGTGGTTTACTTTATTTTCATGTCGGCTCGCAAGGCAGAGCAAAACAGAGTTTGGATAGGGCTTGCCAAAGAAACAGCCCACCAATTAGGCACGCCGCTGTCGTCTTTGATTGCGTGGGTGGAGTATCTCAAAGCCGATGATACTTTCGACCAAAGCATCACCACCGAACTCCAAAAAGATGTGCAACGCCTCGAAATGATTACTGCACGTTTTTCTAACATTGGTTCTGTACCTGCTCTCAAAACAGAAGATGTTTATGATGTGGTAACAGCTATTGTGGCTTATCTCCAAAAACGAATTTCTACCAAAGTCAAGATTGATATTTTGACCGAAAACGACAACCAATTAAGTTTAGAAACCATACTCAACCGTCCTTTATTCGAGTGGGTCATCGAAAACCTTTGCAAAAATGCCGTAGATGCCATGAGTGGCACAGGGCAAATTACCATAGCCATTGCCAAAGTGAAGAACAATACCCAAATTCAGTTAGACATTACAGACACAGGTAAAGGAATGACTGCCAAACACGCAAAACAAGTTTTTCAGGCGGGGTTTACTACCAAAAAAAGAGGCTGGGGTTTGGGCTTGACCTTAGCCAAACGGATTGTAGAAAACTACCACAACGGCAAGATTTGGGTGCTAAAATCTGAACTCAACGTAGGCACTACGTTTAGGATTTTGATACCAAAAAAATAGGGGGCTTAATCAAACTTCCAAAAAGAGAATAAAATTGTTTGAAAATTTCTTGTTGTTTTTTTCAAAATAGTACATAGCTTTGCTCGTAAGAAAACTTTTGTTTTTATGCTCATTACCCACCGATTGACTATTAAATTTACTATTTTAGTAGCCTTCATTTTACTAACCTTGTCGTTGAGTTTCTTGTATTTTTACAATTCTTTTCGCAACAAAGAGTACCAAACACAGTTAGCTGCCAAAGTTGCCTTAACTTCTGAATTGCTGATAAAAAAAGACACCATCAATGACGAATTATTGCATTTGATTAATAAAAATTCTCTCAATAAACTTTTTTTAGAAAAAATTACAATTTTTGACAACAATAATCGTATTGTTTATACGACTAATGACCTTATACCCAACCGAGTGAATGATTCTTTACTGAACTTGATTAGGCGAAGTGAACAGTTAGCTTTTAAATATGAAGAAAGAGAAGGCTATGGAATTTTGCATAAAGGCAAAAAGCATCAATTTGTGATTACGGCAACTGCCAAAGATATTCATGGCTACAATGAACTACAAAACTTATTGACTTCTTTGCTCTTTGCCAACTTGATTGGGCTGTTGATAATGATTGTAACAGGTTGGGTTTTTGCCAAACAAGCCTTAGAACCCATAGCAGAGATAGTGCAGCAGGTCAAATACATTTCGCCCTCACAGTTAGACGTAAGGTTGTATGAGGGCAACCGCACAGACGAAGTAGCAAAATTGGCAATGACTTTCAACGAAATGCTGGACAAAGTACACTATGCTTATGAAATGAAAAAGACTTTTGTTGCCAATGCTTCCCACGAATTGCGAACTCCGCTTGCCAATATGTTAGGTACATTGGAAACTTCTTATCTTTATGACGAAACCTTAGATAAAAGCAAGGTGGGCATAGCCTCTGCCATAGAAGAAATCAAAGAATTGATAGACTTGACTAATGAATTGTTGAAACTGACCAAATTTGAAAGTGAAAATGATGTACCTATTCCACCCAAACCCGTCCGTTTAGACGAGGTGGTATTACAAGCTATTTCAGAGGTAAAACGCAAATATTCTTCGCAAAAGATAGAAATGAACTTTGTGATGCCTGAAGAGGCTGATAGTATGACCGTCATGGGGGCTATCCACTTATTCAGAACTTCGCTGCTCAATATCATAGACAATGCTTGCAAATACTCCGAAGGGCAACCTGTAAAGGTCGACTTGTGGTGCGAAGACCAAGGCACTATTAAGTTTAGAGTTACAGATACGGGTATAGGAATCTCCGAAGACGAAATGCGGCTGATTATCAATCCAATGTATCGAGGAAGTAATTCAAAAGGCGTAGCTGGTTTTGGTGTAGGGCTGGCACTAACCAAAACTATTTTGGAAAAATACAACGCCAAGTTTTTTATAGACTCCAAATTAGGGAAGGGAACAAAAGTTACTGTGATTTTTCCACAGATAAAAAAATAGGAATAAATTATGACTTTTCACACCACCATTTTGGGTGGTGCTACCATGCCTGCCAAAGCCAATGCAAAAAATTGCTAACAGGGCATTTTTCGGTTCGTTATTGGGGATTAGACAACCTGTTGCAAGAAGCACAAAGAGTCTTTCTTGCTACGCAGTTGGCAATAGAAGGCGAAACTTTTGATGTGTAAAAATAATTGTAATTGGTTAGTGTTATAGATACAATTATTTGCAACTATCCTAAACAATTAACAATTATTTTATTATACTACTGTTTACCACTTCAATTTGTTCATCAGCCCTACGTCTATGGTACGCATATAACGGTACATCATCACGATAATAGCCAAACCTACGGCTACTTCGGCGGCGGCTACTGCCATGATAAAAAAGACAAAAATCTGTCCTGCGGGGTCTGAACGGTAAGCCGAGAAAGCTGTTAAGAGCAAATTCACCGCATTGAGCATGAGTTCTACGGACATGAAAATGATAAGGGCATTGCGGCGAGTCAATACGCCAATAACGCCAATAACGAACAAGGTGCTACTCAAAAATAGGTAATAATTGAGTGGAATGGTTTTGATTATTTCGGGTATCATATCTTTTATGCCAACTAATTGTAAATGATTAGAAAGTATTTCTTTCGCCTTCTTCTTTTTTGCCCAACATCACTGCCCCTACCATAGCGGAGAGGAACAAAACAGAGGCTAACTCGAAGGGTAATAAATATTGTTTGAATAAAACTTTGCCCAAAGTTGTTACCAAACCAATTTGCGAATTAAAGCTGGCTTCGTCAGGCGTAATGGTTTGCATAGATTTGAAGGCTGCCACAAAAATAACCAACAACATTCCGCCTGCTATGACTCCTGCCACTTTGGCAAGGGCGGGGATGTGCTGCTCCGATTCTTTTTTGAGGTCTAAAAACATGATGACAAACAAAAACAAAACCATTATAGCCCCTGCATAGACTATGATATTGACGGCAGCCAAAAACTGGGCGTTGAGCAAGATGTAATGCCCCGAAATGGTAAAAAAGGTCAATATCAAGTACAAGACGCTATGAATAGGATTTTTTGAGAAAATCACCATCAAGGCACTGAGCAAGGTAAGAAAAGTCAGGAAATAGAATAAGTTTTGTACCATGTTTTAAATAAATTGGTCTTTTGGATTACAACTTGCGAATTAAAGGTAAAAACTTGTATTTGCAAACTAAAATTGTAAAAATGTGAAAGTAAGCTCATTTTACTCCCACTCAATCGTAGCTGGTGGTTTGGAACTAATATCATAAACCACTCGGTTGATTCCTTTTACTTTGTTAATAATTTCATTGGAAACCTTAGCCAAAAATTCGTAGGGCAAATGACACCAATCGGCAGTCATGCCGTCTATGCTGGTTACGGCTCGCAAGCAAACTGCATTTTCATAAGTCCTCTCATCACCCATGACACCTACCGACTGCACAGGCAAGAAAATTGCCCCTGCTTGCCAAACTTGCGAATAAAGGTTGTCTTTTTTGAGATTGTCTATAAAAATAGCATCTACTTCTTGCAAAATTGCAACTTTTTCGGGTGTAATTGCCCCCAAAATCCGAATTGCCAGCCCAGGTCCAGGGAAAGGGTGGCGTTGCAAAATAGTATCGGAAATTTGCAAGGCTTTGCCCACCAACCGAACTTCGTCTTTAAACAAGGTATTCAACGGCTCTACTACTTTCATTTTCATTTTTTCGGGCAAGCCCCCTACGTTATGGTGCGACTTGATAGTAGCCGAAGGACCTTTAACTGATACAGATTCGATGACATCGGGGTAAATAGTGCCTTGCCCCAACCATTCGGCTTGGTCTATGGTCTGTGCTGCCTTGTCAAAAACTTCTATAAATACTCTGCCTATTGCCTTGCGTTTCTTTTCGGGGTCTGTCAAACCATCGAGGGCTGCATAAAATTCAACTTTTGCGTCTATGCCTACCACATTCAAGCCCAAATTTTGGTAAGAGTGCAGCACTTCTGCATATTCGTTTTTGCGAAGTAAACCATTATCTACAAAAATGCAGTGCAAACGACTACCAATGGCTTTGTGCAGCAAAACCGCAGCTACTGACGAGTCGACTCCACCCGATAAACCCATAACGACTTGACTGTTGCCAACTTTTTCTTTCAGTTGCTTAACAGTGGTTTCTATAAAAGAGTCGGGTGTCCAATTTTGGGTGCATTGGCAAATACCAACCACAAAGTTTTGGATAAGTTGCTTGCCTTCTGTGCTGTGCGTAACTTCGGGGTGAAACTGTATGCCGTAAACAGGCAACTTTTGGTGGCTAAAAGCTGCCACTTTTACAGAGTCGGTGCTTGCCAAAATTTGGTAGTCTGCCCCCACTTGCGTAATGGTATCTCCATGCGACATCCAAACTTGCGACCCTGTGCTGATAGTTTGCAACAAGGGATTGGTTTGCTGCACTGTTACCAAATTTGCCCTGCCGTATTCTCTTATTTTGGAGGGCAATACTTCGCCGCCATTGCGTTGTGCCAATAGCTGCGCCCCATAACATACGCCCAAAACAGGTACTTTGCCCATGATGGCTTGCAAATCTACAGTAGGGGCTGCTTCCTCGCGTACAGAATGTGGACTGCCCGACAAGATAATACCCTTGACCGTAGAATCTATTTGCAAAGGTTGATAATAAGGCTGAATTTCAGAATAAACATGGAGTTCTCTGATGCGGCGGGCGATGAGTTGCGTGTATTGCGAGCCAAAATCAAGAATAAGGATTTTTTCGGTCATGGGTTGGTAAGTTTTTTGATAACCTCACTCTCTACCTCTACTTTTGTACGATTGTCAAGGTGCAAAAGCACCATTGCCAATACTTTTGTACGATTGTCAAGGTGCAAAAGCACCATTGCCAACGTACTTAAAATTAATCTTTGACGAGGTATTGCCACAAAACTAAAAGAAAACTGAGAAACTACAAAATTAAATTTCAGGACATTGCTTAATGTTCCCCAACTTTTCCAAGCCTTGCTCAAAAGTATGTGGTTGATAACCAATTAATTGTTTTGCTTTGGAGGAATCTAAGCCTGTTTTGAGAGGACGAGTGGCAATTTCTTTAAACTCTGCTGCATCTGTAGGCGAAATAAGGTGGAGAGGCAAATCAAATTTTTTGGCAACGAGCAAAGCCATTTGGTAAGGCGTAACTTCGCCCTCGCCACCTATGTGCCAAATGCCTTCGAGTTCCTTAGTAGCAAGTTGCAAGCAAGCCCAAGCCAAATCATCGACCCAAGTTGGAGTGCGAAATTGGTCGTTTACCACCCGAATAGCTTTGTTTTGCCTCAAATTATTACATACCCACGATACTATATTCGGTCTGCTAAGGTAAGGGTGTATGCCATAAACCAAGCAAGTTCGCACCGTAGCATAACGCAGCCCCACACAGTTGGCAAGCACTTTTTCGCCTTCCCATTTGGTATGACCATAAAAATTAACAGGATTTGGTGTTGCCTGTTCGTGATAGTTTCCTATTTTGCCATCAAAAACAAAATCAGTCGAGAGATAGACCAGCAAACTGCCTTGTGCAGCACAAGTTGTTGCTAAATTTGCCGTAGTTATTACATTCTGCACAGTAGCATTGAACTTGTCCGTTTCGCAAGCATCAGGTTGGGTAAGGGCTGCTGTATGAATCACAATAGTTGGCTGCAATTTTGCAAGTAAAGCCTCGACATGGTTTTTTTCGGTTAGGTCTGCCTGAAAAAACTGAACAGTCGGCGGCAAAGGTAGTTGGTTTGGACTTTTGGAAGTAGCACACCAATCTACAAAAGTATAATGTGGTAGTTGGGAACAAATACTTTGCCCTAACAAGCCGTTAGAACCTGTAATTAGAATTTTTTGCATATTTTTTGCAATTTATTAAAAAGTTCTTACATTTACTTATTCATTTCGTACAACTCAAACAACTTGTTAATTAAGTGTTTGATTATCAATTAATTAGTAGTTTTAAAAAGTATTTCAATTATTTTTAATTACATAATCACAAACAAATATGACAAATTTCTTGAAATTTATTACTTGTGTAATAGCTTTTTCTATTTGGTCTTTTTCGGCTTCTTCACAAGACAAACCAGCTAACAAAGAAAAAGATGATTCGTACAAAGCTAAACAATCTGCTGACGAAGCCGAACTTCGCAAACAATTTGGCGAATTTATTAATGCTTATTCTAATTTGGAAACAACCAAAGATAAATATGCTGTTTTGAAACACATGGCAAAAGAAGTGCAATCTACGATTGTATTCTTTTATGTTGGCGGTAGAGCAAGTTCTATTGTAGGGGACTATGCAGGTTTTTCGAGTTTTATGGACAAACTCATCAACACACAAGGTTTGGAAATCAAATATGAAGTTACCAATGTGCCGCGTGTCTATGTGAGTGGCGAGCAGGGCGTGGTGGTGTATATAGTGGAGTATGAGGTGCAAAAAAACGGCACAAGCTGGTCGAAAGGCAACGAAACCGTAACCTTAACCTACAAAAGAATGAATGGCGAATGGAAAATTTTGCAGTATTCTATTGTAAACATAGAAGACGAAAAACTGCGTGGGGCTTGCCTTTGCGAATTATATGGCGATGGCACAGGAGATTATGTAGCCAAAACCACCATTCCAAACGGCAGAACTTACGACACAGACCTCAATACCTTTGAGTTTACCAAGATTGCAGACAACCGCATTATCAAAGCTGGTAAATACGTCTATCGTTGGGACAAAGACGGCACGGTTTACTTACGTGAACACGCCTTAGCAGGTGTAGAGGCAAAGGAAATAAAGGTAGGCACTGGAGATACGTTTAACAAGCAAAATATTATTTCTCTTATCTTGCATAAACACATTTACGTGGAGTCTTGCACAGATATAAAAATAACGGAGAAAAAGTAATTTTGAATTTTGAATGTTTAGTTTTGAATAGAGGTTATTACGATAATTTTTGTATAGAAAATTAACTTGTTGATTTTCAGCTAATTGACCTTGTACCCTAAAGGGTATGGTACAAATCGTAATAACCTCTAATGTCTGATAAATTTGTCTTACCACTTAACAATCAATTTCCTCATCTTTTGGTGGAGGAAATACTACATTTTCATAAAGTTGTGCCAACGAAATACTGCCTCAGTCTTTTAGAGTTAGCGTATTGTCTATGCCCTGAATAATTTTTAACATAAAAAAATCATTGTTTCTTTCATACACCTCCACCACTGCTCTGTCTTGGTGAACTTGGATATAATATTGCAAGGATTTGAGAGCCAAATAGTCTATTTTTTTCACATGGTTATCTACATAGCTTGTACGATTAGACAAAACTTCTACAATGATTGTAGGCTCTTTTTTTATCAAAGCCGAGTCTTTGTCTGCTTCGCTGCACGTTACAAACACATCAGGATAGTAATATTTGCGGTCTTTGGCTACTTCCAATTTCACATCACTTACATAAGTCCTGCAAGGTTTGCCTTGTTCTTTAGCAATTTGGCGAAAGAAAAAAGCTAAATTCAAAGCTATTTCATTGTGCGTGTCTGTGCGACCGACTCTGCTATAAATTTCTCCGTCATTAAATTCATACAAAGTTTCAGCATTTTCTTGTTCCATAGCCAAATAATCTGCCAATTTATAGCGAATTCTGGAAATAGGCTGGTTGTAAATTGGTAAAGCTGACATAAACGTAGTGTTTTGTATATTCGCCTTTAGGCGAATCTACCTACAAACTTGACAACAACTTTTGTAACTAATATTTTTTTTTATCTTTGTAAAAAAAATTACGTTATGTTGCCAGAAAATAAACCAGTAGCCGAATTAGAAGCTATTCAAAAACTTATAGAAACTTATAAAGATAGTTTAACCTGTGTTCAAAAAGACAATGGCTATTATTTTACAGAAAAAAATAGAGATAATGGTTTTTATTTTTGGATAAAATACATTACTACTTCTTTAGACTTTGATGGATTTGGCGAACCAATATCAAATCCTGATATACTTGATATTTCTTTTAGTAGTAAACCTTTTAGCAAGTTTAATTTGGAAGAAGGTAATAGAAAAATTCAAATAGGGGCAAATGAATTGTTCAAATCTTTATATAGATTATTATTTGATTGGCTTAATGTAATAGAAGCTGAACGGAGTTTTGATTACACAAAATTTGATAAACTTGTTCCCAAAACATTTAATACTTCATTGGCACCATTGCTTACTACTGATACATTAAAACAACTTCAAATTTCCAACTTCAAAGGCATTTCCGATTTAACAATTAATTTTGACGAACAAGTTACCATCATTTTAGGCAAAAATGCTTCGGGCAAAACAAGTGTTTTGCAGGCTTTGGCTTTGGCTTTGTTGCCTGATGACAATACAGACAAAGATAGAGAATTTGAAAAAATGATTAAAATGGGTTGTCCCTATGCAAAAATTAATAACTTTTTTTCAAAAAATGACTTTTTTGACCAAGTTATTATTATTGAACAAAATAGAAAACGAGGTAATTCGCCAACCTATATTTGTCCAATACTATTAGGCTATGGAACAAATATGTTTTATGACAAAAGAGAAAAAAATAAGTACCAAGATTTTGTAAAACTTATAATTGCGGGCAATGCCAAACATTACTTTACGAGGTCTTTGTTTCGCAATTTTGATGATACTTTTTTAGATGTTTTAGATGTTCTCAACCATTTGTATTATGAGGAGCCACGAGAAAAAGAAGAAACTATACGCAATAATTCCAAAGAAATAAGAACTGTGGTTGCCCAAACAATCAATAGTTTGTTGCCAAAAGATTTGATACAAATAAAATTAGTAGAGGAAAGAAGTTATTATTTTGTCAATCAGGCAGGAGATAATTTAGATACAGACCAATTAAGCGAAGGTTACAGAGCAAACGTAATTTTGTTGGGTGATATGCTGTGCAGGCTCATGGCTATGCGTAAGTACGTGCAAGAAACAACGCCTATTGCCGAAGTTTTTAAGGAAATGCGGGGCGTGGTGGCAATAGACGAATTTGATAGGCATTTGCACCCAAGCTGGCAGAAAGTTTTTGTGGATAATTTGTTGGCTGTGTTGCCCAATATGCAGTTTGTTTTGACAACGCACAACCCAATGGCAATTCTGAACCGCAAGGAAAACGAAGTGTTGAAATTAGTTTTCGATTATTGTGGGAAAAACAAGGTCAGAGATGTGCCATTTGTGAGAAAACTTTACAAGGTAGAGGTGGTGCAGATGTAGAACATTATAGACCAAAAGAGGAATATTGGTGGCTGGCTTACGTGCCTGAAAATTATTATGTAACTTGTGATGAATGTAACCGTTATGAAAAAGGTACACAATTTCCTTTTGCAATAGATTCATTACAAGTGAGTCATGAAACAAAAGATAAAATTGCAGAGGAAATTCCTTTGTTAATTAATCCTTTGCTTGAAAATCCATACCAATATTTTAAAGTAGTTTTTGATACACACGCCGCCACTAAAAAACGTATTATTCGGCTCGAACCCTTAGAAACCTTAAAAAAAGGTAGCATTGTGTATGAAAAAGCAATGAAAACTACCGAGGTTTTTAATATAAATTTAGACAAATACGAAACAGCTAAACACTATATGAAGATTACGGTCAATATGGAATTTCATCAATACCTTTACGAATTAGCACAAAAGGTTGTTTGTCAGGAAGACGATAGATTAGAATTTTATCATCAGTTGGATAGCAAATACAAAAACTTAGGCTATACAGCCATGATTATGGCAGGAAATGTGGAAATTATTTAACGTAAGTTGTGTAGTGCTGTGGCTGCGGGCTTTATGCTATTAAGCTAAGAAATTGTTTTTAAGTGGGGCTGCCTAAGTGCCGTTAGGCACGAAATATTTATAGCAAGTCATATTCCTACACTTCAAAGTGCCGTAGGCACGATATATTTTGCCCGCAGTGGAACTGCTACGGCACTTAGGGGAGTAGAGTCGCACTTTTGCTATAAATATTGCAGTCCTACGGACTTAAAAAGAAATTTAATTGATTGATAACCAATTAATTAAAACTTTACTTGTTTTACTTTTTTAGCTTAATAGCATTGGGCTAAAGCCCAATGCTACAGTTTCACTACGCAACTTATGTTACTCAGATTCAAAATTCAAAACTAACAATTCAAAACTAAAAATTCAAAACTAAACATTCAACATTCAAAATTACTTTCATGGCTTTTCGTTTGCTTTCTTTCTTTTCTCATTTTTTTGTTGGCTGTTGTTTTTTACTCCACTCTTTGGTTTTGGTGGCACAAACCAAACCTACTGCTACCATAAAAGGCAAAGTAGTATCCGAAAATGGTACGGCTTTGGAGTTGGCAACGGTGGGTATTTTGGGTACTTCTCTTGCCACTACCACCGACTCGCAAGGTTTTTTTCAGTTGGAAGTACCAGCCATGCAGCCTTTGGTGTTGGTAATCAAATACTTATCTTACAAAGACGAAAGGCGAAGTTTGCAACTGAAAGACAAAGAAATTTTGCAAATTACTTTTCGGTTGCAAGAGCAAACCAACAGTTTAGACTCCGTAGAAGTTACCAACAAAGACGAACAACGGGGAGAAGCCAGCACCATCATTATCAATCCTTTGCAAGCCCGAAAAACCCCTACGCCTTTTGGCGATGCTATGGATTTGGTAAAAGGAATAGGGTTGGGTGTAGTAACAACTTCCGAATTATCGTCTGCTTATGCGGTGCGTGGGGGAAGTTTTGACGAAAATTTGGTTTATGTCAATAATATGGAGGTTTACCGACCTTTTTTGGTTACGGCAGGACAACAAGAAGGGCTGAGTTTTCCAAACCCCGATTTAATCAAAGAAATTAAGTTTTCGGCAGGAGGTTGGCAACCAAAATTTGGCGACAAACTCTCGTCTGTACTGAACATAGAATACAAAACTCCCACCAAATTTGCAGCCTCTGCCTCGGTTAGTTTGTTGGGGGCTACAGCTCATTTGGAGGCTACCACCAAAAACAAACGCAGCAGTTTAATCATAGGGGCAAGGCACAAATCTGCCCGATATTTTCTCAATACACTGCCCACACAAGGCTCTTATTTGCCCCAATTTACTGATATTCAGACCATTGCAAACATAGCCATAGGCAAACGGCAATCTCCACACCGCAAAGCCGAACCGCAAACAATGCTTACTTTGCTGTTGAGTTATGCCCAAAATCGTTATCAGGTAATACCTCGATTTCGCAAAACCGAATTTGGAACTTTCAATCAATCCTTGTCTTTGTCCATAGATTTCGAAGGGCAGGAAATGATGAATTATGATACTTGGCAGAGCAGTTTGCGACTAACCCACCATTTTTCACGCCAGTTTACTTCCAACTTGATTTTGTCGGGTGTGAACACACAAGAACGTGAATACTCCAACGTAGAAGCATTTTATAGGCTTTGCGACATCAATACGCAAGTGGCAGTAACAAGTGGGCAAGACCGTTGCAGTGTGGTGCGGGGTTTAGGCACACTGTTCGACTACCGCCGCAATGCCCTGAATGCCAATCTGTTTGCCGTAGAAACTCGCAATGAATACCGCCAAAGTGCCGACCATACCTTAGAGTTTGGGGCAAAATACAATGCCGAATTGATAGAAGACAATATTTCGGAGTACAGTTTTTCAGACTCGGCAGATTATGCAAAAATTAGCAACCGTTTGCAAACGACCAATATCCTGAATACCAACCGTTTGAGTGGCTATGTGCAGCAAAATCATCGTTGGGGCAACCACACCTTGACCTACGGCTTTCGGCTGAATTATTGGAATTTAAACCAACAAACTCTGTTTAGTCCTCGTGTGCAGTATGCTGTCAAACCAAATTGGAAAAAAGATATTGTGTTCAATTTGGCGGCGGGCTACTACCAACAACCTCCTTTTTACAGAGAATTGCGTGATTTTGAGGGCAGAATCAACCGCAATTTGAAAGCCCAAACCTCCATTCACTTTATTGGCGGCTTGACTTGGGATTTTCTATATTGGGGCAGACCTTTTCGCCTCTTGTCCGAAGGTTATTACAAGTATCTCGACAATGTAGTACCTTATGACGTGGACAATGTACGCCTGCGATACTACGCCCAAAATAGTGCCGTTGCCTTTGTTTCGGGCATAGATACCCGACTCAGTGGCGAATTTATCAAAGGAACAGACTCGTGGATAGGCATCAGTTTGATGACTGCCCAAGAAAAATTAGATGGAGATTCGCGTGGGTTTGTCCGCCGCCCTGTCGACCAGAGATTAACGGCTACACTAAGTTTTGAAGACCATTTACCCAAAAATCCGACTATTCGTATGAATATGCGTATGCTGTACGGCACAGGTTTGCCCTTCGGTGTGCCTAACCAACCGCAATATCGAGCAGCTTTGGCGGGGTCGTCTTATTGGCGGGTGGATATTGGTTTTTCCAAAATATTTTATGTCAAAGGCAACAAAGACCGCAGCATTTGGGTAGGTTTGGAGGTGCTTAATTTGTTGGGCAACAACAACGTGATTTCTTACCTCTGGATAAAAGATTATGCCAGCAACAGTTATGCCGTACCTAATGACCTTTCACAACGATTTTTTAACTTGCGGGTGATTGGGAGGTTGAATTAGGCTGATTTGTTAGAAGTTATTAGAGTTTGTAACATAGACTTTAATCCAATGCTGTTAAGCTAAGGAATCGTATTTACAACCCTGAAAGGGTTGTAGGTTGTTTCTTAGCTTAACAGCATTGAAGTTTAATCCATGTCATTAAGTTAAGAAACCATATTGATAACCTCGAAGAGGTTAAACAGCAATAGCCCTAAAAATAGGCTTTGTGCAAATAAGCAATTAAACTATCGTTGCAACAAAGCCTCTGCTTACTATAAACTAAGTAGTTAGATTTAAATAAACTCTAATATTTTAAACCTTATATAGCTGATTATCAGATTTATCCGACACCTTTGAGGTGTCGGATAATTAAGTTCAATTACTTAATAATCTAAAAACTCACCCTCACCGCCACTGTTGCATTTCGCCCCGCAGCACTGATGCCCGAAGCAAAATAACGATAGTGCTGGTCAAAAATATTGTCTAAACTGCCTTGCAACTGCACAAAACGATTGATTTGATAGGAAGCACGCAAATTGAACGTAACCCACGAAGGCATACCGTCTTTTGTGGCATATTGCAAATTATCCTCGCCCGACTTGCTATAATCTGCCAAATATTTCCAACCATTATACATACTCCACACTTCTGCACGCAGCTTTTTTGCCTCAAAAACCAAAGAAGTCATGCCATACAAAGGCGGAATGTGGTCAAGTGGCGTATTTTGCACACTTGCAATATCTTTTGTAACAGTGCCGACTGTGTAGGTCAAATTGGTTTTGAAAGACAAAAATTTGCTAAATTTTGCTTTAATTGTTCCCTGAAAACCATAAATATTGGCATCAGACGCATTTTGCATAGCTTGAATAGGCGTTGGTCTGCCCCCAAAGGTGATGGTGGTTTGTCCGTTGTAAGTAATTGGTCTGACCACCATTGCATCTGTAAACCAAGTGTAAAAAGCCGTACCTTCTATCAACAATTTGTTTTCTATTTGGTAGGCAACACTCAATTCGCCTGTAGTGGTGTATTCGGGTTTCAAGTTAGGATTAGGCACTGTAACCGAAGTACCTGCTGCCGACTCAAATATCTTGCCTACATCATCTACATTAGGTGCGCGAAAACCTGTGGACAACATACCCGAAATTTTTAGGTTTCGGTGGGGCAAGGCAACCAAACCCACATAACCATTGAGGGCGGTGTTGCTTTGGTTGAGGGTTTTGTCAAACGTAAACGGATAAGTGCCGTCTGTAAACCTTGCATCTTGCGACTGCAAACCAACATAGTTCATTCGCAAACCCGAACTAAACACAAAATTTGTTCTGGTTTTGCCCATTTCCCAGCTATAATTGGCGTAGGCTGCTGCACTTGTCATAGACGAGCCTTGATTGGGATACCGAGTAGTGCCTCCTGCTACAACTGTATTGGTGTTCACATTCCACCTCTCCACCGAAGACTGCACATCATTGTAATAGACCTCTGCCCCATAACGCAATTCGTGGCGAAGTGCCAAATTTTTACGCAAATCGGCATTAAAAGCATAGACTTTCACTTTTTCTATGCGGTTGGTACGAGTTGCAGAGTTGAAACTTCTTGTAATTCGGCTTTCCTCTATGTCTTGATAAGAGCCAATCAGGGTAGCATTGTCAAACAAAGCATTTTTGCGGTTAAACTCTGCTCTCAAACTCCCAAACAAACGGTTTTGAGGGCCGTATTCCCAAGTCGCAAAATTCGGTAATCTTAAACCTGCTGCATTAGTAGCCACTTCGCCCAATCTGTCTGTACGTGGCACATTTGAACTGGTGGAATATTGCAAATTGGCAATAAACCTTGTGTTTTGGGTGGCTTGAAACAAGATTTTTTGCGTAAAATCTGACTGCACATAACCCGAACCATATTGGCGGTTTACATTGTCGGCTTTGTTTGCCACATCACCTGTATTGTCGGGTTTGCGGGTTACAAAAAACTCACGTTTAAACAGTTCGGGGTAGTCGGTTGGTCGGTTGCTGCCCGCCACCACATCATCAAAGTTTTTTTGCGTAAAGTTAGTCAAGAAGGCAAATTTTCGCAGCCCAAAATTGAGGTTGAGGTTTGCCATATTTTCGTTGGCAGCCGAACCATATTTATAAAAAGCACCGCCTTTTACCAGTGGTTTTTGGCTGCTGCTTAGTTCGGGGTTGCGGGTGAAAAAGTGCATCACACCACCCAAAGCATCGCTGCCATACATCACCGAACCATTGCCAAACAGGACTTCGGTTCTTTCGAGCATATAAGGGTCTATGGTTATCACGTTTTGCAAATGCCCACCTCTGTAAATGGCGTTGTTCATCCGCACCCCGTCCACCACCAAACTCACTTTGTTTGCCTCAAAACCCCGAATAATAGGGCTGCTACCGCCAAATTGTGAAGTTTGCACATATACATTGCCTGTATTTCGGAGCATATCTCCTGCCGTTTGAGGATTGGTAAAGGCAATTTCTTTGGCATCAATCACCTCTATTTTGTGTGGAATATCCAATTTGGATTCCTCCCTGCGGTTGGCAGAAAATACTGTTTCTGACAAGTTGAATACCTTATCTGCTAAGTTAATGGTTTGATTATCAGCAATATCTTTCTTTTCTATGCTTAGTTTTTGGAAAGAAATGTGATAAATCGTAAGCACCGCCTCAGCCTCAAATTCGGCAAGATTTGCCCTTCCTTTGGCATCACTCACTGCGGTTTTGCTGCGGTCTTGGTTTTGGATAACTGCCTGTGCAACAGGTTGCAAGGTAGTTTGGCTACGCAACATAATAGTTTGGGCGTAGCTGCTAGTGGCTGTTGCCCATAGCAAAGCAGCCAATAGAAAAATATTGGATAGTTTCATAAAAGTTTTTGAGTAAAAAAGCCTGTAGAACGGACTTCAGTCCGTTCAGTTCATAACTTTGGCAGTGGCTTTTTTGCCCTGCCAATAGTTATGAACATAGTTTTTTGAACTACAAACTATTGGCAGGGTTTGCAACCACTGCCAAAGTTTTATAGTTCAAAAAACTTCGGTGGCTCTTTTTTTTCACTCAACAACTGAGATTTGTAGAGATTTTGGTAGGAACTATAAAAAACAGACAAGTAAAGGGGCAAAAGCAAAAAAGGTTTTTCGGTTGCTTGCGTGTATGTATAGGTAGGGATATAAGCAATTTTTTTGGCAAACTCCCATTGTAAGATAGAATTTGCATTACTATCTGTTTGCTTTTGCTGTTCAAAACTTTTGACTACTTGGGTTTCTTTGGTGTCTTGCAAACAATAGTAAATAGTTGATTTTGAGGTAGTTGCAACTTTCACTATATCATATAATTTGCCTTGATACCAAAATTCTTTGTTGGCTTTTTCCCAAACCAACAGCTTTTCGTTTTCAGGCGTAATTGTAACTTTTTCCAATATTGCTTCGGGCAGTCCTTGGGCTATGAGTTTTTGCGTTTGCGTATAGATATGGTGTTGCCAGACTACCAAAACAGGAGCATAGTTTAGCAGTTGTAGCAGTGCAAAAATGAGCAAGGATATGGTAAGAAGTTTTTTCACTATCAAAACATATCAAATTTTTCGGCAGTTTTCACGCAGTCTGCAAAAATAAAATCCAAAATACCTAAGAGTTTATTGGCATTGTCTAAGCCTACGCCAATCGGGTGGCGGTAGATAATTTTGCCGTCTAATTTGCCAAATTCCCAACCTTTGCCTATGCTAACCAAGCCATAAATAGGAATTTCGGGGTTTTTATTGAGCAATTGTGCCACAATTAACTGTTTGTAAGCATCAGACCAACCCAAATCATAGTCGTCATGTTTTGCCTCCACTGTTATCAACAAAGGTTTACCAAATACATCTTCGCCTGTTTTATTTTTTGGGGCTACTACATAATCTGGAACTAAAATCAGGTCTTCGTATTTAATTTGGGGGTGGCTGTATAGTTTGGCTCGTGGGTTGCGTTTCCACGCCTCTTTTAGCAAAGGAGAAATCAAAAACTCACAAGCGTAGGCTTCCATATCTGTATCTCCTCTGTTGGAGAGTACAAAAGATAAATCAGCCTCCAAATGTGCAGGTATTGGTAATTCCTGTATAGTTTTCAAATCAATAAACTTCTCTTTTTGCACCTGTAAGCCAAAATAGGTTAATAATTCGGCATTGTTCTTAAAATCACTAAATTTCATAGCAGTTTTGTGTTTGGGCAAAGATAGGAAAAAATTATGATAGCCTTAACTTATCTGAGGAATATAAAAATCTACAATGGCTTGCAAAACTCCCAACAGCGAAGGTAAATCATTGATATAATATCTTTTATCGTCTATCGAACAAATTTTGTTTTCTAACTTCAAAAACTGCCATTCCGTACCTGTTGTTACGCAACCATAAATGACTGTAATATTTTTACCTTCATTTTGGTTATAAATCCTTGCACCTTCCATTTGGGCTATGCACTGCGGAATATTTTTTTCTATGTCGTTATCTTCTGCCTCTATCATGCAAAATAGGGGCGTAGTCATTTCAAAACCTTGTTTGCCACTGCTCAAAATAAAATCACATTCGCCATTTAAGCCCTGTTTTTCATCGGCAATCAGTACAGCACCCGAATACAAAGAGGCGTGGTAAGCATTTTTTTCCACAATTTCCAATAAAATGGGAAAAACAATCCCCTCAGACCTTGATTTTTCACTAAACAAAGCCAATCTTGTAGCTTTATGCAAGGTTTGTTTTAGCCATTCACTTGCATTAAAAGGCAGGATAGTAGGAAATAAGTTTCTTACTTGTTCATTTTCAATGCCTAATTCGGTGCGTACTTTTTTGTAATTAAATTGGCTATATCCCATAATCTTGTGTAATTATTATCAAAGATAGGTATTTTAGTCTAATTTTAATCAAAACATATCAAATTTTTCGGCAGTTTTCACGCAGTCTGCAAAAATAAAATCCAAAATACCTAACAATTTATTGGCATTGTCTAAACCAACAGCTAAGGGGTGTTTGTAAATAATTTTACCATCTAATTTGCCAAATTCCCAACCTTTGCCAATACTAACAATGGCATAAATAGGAATTTCATTGTTTTGATTTAAAAAACGTGCCACCACTAATTGTTTGTAAGCATCAGACCAGCCCAAATCATAGTCGTCATGTTTTGCCTCCACTGTTATCAACAAAGGCTTACCAAATACATCTTCGCCTGTTTTATTTTTTGGGGCTACTACATAATCTGGAACTAAAATCAGGTCTTCGTATTTAATTTGGGGGTGGCTGTATAGTTTGGCTCGTGGGTTGCGTTTCCACGCCTCTTTTAGCAAAGGAGAAATCAAAAACTCACAAGCGTAGGCTTCCATATCTGTATCTCCTCTGTTATTTAGCACAAAAAGCAAATCTTCTTTGAGGTGAGTAGGAATGGTGATTTCTGGAATGGCTTGAAAGTCGAGAAACTCTTGTTTTTCAACTTTTAAACCAAAATATGCCAGCATTTCTGAATTATTCTTAAAATCACTAAATTTCATAGCAGTTTCTTGTTTGGGCAAAGATAGGGAAAATAGGGAAGAAATTAACTTATCTGCGGAATATAAAAATCTACAATAGCTTGCAAAACTCCAAACAGCAAAGGCAAATCATTGATATAGTAGCGTTGTCTATCTACCCAGCAAGTTTTGTTTTCTAACTTCAAAAACTGCCATTCCGTACCTGTTGTTACGCAACCATAAATGACTGTAATATTTTTACCCTCATTTTGGTTATAAATCCTTGCTCCTTCCATTTGGGCTATGCACTGCGGAATATTTTTTTCTATGTCGTTGTCTTCGGCTTCTATCATACAAAACAGGGGGGCATTCATCTCAAAATCTTGCTTGCCACTGCTCAAAATAAAATCACATTCTCCATTTAAGCCCTGTTTTTCATCAGCATTGAGAATAGCACCCGAATAAACAGATAAATTATTGGAATATTTCTTTCGCAATTCTATTAAAATAGGAAACACAATGCCCTCTGACCTTGCTTTTTCACTAAACAAGGCTATATCTTTCATTGCTGACAAGGTTTCTATTAGCCATTCACTTGGTGTAGCCAACTCAACGGTTTCAAACAAGATAGTACGTATATTTTCAATGCCCAATTCGGTGCGTACTTTTTTGTAATTAAATTGACTGTATCCCATGATCTTGTGTAATTATTATCAAAGATAGGTATTGTAGGGAATTTTTAATCAAAACATATCAAATTTTTCGGCAGTTTTCACGCAGTCTGCAAAAATGAACAGGTCTTGAGCAAAAATTATACAACAATAATCAATGGGCTTAAAATGCCTTACGATTCAACACTATATACATCAGAAAGTGGTTTTGGGGTTTTAATTTCAAAAATACAGCATAAAAGTAACAGTTCTTTAAGAACTGTTACTTCTCAAATCCCAAAACCACTTTCCGATGTGTATATTTATGATTTCATGGTCAATAAACCTCTTTTTCTTAACCTGCAAGCTAAAGTATGTTAGCAGTTCTGTATGGTTCTTAAAATCACTAAATTTCATAGCAGTTTTTTGTTTGGGCAAAGATAGGGAAAACTGTGGTAAAATTGACTGTATCCCATAATTTTGGGTAATTTTTACCAAAAATAAGTACTTTGTGTGTAAAAATTAAAGATAGTGGTATAATAAAATATTAAAGACAGCACTATTTTAATTGATACCACCCATATAATCTCTGCAAGGGAATTTTGCATTTTGCAGCCCAACGCCAGCACTGGTCTTGCCAAGTAAGCGGCGTTATTTTTTGGAGAAGTTGCAAATAAATAGGCACTAAATCATAATTGGAAGTGTAGCAACAAAGTCGAATGTGATACCGCAAACGGTGGCAAAGTGCTTTGCCTTCGGTTGCGTTTTGCTGTTGGGCGTAGGCTTTTTGGCAAACAGTTAAAGTAGACTCTAAAAACGGAAAAGCCTCCTTGCCATAAAATTTTGTGCCTAAGGAATGGGCAACTTTGCGTTTATGCACCAGCACCTCGTCTGCGTAGGCATAGGCATAGTGGCGGGCAGACCTCACCCAAAAATCAAAATCCTCGTAACTTAAAGTTTCGTCATAGCCTTGCAAGGTATCAAAAACCTCTTTGCGACTAAGCATCGTAGGCGTACAAATGAAAGAATGAGTCAAAATATCAGCATAAATGTCGTAAGGTTGTTCGTATTTTTGCATAGTTTTTGGCTGGTGATGTAGGTGCAAAGGTTGCCCTATTTCATTGATAAACAAGGCATTGCTGAACACTACACCACAATTTTTGCCCAAGTTTTCAAAATTATCAAATTTTGCGACTTGCGTGGCTATACACGCAGGCACTAATACATCATCAGCAGCCAAATCCATCACAAACTGCCCCGTGGCGTGGCTTAAACCCAAATTAAAGGCTTTGCAGTTGCCCAAATTTTGCGACAAAGGCAACCAAACGACCTGCCTCACAAAAGTTCGTTGGTGGTGGGCAAGCCAATTTTCAATGACTGCCTGACTGCCATCGGTGCTGCCATCGTCCACTATAATCAACTCTATTGCCTCGTAAGTTTGGGCGGCTACCGACTGCAAAGCTGCCTCCACAAACCGAACTTGATTGTAACACAAACAAATGATACTCACTGTTTTGGAAGTAGCAAATAAATTTTTCTCTATCATTTCGCAATTAGCAAGGCTTTTTTTTATACTTTTATATCAAATTGAAAAAAATATACAATTTTTGCAAAAGCATTTTGAAACCCATATTTAAGCAAGATTTTTTTATGCTTACACAACAGAAATTAGACGTAAAAGGGAAAAAAAGAGCCAATTTATTTAATTGGCGAGGTCAATTTACGCCTGAATTAGTAGATTATCTATTAAAAGAGTTTGGAAAAGAAAATCAAACAATTTTAGACCCTTTTGTAGGGAGTGGAACAGTGCTAATAGAAAGTGGGCGAAAAAATATGAATAGTGTGGGTTTTGAAATCAACCCCTCAGCCTATTCAATGGCTCAATTTTATACTTTATTAAACCTATCTTTTGCCGAAAAACAAGAATACTTAAATGAATTAAAGCAAAGAATAAAAATTATTTTGGCAGACAAAGAAAACTTACCTTTATGGGAAAATAGTGAAGATTACAGACTAAAATATAAAAACCTGTTAGATTTTACGAAGGATATATTACCATTAATTTTTTGTGCTACTGAAAGGATTTTATTAATGAACTTATTATTTATTGCGGAAAATAGCAAGTTAAATCATTTAAAATCAACCATTTATAATGCTTTTGATTACATAGAAGAAGCCCTACTTTCTATTCCAGAAAAGAAAATAAATGTTGAAGTACGTTTGGCTGATGCTCGTGCAACAGACAAGTTTTTACAAAATGAAGTAGATATTATTTTAACAAGTCCACCTTATATCAATGTTTTTAATTATCACCAGAACCATAGGGCTATTGTGGAGGCGGCAGGTTGGAATATTTTAAAAGTAGCAGAAAGTGAAATTGGAGCAAATCGTAAAAATAGAACTAACCGTTTTCGTACTGTCGTGCAGTATGCCTTAGACATTGAATTAGCTTTGCAAAGTTTTTCTAAATCTTTAAAAAACAATGGTTTATTAATAATGGTAGTTGGTAATCAATCTAATGTTAGACAAGTACCATTTTATAACGGAGAAATGGTAAAAGATTTGATTAGTGAACTGGGTTGTTTTAGCGAAATGAGTAATCACGAAAGAACTTTTAAAAACAAATTTGGTAATGACATTAAAGAAGATATTATTATTGCCTCAAAAATTAAGAATTGTGATATTTTAGTGTCAAAGGCAAAAGTTATAGCCCAAAAACATTTAGAATTAGGCTTAGGCTTTACTAATGAAGAAATACAAAAAAACGAAATAAAAGATGTTTTGAATACTATTGATAGTATAAAAGCATCACCAATTTTAAACTTAAACGATATTTTTGCTAATGCCTAAAACTCCACATAAAGATAAGCTATTGGCTGCTATTGAAAATCCTAAATGCCAAGCAGATGTTCTTCTGCTGAAAGAGGCTTTGCAAGCCTATCAAATTTGGGTTGCAAACTTAAATTCTTTACAAAATAAAGGTAAAGAAAGAGTTTTTGAAATGGTAAAATTACTCAACGAATATAAGGATTTTGTAGAAGTAGATTTAATTGCAACCAAAGGTACTGATTTTATAAAAAGGCAAAAAGGACAATTAAAATTGGACAACTCTATTTTAGAAGAATTTTTGATTTATTTGCTAAGTCCTGATATTTTGGATAATCTACCAAAATATAATTTAGAAACAGGGACACAAACAGCTTTTATGTCTTTGTCATTTATGCCTAATAATGTAAATGAATTAGGCAATAAGCCCAACGTAATTATTAAAACTAAAGACCAAGATTTTACGATTGGCAAAACAGTTCATTACAAATTTTCATCGGATAGCAGTTTTGATAAAACTAAAACAACAGAAGGCAATCTATTTTTGGCAGTTTTTGCTACCGAATGTAAAATTAATTATGATAAAACAATGTTTCAGGAGTGTGCAGCCACAGCACAAAGACTAAAACAAGGTTGCCCGATTGCGAAGTATTTTGCCTTAGTAGAGTATTTAGATATGACACCCGAAGATTGCCGTTTGACTGAAATTGATAATGTTTTTCTTATTCGCCACGCCAAAAGATTGCCCTTCGAAAAACGGAATAATTTGGAAGAAGTAAGAAAACAACATCAGAATTTTCCAATTAGCAATGAAGTAATTTGGAACTACGTGCAAGAAATTCAATTATTCATCAATGCTGTTTGGTATGACCCTGAACAAGCACTAAAAAGAGGCTCTTTTATATGATTTGGGAACTCAAACGTAAGATATTAATCGTAGCTAATGATGAGTACCTATCAAATAAAAAAACAGCAAAAAATCAAAGTAACCTAAGTTTTTCAATTTTCAGTTCTTAATTTTCAACTTCCAATACCTACCTATATGCTTGTGTATTCACGTAGTTTGTCATTTTTAGTTTTATTTTTTGGGCTGTTCTTGTCGCCTATTGCCTCTGCACAGGTCTATGAACCTTTGTTCGAAACCTGCGAAAGGTATTATGACGATGGCGACTACCAAAAAGCCTTAGAAGAATGTAACCGAATTATCAAAGACCTCAAAAAAAAGTCTTTGGGTTTTAAGGTTGCCACAGGTGAGTTTTATCAGGCAAAATATTTGGAGGCTGTCGGCGACTTCATCGTCTTCGAGCAAGTCTTAGGCGATGCCCTGAAAAACAAACGCACAAGTGGCGAAAAATCAATTACTTACGGCACTGCCCTGTTAGATGCTGCCTACTTGTACCTCATTTACTCCAACACCCAACGTGCCGAAGGACTCTACAAAGAAGCCTGCCAAGTGCTGGATATTGCCATAGACCCAAACGGCAAAATCTCCAAAGCACCCGACAATTTGTATATTCGTTCACAGGCTTTGTATGTGTTGGCAAAAATTTATTACAATCGTGGGCAAATAGACCAATTTGAAACCTTAGTTCCTGAATTGTTGGCATACAAACAACGCCGTTTGAATGGCGTAGCCACTTATTTTGACGATACGCAAAACCAATTTGTTACTGTCAATCTTACGCCTATTGCCGAGTTAAGACGCAAAGAGGAATATGCAGAAATATTGACCCTCCGAGCCGATGCCCAAGCCATAAAAGGAGATTACAAACAAGCCCAAAAATACCTGAATGTGGCAGATGGTTGGATAAAAGCCAATCTTTCTACCCGAACTACGTCTTACATTCGCAACCAACACGCCCAAACTTTGCTTGCCATAGATAGAGGGGACGACATCAGCAAAATTCGTACTTTGCTCAAAGAAAATTTATACAGAGCCGAAAGAAAATTGACTACTGTGCATAAATTGTATATGCAAATTCACGAGGCACAAATTACGGATTATTTGGAGCAAAAAAATTTTTTCAGAAGTGATTTTCAGTTGTGGGAAATTCGCCAAAATGCAAGGAAATATTACGGCACGCAGAGGTTGCAATTTGGCGTTTCGCAAAGTTTAGATGCCAAGCAAGATTTTGTGCAGCAAACCAAATCTTACGACATCATTAACACCAAGTTGCAGGAATTGTATGCAGATACGCAAAAAATTCCTGTCAATCACACCCGCCGCATAGCTCTTATCGAGCAACTTTATGATGTAGCCATTGCAAAAGACGACTACCGCAGAGCCTTGACTTTGGGCAAAGAATTGGTTGCGACCCACGAACAAGTAAACGGCAAAAACTCTTTGGGCTACTACTACGCCCAAATGAATTTGGCTACTTACTACACCACTTATACTGCCGATTTCAAAAAAGTAGATACTTTGGTACAAAATAATTTCTATCAAGGTGTTGCCAAATTTATAAAACCTCAACACAAATTATACACAAGTTTTCTCAACCATTTGGCAGATTTTTATAGCATTACCGACCGTTATGACTCGGCAAGGGTGCAAATAGAAAAAGCTGTAAGCATTACCAAAACCGAATACGGCGAGTCGGCAGTGCGGTATGCCGTAGAGTTAAACAAGTTGGCTAAATTCCAAATTGCTCAGAGTAATTATAACGAGGCTTACCAAAATATAGAAACTATGCTTTCTATTTTTGAGAGCAACAACAACAAAATTTACAACCGCAACTATGCAGAAGCCTTAGAAACCGCAGCCAATTATTACGTTACGCTGGGTTTATACACTTCGGCAAGGGAGGCTTTGGCAAAAGCTGCCACACTCAACCGCAGGTCTAACAAATCCATAGCCAATTCGGAGGCAACAGACGACTTGGCTTTTCTTTATATCAAAATGGGTAGGTATGACGAAGCCGAAGAAATTTTGCTCGAAGCCGTCAAATTGCGGTTGGAAAGATACGGAGAAAAATCACGTTTTTTGGTTAATCCTTACAACCAATTAGCAAGGCTTTTCTTGCTCGAAGGCGAATACAACAGAGCATCTGAATATGCAGAAAAAGCATTGAAATTGTCTAATGAATTATTTGGCGAAAACTCTTTGCAAAATTCTGAAAGCACGACTATCATAGCCGAATACAACGGGGCTATTGGTGATTATGAAAAAGCAAAAACCGAAATTTCGCAAGTTATTCAGAAACAACAGAGTATTTTGGGCAAAGAACACATCAAAATAGCTTCTTCTATCTCTCAATTAGGCAATTTTAAGTTCAATAACCAAGAACCTTTGGCACAAGTCGAAAACCTATTTTTGGAGGCTGAAAGATTGATTGCCCAAAACTTAGGCAAAGAAAACCCAATTTATGCAGAGGCGTTGAAAAACCTTGCCTTAGTTTACACCGAAAACAAGAAGTATGAAGAGGCAACCGATGCCCTGAATGCAGCCCAAACTATTTGGCTAAAAACTTACAAAACACCAAAAAACTTACACAGTGCAGAAATTTATAAATTGCTTGGCGATATTGAAACCAAACAAAATAAATTTTCGGCTGCTACGGTGCAATACAATACTTCGATGAAAATTATTGCTGCCAAACTAAGCAAGCAAAGTGAGGAATACACCAAAAGTTTGTCTGCCCTTGCACGTATGTATTACACATCGGGCAACCTCAATCAAGCCGAAAAATACATAGAATTGGCACTGACCGAATACAAAAACTATATCAACAAGTTTTTTGCTGCTGCCAGCGACAGAGAAAAAACCAAATATTGGGCAAAAATCAGGAATGACTTTGAGTTTTATAACAACCTCATGGTGCGTAAGGCAAAGACAAAACCTGCTTTGTTGGGCAAATTGTACGACAATGCTTTGCTTACCAAAACCCTGCTCATTGGTTCTTCTATCAAGGTGCGGAGTTTGATTTTGTCCAGCCCCGACTCTACGCTAAGAAAAACTTATGCAAAGTGGGAAAACAAAAAAGAGGAACTGACCGAAGCCATTGCATTGAGTCCAGAACAACAGAAAGAGGAGAACAAAGAACCCAAAAAGTTGGAAAAAGAAATTGACGATTTGGAAAAAACTTTGTTGAAAAACGAAATTTTTAAGCAACAACAGGAAGTAGTGGTAACGTGGGAAGATATTAAAAAACAACTTAAAACAGACGAGGCAGCCGTAGAAATGTTGGCTTATCGTTATTTTGACCGCAGTTTTACTGATTCTTTGGTTTATATTGCCTTAGCCGTTACGCCCAATACGCCAAGCCCAATTTTAATAGAATTGAAAGAAGGCAACGACCTGCAAAATAAGTATTTCAAGTTTTACAAAAATAGTATCAAGTTTGCCCTCAAAGACCTCCAATCTTACAGCCGTTATTGGAAACCAATAGATGATGCCTTAGGATTTGGCAAAAAAATATTCTTTGCAGGGGAAGGTGTTTATACGCAGCTAAATCCAGAAACTTTGTTGATAGAGGAAGGTGTGTATTTGCTTGATAAACAGCAAGTTGTAGGTTTGAATACAACCAAAGACTTGATAACAAAAGGCAATACAGAGGCAACTATGAAGGGCAAGGCAAACAAAATTTTGTTGATTGGCAACCCTGCCTTTTACAGTGATTTGACCAAAGAAGACATGGCTCGTGTTACCAGCCGCCGCATTCCGCAGTTGCCCGGCTCTCAAAGAGAAGTACAGGCTGTATTTAAGTTGCTCAAAGAGCAAAATATAGAAGTGGAAATGGTCTTGAACTTCGATGCTATAGAGGACAGCCTGAAAAAGAGAATCAACAAACCGCAAATTTTGCACTTTGCTACCCACGGTTATTTTGCCTCTGATGCCGTTGCCTCTACGGACAATGCCCTGAACAACCAAAAAATAGTGAATACGCCTTTGCTCAATTCGGGTTTGCTTTTATACAGAGCAGGGGAATTGATAGCAGGGGGAAGTATTTACAATTACAACAAATTTGGCGGTATTCTTACGGCTTATGAGGCAGCAAGTTTATCTCTCGATGGCACAGAGTTGGTTATTTTAAGTGCTTGCGAAACAGCAAGAGGTGATGTAAAAGTAGGCGAAGGGGTTTATGGTTTGCAACGTGCTATACAAGTGGCGGGTGCTAAGTCCCTGATTATGAGTCTATTCAAAGTTTCTGACGAAGCTACCGAACTGCTGTTATCTTATTTTTACAACAATGTTTACAAAAAAGGAATGGAAAAAAGGGCAGCTTTCATCGAAGCTAAAAAACAACTCCGCAGCAACAGCAAGTTTAAAGACCCTATCTATTGGGGGGCTTTTGTAATGGTGGGAATTTAAGTTCTACTATTGAGCTTTTAAGTTTGCCTGACAAGGTGTGCTTAAAGTAAGTTGCGTGGCATGAATTTGATATGCTTTAGCGTGTGTAGAGAAATAACTAACAAAAAATTACACGCTAAAGCGTATGTTACACTCTGATGCCTTTGCTTGGGTCCTCGCAAGCACAAAACAACTCAACTTTTTTGAGATTTCAAAATAAATTCTACCTTTGCCCCATCATTTTACACCTTGATAGGGCATTTTTTGTTTACAAAAACTTATGAAAACCCAAATTCTAATCTTTGCAATTTCTCTATTTTTTTCTTTTGCCACCCAAGCCCAAGAAAAAAGATGTGGTTTTATGCACAAACCCAACTTACAACAAGAGCAAATTATTAGACAACTAATAAACCAAAAAGAACAAAGCAATGCTCGAACAGAGGATAAAACCTATACAATTCCTGTGTTATTTCACATCATACAAACCAGCAATCCGAATGATGAGGTAAATAAAATTACCTCTGCAAAAATAAAAGAGCAAGTGAAGGTTATCAACGAGGATTTTAACAGACTCAACACCGATAGTGTGCGAACTCTCACAGTTTTTAAAAATGTAGCTGGAAAAATAAGTATCAATTTTGTGTTGGCAAAAATAGATAGCAATGAAGTGAGGTTGCAAGAAGAAGGAATTGTAAGACATACCAAATTTGATAAAAGTAGGTGGCAAAAAGATGATTTTGAAAGAGAAGTAAAGCCTCAAACTATTCGCAATCCATACAAGTATCTCAATATTTGGGTAGTTAATGCAATGGAGGGTCGGCTTGTAGGTTTTGCCCAGTTTCCCGATTTTTCTACCTTGCAAGGTTTGCCTGCACTTGGCGGACAAGCCAATACAGATGGCGTAATCATAATTGCCCCAACTTTCAATATTATAGAGCAACGCAAAACTATCTTGTTTCCTGAAAATTATAATTATGGTTTTGGGCGTACTTTAACCCACGAAATAGGGCATTTTTTGGGTGTTTTGCATACTTTTAGTGATGTGATTGGCGGTTCTTGTGATGATAATGACTTTTGCGAGGATACACCACGTTTAAGAAATCAAAGTAGTGGTTGTGGCATAGTAGCATCAGCTAACAAATGTGAAACTCTTGCCATGCCCGAAAATTTTTTGGATTATACCAATGATGCTTGTATGAATTTGTTTACCAAATGCCAAGTGGAGAGAATGAAATTGGTTTTGGAGAAATGCCCAAGACGAAAAGAATTGACAACTTCAACCGTAACAAGTGCCAGAGAGGAAAATTTGACTACGCTGATAACTATTTTTCCTAACCCAACAAACAGCAGTTTTTCTATCAAAACAGAAAGTTTGCCTATCAAAACCCTAAAAATCTATTCAGTTTTAGGGCAGCAAGTTTATCAAAACATTGATATACAGGCAAATACAAGTATTGATATTTCTCATTTGCCAAAAGCTATTTACATTTTGCAAATAGAAACAACAAGAGGTATCGTAGTAAAAAAATTGGTGATTGAGTAAGTGAAACTTTGGCAGTGGTGATTTTCACACCCTACCAATGGTTGAACGGAAACCACAACAACGTCGTTTGTGAGGACACAAACAACGGCAAAAGTGAAAGTGAAACCTTGGCAGTGGTCGATAGACCCTGCCAATGGTTGAACGGAAGCCACAACAACGTCGTTTGTGCGGACACAAACAACGACAAAAGTGAAAGTGAAACCTTGGCAGTGGTCGATAGACCCTGCCAATGGTTGAACGGAAACCACAACAACGTCGTTTGTGCGGACACAAAAAACAGCAAACAAGAAATTCACACGCTAAATCCTATGTTACACTTTGCAATGATACAAAAATAAATAAATTTTGCGTTGTTTTTTTGCTTTTCCCAAAAGAAAATAATAGATTTGCAGCCATTTTAAAATCTAAAACAAGTAATTCTTATCATGTACGCAATTGTAGAAATCGCCGGACAACAGTTCAAGGTAGAAAAAGACCGTTTTGTGTATGCACACCGTTTAGAAGCAGCTGAAGGCGATGTATTGACCTTCGACAAAGTGCTTTTAACTGAAGCAAACGGCACCGTAAGCGTTGGAACACCGACAGTAACGGGTGCGAAAGTAACAGCCAAAGTGCTTGGTCACGTAAAAGGCGACAAAGTGCTGGTTTTCAAGAAAAAACGCCGTAAAGGTCACGTGAAATTGAATGGTCACCGCCAACAATTCACTAAAATTATGATTGAAAGCATTACGCTATAAGTTTTTTATAGTTTTCTGCAAAAAAAATTCAAGCATAACAAATTTTTGATTTTTCAAACAGTATTCACAAATTAACTGAAAAAATAAAATGGCTCATAAAAAAGGTGCTGGTAGTTCCAAAAACGGTAGGGAATCACATAGCAAAAGATTGGGTGTTAAAGTTTTTGGTGGGCAACCCGTAATAGCTGGCAATATCATAGTCAGACAAAGAGGTACGCAACACCACCCTGGTACGAATGTAGGCATAGGCAAAGACCACACGTTGTTTGCTTTGACCGAAGGCGTAGTAGAGTTTAAAAAAGGTTTCAAAGACAGGTCTTTTGTATCTGTGGTTGCACCCAAATAATTTGGTAGTGGTATAAAATCTTATAAAGATGACATCTTTTTAAAAGATGTCATCTTTATAAGATTTTATTTGTAAAACAGCCTCTAATGATAAATTAGAGGCTGTTTTTTTGAAAAGCAAACTATTCAATGTGAGTCGCATACTATCTGTAGAACGGACTTTAGTCCGTTTTTTTTGAATTTTGCAGCAAAAAACACCTTTTTTGGTTCAAAACTCTGATTTTCATTTACGAAAAACGGACTAAAGTCCGTTCTACAGATACTACGCAATTTACGTTAATTATAAAAACACAAAATAAACTTCCAATGAAAATGAACCGCCGACAATTATTAGCTGCTTTGCCTACTGCTGCTTTGGCGGGAACATTGGCGTATCATACTTACGAAACTATGCAACCAAACACAATTAGTTACGAATACAATCCCAAACTGCCTATCATCAAAGAAGGTTGGCGGGGAAATGCCTTAGTAGGCAATCAATTTGTGATGCAACCTTTGACTTTGCCCAAGTCTTTTGCTGATATTTTGAAGTGGCAACTTTCGCCCAATCCGCAAAAGGCGGAGAAAAAAGCCGAAAATTTTAAACTTCAAACAGAGGCAAACCCCGATATTTTTACGAGCAAAGAAGACTGTTTGGTTTGGTTGGGTCATTCGAGTTTTTTGATAAGGCTCAACGGCATTACTTTGCTTACCGACCCTGTGTATTCGCCTATTCCTCTGACCAAACAACTCAATTTGCCTCCTTTCCAAGCAAAAGCTATTCGAAACATAGATTATTTGCTGATTTCTCACGACCACCGCGACCATTTTGACGAGGCTACCATTGCCACTATCTTAGCCAATAACCCACAAGCCGAAGTGTTGATGCCCTTGCGAATGGAAAACTTGTTGAGAAGTACCTACACCCAAGCCAAATTTCAGATGGCGGGTTGGTATCAAACTTTTGCTATTAAAGATTCTGCTTTGGAGATTACCTATTTGCCCGCCAAGCATTGGTGCAGACGAGGTTTGACTGACGTGAATCAAATTTTGTGGGGGAGTTTTATGATTAATACGCCAAAAAGTTCGCCAAGAGGAGCATATACAATCTATTTTGCTGCGGATACAGGCTACCACACCCATTTTGCCGAAATTGCTACCATGTTCCCACACATAGACATAGCCCTTATGCCTGTGGGTGCGTACAAACCTCCATTTATTATGCAGGAAGTCCACACCAATCCTTATGAGGCAGTGCAAGGTTTTCACGACCTCAAAGCCAAGACTTTTATTCCTATGCACTACGGCACTTTTGATTTGAGTGACGAACCCGCAGGTGAGCCACCAAAAATATTGACTACGCTGCACCAAGAAGGTAAACTTAATGGTTTGCTGAAAATGCCTTATTTGGGGGAGGTGGTGAAAGTTTGACACAAACTTGATAAATCAAGTTCCTACACAGTTCTGGTTTTACAAATGCAAATAGTAGGGTTTCAATAAATCGACAAATTCTTTGGTGTAATTCCCTTCTTCGTCTTTGATTACTAAATGTTCTTGTGAAGGCAAAATCTGCGAATGATTGGTAGTTTTTCTCCCAAAAACTGCAATTTTTCGGTGTGGTTTGTGTTTGATACTGTCTTGTATAGTCAAACTTTGCAAGACCTCAAAGCCTTGTGTATTGCCAATTTTTTCAAACAAATTCATTTCTTGAATAGGCAGTAAAACAGCAAATTGTCCATCGGTGGTCAATAAGAGTGCAGTGCTTTGCCACAAGTCCTCAAAAGAAAGTGCAATCGTATGGTGTGCCACTTGTTGGGCGTGAGCAGAGGGCAAAGTGGCTTTGTTGAAAAAGGGAGGGTTGCAGATAGCAAAATCAAACGACAAACTTTTTGTGAAAGTATTAAAATACTTATTAGACACCTCATGGGTGTCTGATAAATGGTGTTTTTGGTGCAAAGCAAAATACTGAATAGCCTGTTGTACTATTTCTATCCTGCTTGCCCAAGGGCTGGCTTGAAAGTTTTGATGGGCTTGGGCTGCTGCTGCTGGTTCTATTTCTACGGCTGTGATTTGGGCAGTGCTTCGTTGGGCAAGCATCAACGCCAACAAGCCTGTGCCTGTGCCTATGTCTATAATGCGTTGTGCTGGTGTGGGATTAACATAACTACCCAAAATACAAGCATCTGTGCTTATTTTCATGGCACATTGAGCTTGTTCCACTCTAAATTGTTTGAATTGGAAATAAGAGTTAGGCATAGCAAAATATGTATGGTTTACCTGAGTGTGTAAAGAACGAATAATCTCTGCGTAATTTGTAGTCGAATATAGTTTATTAATAAATTAAATTGTCCGACAATTTTTGTGGAATGGAAAGAATGTACATTATCTGCTTTCAAAAAAATTATCAAACAACCATTTTTCTTTACGGAAAAAATTACCAAGCATCTCAAAATGTTTGGTAATTTTTTTTAACAGCCTTAGATTGTAAGTAGTTGAACCTAATTATCCGACACCTTTGAGGTGTCGGGTAATTCTGATAATCAGATACTTAGTGCTTGAAATATTATCGATTATTTAAGTTTAACTACTTAGGTTAAAAATTTTGATACGAAAAATGTAAATATTTTTGGTATTTTAATTAATATATCGTAATATTGCAATATAATAATTTAAATATTATGGGAGCTACCAAAACAGACCATTTTAGCACACACCAAAATCAAATGGCAAACCTAAGCAAAGCACTTGGGCATCCTGCTCGGATTGCCATTTTGGAATATTTATTACAAGTGAACTCGTGTATTTGTGGCGACATTGTGGACAAATTGCCACTGGCACAACCCACTATTTCGCAACACCTAAAAGAACTCAAAAATGCTGACCTTATCAAAGGAACAGTGGAAGGAACTGCCATTTGCTATTGTCTGAATGAAAAAACTTTGGAACTACTGCAAAACTATTTTGCTACAATTATAGAAACCATAAAGCAAAAAAATAGCTGTTGCTAATAGATATAAGTAAGTGGACAAACCTATCGGACACTTTTAAAGTGTCCGATAATTGATTTTCAAGGAGTTACAAAAATAAAATGCACTTTTATAATTCATAATCTCTAATTAAACCTCAAAAAACATGAACACTACCGTATTTCCTCGTATGCACGTGAGCCTCTATGTGAGCAACTTGCAAAAATCTGTAGCTTTTTACACCAATTTTTTTGGTCAAGAGCCAAGCAAAGTAAAACCTAACTATGCAAAATATGTTTTAGACAGTCCTTCGCTAATCATTTCTTTTGTAGAAAACAAAGAAAGGGTGCAAGAAAACTTTGGGCATCTGGGCTTTCAGGTAGAAACCTTAGCCGAACTAAAAAGCCGAATGGAAAAAGCAAAGGCGAAAAATCTCATCAGCAAAGAAGAAGTAGGCACAACTTGCTGCTATGCTCGCCAAGATAAATTCTGGGCAAATGACCCTGATGGCGTGCAATGGGAAGTCTATTATTTTCACGAAGATGCAGCCTTTAACGACCCACATTACGAAATGGCGGAGGCATCAGCCTGCTGCACTGTGAGCAATGAAGTTGCGAAAACTGAATGTGGTTGCAGCACTGCCAAAGTAGAAACAGGAAGTAAAGAGGGCAAAGCTGTTTGTTGTTAAGAAAAACTAAGGCTTTCGGTTTTGAGAAACCGAAAGCACCTAAAACTTATCAAAACATGAAATTCATTAACATCACCGAGCAAAATTATACCGAAGTAGCCGAAATTTATCGGCAGGGCATTGCCACAGGCACAGCCACATTTCAAAACTCAGTACCTTCGTGGGAAGAATGGGACAGCAGCCACCTTGCTCACAGCCGAATTGCCTTGTTTGAAGCCGACAAAATGTTGGGATGTGGAAAGATATTGTTTTTATGGAAAAACGCAGTAAGACAATAGGGCAATGAAAGAGCAAATCAAAACTTTTGTAATTCGTTACAAAAAACAAATCATCATTACAACGGGTATCATCATTCTCAATCTTATTTTTGGATTTGATGCAAGATTTACACTTATTAACCTTTTATGGCTTTTGGTATGAAAAAATTTTTGGTACTCTGCACAGGCAATAGCTGCCGAAGTCAGATAGCAGAAGGCTATTTGCGACATTTTGCCAACGGAACAATTGAAGTTTACAGTGCAGGCATAGCCACGCATGGGGTAAACCCAAAGGCAATAACCACGATGCAAGAAGACGGTATAGCCATCAGTGGGCATACGTCTAACCACATAGACGAATACAGGGACATCAATTTTGATTGGGTACTTACAGTTTGCGACCACGCCAAAGAAAATTGCCCTTATTTTCCGACTAATGCCCAAAAATTTCACTACAATTTTCCAGACCCCGCCAAAGCCACAGGTACGGAGGAGGAAATTCGCCAGCAGTTCAGGGCTGTTCGCCAGCAAATCAAGGACTATTGTCAGCAATGGGTGAAAGAAAATTTGTAAGATAGTTTCTGTTGTTTTGTTTGATAAATTGCCAAAAAAATGCCTACTTTTACTTAAATCTTGCACACGCTAAAGCGTAGGCTACATTCGACTTACAACCATAAAATGACCAACGAAGAAATCATTGCCCAACTAAAACTAACTGCCCAGCTTTTGGAACTACACGAGGCTAATGCCTTCAAAGTCAAGGCTTTCACAGGGGCAATTTACCAATTAGACAAATTGGCGGAGGAAACAGCCGACAAAACTGCCCACGAACTCGAAAGAATGGGTTTTACTTCGGGCATGGCTACCAAAATTGTGGATTTGCACCAAACCCAAACTTTACAAGAGTTGAACGAATTACTTGCAAAAACTCCCGAAGGTTTGTTGGAAGTGTTGCAAATTAAGGGTTTAGGAGCAAAAAAGGTGCAAACTCTTTGGAAAGAACTTAATTTGACTTCTATCAACGAATTGTTTGAGGCTTGCAAAAATAACCAAGTGGCTGCACTCAAAGGTTTTGGAGAAAAAACCCAAGAAAATATACTAAAAGAAATTAGTTTTAAGGAGGCAAACGCCAAAAAATTGCGGTACGACAAAGCCGAAAAAATAGTTGCTCATTTGCTTCAATCACTCAAAACTTTTGCTGCCTGCCAACAGATAGAAGTGGTTGGGGAGTTTAGGCGTTGTCTGGAGATTGTAGAACAGCTGCAATTTGTCGTTGCCACCACCAAAATAGAGGAAGTACGCCAATTTATCAATGTTGAAATTGCAGAAATTCGTTACCTGCCCCAAGAGTCGGGAGTTTTTGTGTGGAGAGGACAAATTTTGCCTTTCGAAATGCCTTTAGAGTTTCATTTTCGCCACCCCGATAGTTTTGCCAATCAGGTTTTTATTTTGACTGCCCACGCCAAACATCTCCAAACCAACGTACAAAAAGACAAAAACCTGTTGCAAGTGGCACGCAGCCGACCTTTTGAAGACGAAACAGCCCTCTACAAAGCTGCCAATCTGCCTTACATCACCCCAGAATTGCGCGAGGGAACAGACGAAATAGAAAAAGCCTTTCAAAATAAATTGCCTAACTTGTTGGTTTACAAAGACTTAAAAGGCTGTTTGCATAACCACTCCACATACAGCGATGGCAAACACACTTTGTTGGCTATGGCTACTGCCACCCGAAACATGGGCTTGCAATATTTTGGTATTTCAGACCATTCGCAAACCGCAAGTTATGCTGGGGGTTTACCTCCTGTGCGTGTGAAGGAGCAGCACCAAGAAATAGACCAACTCAACGCCCAATTTAAGGACTTCAAAATTTTCAAAGGCATAGAATCCGATATTTTGGGTGATGGTAGTTTAGATTATGAGCCTGATGTACTCAAAACCTTCGACTTTGTAGTTGCTTCTGTTCATGGCAACCTCAAAATGGACGAGGAAACAGCTACCCAACGGCTCTTAACAGCTATTGCCAATCCGTACACCACCATTTTGGGACACCCCACAGGCAGGTTGCTACTCCAACGGCAGGGCTACCCGATAGACCACAGGGCTATAATAACGGCTTGTGCTAAACACCAAGTAGCCATAGAGATTAACGCCAGCCCCTACCGTTTAGATTTGGATTGGCGTTGGGTGCAATACGCAGTCAATTTGGGTGTACTCATTGCCATTAACCCCGATGCTCACGACACAGAAAGCCTTGCAGATATGCACTACGGCGTATTAGTAGGCAGAAAAGGAGGCTTGACTGCCCAGCACACCCTCAATGCAATGGATTTGGAAACTATAACAACGTATTTTGATAAAAGGAAAGAGAAAATTTAGCATTTCAGTACGTTGGCAATGGTCGCAGACCTTGACAATCGTACTGATGTTTTCTTTCATACGATTGTCAAGGTCTGCGACCATTGCCAACGTATAAAAATTGCACGCAGGGCTTTATTGTTCAACCCACAATGGCATTGCTCTTCGAGGTTAGAAGGAATTTGTAATTTACAACTCCCAACATTTACACCGACTCCGCCAAGGCATCTTTGTGTATTTTTTTCACTAATCCTTGCAATACTTTGCCCGGTCCGCACTCTACAAAATTGGTCGTGCCATCAGCTACCATGTTTTGTATCGTTTGTGTCCAACGAACAGGTGCGGTAAGTTGTGCCACCAAATTGCGGCGAATATCGGCAGCTTGCGTGTAAGGTTTGGCATCTACATTTTGGTAAACAGGGCAAATAGCTTGTTTAAACGAAGTGTTCTCGATAGCAGTAGCCAGCTCTTGTTCGGCTGATTTCATAAGAGGTGAGTGAAAAGCCCCACCCACAGGCAACAATAAAGCACGTTTTGCCCCTGCTGCTTTTAGTTTTTCGCAAGCCTCATTTACCGCCTCATGTGTACCTGAAATAACCAACTGACCAGGGCAGTTGTAATTGGCAGCCACGACTATGCCCTGAATTTCAGCACATATTTTTTCTACCACCGCATCATCGAGATTCAAAATAGCAGCCATCGTAGAAGGATTGGCTTCGCAAGCCTTTTGCATAGCTTCGGCTCTTTTGGCTACTAACCGCAAAGCCTCCTCGAAAGTAAGTACTTGAGCAGCTACCAATGCCGAAAATTCGCCCAGCGAATGTCCTGCTACGGCATCAGGCTTAAAATTTTCGATGGTAGAGGCTAAGACAACCGAATGTAAAAAAATGGCGGGCTGGGTTACTTTAGTCTGTTTCAGGTCTTCTTCTGTGCCTGTAAACAGTACATCTGTTATTCGAAAGCCCAAAATTTGGTTTGCCTGCTCAAATAAGGTTTTAGCTTTGGCGTGGTTGTCATAAAGGTCTTTGCCCATGCCTGTAAACTGCGAGCCTTGTCCTGGGAAGATATATGCTTTCATGGTTTGTATTTTATGTTTTGGTTATGGTTTTGTAACATATAAGTAGTTAAACCCAATTATCCGACACCTTTGAGGTGTCGGATAATTCTGATAATCAGATACATAGACATTAAAACAGTGTCGATTATTTAAGTCTAACTACTTAGCATTATATGCTGGAACGTAACATACACTTTTAGTGTGCGATACAAAAATTATCGTAATAACCTCTAATGAAAAAACTACTCTACAACCAATTTCCTCGCCATCACTTCCCCTTTTGTAGTAGTGGCTTTGATAAGGTAAACCCCTTTGGCAAAGTTTTTCAAATCCAAAGTAGTTTCATTAGCGGGGTTGTTGAGTTGCAACAGTTCTCTTCCTGTTAAATCTACGATTTGCAAATGCGTAAGGCTTTCGTTAGTACCCAATTTAGGCATAAAAGACAAAGTAATTTGGTCTGTCGCAGGATTTGGATAGACCGCAAAGTCTATAAGTTCCAACTTTTGCTCCACTACTTTCACAACAGTTCCCTCTTTGTCATCTTTCTCTGCTCCACTGGCTGCTGCTTGCTGCACTACAAAACTGTTAAAAGGTGTGTTAATAGAATTGTTGGCTTGACACACACTTTTTACCCTAAATCGGTAGTAGGCATTAGGAATTAGTCCTGTTACTGTCCAAGAGTTAGTAGCAACGTAGGCTTGTTGCCCTGCTGCAATGAAATTGCCTGCTGCATCACATTGTTGGTACATTACTTGGTATTGTACGGCATTGGTTACAGCTGCCCAACTACAAGTAATTTGTCCTCCTGTTGCTACATTGAAAGTCAGAGGCAACAGAGGGGTTGCACAGGTTTTGTTTCCACTCAAAGTAGGTGTAAAAGTTGTACCCAAAAACACTCTGTCACCTTGCGTAATATTGTTGCACAAAGTTTGGAGATAAAACTCGTAGGCAACTGCTCCTTCTACGTGCCCAATAAGGAAAGTATTGGCAGTATTGGGCAAGAAACGGGCAGTCCAAAAACTAATATTAGCTGGTTTAAAGACCATTAATATCCGTTTGTTGGCATCAGGTGTAACATCTGTGTTGGTCCAACTTACTCTAATTCCTGCAAAGTCGGTTGTATGAATTTCGTTGGTAATATTTAAGGTACTCAATGAATGTGTACAACCTGTTCTGGTAAAAGTTTTGTTAGGGTTTGCATTTACGGTTGTGTTGTAGCTACCATTGGGTGTTGTTACAATGATTGTTCCTGTTGCAAAACCATCATTGGTAATAGCCTTAATGGTTGTGTTGTTTATCACTGTAAAGCTGCGTGCTGCCACGCCACCAATACTGACTGCGGTTGTACCAACCAAATTAGTGCCTATAAGGGTAACTTCCGTATCCACACCTCCCGAAATAGGCGTAAAGCTGGTAATGGTGGGTGCGGTGGGTGTAAAGGTAATTTGGAAATCGTCTATTGCAACTCCTGCACCATTTACACCGCTATCAGACTTAAACGTAAAACGGAAAGCTACATTGGTATTGCCCGCCAAAGAAGAAATATCTCGGCTCATGGTCGCATAAGTGCTTTGTGTACCTGTGAAGAAAGCTGCACCTGTACCAAAAGCTGCACCACTTAAGCCTACCGTGTTATACCAACCCGCAGCTACCGCAGGGCTTAGCGTCTGCCAATTTTTACCTTTATCTAAGGTGTATTCCACAATAAAACCATCATACCCTGCTTCAGTGGCAAATTTGGTGCTGAAAGACAAATTATAGACACCTGCCAAATTCATATTGTAGTTTGGCGTAAAGAGATAGGAGGTTGCACTACTTCCATAGCTACCTGTTAGTCCTGTAACCCACGCATTGCTACCACTCACTACACCATCTTTGCCTGCCACTGCCGAATTGCCTCGCTGCCAAGTTACGCCTTTATTAGAAACACCAAAATCATCGGGGGTGGTTTCAAAATCACCACCGCCTGCCAAAGTGTAAGGCAAAGTAGTTTTATAGGGCAAAATATGCAAATAATTGGTTTGCGTACTTGTCAAAGAACCATTAACTGTTAAGGCTACTGTTTTCTTGCCTATGCTGCTATACGTTACGTTGTGTGGTCCCACTGTGGTTGCGGTGGCGGGGGTTGCTCCTGCACCAAAATTCCAACTATATGTAGTAATATTGCCTAAGGAATTGTCGTAAAACTGTATGGGGTCGGTTGCATTTTGGTAGAGTACCAACGCATCTTTTGTTGCAAAAGGGTGAGGTTGGTCGACATTTTCGGCAAAGAAACCGACAATAGGCGTAGGCACAAACACATCAGAAACGAATAAACCTCGCCCGTGTGTAGCTGCCAAAACCAAGCCATCGGCAGTTCTGTATTTGAGCATATCTATTCTTGTGTTTGCCAAAGTAGAGTTTACAGGTGTCCAATTCGGATTGGCTGCGGTAATGTTGTCTGTTGCCCATACACCTAACTCGGTAGCTATCAATACTTCTTGGCGGTTGTTAGGGTTCATCAAAGCCCAACGCACAGGAATATCGGGCAAGCCATAACCTGTTTCGTCTTTGCTTGTCCAAGTAGTGCCACCATTGGCGGTGTACCAAACAGATTTGATACCATAATTTGACAGCGTAACCAACAATTCGTTTTCCGAAGCACCGACTTCTATGCACGAAACACTACCCGTTGCCAAAGCACCCGATGCGGTAAGGTCTGTTGGCGTTTTGGTAGTAGGTGCAGTTGTCATATTGGTAGCTTTATAAACCTTACCAGTAGCAGTGCCAACAAAAACAGTGGTAGAAGCATGAGGAGAAACTTTAATATGTGTCATATTGGTTGCTCCTGTAATGGTCATATTGGTTGGTGTGCCACCAGGTACAGTCCATCGTCTAATTCCTGCACTGGGCGTAGTACTTGTACCTCTATACGAATAGAGAAAACCCGTTGTAAAATCGCAAGGATTGATAAAACTACCTGTACTTTGGTCTTGTGTACCTAAATCAGCAAAACTTGCTCCGCCATCAGTAGAAACATAATAGACATTGTTTGTATAGGCTGTAATGACAGTGTTAGGGTCTGTTTGGTCAACGAAACAAAAACCGCCATCACCACCTGTTGCTTCTGCCCCATCTCTGGTTCTCTTGATACCTGCTGCCGAAATAACCAATGAGCCATTGTCTTGGGCACCCGCAGCAAAGAAATTATCGGCACTTATGTTTTTCATTGCAGCGGCATAGAATTGCGTAACATTATAATTTTTGTTGCGAGCAGCAAAAGTTGGCGTACCTGCATTGGCATTGCTACTATAAAATACACCCCCATCACAACCAATCATTAAGGTATTTACATCTGTTGGGCGGAAAATGATGTTGTGAATGTCTGCATGGACATAAGAGTAGCAATTTCCTGTCCAATAAGACATTGGCGACCAAGAAGTGCCACCATTGGTAGTTCTATGTACGTCTATCCCACCTGCAAAAACTGTGTTGGGGTCTGTGGGGTGAACCGCCAAAATCAAATCATACCAAGATTGACCTCTTGTAAAATCTGTTGTAGAAACTGTGCAATTTTGGTTGTAATATTTAGGAACTGCAATCGTAGTCCAAGTAGCACCACCATTGACAGATTTTCTGAACCAAACAATATTTCCCGCATTGCCATCATCTGCCCCGATTGCATAAATGGTTGTAGCTGCTGTGGTTGCTCCTGTGCTGGGTGCAATGGCAAGTTCTATCCGATAACCTCCTGTTGTGGGTGTAATGGCTGTCCAATTTGCACCATTATCTACCGACCTCATTACTATTCCTTTGTTGGCTGTGGTATTGAAAAAAGTGCCACAGGCAGCGTAAATATCGCCATTTTGTGCTATTTCAATATCCGAAGCAAAGTCATATTCTAAGGTATTGGCAGCTACACCAACACCCGAAAAAGGTGCTAAAACCACTGTCCAATTTGCTCCGCCATCAGTAGAACGGAGAATACCACCTGAATTTTGCAAAGATTGGGTTGCAACAAATATATGTCCTGAATTATTGACAACGGCTTTTACTATACGCCTAAATGCGGAGGTTGTGGTAGAGGCAAGCCTATTCCATGTAACACCACCATCAGTTGTTTTCCAGATACCTGCACCCCGTTGGGCATCACTTCCAAAAAAAGCCTCGCCTGTTGTGGCATAAAATATTTGGGTGTTAGAAGGGTCATAAGCAATAGAAGAAATTGCAATGTTGTCCCATAAATCATTTACTTTTGTCCAAGACGAATTGGCATCAGTCAAGTCATTGTTATACCACAAACCACCACCTACTGCCCCTGCCCAAGCTTTTTTCTTAAAAGGGTCATTCGGGTCAAACATAATGGCACGAGTTCTGCCCCCAATATTGTTGGGTCCCTTTTCATACCAGTTGGCAGCCGTTGCAGCCTCTGTTCTCCCTCCTTTGATAGATTTGAAGTAAGTTTGCAATTTTTCGGTTTCTGCAAATAGCCTTTCACGTGGCACATCACCTGTGGCGGGGTCAAAAGTCCGCAAAAAGTCCTGCTCCATAGCCCAGTCGGGTCTGTCTTTTTTCGGTAGCCCAGCTGCTTTGTATTGCTGTTTGTTGGCATATTTGCGGTTGCTGTACGGGTGGTTTTTGATAAACTCCTCGTAGGCAAGTTGTTTTGCCTGTGTTTCTTTTGCCTGTTCTGCTTGCTTTGCATACTCCCAAAGCCCAAAACTTCCTACTGTGCATAAAACACCAGCCACTGCCAGCACTTTTGCTTTGTGTTTTTTGAAAAATGATAACATAAATTGTATAGGTTGAAATAAAAATAAAAGATAAAGGATTTTAAAAAGGAAGCAAAACCAAGTAGAGGTAGAATTGTTTTACAAAATTAAATAAATTTTTGTTAAATTTTCAAATGTTATTTAACAAAAACTTACATTTTGTAGGAATGGTGGGAAATTGTATTTTTTGTTGATAAAACTTAGGACAACCTTACCCCTAAGCATTTTTGCTGTCGTATTGCCTCAATCTCAACTCATACTATCATTTTTTCTATTGGCACAACCAAAATTCCTTCTGCTCCTGCAGCTTGCAAACTATCTATAATTTGCCAAAAATCGTCTTCCTGCACTACGGAATGTACAGACGACCAGCCAGACATTGCCAAAGGCACAATGGTTGGGCTTTTCATGCCGGGCAAAACTGCACAAATAGATTCTAATTTTTCGTTGGGTGCGTTGAGCAGAATGTATTTGTTTTTGCGAGATTTCAACACAGCATTGATACGGAAAACTAACTTATCGAGAATTTTTTTGCCTTCTATACCAAGCAAAGGGTTAGCCACCAAAACTGCTTCTGAAACCATTACTTTCTCCACTTCCTTCAAGCCATTGCTAAACAAAGTGCTGCCCGAACTCACCAAATCGCAAATGGCATCTGCCAAACCAATACCAGGGGCTATTTCTACTGAGCCACTTATTTCGTGAATGTGAGCCTGCACATCACTTTTTTGCAAAAACCTTCGCAAAATATTGGGGTAGGAAGTTGCAATTTTCTTGCCTTGCAAGTCATAAACACTTTGGTAATCATAACCTTTGGCAACTGCCAACGACAGCCTACATTTGCCAAAACCCAACGGTTGCACCACCGTCAGTTGGTTGCCCTGCTCCAACAAAACATTTTCGCCTACTATGCCTATATCTGCCACGCCGTCTTGCACATATTTTGGAATATCGTCATCTCTCAGAAAATAGGCTTCCAAAGGAAAATTGCTGGCTTCGGTGCGGAGTTTGCCGCCACCTGCTGCTATGTCTATGCCACATTCTTTGAGCAACTTTAAAGAGTCTTCAGACAGTCTGCCTGACTTCTGAATAGCTATTTTTAATTTCATGTTGGTTGGTTTTGCTACTAAATTTCAACTTGCAAAATAGGCAAAGTTTTAGAAAGTTACTACTGAGGTCGTAAAAATCTTGTTATAGAACTCGGCGTTAATTCAAACGGTTGCCCTGTAATCATGTTTTTTTACTAATGCCAAAATAGTTGCAACCAAAATGTAAAATTGTTATTTTTCTATAAAGATAACAACTTTGCTATTTTTGGGAAGTTGCAAAAAAACAATAAATTTGTAAAAATATTATAAATTAAAGCCTTTGGCAGCAGTAATTGGTGTTAAAAACGGAGTTTGTGCTTCAAAATTTTATACAACTTTGCAAAAAATAAAGCCACTTAGCCCATCTGAAATGCAGAAGTTGCAAAAATAAGTTTTGCTTTCGGTTTTGAGAAACCGAAAGCACACACCGAAAGCACAAAAAAACTTTCGGTTTTGAGAAACCGAAAGCACACACCGAAAGCACATCTTTTTTCTCTTTATTTTTTCTCCACCCCAACTCCATTCAACAACTTCACTGCCTTGATTTTATAACTCGACAAACGGCTACCTACGGCTTTCCAGCCTTTTACTTCGCCTATCACATCGAGGTCGTTTACCATTGTGCCTACTAATTTTGGTGTTTGGTAGTAGCTAATTTCGGCTTGTGGGTGTTTGTCCATAGTAGCCAAAATCAATTTAGAGCCTTTACTTTCGGAGATGAAACAGAATTTTTTTCCAATGGTGGTGGTTTCTATTTTAAATCTTTTGACATAATACGTATCTTGCTCACCTACGTAATGTACGGCTGTAATCACTTCTTCGGGCTTAAATTGGGTAATGACTGCAATTTCACTTGCCTCATAACGGTTTGCTAAGTCGAAAGATGTCAATTCGTAGTTGCCATCTTTAGTTACAACCAAAATTTTGTCTTCGCCGCTAAAAGTGCCTAATAGTTTGCCACGTTTTTCGGTGTTTAGTCTGCCCACGTTTTCGTCATAGTAAATTTCCAATCCGCCCAGCGTAGAAACTCCAGATACTTTGAGTTTCATATTTTTTACAGGATATTTGGTCAAAATATTTCCTTGCGAGCTGCGACCTTTGATGTCTAACTCCGCAAAATTGTAGTCAAAAACCTTGATTTTGGCAGTACAGCCTGCTGTTAGTTGCACCATAATTACCTCTGCCTCGCCGTTTGGATTTGCCGTAAAATAATGCACCTTCGAGTTGGCGTTGCCTTTGGTAAGGTCATATTCCTTATCTCTGGTAATGCCGCCCATCTGAAATCTTTTGACATAAGTAGTGCCACTTTCGCCATCGAGGTAAGCAAGGTTATAAACTTTGCGGGTGTCGTCTTTGCTAAACACTTCAGCAAGGATAATGTCCTTGCCCACAAAAACTTTTTCGGCAATTTTTACTACTTTGCATTTGCCATCTTGGAAAAACACCACCACATCATCTATGTCCGAACAGTCGGAAATAAACTCTGTATTTTCGTCTTTTTTGAGGTTATAACCAATGAAACCACCTTTTTTGTCCACATACAATTTTTGGTTATTGGCAGCCACTTTGGTTGCAATAATCGTATCGAAGGGGCGAAGTTCGGTTTTTCTCTCACGACCTTTGCCGTATTTGGTCAGCAAATTTTTGAAGTAATTGACAGCATAGTCTATCAAATGCTCCAAATGGTGTTCTACTTCGGCTTTTTCTTTCTCAAAATCTCTCAACTGTTCGTCTGCCTTAAACGTATCGTATTTGGAAATACGTTTAATCTTGATTTCGGTCAGTTTTGTCAAATCCTCAGTGGTAATGGTGCGGTAAAACTGCGGTTTGTAAGGCGTAATTCCTTTGTCTATTCGTTTGATTACGTCTTCCCAAGTGGTTGCCTCTTCTATATCTCGATAAATTTTGTTTTCGATAAATATTTTTTCCAATGAAGAAAACAAGATTTTTTCCAATAATTCTGCTCGTCTAATTTCCAATTCACGTTTGAGCAAGTCTTTGGTTTGCTCTGTGTTTACCCTCAAAATTTCATTGACCGACATAAATTGCGGTTTTTCTCCCACAATTACACAAGCATTAGGCGAAATGGAAACTTCGCACTCCGTAAAGGCATACAAAGCTGAAATAGTTACGTCTGGCGATACGCCTGCTACCAACTGCACTTGTATCTCTACCTCTTTGGCGGTGTTGTCCACCACTTTTTTAATCTTGATTTTGCCTGCCTCATTTGCCTTTACTATCGAGTCCATGACGCTGCCCGTAGTCGTACCATAAGGTATTTCCTTGATTAGCAAGGTTTTATTGTCGGCTTCCTCTATTTTTGCTCGCACTCTCACCTTGCCACCTCTGCTGCCTTGTCTGTAATCACTCACGTCTGCGTAGCCCCCTGTGAGGAAATCGGGGAAAATTTCTGCGGTTTTGCCCCTCAAAATATCGATAGAGGCTTTAATCAATTCGGCAAAATTATGTGGCAAAATTTTGGTAGATAACCCAACAGCAATGCCCTCTACACCCTGTACCAAGAGCAAAGGAAACTTAACAGGCAAGGTAATGGGTTCTTTTTTGCGACCATCATAAGAAAGTTGCCAACGTGTGGTTTGGGGATTAAACAAGATTTCGAGGGCAAATTTGGATAGTCTTGCCTCAATATAACGTGCTGCTGCTGCTCCGTCGCCTGTGCGTACATCACCCCAGTTGCCTTGCGTGTCTATGCAAAGGTCTTTCTGCCCCATGTTCACCATAGCCTCTGTAATAGAGGCATCGCCATGTGGGTGATATTGCATGGTCTGCCCTATCACATTGGCAACTTTGTTGTAACGACCATCTTCCATTTCGTTCATGGCATGGAAAATACGGCGTTGAACAGGTTTCAATCCGTCTTCTATGGCAGGCACTGCCCTTTCTAAAATCACATAAGAAGCATATTCTAAAAACCAATTTTCGTATTTATCACCAACAGGCATTACTTCGCTGTGGATTTGTGAGGTATCATCTTTCATAAAGTAGTAGCAATTTTGGGCAAAGGTAAATAAAAAATTGGTGCAAATGAATAAAAATAAAAAAATATTTTTGCAATAAAAAATAATAATTTTTAACCGCAAAGGTCGCAGAGGCTTACGCAAAGTATGCAGAGATTATTTCTCAAGATTATCTTTTCTTTGAGTAAACTAAGGAACAGCTACTAAATAAAATTATATCTTTGTATCATAAATAATTGATTATTAGAGGTTATTGCGATTTGTACCGTACCCTTTGGCGGGGGTTGCCTCCAACTGCAAAGTTAATTAGCTGAAAATCAACAAGTTAATTTTCTATACAAAAATTATCGTAATAACCTCTATTAATAAATTAATTTCGTATTTCATACATCATATTTCATATCTATTGCTTACAATGAAAAAAGTTTTGCTTATTACCTATTATTTTCCTCCCTGCGGAGGAATTGGTGTTTTACGTTGTCTAAAAATAGCCAAATACCTCCGCCAATTTGGTTGGGAGCCTATCATTTATACTGCCGAAAATGCCCACTACCCAAGTTACGACTACGGCAACCTGAAAGACATACCCGAAGGCATCGAGATTTTGAGGCAACCTATTATTGAGCCTTATACTTTTTACAAAAAATTTACCAAACAAGCCCCCAACGCCAATGCAAACAATGCCTTAGTAGCCACCGAAGGCAAACGAGATTGGAAACACAGGTTGTCGGTTTGGATACGCAGCAATTTTTTTATACCTGATGCACGTGCCTTGTGGATACGTCCTTCGGTGAGATTTTTGACTGACTACCTTGCAAAAAATAAGGTCGATGCCTTATTTTCTGATGGACCTCCGCACACCAATACGCTAATTGCAGCTTTGCTCAAAGAAAAAACAGGAATTAAATGGTTGGCAGATTTTCAAGACCCTTGGACTCAGGTGGACTACTACCAACGCCTAAGTCTTACTTCTTGGGCAGATGCCAAACACCGCAAGCTGGAGCAAAAAGCCTTTAGCCTTGCCGACAAAACCACCATTGTAAGCCCTACATGGAAAAAAGATTTGGAAAGTATAGGGGCAAAAAATGTTTCGGTTTTACTTTGGGGCTATGACGAAGACGACTTTGCGAACTTGCAACCAACTTACGACAACAAACTTACCATTACCCACGCAGGGCTGTTGGGAGATGACCGCAACCCTCGTTGTCTGTTTGAGGCAGTGGCAGAATTGGCAACAGAAATAGGCAGTGATTTTTTACAAGCTATTGAAATTCAACTCATTGGGCAAGTGGATACAACTGTAAAACAAACTTACGAAAAGCTGGGAATTGCCAATTTGGTACAATTTATTCCGCAAATGGAGAGAAAAGAGGCTTTGCAAAAAGTTGCCAATTCGCAAATTTTGTTGTTGCTACTCAACCAAGCCGACAATGCGATGGGCAGAATACCGGGCAAGTTATTCGAGTATTTGGCGGTGCAACGCCCTGTGATTTGTTTGGGGCAACCGCAAAGTGATGTGGACAAAATTTTGCAACACACCCACGCAGGACATACCTTTGGCTACGACAACAAAACTGCACTCAAAGAGCAAATCAGGGTTTACTACCAACAATTTAAGCAAAACGGACACTTGCAACACCAAACTAAAAATTTGGAAAACTACACCAACAAGCACTTGACTGCACAAGTGGCAGCGTGGTTGGAGGAGTTGGTATAGAGGTTATTAAGATTTTCATAGCTTTGCTATTTTATGCAGAAAGTTAAACAGCACCAAGCAAAAAACAAATTCGTGGGTAAAAATAGAATGGTTGGAAATCGTAGAGAAAAGATAATTTAATTTGCACTTCAAAACAAAATTCTAAACAATATTTTTAAATACTTGTTTAAATCAAATAATAGTTGTTAATTTGCAATGAAAAATATATCGACCAATGACAGCTAACGCAACAGACCAAAGCACCGAAGAAAAAATAAAAGAAGCAGCACGCAAAATTTTTTTGCAAAAGGGCTTTGCAGGTACAAAAATTAGAGATATAGCCGACGAAGCCAATATTAATATTGCTTTGCTCAACTATTATTTTCGGAGCAAGGAAAAACTTTTTGATGCCATTTTTGACGAAGCCTTAGCCGAACTTTTATCGGGAATGTTTGCTATATTGAATGATAAAAGTCTAAGTTTTGAAGAAAAAATTATCAAAGCCGTTAATTCTGATATAGAAACACTGAAAAAAAGCCCATTTTTGCCAAACTTCGTTTTCAATGAACTGAATAGCAAGGTAGATAAAATTGTTCAGAAGTTTCCTAACGTCTTGGAATTTGACAACGTGCATTTCGTTGAGCAATTCAATGCAGGGGTTGCACAAGGAAAGTATCGCAATATTCACCACGAACACGTATATGCCTGTATGCAAGGCATGATTTTGCAACCTTTTATCGAAAAATCTATGTTTTGCTTTCAACATCAGGGTAAAAGTGCAGAGGAACTGGAGGTTTTATTCATTGAATTTGTCGACAATCACAAACAAATTGTTATAGATATGTTGTTGAATTATTTGGTTATTCGGTGAGTTAGCAACAAGTATAACAAAAGACGATAATTAAAAAATATAAAAGAAATGCGGTAGTGTTACAAATCATGGGGCTGAAACATTCATTTGTGTATACCCAAACCAATTTTAGCCCCATGATTTGTAGCACTACCCCATTTTTATAGTCAAGTACTCATCACTGTTTGCTTAAGATTTCCATAAAAGGTTTTTTGGGATTGGACACCTAAAAATACACCTTTGATTGGAAATCTTTTACAATCCTAAACAACCTCTTTTTTTGCTAACTTTTACAAACAAAACCCCACAAAAATTTTAGGCTCTTGTGGGGATTTTATTTTTAAGACATTTGCCTGAAGGCAAATATATAGCAAAAGACATTTGCCTGAAGGCGAATATACAGTTTATCTATTACCCATTGGGATATAAGGACGCAATGGATGCCCTACGTAAATCTGACGAGGACGGCTGATAGGCAATTTGTGTTCTACCATTTCTTTCCACTGGGCTATCCAACCGGGCAGACGACCTATTGCAAACATGACTGTAAACATTTCTGTCGGAATACCCATAGCTTTGTAGATAATGCCCGAATAGAAATCTACGTTTGGATAGAGTTTTCTTTCTACAAAATAAGGGTCATTGAGGGCTATGTGTTCCAATTCTTTGGCAATTTCCAATAAAGGGTCTCTTACGCCCAATTTATTGAGAATATTGTCGCAAGCACCTTTGATTATTTTGGCACGAGGGTCGTAGTTTTTATACACACGATGCCCAAAGCCCATTAAACGGAATTTGCTGTTTTTGTCTTTGGCTTTTTCTACATATTTTTTCACATTGCCGCCGTCTGCGTGAATAGCCTCCAACATTTCAATTACTTCTTGGTTTGCTCCGCCATGCAAAGGTCCCCACAAAGCATTGATACCGCCAGCCACAGCCGAAAACAAACTTGCTTGCGAAGAACCAACTACTCTTACCGTAGCAGCCGAACAATTTTGTTCGTGGTCTGCGTGTAAAATGAGTAACTTGTTCAAGGCATCAATCACTACGGGGTCTGCATCATATTTTTCTGTTGGGAAAGCAAACATCATAGACAAGAAATTGGCACAATAATCCAAAGAATTATTTGGATAATTTAAGGGGTGTCCAATTTCGTTTTTGTATGACCACGCTGCAATGGTAGGCATTTTTGCCAACAAACGAATGATATTCAAATCTACTTCTTCGGGTGATTGTGTAGGCGAAATAGAATTTGGGTAAAAGGCTGTCAATGAGCTAATTAAAGACGACAATACGCCCATAGGGTGAGCTTCGGAAGGAAAACCGTCTAAAATTTTACGCATATTCTCATGTACCATCGTATGCTTGGTAATGTCTTCTTGGAATTTGTGCAGGGTCGGTTTGTTGGGCAGTTCGCCATAAATCAACAAATAAGCCACTTCTAAAAACGAAGATTTTTCGGCTAATTCCTCTATGGCATAGCCTCTATAACGCAAAATGCCCTGTTCGCCATCTAAAAACGTGATAGCACTCGTATTAGAGCCTGTGTTTTTGTAGCCAGGGTCTAAGGTAATCAAGCCTGATTCATCGCGTAACTTGTTGATATCAAGTGCTAATTCTTTTTCAGTGCCTTCTACCACAGGCAAAATGTATTTCTTGCCTTCGAAGATAAGTTCTGCGTATCTTGACATGGTTTATATAGAGTTTTGGTAATTTTTGTTTAATGCCGAAAGATATAAAATTAAACCAATAAAGCAATAAGGAAACAATTTTATTTCGAGCTTGATTCCAAGAATAATTTTTGCCCCTTCGTATTTTTATTCCCTAAAAACAAAACTTTTCAGGCTCAAAGAACCTGAAAAGTCCAACAATTACAAGCAACTATAAACAATCTTCTAAATGTTCTCACGTTTCGTGAGGCTATTTCTGTTCCCTACGTTGCACGTAGGGCTATTATTGTTTAACCTCTTCGAGGTTATGTAAATTTTCTTTACAACCCTGAAAGGGTTGAACAATAATAGCCTCACGTGCAACGTGGGGAGAGGTTATCCCACAGGTGCAGCTTTATTTTTTTGCAAATAGGCTTTCAAATCATCGACTTGCAAAATAGGTTTGGGGTTGCTGAACACAAACCGACAAGGGGCTTGTTTCTTTTGCAAGTATGGTTTTACCAATGCCCTAAATTCCTCTGCTGTATAGACAACTACTTGACTATCAGGCAATACAACGACTAATTGGTTGCTTGTTCCTCGCATAAAGCGGAGGTTGATTTGATTGCCAAATGCCAATCTTTGCACAATCGTACCCTTGTCGCCTGTGATAAAAAATACTTTCAGGTCATTTGTATTTTGGTGCAAATGCTGCAATTCATCGGCTAAGGCAAATTCGGCTGTAACTTCCAAACCATTTGCTCGGTCTTCGGGTCTGTCCCAGTTATAGATACCAAAATTTTGCAATTTGTAACTTCTCAACAACACAGCTTCGTTTGCCCTTCTGATGTCCTCAACTTTCCTCTGGGCTGCAAGGGCTGCATCATATTGGCGAATGAGGTCGTTGAGTTGGGTAACTCTCCGCACAAGGGCAGGATTTTGCTTGCCGTTGAGGGTAGCTATTTGCTGCTCTGTTTCAGTTTCTTGATAGATTTTGATAGTAAAAGCCACATTGTCGCCATATTGCTTGGTTTCCTCCGAATTTTTTGGTTTGCAATACAAGTTCAGTTGCCACAAATTGGCATCAACTTTTGCACGAGGTTTCCACAAATAAACCACACTTTCCTCTTCGCTTGGTTTGCCATCTGGTGTTTGTTGTTCTTGTTTGTTTTTGCGAGCAACACCCAAACTCACAAAAGACTTGCCATCGGGTGCAAATTCGGCTTGCTTAGTCGTTTGATTGACTTGGAAACTGCACAACAACTTAAAGTTTTCGGCTACACTCCAAATTTTAATGGTTTGGTCTTTGGCAAAAGTTATCAACTGTTGTCCATCTGCTGAAAAAGTAGCTTTTTGCACAAAATTTTGGTGATTTTTCAAAATATTTACCAATTCGCCACCTTTGTAAATGTTTACCGCAGTGCCTACAATACGAGCTTCGTAGGGCATTGTGTTGGTTTTTTGGTTAGTAACAGTGGCAAAATCTTGCACACTTTTTCTACCTCCAGCTTCTATTAAGGCTATAATTTTGCCCTGCAAATCCCAAATTTTGGTAAAACCACCCATATAAGCCACAATTTTGGTGTCGTTATCAGCAAAAGTAACTGCACTAATCACATTGGGGTTATGCCCAAAAGTTTGCAACAATTTTCCTTCTTTCGTGTCCCAAAGGCTTACCAAACCACCCGCCACCGAAAGCAAATGCTTAGAGTCGGCAGAGAACAAAAGTTGTTTTACTACGTCGGGGTGTCCTTCCAAGTCGTGTAGCAATTTGCCTTGCGAGTCCCAGAGTTTGGCACCGCCACCTGCTGCCGTAGCCAGCAGTTTTCCGTTTGGCGAGAATTTTACTTCATTTACCTCCGCAGGGTGTCCGCCTAAAACCACAGGTCGGTAGAGGTCTTGGGTCAATTCTACTTCTCTCCAAGCCCTGTCCAGCACCCAATAATTTTTGGAAGAACGAGGGTGGTGGTTTTCATCGGCTTTGCCCGCATACTCCCACACAAGGTTTGCAAAAGATTTGGTGGCAGGATTAGTTAAGGTATCAAACCGCAAACGGAAGAAATTACGGCTGTCAATGGCACGGTTGCTCTTGCGTTGAATAGTAATTTGCTGTTCGGCATTTTGGGCTGCTTTGACTTGTTCGGCAGCTATGTCGGCTTTTTCTTTTTCTATTTGCGTTTGGTAATTTTGGCTAAATACACCCAAAGCCGAGTCTATTTTGGCTTGTCGGTCTAAGTTATTTTCTGTATTGGCAATACCCAAATATTTCCAATAACCTGATTTTGAGCCTGTTGCAGCAGCCAAATCGGGGCTGTCCGCAGGTGCAGGACTTTGAGCATAAGCAGCCGAAAAAATAGGGAAGTTGTAAGTCGTTTGGTTATGTTTGTTGGTTTGGTCGTAATAATAAAACCTAAAATCATTGCCCGCCACAAAACTTGCCATTTTTACTTCTATGTTTTTATCAGGGGCAATGAAAACAGGATTTTCTTGTTGAAAACCTCTCAACTCAAACATTCCTGCCGACTCAAATTGCTGCGTGATGCCTGCCGAGTCGTAAGTCATGTCAATTCCCGATGCCAAAATCTGAGCTGCCTCGTGAAATTCCCGATAATGCAGTTGCACTTTGCCCTCGATAGGTTGGTTGTTTTTGTCCACAAAAGCATTTTGCGGAATGTTCAACTTTGTTCCATTCGGCAATTTGATAGTGCCACCAACCTCCGTATCTACTACAAAATGATTGAAAGGCACGTCTGTTTTGCTAAAAACAGGTTGTACAGGTGTAATATTGGGCAAGTGCAAAGCCATTGGTGTTGGAATTGGCGTTTGGTTGTACCACCAAACGCCGCCCACCATGCCGAGCAAAACCGTAGCCGCCATAGCCCATTGTGTAGGAGATTTTGCAATTTTACTTTTGAATAAAGCAAACAAATTGCTGGCTTGTTTAGGCATTTCGTCAAGGTTCTTGTCCAATTTGTCGCCTTGCGTAGCTTGTTTTGCTTTTGCGTCTAAACCAGCCTCTATTTTGCCCCAAAGGTCGTTGTCGGGTTCAAAAGAAGGCAAATTGTCAATAGCTTTTCTTAGATTTTTGTCTTTATCTTTCATTTTTTTGAGTATTTTTGTTTGTGATTTCGGTTTCTCAAAACCGAAATGTTACTTGTGCTTTCGGTTTCTCAAAACCGAAATGTTACTAAAACCACAGGCTAAAGCCTATGTTACATTTACTTTTGGTTTTGAGAAACCAAAAGCACTACATATTTTTTTGTGCGGACTAAAGTCCACACTACATGAAGCTATTTCAAGGCTTTTTGCAGTAGTTTTTTTGCATGGGACAACTGCGATTTGCTTGTGCCTTCTGCTATTTGGAGTAAATTGGCAACTTCCTTGTGCGAATAACCTTCTACTTCTATCAACGTAAACACTGCTCTGCACCCATCGGGCAGGTTTCTTATGGCATAGTCTAAATCTTCGCCAGTGATGTCGCCTTGCCACGCAGGAGTTTCTTGATTTGCTGCTGTTTCATAAGTTTCATAGTGCCTTTTCCACTTGTTTTTATACAAGGCTTTTCGTATCACAATGGTTTTGAGCCACGAGCCGAAAGACGACTCTTGTCTAAAAGTGTTTAAATCTGTAAATGCAGCAATAAAAGCCTCTTGCAAGGCATCATGTGCATCATCTGCATCAGCCAAAATGCGGTAAGCTACGGTAAACATGGCAGTTTTGTAACTTTCGTATAGTTGGCGTTGTGCAAGACGGTCTTGTTGCAAGCATCGCTGAATCAGCGTAGGTTCAGGAGTTGTCAAAGTCGGCAGAGGCTGAAGTTTTTCCACAAGTTACTTTAATTGTTTGATATAGAGAGTAACAGAGTGGGCAAAAGGTTGTATGAGGTGAAAAAAAAAATGTAAAAAAAATTATTTTTTTGTATATTTGGAAATACTTTGGCAATCCTCTATAAAAAGTATTGTGCAAGAAATTACCACAACCCTAACAAAAGTATCTATTTGTTATAAGGAGTTTTGCAGTTCTTTGTCTGAGCAAGCAAAAAATCTTGTTTTGTAAAACAATAGTGAATTGCTTATTTTTTCACTAATGCCAAAGGTGTTTTCAGGTTTTCGTATTTTGTCAAATCGATATCCACTGCACCAACAAACATTTTTGCCTTAATTTTGATAGGAATACGGTTGGCATCATTTGAAATCCAAATTTTGATAGATTCTTTACCATCAAAAAGGTCATTGCCTGGCATCAAGGGTACAATTACTTCTGTATTCACTTTGCCAACTTTTGAAGACAAAACATCTTTGCCCAAGTATTTGATAGCCAATTTGTAGTTTTTATTTTCAAAGAAACCGTCAATCGTTAGGGTATCACCTACTTTTTTATTCGTAAAATCCAAAGTCCTCAAAAAATAGTATCCGCTTACCATGTCCTGCACATTGGTAGGTATCTTGTATTGTTCCACTTTTTCGGGGTCTTTGTTGGTTGTATGTCGCAATTCTGCTGTTTTATTGAAGTGGTCAAAAATAACAGTTTCTTTTTTGCGATACTTTCCTTCCTCTATATTCCGATAAAACTTGTGGGGAATCATAGCCGAAGTGTCTATATACGACTGCCAAGTGTCGTTTATCCGCAGCATAGCTGCAAAAATACCAACAGATTTGCCTGTGATGTCCACCTTGTAACAAGGTCTGGAATTGACCGTATGAATTTGAGGGTCTAAATAAACCACCGATTCACCTGCACTGAGGAAAGAATAGTGAGCCAGATACGATAGCTTTTCGCCACGTCTAAAATTGTTGTTTTTTACCACTCGATAGCCGCCATCATATTGATTGACAAATTGGAAGGCACAAAGCAACAAAAAGGCAATGCTGCCCATGAGCCAAAAAGTTTTCTGCCGAAATTTCATCTGAGTAGTTTGTTATGTGTTTGTTCTTGCAAGTAAACGAAAATATTTTTGAAAAGTTACAAAAACCTAATAAGAGGTCTATTTCATATTTTCTATTTCTTTTTGTAAACCGTAGTTTCGCCATAAATATTGGCGTATTTGATTTCTATTGCAATATTTTTTCGTACCAATTTTTCGGCAAATTTCATTTCTTTTACGCCAAAAACCAAAATTGTTTCTCCTGCCCCAAATACTTTTGCATCTATGGGGTTGGTAGAATAATAATCGTAATTGAAGGTAGAGTCTTTGACTATTTCTTTTGCCAACACAACAAAATCTGTGTATTTTTTGCCATCGCAAGAATAGGTTACTTCCTCCACTATGGCAGCCCCTACACCTTTGTTTTGTACCTCACAACAAAATCCATTGCCCGAAATACCTGTACTTGCCTCCAAATATGCCCACACCGCAGCCTTTTGTTGGTTTTGCATAATTTGGGTTTGCAAAGCCGTTATCACAAAAGTAAACAAACTGATGAGCAAAGACAGGGTTGCAAAAATCATTTCCAAACCTATTTTTTTCTTGTTGGCTTGGTTGAGATTTGCGTTTTGCGTTGCATTATTTTGATTATTTTCATTGCTTGGGTTTGTATATGGCGTGTTGGTGCTGTTTACAGTTGCAGCAAGTTCGTTGTTTGGGTTGTCCATTGGCAAGTTAGTAGTTAGTAAGTTAGTTGATAATCAATATTTTAAATTCAACATTCAAAATTAACCTCTTATTTTAATTCCTTCTTGTTTTAGATAGGCTTTGAGGGGCTGCATTTCTATTTCTTTGTAGTGAAACACACTGGCAGCTAAGGCTGCATCCGCATTTGCATTTTTGAAAACCTCAGCAAAATGCTGCGGTGTGCCAGCCCCACCCGAAGCAATGACGGGAATAGGCAAAGAATCTGTTAAAGATTTGGTTAGGTCAATAGCAAAACCGTTTTTAGTGCCATCGTGTAGCATAGAAGTTAGCAAAATTTCTCCACAGCCTCTTTCAGCTGCTTCTTTTGCCCACGCCAACGTGTGTAGCGAGGTTTGTACCCTGCCCCCGTTGAGATAAACCCACCATGCTTGGGCTATATAGTTGGTGTCTATTGCCAACACCACACACTGACTGCCAAAAGCTGCTGCCAACTCGTCTATCAATTTCGGATTTTTAACGGCTGCGGTGTTGATAGAAATTTTATCTGCCCCTGCATGGAGCAAAGCCCCCACGTCTTCCACAGACGAAACGCCGCCACCCACACAAAAAGGTATGTTGATATGAGCAGCCACTCGTTTAACTAAGGCTGTCATCGTTTTTCGTTTTTCGTTGGTTGCCGTAATATCCAAAAACACCAATTCGTCTGCACCTTGTGCGGCATAGTAAGCCCCCAACTCTACGGCATCGCCCACTGTTTTTATGTTCTCAAAATTGATTCCTTTGACTGTTTGCCCATCTTTTACGTCTAAGCAAGGGATAATTCTTTTGGTGAGCATGAGATTAAGTAAGGGGTGGTGTTACAGATTGTATGCTGCAATAATTGGATAAATTGTTGAAAAATTGCAATAAAGACATAACTTTGCACAATGACTTTTGTCCTAATAAAAGTCATTTGTCTGGGTGACACCCCGTCTCATTGCGATAGTGCAAATATAAAAAAAAATGATATAAAATCTACAGGAAAACAAAATTTTTACTTTTTTATCCTTAGAATGTGGTTTAAATCTCACGAAGAATAATTAATCTAAAAATGTATCAGTTAATTTTAGCTTCCAATTCGCCACGCCGCCAAGCTATGCTCAAAGAGTTGGGCATAGCTTTTCGGGTGCAGACCAAAGACATAGACGAATCTTTTGACCCGCAGTTGCCACCTCAAGAAGTGCCAGCTATGCTTGCCAAACGCAAAGCTGCAGCTTTTATGGCTGAATTGCAGCCCGAAGAAGTGTTGCTTACAGCAGATACAGTGGTAATTTGCGAAGGGCAAATACTCAATAAGCCTGAAAATTTCGACCAAGCTGTTGAGATGCTTACCTTGCTTTCGGGCAAAAAACACGAAGTGGTTACGGCTTTTTGCTTAACTTCTCTCCAAAAACAAGTCTGTATTAGCGACCAAACAGCCGTTTATTTCAGACCTTTGCCCCTCGATGCAATCAAACATTATGTAACCACTTACAAACCTTACGACAAAGCAGGTAGTTATGGTGTGCAGGAGTGGATAGGCATGACGGGCATCACACGCATAGAAGGGTCTTACTTTACAGTGGTTGGCTTGCCTGTGCATTTGGTTTATGAGGCATTGCAAAATTGGTAGTGTAGCAATAGTTTTTTTGGATATTTATTGAAAATCCTCTAAATTTACTTACATTTATTAGAGGTTATTACAATTAACAGCATTGGAGTCTAGACTTTGTCTTTAAGTCATTGAAAACCAATTAGTTAAACCGCAGGCTGGTGGCAGCCCCGCCAAAGCCTACAATACAAAATATTATGAAAACTACCACCCAAACCATTAACTGGTCGCAGATTTATGCCTTAGCAGGGCTGAATGCTGCCGTTGTCATCAGTTGGATAGCCTATCACAACTACCAACCGAAGGTATTAGAAAAATTTGAGTTTACAGAATTGGCTGGTTTCCTGACCATAGCCCAAGCCCTTGTGTTGGTTTGTATTCCGCCTATTGCTGGTTATGTGGGAGATTTGGTTATCAAAAGAGGAGGAAGTCATTTTTTGGTTTTTACTATTGGGGCTGGCGTTACAGCTATGACTTTTATGGCGGTGGCATTTAGTGCAACAGGTACGTTGCCTGCCTTGCGAAGTGCTTTGCCTTTTATGATAGTGATTTGGCTGATATCGATGAATATTTTTCATAGCCCTGCCAATTCCTTGCTCGAAATGTTTGCTCCTGCACGTGAACTGCCTTTGGTCATGTCGGTCATTGCCCTCATAACAGAATTGTTGTATGGCATAGAGCCTATTGTGGTGTTGATAGTCGATGCCATTGGTGCTGTGCTTACTTTTGTTACAGGTGGCGTGTTGCTGATTGTTTCGGGTTATTTTTTTCGCAAAACTACGGCTAATATGAGTTTTGAACGAAGTGTAGAAACGCAAAGCCGAACAGACAATTTTGTATTGGTTATTTTGGCGGGGCTATTGTTTGGTTTGGTCGATGCCCTCATCACCAATGATGCCACCTTGTCGGCTTGGTTTGGCAACAGATTTGCAAGCCTTTCTGCCTCCGAAAATATGAATAGCTATGTAATTTGCGGTATTTTGATTACAGCAGCTTTTGCCACTTTGCCTGTGAGCAAAATCATTAATTTGGACAATATCCAAAAAGTTTTGTTCGGTAGTTTGGTGGCTTGTGTCCTTGTTTGTGGCTTGCTCTTTGCCATTCAACAAGTTTGGATTAGCTTGTTTCTCTGTGCTTTGTTGGGTGTTTTGTTCAGCATAGCTGCGGTTACAGCTTTTCCGTATGCTATCAAACATATTTCGGCTACCAACATCACACTCGGTACAGGTTTATTTTTTGGTAGTTTCAAAATAGTTGATTCTTTGCTCAATGTGTTGTGGTAATTTTGCCTATCTTTGCCAAAAATAATACTTTTAGCAAGTTTTTTCAAAGATGACATCTTTCGAAAAGATGTCATCTTTAAAAAAACTTGCTAAAACTCCCCAAAACCTCAATGACCTACAATCCATATAGTACCCTCGAAAACAAAGAATTTCGTTTTTTTCTTGGTTTGCGTTTAGCTGTTACCCTTGCCATTCAGATAGAGGCGGTGGTGGTAGGCTGGCAGGTATATGACCTCACCAAAGATGCCTTTTCGTTAGGGCTGATTGGTTTGGCAGAGGCAATTCCCGCCATTTGTGTAGCCTTGTATGCAGGACATCTGGCAGATGTGAGCAACCGCAAACATATTATGGTGGTGGTGCTTAGTCTGTTGCTTTTTTGTGGCATAGGTTTGTGGGGGCTAACCACCTTCGGCAAAGCACTTCCACAAGGGGAACTTTTATTGGGAATTTATGCTATCATCTTTTTAACAGGTGTAGCCAGAGGTTTTTTAAGTCCTACAACTACGGCTTTTATGGGGCAAATAGTGGACAAAAGTCTTTACAAAAATGCAGTAACGTGGAGTAGCAATGTGTGGCAAACAGCCTTTGTTGTAGGCTCGGCTGTGGCAGGATTATTGTATGCAAGTATAGGCATAGAGCATACGTATTTGGTGCAGGTAGGTTTGTTAGTTGTTGGGCTGTTTTGCTTGCTCAATATTGCCTCCAAACCTATTCCGCATTACGTAAAAGGCGAAAGTATAAGCACACGCATAGGCGAAGGTTTGCGTTTTGTATTTCGCAATCAACTGTTAATCAGTGCTTTGTCCTTAGATTTGTTTGCTGTTTTGTTTGGCGGGGCAGTAGCTTTGTTGCCTATTTTTGCCAAAGATATTTTGAATGTAGGGGCAACAGGTTTGGGTGTTTTGCGGGCTATGCCTGCCGTTGGTGCTGTTTGCATGGCGTTGTGGTTGGCTTACCGACCTATTGGCAAAAATGCGGGCAAAATCCTGTTGTGGTGCGTAGCTGGTTTTGGTTTGGCTACGGTAGCTTTTGGATTTTCTACCAACTTTTGACTTTCTTTGTTCTGCCTTTTCTTGACAGGTGCTTTTGACGGTGTGAGTGTGGTAGTTCGCAGCACCTTAGTACAAACCCTTACGCCTGACTATATGAAAGGTAGAGTATCGTCTGTAAACAGCATTTTTATAGGCTCTTCCAATGAAATAGGTGCTTTTGAGTCGGGAGTGGCTGCAAGATTTATGGGCGTAGTACCTTCGGTAGTTTTTGGTGGTTGTATGACGGTGGTAGTGGTTGTAGTGATAGCTTTTGCTGCCAAAAAATTATTGAGATTGGATTTAAGGAATGTGCATTAAACTGTTGCAGCCCAACTTTTATTTATTGACAACATAAACTCCTGAAACAATCAAAACCATACCTAAAAAGTGCCAAATAGTTAAAACTTCACCTGCCTGAAATCCCCAAAACAGGGCAACCACAGGAATCAGGTAAGTGGTCATACTTGCCTGCACAGCCGAACTAATTTGAACCAATTTATTAAACAAAATAAGGGCAAAAGCACTACCCAAAACTCCCAAAATGACAAGATAAAACAAGGCTTTTGGTGCAGCTTCGTGGGTTTGCATACGTAATAGGAAATCGGAAGTAAGCAAGTAGGTAAATGCAAAAGGTGCGGTGCAAGTCAAGGCACAGGCAGCTACATAGAGAGGTTTAATACCTCCTAAGTGTTGCCTTACTACATTGATACTGATACCATAAAACAAAGTAGCTATCATTACATACAATACATGGTAATCTATATTGCCCACGCTACCATCATTTCGCAACAAACTTAAACTACAAGCCCCCGCAAAACCAAGTAGCAAACCAACTACCTGCTGTTTTTTCAACAAGGTTTGAAAAGCTATGATGCCTACCAGTAAGGTAAACAAAGGGGTAAGTGCATTCAAAATGCCTGTAACCGAACTACTAAGTGAGGTTTGGGCAAGAGGAAAAAGAAAAGCAGGCAGCAAATTACCTATCCAACCTGAAATTGCCACATATTTCCATTTATCTAAGGGAATTTTCCTAAAAATAAAAATGGTAAGTGGAGCAAAAGCAAGGGCTGCAATAGCCATTCGCAAAGCACCTACTTGATAAGGAGAAAAGACAGCTAAAGCCTCTTTCATCAACACAAAAGAACTACCCCAAATTAATGCCAATATGGAAATTAACAACCAAGATAAGGTACTGTAAGATAGTTTCATTATAAGATTATCCGTAACAAGTCGTTGCTATTTTTGCGAAGCCTTGGAATCAAGTTTGAAATGAAATTAGAGAAATTTTAAAAAAGGTTAAATACTGTCATATTTTATGTTTGTTTTTGAATTGCAAAATAAAAAAATTAAAATAAAACTATATCGCATTTAACCTTAAAACAAAGATATGAAATTTCTGCACTTTTAGCAAGAAATATATCAAAAAAAGAAATTGCTTTGCAAGTTAGAACTAGCCTATGTTTATTCATTTGGCTTTTATGAATAAATTGCGACAACTTATGGAGGAACAGCAACTATCAAAAGCAGACCTTGCCAAAAAATTAAAAACCTCAAAAAGTTATATCACGCAACTTTTTATAGGAGATAAACTTATTAACCTTAGCTTGCTTGCCCGCATTCAAACGGTTTTTAATGTGAGTTTTGAAATTGTGTTGAAGTAATGTTTTGTATGATATTTCCCCCTTTCCAAAAGCTATTTCCTCTTTTGGAAAGTTTTTTTATTTTCCCAAAAAAACACCTCAAAAACTTTACATTTCAAATCTAAACCACTACATTTGCAAACAGAAAAGAGTAAACTACTCCCTCTGCCAAGTAGAGGGAGTAGTTTACTCTTTTTCTTTTCCCCAAATTTTGAGGTTTCTACTACTCCACTCTGTCAATACCCATTTTTCTTTTGGGTAAGCACTTTTTAGTTCGTTAATATTTGTTGCATTTAATTTTGTAGGTGTTAAAGCCACCACAATTGGATTTTTCTCGTGAGTTGCCTCTGTCAATACGATGCGGGCAAGTTCTGTTTGTTGAGAGAGAAAAATAGCTATTGGATTTTGTAGTAGTTCGGGCAACAATGCAATTTGTTCTAAGGACAAATTATATAAGTTTGCTATTTTAGTTTTTCATTTTTTACAAAGAAATATTCTTTGCAAACCCACCCAAAATTTCCTATCTTTACATACATTCTAAAAAAAATATATGGCAGCAAAGGATTTTTATCACCAACAAGTACGAGAAATTTTAATAGCAGAAGGTTGGATTATTACCCACGACCCCTATTTTTTGAAGATGCTTTTTTCAGAGAAATTATTACAATCTATCATCTAAAATTGCTTATCTTTGATGAAAATAATAGGAATAAACTCGTATGGAAACCTTAGCAAACTACAAAGAAATTGTAAAAAATGCCCTTGCTGACATTGCAGCTAAAATTCCTTCTGACGAAAATGTAGAAGTAGAAACCATTTTTGACGATACCAGAGGGCATTATTTATTGTTTACAGTCGGGTGGTATCATAATACCAGAGAATATGCTGCCTTGTTGCACATAGACATCAAACTCAACGGAAAAGTCTATATTCAACACGACGGTACAGACCTTGAATTTGCTTTGCGTTTGACCGAAAAAGGAATTTTGGCATCGCATATTGTCATTGCTTATCGTACACCATTACAACGCAAATTTTTGCCACAATTTGCAACGGCTTAGTTTGTAATAGCAATATTTGAATTAAAAAAAATTCATAGTACAACCTCCGCCATACTACGAATAAAAAACTTCTTTATTTGTTACTACTCTTTATTTCATCACCTGCACCCACCCCTTACACGTTTTCCCTTGTGGCGAAGTGAGCAAATAGTAGTATGTGCCAGCTTCTACGTTGTGTCCCCAGTCGTTTTGGTAGTTGTCGGAGGAGAAAACAGGGTTTAGGATTTTTTAGCTATATTTATTTTTGTTTGGATTTTTGCGACTATCAAAAAATGCTAAAATAACAAGAGCATTTTCTTTTACCCGATAAAACATTGCATTTGTCCAGATTATCTTTCTTTCCATTGTTCAAAATAGGCTGTAATGGTTTGCTGCGGTACTATGTCTTGCTCATTTTCACTCTCTTGCATAGAAGTTTGTAAAATTTCTTGTTCGGTTGCCGACGGGTCGTCAAGTATATCAATAGCTTGACTAACAGGCTGAATAACAAGCCTTTCTACGCCTCTTAGCATCTCTAAAACTAATTTGGCTATGATTTCGTTTTGTGTAGAAATTTGAAATTGATAGGTCATTCTCTTATCGTTTTAAACACTATAATAGTTGCCATAAAGATACAAATTATTTTGTTTTACCTCTCAAAAAACTGTTGATTTCTTTTAAACTTTCGTTTTCCCTTTCTAAGAGGGAGATTTTTTCTTTGAGAAATTACAAATCAAAATATACTTTTATCCGCATTTTGCCTGACATCAAAAAAGTCAATTAAAATAACATTCGGCTCTGCAACTTTGTAGAATAAAGCTATTTGCTTGCTTATCAATAACTTGCGAACAGTTTTTTCTTTCTCTGAGGCTGAATTTCTTGTTTTACGTTGTCGTGGGTGTGTAGGTTGGCGATATTTTCACTTTGCTGCAAAGACTGTTGCAGTCTTTGCTGTTGTGGCACAGTCAAGTCGTCAAGAATATCAGTTGTTTGCTCACGTTGAAAGCTACTAACCAATTTATACAAAGTTTCTAATACTTGTATATCATTGAGATTGTCTATCAACTGACGAAAATTATTTTTGAGAACAACAAGGTCTGTTTGCATAAATTTAGGCTATTGTTTCTACAAAACTACAAAATTATTTCTCCTTTTGCAACACCGCCACCGTATTTCGCAGGTCTGCAATGGTGAGTTGCTGAGAGGGAAATTTTTTCTTTGAGAAATTGGTTTTGTTATCTTTGCTCTACGTAATGCACTTTAAAAAATATAGTATCAAGATGCAAAAAATCTTTGTCCGTTGTTATCAAATCTGCTTGTAAACTGTGGGCAGTGGCTGCTATCCACAAATCATTTTTACCCATATTTTTGGCACCTTCGCCTTTTTTTAGAGGAACTTGTGAATTTTTACCTTGACTATGTGCATCTATTTCTACATAACTTTGTATCAACATATCATCTGCTTCATTAGAAACTGTAACAATTTCTATATCACTAAACAAAGTTGATAATTTATTCATTTTTTCTTCTCCCCAGCCTAATTGCTTGGCAATAGATAAAATTTCGGCAACAGAAACAAAGCTAATAAAAGTTTGGTTTTGCGAACTATCAAAAGGCTGAAAAATAATATCGATATATTTCCAAGTAGTGGAATTGCGAATAATGTGGATTAACACATTGGTATCTATGACATATCTCATTTTTTGCGAAGAGCTAATAACATTTCTACACTTTCTGTGCCTTCCCAGCAACCAACTAAAAGATTTTTATTGACAGGTTTGTAAACATAATTCGTTGCCAAAATTTCTTTTACTGTTTTGGGCTTAAAATTAATGCTCCAATTTGTGATTTTTGGTGTAGCTAATGACGGATTTAATGCTTGATTCTCTACTTTTTCTTTAATCGTATGTATCAATTTTTGTTGCTCGACAATAGGCAACTGCAACGCTAAATTTAATAGCTGTTCATAACTTAATTGAATATTGAATTGATAGTCCATTGTATTTTCTGTTTACACAAAGTTACAAAATTATTTCTCCTTTTGCAAAACCGCAACTGTATTTCGCAAATCTGTAATGGTGAGTTGCTGAGAGTGTAATTTTTTCTTTCAGAAATTGGTTTTCTTGTTCTTTTGCCTCAACTTTTGCTTCGATACTTTTTATTAATTCATCTCTATTGCTATAATGTGTAACATTGCCAATGACTAAACCAATATGACTATTTTGGTTTTGTTGGCTGCTGCTATTGATTGAAAAAGTTTCAGGTAAAAACTCTTGTATGGGAACATTCAGTTTTTTAGAAAAATTTACAACTTGTTCTATATCAATAGAAGTTTCGTTTCTTTCTAAACGTGAATAGGTGGGTGCAGAAACACCCAATAAGTCTGCCATTTCACTTTGGCTAAATTTCCGTTCTTCTCTGGCTGCAAAAAGCCTTGTGCCTATACGCATTTTCATTGTTTCAATTTTTGAATGAGCCCTTACGATTTTTGATTTGTATTGTTGTAGATGTATAAATTATTTTTGTGAATAAGTGTAACCTACAAAAAATTAATTAAAGCAAGCTAATATACCTCTTTTGCGGTATATTTTATTGGTTTTTGTATTTTAACTTTGCACACAAAATTATTAATAATCTTTTAAACTCAACTAAAATTATGAAAAAAATAGTTTTAAATTCTTTTTTAGCCTTTGTTATAAGTTGTGCTTTTTTGACAGCTTGTAAGAAAGAAGAAACCACACCTGCAAACAATACAGGTGGAGGCACAAATACAGGTGGCGGCGGTACTACAACAGGAAAATATTACCACAGGTTTGATAACTTATTATCCATTTGATGGCAATGCAAATAATACTGTCAATAGTAATATTTTAAGTATTGTTAATGGGCTTTTCTTAACAAGTGATAAAAACGGAAAAGCTAACAGTGCTTATGAATTTTCAGGTACAAGTAGTTATATTGATTTAGGAAGAGCAGATATCGCATTAGGCAAAAATTTTACTATTTCTGTCTGGGCTAAACCTAATAAATCTTCTATAAGACCACTAATCTCATCTTATAAAATTGACCCTAATGGTTGGAAAGGTTTTGGTTACAAAACTTGGGATATTAACGTAAATAATGGAGCATTTGGAGTATATTTTTCAGATTTGAATAATATAACACTTAGTAGTGCAAATGGCAAAGATTATGCCGATGCTAACTGGCATAATTTTGTGGTAACTTACAATAGTACAAAACTAATGCTTTATGTTGATAATGCCTTAGTTGCTCAAAAAGATGTTCAAGGAGAAATATTAAGTGCTTCTAAACCAAATATTTTTATAGGACACGAAGCAAGTGAAAAATATCATTCAAGTACATTAGTTACAACATATTTTCGTGGTGCAATGGACGAAGTTCGTATTTACAACCGCAGTATGTCTGCTGCTGATATAGATTTGTTGTATAAAAGCTACTAAAAATTTGTTTAAATATTTTTTCAAGTTGCAACCCCACCGTTACAGCTTTTTTTATTAAATATTTTGAAATATTTATTGTTTTTAATATTTTTATTTATTTAATTTGCAAGCAATTCAATAAATAAAACTTAAAAAATCTATGTTACACTTAGCAGATAATCTTGTAGCCGAAATTGTAGGTAATATTTACGCTGGCTGGAATGTTTTTGTGCATAAACAAACACACAAGTTGGCAATGTATGTGGCAGACAGTAGCTACTTAGAGCCTGATGAGGAAGAATACCTAAAAGTACAACAAAATCCAAATAATTATTTGCAAATTTTTCCAATGACTGATTACGAAACATATTCAATAGTGGAAAATTTTATAAACAATGTAGGTATTGATGCCTTAAATAAAGAATTAGACAAATATAAAGGTCAATTAGGGAATTTAAGACGTGCTATACAAAATAGTAATTATTCTGAAAAATGGTATAGTTTTTTAAGAAATGCACAAATGGCACATACGAAAGAACAATTAGAAGGATTATAAAAGTGCTTTCTAATATTTTGCCATTTCATCTTTAAATACTTCCCACAAACACAACGAAAGTGCAGCATTTTTTTCACTTTCCAAAAGCCATTTTCTCTTTTGGAAAGGGGTATTATTTTCCTAAATTTTCCACTTCAAAAAAAATTACAATACTTGCAAACCAAGCCAAAATTTCCTATCTTTGTTTTAGACTAAATTTTACGCCCATGTATGCACAATTTATCGTTAGAAATCCTGAAATTATGCAAGGAAAACCTATTATCAAAGGTACACGAATAACAGTTGAGTTGGTTATTCGTAAACTTTCGGGAGGTTATACCGTAGAGGAAATTGTGGCAATGTACCCACATTTGAACAGGTTGCAGATTTTGGCAGCCTTAGAATATTTTGAAAATTGCAATTAATTTTTGTAACTTAGCTAATAAAATCACAAAGCTATGCACGTAACCCAAAATATAGAAGCCCAAAAATTGTGGCTTATTCAACAACTTTTATTGGTACAAGATATGGCATTGATAGAACAACTAAAAAATGTTTTATTTGCCCACACACCTACACTTTTGCCCATGTCGTGGGGAGAATTGCAAAATCGAATAGCTAACTCCGAACAAGATTATCAAAACCAAAACTATGTAACGACAGAGGAGTTGGAAAACGAAATAGAAAATTGGTAATCCTACAACTAATATACGCAACAACTAATGCCAGCAAAACTAAAAATATTGTGGACAGCACAAGCACAAAAAGACTTAAAAGAAATTTTTAATTTTCTTTACAGCACCTCGCAGTCAAAAGAAATAGCCAAAAAAGTAGTGCAAAAAATCAAAAACAAGGTAAATTCTCTAAGCACAATAAGTGCAGAAAGTGGACAAATACAGGCAGGTTTAGATAGTGTTTATACTTATCGTTATTTAGTTGTTGGTAATTATAAAGTTATTTATCGTGTTGAAAACCAGATAGTTGTAATAGTAAATACCATTTTTGATACAAGGCAAGACCCAAGTAAATTAAAGGTTTAACTATTTTCTAATTTGAAAAATCTATTCAAAAAAAATTCGTAGTACAACCTCCGCCATACTACGAATAAAAAACTTCTTTATTTGGTAGCAACAAAAAGTAGTTGCAAAGATGACATCTTTCTAAAAGATGTCATCTTTGCAACTACTTTTTGTTACTACTCTCTACCTCATCACCTGCACCCACCCCTTACAACTTTTCCCTTGTGGCGAAGTGAGCAAATAGTAGTACGTGCCAGCCTCTGTGTGGTGTCCCCAGTCGTTTTGGTAGTTGTCGGAGGAGAAAATAGGGCTACCATTGCGGTTATAAACCTCCAATTTCCAGCCCGACTGCACAAAGTCTAACACGAAGTTGTCGTTTTTGCCATCATTGTTTGGCGTGATGACGTTGGCAGGTTTCACACTTTCGGCTTTGATTTTTTGACTGCTTGTCTTTTTGCAAACGCCATTGAAAACCTCTAAAATAATTTCGTATTCTCCTGATTGTCCGTAGCTGTATGGTTTGGGATTTTTGCCCTCTAAGATGTCGCCATTACCCATCAGCCAACGATAGTTGCCTTCGCCACTATCTTGGCTGCGGTTGGTGAACTGCACCGTTGCATTTTGCCCACATTCAGACGAAATTTGCAACTCAAAAACAGGCTTAATCGGTGGCACAACTGTTACCAACAGGGCTGTATCGTAAAAACAACCTTTGGCATTAAACACCCGAACTTTGTATAAAGTGGTGCTTTCGGGTGAGGCAACAGGGCTGGCACTATTGGCATTGCTTAGTCCTCTTGCGGGTGTCCACTCGTATTTTACGCCGCCTGTGGCTGTCAATTTGATGCCTTCCCCTGCACAAATTGTGGGTTTTGCAGGCTGCAAAGTGATTTTTTTGTAAAAATCAACCTCATTTTCCTCTATCGTTAGCCTTTTTTCGGTGGTGGTGCTGCAAGCCTGATTTGTGCCTTTTAGCTTGATTGTATATTTTCCTGCTGTGGCATAACGGAAAGCTGGCGGTGTTTCGCCTGTGTAGGTGCTGCCATTGCCAAAATCCCAAACATAAACCAAACCATGACGAAGACGAGGCGTAATTTGCACCAACGGAAGCACTTGGTCGCAACTTTCTACTAAGGTTACATCAAACTCTGCTTGAACAGGTGGCAATACGTTTACCCAAACCGAAGTATCTTTTCTGCAACCTAATTGGTTGGTTATCAAGACATTGTATAAAGTGCTTTGCGTAGGTGCTGCTTTGGGATTTGCAATGTTCGGGTTGCTTAAACCTGTTGCAGGTGTCCACAAATAAGTCAAATTGTTGCCACCTTGCACTGCCAACTGCACCGAGTCGCCAAGACAAAGCTGCTGGGCAGGCGAAACTTGCAAGAAATTGGCAAAATTGTAATTGGCGTTTTCTTTGTAGTTCAGTTGGTAGGTTTTTACCACCACGCAAGCTGCATTGCGAACATTCAACGTAATGGTATAAGTTCCTGCTGCTGCATAACGGAAAGGGGCAGGATTTCGCAAATTGGAGGTTTGCCCATTGCCAAAATCCCAAACATAACTCACATTTTCCAACGGAGAAGACAAATTATTGAGGGTTACTAAGGGAAATTGTGTGCAGTTTTCACTCAATTTGACCTCAAAATTGGTGGTAATTTTTGGAAAAACCTGTACTGTCAAGGTCGTATCTTTTCGGCAATTCAAGGCATTGAAAATTTGTACCTGATAGGTTGTCGTTTGGCTGGGGCTTGCTTTGGGGTTGGCAATGGTGGCGTTGCTCAACCCTGTGGCGGGTGTCCAGACGTACCTTGTGCCGCCGCTAACTTGCAACTGCACTGTATCTCCTGCACAAATAGCCCGATAAGGCTGAATAGTTGGCAAAATTTGTTGATTTCGGCGAATATCAATTACCCTATCCGTAAAATCACGACAAACTTGTCCGTTGTAGGCAGTCAAACGAATGACATAACGACCTTCTTGGGTGTAATTGACTGTCGGATTGGGCAAAGATGAGGTTTGTCCGTTGCCAAAATCCCACAAATAGCCCAAAGCATTGGCAGACTGATTTTGCAAAATAACCGAAGGAAAAACCGAGCAAGAGTCCACTGTGCGAGCAGTAAAATTGGCAGTAGGTTTGGTAAATACGGTTAGCGTAACAGGAATATCTTTGAAACAGCCCCCAGCATTGCTCACCCGAACTGTGTAAGTAGTTGTAACAGAAGGGTTTGCAATCGGATTGGCAATATTCGGGTTGCTCAAACCTGTTGTGGGAGTCCAAGCGTAGGAAGTACCACCAGAAGCCGACAAACTAATGCTTGTGCCTACACATAGCAGCATATCACCTGATGCACGTGCATCCAGACTCGGATTAGGGTCTATTACAATAGTCCGTTGGCTACTTCTTTCGCAACCATCGGCATTGCGGACTGTCAAGGTTACAGGATAAGTTCCTGCGGTGGCGTATCTAAATGGAGTTGGGTTTTGGTCTGTGGAGGTTTGTCCATTGCCAAAATCCCACAAATAAGTTGCACCAACGCCAGCAACCGAATTGTTAGTAATTGTAACCAAAGGCATTGTTGCACAAGGCTCTGTTATGGCGTGTGCAAAAATTGCTGTTGGTCTTTCGTTCACTTCTACGGTTACTGTTTCGGTTTTTTGGCAAGTGCCATTGGAAATTACCACACTGTAAGTTGTTGTAACAGAAGGGTTTGCAACTGGATTGGCAATGTTTGGGTTGCTTAGTCCTGTTGCGGGTGTCCACGTGTAAGACGTGCCACCTGTTGCCAAGAGTGGTGTGCTGGTGGTTTCGCAAATTCTTTGCAGTGGCGAAATTGTAGAAACAATAGGATTTCCTGCTGTTACTGTTACGTTGTTTGTTATGGTTCTTTCGCAACCATTGGCATTGCGGACTGTCAAGGTTACAGGATAAGTTCCTGCGGTGGCGTATCTAAATGGAGTTGGGTTTTGGTCTGTGGAGGTTTGTCCATTGCCAAAATCCCACAAATAAGTTGCACCAACGCCAGCAACCGAATTGTTAGTAATTGTAACCAAAGGCATTATTGCACAAGGCTCTGTTATGGCGTGTGCAAAAATTGCTGTTGGTCTTTCGTTCACTTCTACGGTTACTGTTTCGGTTTTTTGGCAAGTGCCATTGGAAATTACCACACTGTAAGTTGTTGTGGTTGTGGGGTTTGCAACTGGATTGGCAATATTGGGGTTGCTTAGTCCTGTTGTTGGTGTCCACGTATAGCTTGTTCCACCTGTTGCTAAGAGTGGCGTGCTGGTGGTTTCACAAATTCTTTGCAGTGGCGAAATTGTGCTAACAATAGGATTTCCTGCTGTTACAGTTACGTTGTTGGTAATTATTCTTTCGCAACCATTCGCATTGCGGACTGTCAATGTTACAACATAGTTTCCTGCTGCTGCATAACGGAAAGGTGCAGGGTTTTGGTCTGTGGAGGTTTGCCCATTGCCAAAATCCCACAAATAAGTTGCACCAACGCCAGCAACCGAATTGTTAGTAATTGTAACCAAAGGCATTGTTGCACAAGGCTCTGTTATGGCGTGTGCAAAAATTGCAGTTGGTCTTTCGTTCACTTCTACGGTTACTGTTTCGGTTTTTTGGCAAGTGCCATTGGAAATTACCACACTGTAAGTTGTTGTAACAGAAGGGTTTGCAATAGGATTGGCAATGTTGGGGTTGCTTAGTCCTGTTGCAGGTGTCCACGTGTAACTTGTTCCACCTGTTGCCAAGAGTGGGGTGCTGGTGGTTTCGCAAATTCTTTGCAGTGGTGAAATTGTAGAAACAATAGGACTTCCTGCTGTTACTGTTACGCTGTTTGTTATGGTTCTTTCGCAACCATTGGCATTGCGGACTGTCAAAGTTATAGGATAAGTTCCTGTTGCTGCATAACGGAAAGGTGCAGGGTTTTGGTCTGCGGAGGTTTGCCCATTGCCAAAATCCCACAAATAAGTTGCACCAACGCCAGCAACCGAATTGTTAGTAATTGTAACCAAAGGCATTGTTGCACAAGGCTCTGTTATGGCGTGTGCAAAAATTGCTGTTGGTCTTTCGTTCACTTCTACGGTTACTGTTTCGGTTTTTTGGCAAGTGCCATTGGAAATTACCACACTATAAGTTGTTGTGGTTGTGGGGTTTGCAATAGGATTGGCAATATTTGGGTTGCTTAGTCCTGTTGTTGGTGTCCACGTGTAACTTGTGCCACCTGTTGCTTCTAATTGGCTATAATTTCCGATACAAATTGTGTCATCGCTGCTAATAGTGGTTTGTATAGTATTATTGTTAATTGTAATATTTTGGAAATAAGTTGCTATACAAGAAGTTGAAGGGTTTGTTGTTAATCTAATTGTATAATTACCGGGTTGATAATTAATGGTTGGGGGATTTTGTAAATTGGAGGTTTGCCCATTACCAAAATCCCATAAATAAGTTGTACCTACTTGATTAATAGAATTATTTGTTAAAATGACTTGGGTATTGATGATGCAAGTTGGCTGAATGTTAGTAGAAAATGCTGGTGCAACTAAGGTTCTAACTGTTACAGTAATTGCAGTATCTTTTACACAACCCGAAATAGCATTTATAATTTTTACTGTGTAGGTTGTGGTTTGTGTGGGGCTTGCAATGGGGTTGGCAATAGTAGCATTATCCAAACCTGTTGTAGGTGTCCATGCATAGGAAGTTCCGCCTCTTGCATTTAATTGTGTAGAACTTCCTACACAAATATTTGAATTATTTACAGATGCCTCTGCCACAGGTAATATGATTATTAATTTGCTAATAGTTTTTGTACAGGTATTTGGACTCGTAATGGTAAGACTTGCTCTATAATTTCCTACTTTGTAAGTAATTGGGGGTGGATTTTGTAAAGAAGAAGTCTGTCCGTTACCAAAATTCCATAAATAGGTTGCACCACCAATCAGGGGACTATTGAAGTTTACATTTAGTCGGTTTCCATTTTCTATGCAGGAATAGCTAAAATTAAAATCTGTAAAAGGTAGAGGCTTTACAGTAATGGTTACCATTGTGTCTTTCGTACATTTATTATCATAGTCTATTCTGACATGATAGGTGGTGGTGGTAGTAGGATTGGCTATTGGATTTGCAATGGTAGGATTGTTTAGCCCTATGGTAGGGGTCCATGTATAGCTTGTGCCTCCATAAGCATTTAGTTGTGTAGATTCTCCAATGCAAATTGTCTTGCCATCGCTAATTAAGTTATTGGTTGTTAAGCTAATTACTCTACTTGTATTTACTGTACAGCTAGCATTGGTAGCACTTAAACTAACAGGATAATTGCCTGCTTGTGTTATGGTAAAAATGGGTTCAAAAGCATTAGAAGTGCCAAAAACACCTAAATTCCAATGATAACTTGTGGCTCCCCTGCTTTCATTACGTAATTTAACTGTTATGGGAAAACAAATAACGGCTTTCTGAATAGGAAGTCCAGTAGCTATATCGATAGGCGTAAACTTTGCTTCTAAGGGGTTGATATTCATCTTGAATGCTGCATTATTCCAGACCAGTCCGTTTGTATTCCGCCAGGCATTGGGCGTAGTAGGCAGGGAGTTATCGCCAATACACATGGATTGATATACAATTCCGTCTTTAGAAAAACGACTTGTGCCGCCGTCTACATGATTATAGCCGGTCAGCCCCCCAAAAAAGGTTGCATATTCTAAACGACTACAATTTTTTCCATACATTGCTAAATAAAATGTGCTTGGCTGGGCTGTGGGGTACAAAGCATCAGGAGTTGTCATAAAACTATTTACCTCTCCCCAGCCCGATAAAAAAATTGTTCCACAATTACTTACCATAAAAGCAGTAGGGGCTAAGACAGAAATATTAGATGTTGGGGAGCCTAATTTTGTAGACCACAAGACAGTTGTGAGTGAGGAATTAAATTTGTAAAGGAAATGACCACTGTTTGTTCCATTATTATAAGTATTCGGCGAAATAGGGTGATTGCCCACAGAATTACCAAATACATACACATTGTCGTCTGTATCTATATCCATCATATAAAGGTGGTCAATATCTCCACTAAGAGAACCTAAGAAAGTGCTGCTCAACAAAACTCCATTGGCTGAATATTTGCGAATAAAACCATCTGTATTTTCTCGATAGAGAGGCATGGCAGCCGTTGGGGTGGCGTTAAAATTATCACTTTGTGTAGTGCCAGCCACAATTATATCTCCTGCCGTTGTAATTGCAACGCTGTATGCCCCGTCATCATTGCTGCCACCTATGTAAGTACTCCATTGTAAGGCACTCAAATTAGCAGATAAACGAAAAACTACTCCATCTTCTGAACCTAAGGCTGAAGAGCCTATCCCTCCATTTACAGTTGGGAAATTATCAGAATTACTAACAGAGGCTACATATATATTGTCGTTGCTATCTAAATCTACCTCTCCTCTTAACGCATCTCCATATATTGGTCGCAAGTTCCACACAGTACCGTCAGAGCCATTACCTCCAACAAAAGTAGCCGAAATAAGTTGCGAACCAGTTGGGTTTAAGATAGCTATTGCAATATCAAAATCTCCGTTATGTGTACGGTCATAAGCACCCAAAGTAGTAGGATAATCATCAGACATAGTGGTAGACATCACAACCAAATTTCCTTGAGAATTAACGATTAGACTATTTGGAGAATCAAATGTAGCACCACCTAAAAAGGTTGCATACAATAAATTTGTACCATCTGGATTAAACTTTAATACCAAAATATCTTGTACTCCACCAAATGTCATATCAAAAGCCCCCGTAGTAGGAGGCACATCTTGCCCAAAAGCAATGCCCCCTGCATAAAGATTACCGTCATTGTCAAAAGTTGCAGTCATACCATAGTTATTTACATTACTACCTGAGTAACTTGCAAATATCAATTCAGGGTCTATCACCAATTCTTTTGCCACATCATACTCTCCCAATTCAAAGGTTACTACACTGTCTTTCAACACAAATTTGGAAGGAATTTCTACTTTTTCGCCTTCAATAAGTTGGTAGCAATAAGGCTTTTGCTCCATAAAATCCAATACGCTGGTGCCTATTTGTAAATTACCTTCCTTGTCTAAGTTCAGTTGCGTTGCCCCTTTGTATTTCAGTTGAATTTGTTTTGGGTTGGCTTGGGGTGCAACAATGAACTCATATTTTAGTCTTGTTTCGGTAGCTACATACCGCATCATAATGCCCTCGTAGAGTTTCTGAAACTCCAACTGGTTGTAGGCTTTGAGGTTACTTGTCCATTTAGACTGGTCGTTGCCAATGAAATAGTTGTAGTTTTCGGTACTTTCGCCTATGGGACTGATAAAACTTTGGGGATTTGCACCCAAAAATTCTACTTCAACACCGTGTCCTTTACTATGATTTGTTTGATTTTTGTGATTGGTTTGATTTTGGGGTTTTGTTTGATTTTTGTGATTGGTTTGATTTTGGGGTTTTGTTTGATTTTTGTGATTGGTTTGATTTTGGGGTTTTGTTTGATTTTTGTGATTGGTTTGATTTTGGGAATTTGTTTGATTGTTGTGATTGGTTTGATTGTCGATATTTTCTTGATGTGCTTGCTCACCTGCGTTGTGTACGTGGTCGTGTTGGTGTGCGGTGGCTGCGGGGTCTAAAAAAGAGTACAGCACTGCGTTGTGTTTCACAAACAAAGCCCCGTTGGGAATGGTTGCCCTAAACAGCACTTGGCTGTCCCATTGGTTTCGGTTTTGAATAAATTTGTAATTGGTCTGCACCGCAGGCGTGGCGGTAAGAGGTGCTTTTTTGTTAGCTAGTAAGGCTGAATTTTGGGCAAAAACATTGGTAATACTTGCAAAGCAAAGCAAGAGAATGGTAAAAATTTTCATTTTAGGATTGGTTTTGTTTTATTTATTAGACACTTTTGAAGTGTCGGACAAATGAGTTTTGAGGACTTTGGATTGCAAACTTTAATTGCAATGAATTTTTTTGCAAAAATAACAAATATATTTTGATTTGTTGTGCTTTACATAAAAAAACTATGTGTGCTATGTGTTAAAAAAAATTTTACGACATCATAAACATAGCACACATAGCTAAGAACTTCAAAGATGAAACTCTCTACCTCAACACCTGAACCCAACCCTTACAAGTTTTTCCTTGTGGCGAAGTGAGCAAATAGTAATATGTGCCAGATTCCATGTTGCTGCCCCAGTCGTTTTGGTAGTTGGAGGAGGAGAAAACGGAGCTACCATTGCGGTTATAAACTTCAAATTTCCAGCCTTCGTTGAGAATATCTAACACAAATCTGTCGTTTTTGCCATCGTTGTTTGGCGTGATGACGTTGGCGGGTTTTATGGTTTCTACCTTCACTTTTTGGCTTTTGGTTTTCTTGCAAATCCCATTAAACATTTCCAAAATTATTTCGTATTCTCCCGATTTTTCGAAGTCATAGTCGGCAGGATTTCGGGTTTTTAACTCCTCTCCGTTGCTCAGTGTCCACTTGTATTCGCCTGTGCCTGTGCTGCGGTTGATAAACTTGACAGTGCCATTTTTGCCACATTCGGAGGTTACTTGGAGTTCAAATTCTGGTTTGAGTTCATTGATAACAGTGAGCAAAACGGCAGTATCTTTGAAACAGCCTTGTGCATTGGTTATTCGCACATTGTAACGAGTGGTGGCTGTGGGCGTGGCTATGGGGTTGGCAATGTTTGGGTTGCTCAATCCTGTTGTGGGAGTCCAGACATACTTTGTGCCACCTGTTGCCACTAATTGCGTGTTGCTACCTTCACACAAAGTTTGTGGGGCAGAAATGGTGGCATTGGTAACTTTGCTATCCTCAATCTTGACGATTTGCGTAAATTTGGGGCTGCAAAGTCCATTAGATAGGGTTAAGCTAATGGTGTAAGTACCTACTTTTGTATAGCGAAATGCTGTTGTAAACATATTATTAGAGGTTTGCCCATTACCAAAATCCCAAAAATAGGTCATATTGGGTAATGACGCAAATTTATTTCGTATGGTAACTAAGGGCAGTGCATCGCAACTATTAGTACCAGAAAGTATAACCTCAAAATCAGGAATAGGTCTTGGCTGCACAAATAGCGTAACAATAGCAGTGCTTCTGCAAGTTCCATTGGTGATTGTAACAGTATAAGAAGTTGTTTGTGAAGGAGTTGCAATTGGATTGGCAATGTTAGGGTTGCTCAATCCTCTACTTGGAGTCCACACATAAGAAGTGCCTCCTGTGGCAAAAAGTTGTGTACTTTGTTCTTCGCATACGATTGCAGACTCGGAAATTGTTGTTAAAAAGAAGCTGCTACCATTTGCAGCAATGACTAAATTTTTTGTTATTGCGTTTTCGCAGGCAGTCCCTCTATTGATAGTTAGTTTTATCCTGTAAGTTCCCTCATACGCATAGGTTACAGGATTTGGGTTTTGCAGATTGGAGGTTTCTCCGTTCCCAAAACTCCATAAATACGTTGCACCTTGTTGATGTGGCGTTTTATTTGTTAGCGAAATTCTTGGTACATTCACACAACCTTGTGGTAGCACTATATCAAAATCTGGGCTTGCATTTGGCAATACCTCTACGGTTACTTTTCGTTCCACAAAACAGTTTGCATTGTTAGCTATTTTTACTGTGTAAGTAGTTGTTTCTGTTGGGCTTGCAGTTGGATTGGATATAGTTGTATTGTCAAGTCCTGTGCTTGGACTCCAAAGATAAGAAACGCCACCAAATGCTTGTAGTGGTGTACTTGTGCCAGCACAAATTGTTCTATTAGACGAAATAGCACCAGCAATTCCATTTGGATTTCTTGCTATTGCAATGGTATTTGTAACTGTTTGGCTACATACTGTTTGGCTATTGGTAGTCAAACGAATAGTATAATTTCCATTGGTTGCATACCTGAATGGTGGTGGATTTTGCAGCGTAGAAGTTTGTCCATTGCCAAAATTCCAAAGATAGGTTGCACCTGCTTGGTGGACAGAATTATTGGAAATGGTTATCAAAGGCATAGTCTCGCAATCTATACTTTGAGAAACAGTAAAAATAGGTACAACAGGATTTGCAACATTTACCGTAAGTGAGGTATCTTTAAAACAACCTGAAACAGTATTGGAAATTCGTACTGTATAGGTAGTGGTTTCGGTAGGGCTAGCTCTCGGCGTGGCAACATTCGGATTGTCTAAGCCTGTGGTTGGAGTCCAGCTATAGGCATTGCCTCCAAATGCAAACAAAGCTGTATTGCCTCCTCTACAAATTCGATTTGGCTGACTAATCGTAGGATTTATTGTATTTACATTTGCAACAGGTATATTGATTTCTTTTGTTATAGTAGAATCGCAACCAGGAAACTGACCTTCGGTAATAGTGAGGCGAATGGATTTAAGCCCTGATGAAGTAAAACGAAATGGGGCAATATCTCTTGTAGTTTGTGGTGGTAAATCTGTAATAGTCCAAGTATAATTGTATTGGTCACTATTGGGCGTATTGTTTACTATTCTTACCAAAGGATAGGTTGTGCAATAGGGATTTTCGACTATTACAGTAAAGTCTGTTGCTATTTTTGGTCTTACAGTAACAGTAACAGAAGTATCTTTTACACAAGTTCCTCTTGTGATTTTGACATTATAAGTAGTTGTTTGCAAAGGAGTTACAAAAATTATAGATTCAGTAGGATTGGCAATGCCTTGTGTGGGACTCCACTGGTAGGTATCTCCCCCACGAGCCGAAAGGGGAATTCGGTTGCCTCTACATATTACACTATTGCGACTTACAGAAAAATTGTCATTTATCGTAATCATTTTACTAATAGTGGTTTTACAAGTGGTGGGGCTTGTAAAAGATAGTTTAACAATATAATTGCCTCTTATGATATAGTTTATTGGTGGAGGATTTTGCAAAGTTGAGGTTTGTCCGTTGCCAAAATCCCAAAAAAAAGTGCCATTGTTTGGAGATAAATTAGTAAAGGTAACTGTTGTGCTACATTTGTCATCTGTGATAAAATCTATGTTTGCTTTTGGTAAAACAAAAACAGTTACAGCCGTATCTTTGCTGCATCGGTTGGCATAGTTTATTTTTACTTTATAAGTGGTGGTGGTAGTTGGTGTAGCAATCGGATTAGAAATAGTTGCATTACTCAATCCTGTTGCGGGTGTCCACGTATAAACAGTGCCACCAAAGGCATTTAGTTGTGTAGATTCTCCTTGACAAATGGTTACGTTGGGGCTAACCAATGGGGCAAACTCTTGGGTTTTGATAGTTTTTGTTGTTTCGTTTATACAATTTTCAGCATCTCTGATTCGCAACGTAAAATTGTAACTGCCTACCGAAGTAAGGGTAATAGTAGGCTCAAAAGCTGTGGAAGTGCCAAAACTGCCCAAATTCCACGAATAATTGCCTGTACTACCCAAATTGGTATCATTTTTTAGCTTGATAGTGACAGGTAAACAAATAATAGGTTGCGAAATTTCTGCACCTGTTGCTACGTCTATGAAGGTAAATTTGGGAGCTAAAGCATTGACATTCAACTTAAACACAGCATTGTTGCAGTTTCCAATACCTTTTTCACGTTTCCAAGCATTGGGTGTGGTGGGTAAACCTGTGTTGCAAACACACATCGCTTGATAAGCTGTACCATTTTTTGAAAAACGACTGGTGCCCCCGTCTGTATGGTTTTCTCCCAAAGAAGAGCCAAAAAAAGTAGCATATTTTAGGCTTTTGCAATCTTTTTCGTACATAGCCAAATAAAAATTATCTCCTGTGGTGGTGGTAGTTACAAGAGCATCTGGCGTAGTAGGAAAACCTAATACATTTTCGTTACTATAACTAAATTCTTTCTTAATACCTGACCCCGACAAGTAGATTGTCCCACAATCACTAACCATAAAAGCTTTGGGAGATAGCATATTATTTGAACTAACTGACCCTATTTTTGTAGACCAAAGTACATTTCGTAAAGTAGGATTGAACTTATACATAAAATGTCCACCATTGGTAGTTGAGTAAGTATTGGGCGAAATAGAGTGTCTGCCTGTGGAGTTACCAAAAACATACACATTATTGTCTGTATCTATATCCATCATATATAGTTGGTCTATCTGATTATTGGGAGAACCAACGAATGTACTGCTTAGTAAAATGCCTGTGGCATCATATCTGCGAATAAAACCATCTATATTGCCTTGATAGGTAGGCATAGCTGCCAATGCAGTAACTTGAAAATCAAAGCTTTGTGTAATACCTGCCACAATTACTTCGTTTGTGGTTGTAATGGCAACACTGTATGCAACTTCTAAATCATCGCCTCCTATGTAGGTACTCCATTGCAAAGCACTTAAATTAGGAGAAAGACGAAAAACAACTCCATCTTGTAAGCCTGAAAGAGAAGCATCTCCACCCGTTGCCCCAACAGTAGGAAAGTTAGCTGAACTTGTAACGGAAGCTATATATACGTTGTCATTGGCATCTAAATCAATTTCTCCTCTTATTTCATCTCCATACATTAGTTTTAACCTGTGTGTATAACCATCTAAACCCCACCCACCCACAAAAGTAGATGCCAAAAGTTGCGAACCTGTTGGGTTGAGCATAGACACTGCAATATCATAATCTCCATTGTAAATAGGGTCATAACTATTTGAAGTAGTAGGATAATCTGACGAAGAGGTGCTTGCCATGATAAGCAAATTGCCAGCTTTATTGACAATCAAACTATTGGGGTTGTCGTAATCTTTGCCACCTAAAAAAGTTGCATACAATACGTCTGTACCTGTTGAGTTGAATTTTAAAATTAAAATATCCTGAATACCATTAAAAGTTATATCAAAAGCCCCATTAGTTGGGGGTACATTTTGCCCAAAAACTATTCCGCCTGCATAAAGATTACCTTCCTCGTCAAAAGTTGCGGACATACCAAAATTATTGGCGTTGCTGCCCGAATAAGAAGCAAACACCAATTCAGGGTCTATCACCAATTCTTTTGCCACATCATACTCACCCAATTCAAACGTAACCACACTATCTTTCAACACAAATTTAGAAGGAATTTCTACTTTTTCGCCTTCAATAAGTTGGTAGCAATAAGGTTTTTGCTCCATAAAATCTAATACACTGGTGCCTATTTGCAAATTGCCTTCTTTGTCTAAGTTCAGTTGCGTTGCCCCTTTGTATTTCAGTTGAATTTGTTTTGGGTTGGCTTGGGGTGCAACAATGAACTCGTATTTTAGCCTGTTTTCAGTAGCCACATACCGCATCATAATGCCCTCGTAGAGTTTTTGAAACTCTAATTGGTTGTAGGCTTTGAGGTTGCTTGCCCATTTGCTCTGGTCGTTGCCAATGAAATAGTTGTAGTTTTCGGTACTTTCGCCTATGGGACTGATAAAACTTTGGGGATTTGCACCCAAAAATTCTACCTCAACACCGTGTCCTTTACTATGATTTGTTTGATTTTTGTGATTGGTTTGATTTTGGGGTTTTGTTTGATTTTTGTGATTGGTTTGATTTTGGGGTTTTGTTTGATTTTTGTGATTGGTTTGATTGTCGAGATTTTCTTGATGTGCTTGCTCTCCTGCGTTGTGTACGTGGTCGTGTTGGTGTGCGGTGGCTGCGGGGTCTAAAAAAGAGTACAGCACTGCATTTTGTTTCACAAACAAAGCCCCGTTGGGAATGGTTGCCCTAAACAGCACTTGGCTGTCCCATTGGTTGCGGTTTTGAATAAATTTGTAATTGGTCTGCACCGCAGGCGTGGCGGTGAGAGGTGCTTTTTTGTTAGCAAGCTGGGCTGAGTTTTGGGCAAAAACATTGGTGATGCCCACAAAGCAAAGCAAGAGGGTTATAAAAACTTTCATGTTAAGGCTGTTTTTATTTGCAAAACTAAAAACTTTTCATTATTTCGCACCTATCATATTCAGGGTCTATGTCAATAAACAGTTCTTTTTTGGTTTTTTCAAACCATTTCATCATCAGTTTATTTTTTTCTTCCGACAAGGCATAGTTGTAAATCCGTTGGTAATCTGTTTCTAAGGTCAAACTATGCGGAGGCAACATATTTTTGAAGTAAATCATACGCACTGCTTCTTTGCCGTCCTCCAAACGATATTGCACTGGTTTGGTAACCTCGCCAACTTTCATGGTGTCAATAGTCATAAAAACACCTGTTTCGAGATTATCTACGGACATTCGCGAACCACCTTCTTCTTCGTCTGCCAACATACCACCGCGCATTTTGCTTGCCTTGTCGTCAGAATGGGTAGCCGTTGCTTTTTCGAAAGTGATTTTCTTTGCCACGATTTCATTGCGAATACTATCCATAAAACGGATAGTGGTTTGTATATCAGGCACAGAAGGTTTTGGGCGGAGCAAAATATGGCGTGAATGGTACATATTGCCCCTGCGGTCTAAGAGTTGAATAAGGTGAATACCAAACTCCGACTGCACAGGTTCAGAAAGTTGTCCTACTTCCAATTTTAAGGCTGCAGCCTCAAATGGCGGCACCAATGCCCCACGTCCTTGCCAGCCCAAATCTCCGCCTAAACTTGCACTACCTAAGTCTTCTGAATGTTTGGAGGCTAATTCTTCAAATTTTTCGCCTGCCAACACTTGACGTTTATAGGCTAACAACTGTTCTTTTATCCGTTGTGTTTCTTCTTTATTTACAGTAGGCATTTTCATAAAGACGCCAACTTCTACCTCTTTCGACACAAAAGGTACACTATCTTTGGGAATGTCGTTAAAAAACTTTTTCACTTGACGAGGAGTAACTTTGGCATCTTTGCCGAGTTCTTGCTGCATTTTTTGCAGGGTCATTTGTTCTGCCAACTGTGGACGAAGTTCCTCTTTCAGTTGAGCTGCTGTTTTGCCCAAGGTAGCCTCCATTTTTTCTAAGGAACTAAATTGCTGCTGCATATATTGCATTCTCCGTTCTAACTGCGAAGTAATAGCACCTTCATCTACCTTAATGGTATCAATTTCGGCTTTGGCAAGCATCATTTTGTTGATAACCAACTGCTGAAGCATTTGGCAAGGCACGTAATCGGGCAAAGTGCTAACTTTATTTTGCTCTTTGAGTTTTGCCAATGCCAATTCCAAATCAGATTTCAACACGACGTGGTTGTCTATTTTGGCTATGATTTTGTCTATGGTGATGCCTACACCTTGCCCAAACAAGGGCTGCCAATTACTCCCCAAACAGAGAAGTAAAGCATAAAAAATTATTTTTCTGAACATATTTGTTGTATAGTCGCCAAAGGCGAATGGTTTTTCATACAAGTCAATCATTGTGTCTATGGTAGGCAAAAGTTCGAATTTCATTTTGCTGGAAAACTTTTCTATTAAATGATAATACCAATGCCGAATAGCAAATTAACAAAAAACTTTCCAAATCTTAAAGACTTGGAAAGTTTAAATAGGTTAATTTATGAATGTTTAACAAACTACAATTTGCGTTTTACCTCTTTTTGTTCGAAGACCTCTAAGGTATCGCCAATTCTAATGTCGTTAAAGTTTTTAACACTCAATCCGCAGTCGAAACCAAATTTCACTTCGGCTACGTCATCTTTAAACCTTTTTAGGCTGCTAAGGTCTGCTCCGCCAGTGTCGCCACCGCCATAGACTACAATGCCTTCGCGTATCACACGCACCTTAGATTGGCGTTTTACATAGCCGTCTGTTACCATACAACCTGCAATGATGCCGACTTTGCTAATTTTAAAGATTTCTCTTATTTCTATGTTACCAACTATAATTTCCTCAAAAACAGGAGCTAACATACCTTCCATGGCTGCTTTCACTTCGTTGATAGCATCATAGATAATGGAGTACATACGCACATCTACCTGTTCTTGCTCACCCAGACGTTTTGCATTGACCGAAGGACGTACTTGGAAACCAATGATAATGGCATCGGAGGCTGCTGCCAACAGAATGTCTGATTCTGAAATCTGCCCTACGCCTTTGTGAATTACTTTGACCTCTATTTCGGCTGTGCTTAGTTTCAATAAAGAGTCTGACAAAGCCTCCACTGAGCCGTCCACGTCGCCTTTTACTATCAAGTTCAACTGTTTGAAAGTACCCAAAGCTATACGTCTGCCCAAATCTCCCAATGTAGTTCGTTTGGTGGTTCTGATGCTTTGCTCACGCAATAACTGTTCACGTTTGGTAGCAATTTCGCGTGCTGCTCTTTCGTTTTCCATCACAATAAACTTGTCGCCTGCTTGTGGGGCACCGTTGAAACCTATCACTTGGACAGGAACAGAAGGACCTGCCATCTGAATCCGTTTGCCTGTGTGGTCGGTCATGGCTTTTACTTTGCCGTAGTGAGAACCTGCCAAAATAGCATCGCCCACTCGCAACGTACCTGTTTGAATGAGGACGGTTGTAACATAACCACGCCCTTTGTCTAAGGTAGCCTCTACGACTGCACCCGCAGCCTTGCGTTTCGGATTGGCTTTGAGTTCTAATAAATCAGACTCTACCAATACTTTTTCCAACAACTCCTCTATATTTAATCCTTTTTTGGCAGAAATTTCTTGGTCTTGGTATTTGCCACCCCACGATTCTACCAAAATGTTTAGACTTGCTAATTCTTTGCGTATTTTCTCCGCATCTGCACCTGCCTTGTCTATTTTGTTGAAGGCAAACACAATAGGCACACCAGCATTTTGGGCGTGGTTGATAGCCTCTTTGGTTTGGGGCATTACGCTGTCGTCTGCTGCAATGACAATAATGGCTACGTCTGTAACTTTTGCACCTCTGGCACGCATAGCCGTAAAAGCCTCGTGTCCTGGTGTATCTAAAAACGTAATTTGTCTGCCCGATTTGGTTTTCACGTCATACGCCCCTATGTGTTGGGTAATACCACCTGCTTCTTTTTCCACCACTTTTGTACGGCGAATAAAGTCGAGCAAAGATGTTTTGCCGTGGTCAACGTGTCCCATAATGGTTACGATTGGTGCCCTTGCTACCAAATCTTTGGGGTCGTCTGCTACTTCTGCTTCTTCTACTGCTATTTCTTGTTCGGCAGTGGTAAACTCTACTGTATAACCAAACTCATCGGCAATAAACATAATAGCCTCAGCGTCAAGACGTTGGTTGATAGAAACGAACATACCAAACGACAAGCATTTAGAGATTACTTCGTTTACAGATACCTCCATCATGGTAGCCAAATCGTTGGCGGAGATAAACTCTGCCACTTTGAGTACACTGTTGTTTGCATCTTGTTCGTTTTGCAATTCCTCCTGCTTACGAGCATTGGCAATTTTCTTTTCTCTCTTGTTTAACCTCCGTTGGCTGTTTTTATTTTCATTCAAACGAGCCAGCGTATTCTTGATTTGCTCTTGAATTTCTTTGTCTGTAACTTCTGCGGGTACTAACGGCTTTTTAACATTGGCGTTGTTAGTATTCGTTGTGTTGTTACTTCTGTTTTGGTTGTTGTTATTCCGATTTTGGTTATTATTGTTATTTCGGTTTTGGTTGTTGTTATTGTTCCGATTTTGGTTGTTGTTATTGTTCCGATTCTGGTTATTGTTGCCAGTATTGGTAGTCGTGCCTGTATTGGCGGTTGTGCCTGTTTTGTCGCCTTCGTTTTTGTTTTTGTTGCGAATACGTTTGCGTTTTTTCTTTTTCAGGCTGGCGTCATCAGACGAGGCAACGGGTTTTCCTTTGCGTTTGTCGGCAGGATTCGGCAATTCTATTTTGCCCAATACGGTCAAACCTTGCAATTTGTCGGCTTTTGCCTCTATCAAACTGCTACCACTGTCTTTGAAGTCTTGGATAAATTGCTTATCTTTTTTCTGCGACATCACCTCCGAAACGGTGAAGTTCTTTTTAGAATCGTCTAAGTTTTTGTCTGCATCGAGATTTTTGTCATCAGGCAATTCTACTTTTTCGATAGGTTTTTCATAAGGCATTATCACAGGTTGTTTGTGTTTGTAGCCTTGTCCTTGCGAATGGTGATGATGGTGTTGCGACTTGTTTACAGGGTTTTGGTTATTATTTTTTTGGTTATTGTTGCCCTGTTGCGAATTATTTTTGTTAAAGTTTCCTTTGTTATCATTCGACTTGTTTTCGTGTCCTTTATTTTCGTGTCCCTTGTTGTGTGGGTTGTTGTGGTGCTGGTCTTTGTGCTGCCCTTGCCCTTTGTTGTGGTTTTGGTTATGACCACCTTGATTATGGCTGTGTTGATTTCTATTTTGATTGCCTTTGTTGTCGTTTTTATCGTTAGTATTCGAATTTTTATTGGCATTCAAGTCGATTTTACCCAATACAGTAAGCCCCTGAAGTTTGGTTTTGCCCACTTCGGTTTCGTCTTTTTCGTTCTTGATTTCGGGTGTGTTTACGTTTTTGATAAAGATTTCTTTGTCATCTTTGTCTTTCCGTTTCTCCTGTGGCTTGTCCGATTTGATAATAACATCATTGTGAGATTTGTTGATGTTGATGTTTGCAGCTTTGTTTTTGTCCACCACAGAGGCTGCAAACTCTTTCTGCAAGAGGGCATACTGGTCTTGGTTGATTTGAAAGTTGGGGTCTGTACGCATAGTGAACCCCTTAGAACTAAGAAAGTCTGAAACTGTCTTAATACTTACGTTCAAGTTCTTGGCTGCTTGCACCAATCTCCACATTTTTTTGTCGTCTGCCATAATCTGATTTGTTCGGCACTAAATAATATGAGTTTAGTAAACAAAACATTGTTTAGTCGAGAAATTGAGTAGCCCAAACAGCCTATCTAAGTTGCGTTTTTCTTACATACAAGTAGAGTTCAACATTTTAGAGTTTGATTAGAGTTCAATTTCTTTGGGTGTATTTGCCAAAAATGCCGATTTCTTGGTAGTTTACACTCCTGTAAATAAAAGTTTTGCAAAGGTAGTGAAAAATATATTGAACTCACAACTAATTGTTAGTTTTATTTAAGTGGTTTCCAATTTATTTTGTAGAAAGAAATTGAAAGACCAAGCAAAGGAATATATACTTTAAATAAAAGAGAAAATTACCATAAAAGCTGTGTTTCACAAGTTTTTAGGATTTTATTGTTGCAATATTGCTCAATATTCACTATTTTTGATTTCCTAAACAACCCAATAAAATAATAATATGCCAGACAAATACATTAATCCATTTACTGACTTTGGTTTCAAAAAAATCTTTGGTGAGGAGGCAAACAAAGACCTCTTGCAAGATTTTATTCAAACTTTATTACCCGAAAAAGGTAGGTTGATAACCCTCAATTATCTCAAAACTGAGCAGTTGGGCAGGGCAGAAACTGAACGAAAAGCCATATTCGATTTGTATTGCGAAAATGAAAAAGGTGAAAAGTTTATTGTGGAGTTGCAACGAGCCGAACAAGAATATTTTAAAGGGGGCTGCCACCAGCAAAGAAGTATTTATTATTCTACGTTTGCTATCCAAGAACAGGCGAAGAAAGGAAAGTGGGATTACAACTGGCAAGGGGTTTATACCATTGCCATTATGGATTTCACCTTTACCCAAACACAACACAAAAACGTAAAAACGGAAGTGGTGCTGTATGATGAAGAAAACAAAGTGGTGTTTTCGCACAAATTGAAGTATATTTACTTGGAAATGAACAAGTTTACCAAAGCCGCAGAGGAACTGGTGAATTACTATGAAAAATGGTTATTTGTTCTCAAAAATCTCCATTTGTTAAACGAAATTCCCAAAGAATTGCAAGAAGCAGCCTTTCAAAAAGTGTTCAACATAGCTGAAATTGCCAAATACAAACCCAAAGAAAGACAGGACTATGAAGACAGCCTGAAACACTACCGAGATATGGAAAACTCGTTGGAGGTGCAGTATAATGCAGGGGCAAAGGACACCAAAAAAGAAATTGCGTTGAATGCTATCAAAGAAGGCTTATCTGATGAGTTGATTATCAAACTCACAGGTTTAGAAATTGAGCAAATAGAGAAATTGAGGAACGAAGGAGAGGAAAAAGAGTAAGGCTATGCTTATTTAATACTCACCCAATTTATTTCTTCATCACGTCTAAACCATGTCAGTTGGCGTTTGGCATAGCGGCGACTGTTTTGTTTGAGGAGTTGCACGCAAGTTTTCCAATCATACAATCCATCGAGGTAGTCGAATATTTCTTTGTAACCTACGGTTTGCAGGGCGTTGTGGTGGCGGTAAGGCAGCAGGTTTTGGGCTTCTTGCAACAGTCCTTGTTCGAGCATCATATCCATGCGAGCATCTATGCGGGCATACAGGTCTTGCCTTTCTCTATCCAAACCAATTTTTTCGATAGCAAAAGGGCGAGGCGTAGGCTGATTTTTTCGAAATGAAGAATAGGGTTTGCCACTGGCTATGCAAACCTCCAAGGCACGCAAAACTCGTTGAGGGTTTGCTTGGTCTATCTGTTGGTAATAAGCAAAATCCAATGCTTTTAGTTGTTCCAATAGCAGTGCAAGTCCTTCATTTTCAAGCTGTTGGTTTAGGTTTGTTCGCAACTGTTCAGGCACTTCGGGCATTTCGTCTATTCCTTTGCAAACAGCATCGATGTATAAACCAGAGCCACCTGTCAAGATAATAGTTTCGTGTTGCTCAAACAATTTTTGCAACAAAGCCAAAGCCTCTCTTTCATATTGCCCTACGTTATAATCTTGGGTAATGCTGTGCGAATTGATAAAATAATGCGGTGCAGCAGCCAATTCTTCGGCTGTGGGTTTGGCAGTGCCTATGTTCAACTCCCTATAAAATTGGCGAGAGTCGGCAGAAAGAATAACAGTTTGTAGCTGCTGTGCCAACTTTATGCTGTAAGCTGTTTTGCCAACGGCAGTGGCACCGACTATGACGAGTAGTTTTTTCAAAGGATAGTTTCTATTTGTATTTTATTTTCGTACAAAGCTTTGCCAATAATAATACCCGAACACCCTATGTTTTTGGCATCTTGTACATCGGCAAGGCTACTTACTCCGCCACTTGCAATGAGGTATAAATCTGGGAAATGTTGCAATATTTTTTGATATAATTCTGTGGCTATGCCCTGCAATTTGCCATCTTTGCTAATATCAGTGCAAAAAATTTGCCTAATTCCCTCTTTATAGTAGGTTTGAATAAAGTCCAAAACATCGATATTGGTTGTTTCAAACCAACCAGCTACAGCTATTTTTTCGTTTCGCACATCAGCACCTAATAAAATTTTTGCAGCCCCAAACTCGGCTACCCATTCCAAAAACAAGGCTTGATTTTTAACGGCTATACTGCCAATACTCACAAAAGCAGCACCCGAATTAAAGATTTGCTGTACGGCTTCTTTGGTCTTGATACCGCCACCAAAATCTATACTTAATTTGGTTTGATTGGCTATTGCCTCCAATACTTTGCCATTCATTACTTTGCCCGCCTTTGCCCCATCTAAATCTACCAAATGTAACCTCTTTACGCCAGCAGTTTCAAATTTTTTGGCTACTTCTACAGGGTTTTCGCTGTAAATAGTTTTTTGACTATAATCCCCTTCGGTTAGTCTGACGCATTTGCCGTCTATGAGGTCTATGGCAGGTATGATTTGCATATTGTGATTCCAAGTTTTCATATTGCATACATATTATCTCATATCTGTTCCTAATGCTTTTTTAAGTTGATTTCGCAAGGCAAGAGGCAAAAAACTGCACAATTTTCGCAAAACCCTAAAAGCAAAACTTTCAACTACTTTTACCTTGCGACTTTCTACCAAAATCTCATGTTGGGCTGCAAAAGCACAAGGAATACGATGCAAGTCTTGATAAATTTTTGTTTTGGTAAGTTGCATAAAAGGCTCAAAAATAGGTTTCAATTCGGGCATATCGTCCAGTGTGAGGTCTATCCATTCGGCTATTTGGTTTGGGTTGCTGGGTCGGTAGCCTGTGTAGTGAAAACAAACCAACGGAATAGTATCATTCACATAAAATACGCCATCTTTTTGGCTAATTTTTCTCTCGTGAAAACTCCAACAGCCGACATTGTAACCTAAATTACGAACTATACAAGTCTTGTCAAAATAAATAGGCACTAAGTTAAACCAAATTTGGTCAACAAACAATCCTGCATAATTTGTAGGGAAACATTGATTTTTCAAATTCTTGCTCCACCAAGAAACAAATTCTCTGCCTTGTGAGGTGTTTTTAAAAGCACAGAAACCAGCATTATACAAACCCATCAATAAAAATACTCTGTCCTCATAAGGATTTTTAGGCAAAAGAGAAGTTTTTACTTCTGCCAATGGCGTTTGATAAGGCGGTGGTAAACTGCAATGGGGTGTAACAAAAATATCATAATTTTGCAGTTGGTGTTCCAACCAAGTAAAAGGTTGGAACACCAACATATCGCCGTCTAAATAAATAATATGCTCTGGATTGTAACGCAGCAGCAGAGCCTCTGCCATAATCCCTTTGAGTGCCATTAATAAGCTAAATACATCATAATAGGTTAATAATTGTTGAAATTCAGGTATTGAGAACTCCTCTATCCAGTGAATATCAAATGAAAAATTATACTTTGTAAGGTCTAACAAAGGTGGTGCTTGGTCTGCAATACAAACAATAAATTTATAATCGGGGTTGTGTTTTAAAAAAGAACTGGCTACGGCTTCTGCCTGCCACAAATAATTGATACTTGATACATTATAGGCTAATTTCATTTTTTTGTTTCATTATTTTTTAGATGTAATAAAATACGTTTAAAAATTGTGTAAAGATGTCATCTTTTTCGAAAGATGACATCTTTACACAATTTTTAAACGGCTATCAACTGTTTACCTTTTCAACGGCACCACCACCGTAAACACTGTTCCCTTGCCAATAGCTGTTTCTACCTGAACAGTCCCTTCCAATTTGTCTAAGGCATTTTTGAGAATATATAAACCCAAACCAGAACCTTTGGAGTTTTCGGAGGCTCGGTAAAACATATTGAATAACTTGCTTATGGCTTCTTCTCTTATTCCTTGTCCGTTGTCTATTACCTTGATTTGCAGTTGTTTAGGTTGTTTTTTCGTGATTTCTATTCTCAAATAAGGGTCGTTGCGGTGAATACGTGCAAACATTAGGGCATTTTCAGCCAAATTTTGTATGATAATTCGCAATAAATTTTCATCTGTATAAATAGGGCTGGCAAGTTGCAAATAAGTTTCCCAACGCACCAAATTATAATGAACTGTATCCACCAAATTGATTTTTATTTGGTTTAGCAACCGATGAAAATCTATCTCTTTTTCCTCTATGGCTGTTTCTTTTATTTTGTTCAAACCTATCAATTCATCTAAAATTCCGTTTAGTCGAGTAATACTTTGCTGAATAATTTGCAAATATTCTTGCGATTTATTCACATCAAGCACCTCCAATTTCATTACTTCGTACAGACCCAAAACCGTAGCTATGGGACCCCGAAGGTCATGCGAAGCCCTATACACGAAGGTATCTAATTCATTGTTTTTGTATTGCAATTCTATTTGTGATTTTTTGGCTTGTTCTTCGCTGGCTTTCAAAAAATCTTGCATAGCCTTCATCTCTTCCATATTTTGCAGCAATTCCTCGTATTGACTTCGCAGTTCTTCGGTTAGCACCTTTTCATTTTCAAGGTAGTCTTCTATCTTTTTTTGTGCAGCTTTTTGGTGCGAAATATCATGGGCTGCATAACATACGCCCGCCACCGCATAGTTTACATACAAAGGCGTCAAGCTAATTTGATACCAATGATGTTCTTTTGTGGTTTTGTCCTCAACCATTCTTTCATAAAAAGCACTTTCTCCTGCCAAAATAGCTTGCAATCTTTGCTGAAACTCCGCTTTTACTTCGGGCTGCACCATTGCCAACGCATCATCACCTATGGTTAGGTGGTAGCCAAATAAAGCCTGCGAAACTCTTTGGGCATTTTCGTTTAACTTAATGATTTTGAAGTCTGTATCTAAAATGACAAAAATCGTAGCTGTACTATTAAAAACAGCCTTCAATAGTTGTTTAGACTGTACTAAGGCTTTTTCCAATCCCTGTTGGCGGGTTACATCTCTGCCTACGGCATACGCCACACCGTTAGCCTTGATATGCAACTGCCAGGATACTGTCAAATAATTGCCATCTGCCTTCCGATAACGATTTTGGTACTCATACAAATCTCCTTCTTTGCCCACAAAATCTAAAATAGTTCTGTTGGTGCTGTCCACCTCTTCGGGGTGCAAAAAATAGGTAAGGTTTTGCGACAACAAAAAAGATTTTTCATAGCCCAATGCCTTGACAAAAGAAGGACTCACCTGCAAAAAACGTCTGCGAAAAAAAGTACATAGAAAATCTGCCGAAAAATTGAAAAAGTCGTCTTTGTCAATTCCTCGCAGCAATTCGTTTTCTTTTTTCAGTCTTTCGTTTTCTTGTAAAAGTTCCTCAATAGTCATTAGTTGATTAGCTGATTGATACCAATTTGAGTTGTAAGTTGCGTAGTGTCAATGTAGAACGGACTTTAGTCCGTTTTTTTGACATTTTCGGTGTCAAATATGCCCATCACTACATCTAAATTTCGATTTTCATTCACAAAAATGGACTAAAGTCTTTCTGCCATTGTTTGTGTCCTCACAAATGACATTTCGCACTCCTCCGTTCAACCATTGCCAAAGTCTATCGACTATTGGCAAGGTTTCACTAAAACTTTGGCAGTGGCTTAGGCAGCCCCGTACTTTTTGCACCCTGCCAATAGTTTCGACCTCCTCCGTTCAACCATTGCCAAAGTCTATCGACTATTGGCAAGGTTTCACTGATTTTACTCAAAACGCAAGTGTTTGACAGATTCGCCAGAATTTGCCAACTCTAACAAAGCATCTATACCTATTTCCAAGTGTTTTTCTGCAAAATTGGAAGTTACATTTTTATCACTTTCAGCAGTTTTTACTCCTTCTGGCACCATTGGGTTGTCCGATACCAACAACAAAGCCCCATGTGGTATTTCATTGATAAAACCGACTGTAAAAATAGTAGCAGTTTCCATATCTATACACATTGCCCTTGTTTTGCGGAGATATTTCTTAAATTTTCTGTCGTGTTCCCACACCCTACGATTGGTTGTATAAACTGTACCTGTCCAATAATCCATTTCTTGCTTTTTAATCATAGAAGAAACGGCACGTTGCAAACGGAAAGAAGGCAGAGCAGGAATTTCAGGAGGCATATAGTCGTTGCTTGTACCTTCGCCCCTGATGGCTGCAATGGGTAGCACCAAATCTCCTAATTGCGTTTTCTTTTTCAAGCCGCCACATTTGCCCAAAAACAAAACAGCTTTGGGGTCAATAGCCGAAAGTAAATCCATAACCGTAGCAGCCATAGCACTTCCCATGCCGAAATTGATGAGGGTAATACGCCCATGCGTAACGGTTTGCATAGGTTTGCCTACGCCCACAATCTCTACGCCAAATTTTTGGGCAAACATTTCCAAATAATTGCTAAAATTAGTTAGCAAAATATAATCTCCAAATGCCTCTAAAGGTGTGCCTGTATAGCGAGGCAACCAGTTGGCTACAATGTCTTCTTTTGTTTTCATAAGTTTATTGGTAGTGGTAAGGTTGCAAAGATAAAATTTTCATTCGACTCTCCTATTGGTAAGTGTGAATTATTTGCAAAAAGTAATTATTTAGGTGTTAATTTTTTATACGATTGTCAAGGTGCGAAAAGCACCATTGCCAACGTATAAAAAATGCAAATATATACTTTACTTGCCTTCCAACTGTTTCAAATAGCCATCAGTTTGCATCAACACCGCAGGGTCTTTGCTCTGCTTTTTCAACTCCTCCAATAGCTTGATTGCCTCTGTTTTTTTGCCACTTTCGCCCAAACTATAAGCCAACAGAAATTTTGCTTCTGCGTTATCTGCCTGTAAACCAAGTATTTGTTGAAAACGACCAATGGCTTTGTCGAACTGTCCTGACTGAATAGACAATTTACCCAAACTCATCAAGGCAAATATATTTTCGGGTTCTTCCTTTAACACTTCCCGAATCAACAAAATGCCCTGCATAGGCGTAGGCGAAGCCACATAAGTCAAGCCCAGCTTGATTTTCACTTCCGAAAGGTTAGGGTTTTGGTCTAAGGCTTTTTGGAAATATTGGCGGGCTTTTTCTCCCACGTTTTGTGCCTTTTTTTCGTCCATCGTAAATTGCAAAGCCCCATAATAAGCATCACCTGTGCGTACAAAATTGCCTACATTCGCATAGTTTTTAGCAAAGTTTTCGGCAAAATAGGCAGCCGAGTCGTATTGGTTGGCACTTTGCAACAAAGAAACCAAAGAATCTAACCAAACAGTTTTGTCTTTTTCGGTGTTTGCCTTGTCCATTTTTTGTTGCAAAGCAGCTACTTGTTTGCGTTGGTCGGCAGTCAATTCGGCTTGGTGCATGGTTTGCAAATTAGGCTGTGTTTGGGTAGCCGAATCAGGTGCTGCGGTTGCGTCTTTTTCTATTGTAGGTTGCTTGTTTTCAGTTTGCAGTGCCTTGTCGGGGTTTTTCACAACGGTTTTGGGCAGAAACGACAAGCCCACAATCACCACAAGGGCAGCTACTAACAAAAGATATTGAGTTTTTTGCATAAATTAAGGTTATTAATTGATTTATTAACTGAGATAAGTTGTGTAAGTGGTTAAACCCAATTATTCGACAACTTTGAGGTGTCGGATAATTCTGATAATCAGATACATAGACACTAAAACACTGTCGATTATTTAAGTCTAACTACTTAATTTGGTAGAGAACAAAAATAATTTAACCCTCTATTAGATTGAAAACCGAGAATATAATAAAATCTTATGTGATTTGTATTGCTAAAACTTCAATGGGTCTAAGTGTTTAAAATGTCCGTTCATTTTAATAATGCTTTTTGTTCTTTCCATTTCACGCACCACAGGCACAGTTTTTTTGAGATGAGTAGTCAAAAATTGCAATCTTTCGGTTTCTGTTAAAATTTGCAACAGTTCATATTCTTGTTCATGCGAAAGTCCAACTTTATGAGCATAATAGTAAGATAAAAATGGCAAATCGTCTTTGATAGACACTTGCACATTCAGAACTTCATACAAAATAGTCAATTCTTCCAAGAACCATATTTTTTCTAAGGAGTCGGCAACCTCATTGGTTGTTTGTATATAAGCTACCTCACCACCTGCATGCAGTTTATTTGGAATTGGATTGACAAAAGTATCTAACCTAAATACACGAACTCCTTTTGTTTTAATGTCTAACCTTCCATCTTCGTATTGGTTGCTTACCTCTACTATTTGCACCTCTGTCCCAAACTCTTGCACCTGTCCATTAAGATAAAACGGAATACCAAAATTAGTACGTTGTTTCAAACAATCTCCTATTAACTGCCGATAACGGTTTTCGAAGATATGTAGATTAAGAGATTCTTGTGGGAAAACTACCAAATTGAGTGGAAATAAAGATAACATGAGATAGGAATTTTAATTTACCATGCTGTAAAGATAAAAAACATTTTGTTACAGGCAATAGATAACTATCAAGTTTTATGCCTCACAAAATTGCGAGTTGCCAACTACTAACAAAGCCTTACAACTATTGCTTTACTTATAATTTTTCGTATTTTTGTTTCCAATTCCCTGTTGTTTCATGTCAAACTTTTTCGATACGCCTTTAAGTCAAGTGGCTGGTTTGCAAGCTGCAAAAGCTGCTTTGTTGGCAAAAGAGGTAAATATTTTTACCTATGGAGATTTGTTGCTCTACTTTCCGTTTCGGTACGAAGACCGCAGCAAGTTTTACACCGTAGCCGAAATTACGGAAGACTACCCTTTTGTGCAGTTGAAAGGGCATATTTCGTCTATTAGCGTATTGGGCGAAGGCGAAAAAAGGCGAATGACAGCCATTTTTACTGATGGCACAGGTGATGTAGAGTTGGTTTGGTTTAAAGGTTTGGATTTTGTAGCCAACAAAATAAGAAAAGGCGTAGAATATATTTTGTTTGGTAAACCTACTTTGTTTGGCAAAAGATTCAACATAGCCCACCCCGAAATGGAGGTTTTTATAGAGGGCAAGGTACAAGAACAGCTTTTTATGCCTCTCTACAACAGCACCGAAAGAATGAAAAAACGGGGCTTAGAGTCGCGGGGCTTGTCGCAACTTATCAAAAAAATATTGCCTGCTGCTTTGCCCCAACTCCAAGAAAATTTGCCTTTGTATCTGTTAGACAAGTACAAACTAATAGGCAAGGCAACGGCAGTGCAGCAAATTCACTTTCCGCAAAGTCCTCGCCACCTGCACCACGCCCAAAGAAGGCTAAAATTTGAGGAACTTTTTTTTGTGCAAATCAACTTGTTGCAACAGCAAAAGGTGCTGAAGGATAAAAATTTGGGTTTGCCCCTCAAAAATATACCTACTTTGCACAAATTTTATAAAGAACATTTGCCTTTTGACTTGACTAATGCCCAAAAAAGAGTAATCAAAGAAATTTATGAAGATGTGAAGTCGGGCAAACAAATGAACAGATTGTTGCAGGGAGATGTGGGCAGTGGCAAAACAATGGTGGCTTTTATTTGTGCGTTGATGGCGGTGGACAACGAGGCTCAGGCTTGCCTGATGGCACCTACCGAAATTTTGGCGGAGCAGCACCTCAACAGTTTGCGACCTTTTGCCGAAAAATTGGGAATTACCATAGAAAGACTCACAGGGTCGAGCAAGGTAAAAGAAAGAAGGCAAATTCACGAAACCTTGTTGAGTGGAGAACTCAAAATTTTGGTGGGAACTCATGCTTTGCTGGAGGACGTGGTGCAGTTTAAAAACTTGGCTCTTTGTATCATAGACGAACAGCACCGTTTTGGCGTGGCTCAACGTGCCAAATTGTGGGCAAAAAACGCCAATTTTTTTCCTCACGTGCTGGTCATGACGGCTACACCCATTCCGCGTACTTTGGCAATGACTGTTTATGGCGACCTCGATGTGTCGGTCATAGACGAATTGCCCGTAGGCAGAAAACCAATCAAAACCGTACACAAATACGATTCGGCAAGACTCGAAGTCTTTGGTTTTATGCGAAAGGAAATAGAAAAAGGCAGACAAATCTATTTGGTTTATCCTTTAATTGAGGAATCGGAGGCAATGGACTACAAAAACCTCATGGACGGCTACGAATCCGTAGCACGTGCTTTTCCTGAATATCCAATTTCGATAGTGCATGGGCAGATGAAACCCGCCGACAAGGATTTCGAAATGCAACGATTTATGAAGGCAGAAACCAAAATTATGGTCGCAACGACTGTGATAGAGGTAGGCGTAAACGTACCCAATGCTTCGGTTATGGTCATAGAAAGTGCCGAAAGGTTTGGTTTGTCGCAACTGCACCAGCTGCGTGGTCGTGTGGGGCGGGGAGCCGAGCAGTCGTATTGTGTGCTGATGACAGGGTTCAAACTAAGCAAAGACTCCCGCATACGCATAGAAACAATGGTAAAAACAAACAATGGTTTCGAAATTGCCGATATAGACATGAAACTCCGAGGTCCTGGCGACATGACAGGCACACAACAAAGTGGGGTATTGGATTTCAAAATTGCAGATTTAGGTACAGACCAAGCCATTTTGCAGGAGGCAAGAAAATGTGCAGCCGAAATTTTGGAGGAAGACGCCGCCTTAGAAAAGCCTGAAAATCAACCCATTCAGTCGTATTTGGCTAATAGAAAAACCAACAACGGAAAAGTTACGTGGAGTTTGATAAGTTGAATAATTTAGTAGAATAGTAGTCAAACTTCAAACTTATTTTGCTGCCCTGCCCGAAAACTTACGCATGAGTTTGTTAGTAAACACAAATTCTTGGAGTTCTGGTACTTCTGCGTGCATAATGTTCTCGTTGTTGCCTTCCCAAAGTTTTGACCCTTGATAAATAAACATAATATTTTCGCCAATTTCCATAATAGAATTCATATCGTGGCTTACCACAATGGTCGTGATATTAAACTCTTTCGTAATTTCTTGTATCAAATTGTCTATACGGATAGAGGTCAAAGGGTCTAAGCCCGAATTGGGTTCATCGCAAAACAAATATTGCGGATTTAGCACAATGGCACGTGCTATGCCGACACGTTTTTTCATACCTCCCGAAATTTCAGAGGGCATTTTTTTGGCTGCTGCCGATAAATCTACTCTTTGCAAGCAAAAATTCACTCGGTCTGCTTTTTCGCTGGCGGGCATATTGGTAAGCATATCCAACGGAAATCTCACATTTTCCTCTACTGTTTTGGAGTCAAACAAGGCGGAGGCTTGAAAAAGCATACCAATTTCTCGCCGAATCTCTTGCTGAACATGGCGGTTGGCAGTAACAAAGTTTCTTTCATCAAACAAGATTTCGCCAGAGTCGGGATACATCAACCCCACTATGTTTTTGAGCAATACACTTTTGCCTGTTCCACTTGCTCCTATAATAAAATTGGTAACTCCTGTGTGGAATACTCCGCTGATTCCTTTCAAAATCTCTCTGCCTTGAAAAGATTTTTTTATGTTTCTTAGCTCTATCATGTTGCAATGATACTGAATTTGATAAAAAATTCATTCATTTTATTGTAAAAATATTATCAGCCAATGACGCACAATTACATTGTTAAAACAAGTTTGTAAGTTTTAAATTATATTTTTTTTTGCTACCTTTGCCATCAAAACATAAATTATTATGAAAATAGATAAAGAACTCCTCCACAAAATAGCTCACTTGGCTCGTTTGGATTTTAACGAACAAGACGAAACTAAAATGATAGACAGCCTAAACGAAATCCTCGATTGGGTGGAGCAACTAAACGAAGTAGACACCACAGGGGTAAAAGCCCTTACGCACATGTCCGTAGAGGTTAATGCTCTTAGAGAAGATATTATGTTGCCGCCTTTGCCCCACGAAAAAGGCTTACTCAATGCCCCACGAAAAGACTCGGACTACTTTAGAGTGCCAAAGGTAATAGAATAATAATTGTTTGTGAGGACACAAATAATGGCAAAAGAATAATAATTGTAGCATAGACTTTAGTTTGTGCCGCCAAGTACAATTTTTACCTATCGGGTGGCTCTGAGCCACCCGATAGGTAAAAATTATTTAATTTCCTATTTCATATCTACCTCCAAGATGTTAAAATTTTTGCAAAAAAAATCTAAAGATGAAGGTGTTGCTGCTCGCAAACCGCAAAAAAGTCAAGCCAGAGAATGGTTTGATGCGGTAATAGTGGCAGTGGCTGCTGCGGTGCTGGTGCGGTGGTGTGTGGTAGAGGCTTGCACCATTCCCACGCCTTCGATGGAAAGTACCCTGTTGGTCGGCGATTTTTTGTTTGTGAGCAAACTCCACTACGGAGCAAGAACTCCGCAAACTCCTTTGCAAATTCCGCTAACCCACCAAAATATTTGGGGAACTAATACGCCATCTTTTGTAAGTTGGTTGCAACTGCCTACTTATCGGTTGCCTGCTTTTAGCGAGGTCAAACGCAATGATGCTGTTGTGTTTAACTACCCTGGCAAAGATGAGGATTTTTTACCTGTCGATTTGCGTACCAATTTTATTAAAAGGTGCGTTGCCTTGCCTGCCGATACCTTAGAAATTGCGGATATGAAAGTGTATGTAAACGGCAAATTGCAAAACAGCCCTGTGCAGATGCAGTCGGGTTATTATGTATTGGCAAGAGATGTGATTAGCGAATCGGCGTTTCAGTTGGTTGGCATTACCGATTATAGGTCTGCACCCAACGGCTATTTTATCAACACAACAGCAGAGGCAGCCCGAAACCTCCGCAATGTGCCTTCGGTAGATGACGTGATACCTGTGAAACAGCCCAGAGGCAAAGGAAACGAAAAAGTTTTTCCTTTTTCAGCCCTCTTTGAATGGAATTTAGACAATTTTGGGGCTGTGGTGGTGCCAGCCAAAGGCATGACCATTACGGCAGATGAAAAAAATCTTGCCCTCTACGAGTCTGTTATCTTGCGACACGAAGGCAACACCAACGCCAAGATAGAAAACGGCAAGTTGTATCTCGATAATTTGGTTGCAACCAACTATACTTTCAAACAAAATTATTATTTCGTTTTGGGAGATAACCGCCACAATTCAGACGACTCAAGGATTTGGGGCTTTGTTCCTGAAAATCATATTATAGGTAAAGCCCTGTGGGTGTGGTGGTCTATGAATCCAGAAGGAGGTTTTACCGACTTGCTTGGTCGTATTCGCTGGTCGAGAATAGGGAAAAGTATAGAGTAAAAGTTGCAAGCCGCAGCCCTGAAATTGGAAAAGCAGAAGTTAGCAGACCAGCAAGCCCAACGGCAGGCAGCAGCGGAGGCAGCAAGACAAAAGGCAATAGACAGTTTGGAAATTGAAATTACCGAGTTCTTAGAGGATTTTGAAAACTACGAAGTAGGCAAAGACTACCCATGCAGCCAAGAACAGGCAGACGAGTACCACGAGCAAGCCTAAGAACTGATGGCAAAAATAGCAGCCTTGTTTGAGGACGAGGACTATGACGAGGACGAGCAAGACGAGGACTAACAGCCCGAAACACTAAGAAAACAGTTATTTATTTGCAAGCAAGTTGCAAGTAGGTAGCTGTTTTTGTGGGGTAGGTAGGAGAGAGGATTAATAAGAGATTAAGTACTCACATAAAAAAAGTGCCTTTAAATTACTGTAAAGGCACTTTTTAAAAATTTGTGGAGACGGTGGGAGTCGAACACTTGTATATAACTTATTGACTACCAACGACTTACAAAAACAAAAAAAATGGTTGCTGTAAATTCTACACTAAAAACACACACTTTTTTGCACTTTTTTTATACAAAAAATTGCATTTCAAAGTTGAATCTGCGAATTCTTCAACTAATTGAAAAACAGTTGTTGAAGATTCCTCTTGTGCCAAATTTAAACGTACAGGATTTATATTTTCCCAAACTTTGAGTATTCTTTTTGCTCTGTCAATAGCTAATTTTTGCCTCGTTTTACCTTCTCTTTTGTCGTATGATTGCAAGACCTCAAAAACTTCTTTTGTAATCAATTTGCTATCTTTATCATAATTTAGTTTAAAATCTGTCAAATAGTTATTAATTTTATCATAATATAAATCTCTATGTAGTGAATTTTCACTACAATTTTCAAAATGCAAGAGTAACCAAAATTCAAAAGCCTGATTGGAATAAGCTACCTGTATTTTCTCTTTTTTTGCTTTTTTAATAGCAATATCAAAGTTTATAGTTCTTGATTGGTCGCCTATTTTGGGGTCGTGGTCAAAAACACACCAAACTTGTGTATAAGGGTTTTTATTCGTCTTGGCTAAATCACGCATTTCTTTGGCTTTCTCCAATATTTTTACAGGGTCTGTACCTTTTGCTTTTATATCTGGTGTTTTTAAATTGCCCGCAATAACTTTAATTGTAGCATTAGTTATTTTAAAGAAGCTTTTGAGTCCTTCAAAATAACTAATTTCTGTATTTTGCCCTTCGCAAACTATTAAGATGTATTCTTCTAGCCTGCTTTCTGTATTTCTATCCAAACCAACATTTGTACGTCTGTTATGTGCTTCTCTATTAGCTTTTTGTTTTTCTTCTTTGTTATTAAGACGAGCCATAGGTTATTGATTAAAAAGTTTATTAAAATCACCCAAAAATGGAATAGCACCATAACGACCTTCAATATAATTTTTTTCAAAATTATCATCTTTTCGTACCTTGTCTGTTTTAAAATCTGCCAAAGAATATAAAATAGCTGCCCCATAGTGATTTTTTTCTGTAAACCAGATTTGGTCACGTCTAAATAATTCAGCATCAGGGCTTAATAAATTGGTATTGTGTGTATTAAAAATTAACTGGGCATTTTTAGGATTTGTAATATTAGAATTAAATAATTCCACAATTTTACAAACCAAATTTGGGTGTAAAGTTGCATCTAATTCATCAATTACAAAAATATGTCCATTAAGCAAACTATCCAAAATGGGTGCAGATAAGGCAAAATATTTTTCTGTACCAGACGATTCATCATCATTCATTGAAAATTCTACTTGTCCAATATACTCTTTAAATTCATTATATTGTTTATGAAACGTAACCACATCTGAATAAATTTTTGTTTCTTTTCCTTCATTATTCTTCAAAATGAACTCTTGTACTTGTTTCGGTAATTCTTCTACACCCATTAATTTGGGCTTTAAATCTTGAATACCTAAATCTGCGTCTTTCAAAAAATCAATAATTTTATTTTTGAAAACCTTATCTTCTAATTTACTTGCGGTATAACCCAGATAATTATTCGGATTTAATCCTTCAATTATTTGCCAATTTTCTGTAATACAATGAAACACTTTTTTTGCGGTTTTTTCATTTTCCACATCAGCTTTTGATAACAATAAGGTATTTTCTTTTACTCTGTCATTATCAATTAGGCTTTTGACTTTAAATTTCGTTTTGTTGTATTCAAATTTCTGTTCTTCTCTATAAAACAATTCTGTTTCTTTGGGTTTGCCGTTGTTTTGGCGGACATAAAGCCATTCCGAAATAATTTTTTCAGTTGTAACTTCAAAACCATAACGATACATTTCATTTTCATACACAAAAATAACTTCAAACATCGAAGGTTCTTTTTCTTTTACTGTACTCAATTTGAAAGGGTCAGTATTAATTCTTTTATTACTTTGGTAATTTGCAGAGTTTTCTACAAAGTTTTTCATAAATAACATTCCCTCCACTAACTTACTTTTTCCGCTTGCATTTGCCCCATAAACTACTGCACTTTTGAGCAAATCATAGCCAAAACCCGAAGAAAAAACATTTTTTTCTTGTAAGGTATCATCTTTTGAAGCAACCATACTTAATTTAACTTCTTCGGCAAAAGTTTTGTAGTTTTTAACAGAAAATTGAATAAGCATAAATAAGTGTGTTTTTTGAGAAATATTTACAAATATTACATTTATTTTTATTAAATACAATATAATACAAAATAAATCTGTATTTTCTGTAACAAAAAATACCTAAGGCAATTCCATTGCGGGTTTAAAATCCTTAGGTATTAAATTTTACTTCCCAACCTCAACCCTTACTCCTCCGAATGACTACTAAATTCGGGAGCATACAACCATTGAATAGAAGTAATGTCGTTAGAAAAATTGGCTCTATTTATTTGCTATTGAAACATCTAAAATCCATTGCAAAACTGCTAAAACATTGTGCGGTGCTGCTAAGTTTAGTGGTACAAAATTTGTGTCTATATAGAGGTTTTTGCCTTCCAATTTCATAAAACACCACGAAAAAGCATTGGTAACACAGCCATAAATTACTTTTTGTGGTTGTCCTTTTCTTTCATTAAATAGTTGGGCTGCATACATTTCTGCACCACATTGGGCAAAACCTTTCTCTATTTCGGCGTTTTTTGCTTCGAGCAAGCAAAAAATAGGTGCTGTGAGTTCCATTTTTTCTACATTCATAGATAACATAAAATCACAAAAACCTAAAAGTTTTAGTTTGCTATCTACATTAAATTCAAAGCCTGAAAAAATTTTGAATTTATCGGGATTATGACGGCGGAGTTCTTTTAAAATAGGAACTACAACAAATTCAGATTTTGCCTTTTCGGTGGTAAGGGTTTCTCGGCTTGCTTCTGCTAAATCGTCTAAAATTTTTTGTGAACTTGCAAAATTTGAAAACTGTCCTAACCAAGCTGTTTGAAAATCATTAATTCCTAAATCTGTTTGTAATTGTTCTAATCTCTTAAATTTGTTATACGCCATAATTTTATTCGTTTCGTTTTCACAAAGATAGGGAAATTTATAGATAAAATTGCAAAATTGATATTTTTGTCATCTTGCAATGCTCCTACGAGGGGATAAACCTAAGCACAAAAAAAGACTGCCCAAACCATAGAAATTCCTGCCTCGCTCAAAGCAGACACGATAAGCAAAGTTACTTATACCTACAAAGGGAAAACCTACAAACAACAAGCATTTATAGATTTGGTTTATACAAAAGCAGCACAGAAAGATAAATGGTGGTGGTAAAAAATGTATGATAATCTAAGTAATTGACAATGAGTTAGTTATCTTTGTAAAACCTTCTAAAACTTTACAAAAATGATACACTGTCCTCATTGTCAAAGCAAAAATATAAATAAAAACGGTAAAAAAGCTAATAGCAAGCAAAATTATTTATGCCGTACTTGTGGTAAACAATTTCAAACTGAGTATAAAAATCAAGGCTGTAACCCCGTTGTTAAAAATTACGTTGAAACATCATTGTGTCGAAATTGTGGAATTACAGACATAAAAAAATATTTAATGGGGGCTGCCATCAGCTGAGTAAACCTTACATTTTAAATACTTTGATAAATTATGCAGAAAACTTAGAAATAAAGCCACAAAAACAGCACTATAAAAGTTTACAAATCGACGAATTTTGGACAGACGAATTTTGGACATATGTTGGTTCTAAAAAGAATAAGAAATGGCTTCTATATGCTTATTGCCCTGAAAAACAAGAAGTTGTGGCTTATGTTTTTGGAGATAGAAGTGAAAAAACAATTAAAGACTTATATGCAAAATTAGCTGAAAATAATATTAGTGTGGATGAATTTTGTACTGATAATTGGAAAGCTTTTGCGAAAATATTACCCAAAAAGAAACATAAAATTGGTAAAAAAACTATCATACTTTTTTTACCACTACCAATTCGTAAGGTACAGACAACCATTTGTCTAATAACTCACACCCTGTATTTCGGTTGAGTGCAAAGGCATCAAGCACATCTTCAATGTCTGATTTTAGTTTGATTGGTGTCGTTTACATATTTTATTGAGTGATAGACAAAATTAACAAATATTACCTCATTTTCAAAAATTTACCCTTTCCTTTTGTGGAATTTCCTATCAATAAGCAATAATACTTTCTCTATCAAATTTTACTAACTCTGCTCCTTCCTCAAAAGCTATAATAATCTTGTAGAGATAATTTTCAAAATATTGCAATAATTCTTTATTGCTAATATTGCCAAACTGCAACAATAAAACTTTTGGAGGTGAGCCTTTTAAGAGATAATTATCCAAAAAATCACTGTCTTTCGTTGCAATAATTCTATTCTCCTCTACGGCAATATGTATTATTTCTGTGTCTTGCAATAAATGACCGTCTGCAAAAAAAGTTGTGTGAATAGCATCAAACCCTTTTTCTACTAAAAATTTGGCTAACGCAGGGGGCAACTGTGTATCAACAATAAATTTCATTAGGCAGCTTGTAAAAAAGTAACAGATTTTGTATTCGCTATTTGGGCAGCATAAAGCAAGCAAGCCTGTAAATCTTGCATTTCGAGATAAGGATAATCCGCTAAAATTTCGTCAAAAGTCATTCCGCCTGCTAAGAGTTCTAGGACTTGCGAAACCGTAAACCGCATATTTCTAATCGTAGGTTTGCCTTTACAAACCGCAGGATTTATTGTAATTCTTTGCAAAAGTAAATTCATAAAATTTGTTTTAAACAAAATTAGCAATTATTACCTCATTTTCAAAAATTTCCCCTTTCCTTTTGTGGAATTTCCTATCTTACTGCATCTTTATAGAAAACTGCAACGATATGAAACGAATATTTTTTTATAACCTATTGCTAATCATCACATTAGCCCTAAGCACAACGCCATTATTGGCACAGAAAAAAGCCCCCCAACCCCCAAAGGGGGAGCTAAAAAACTCCACCAAAAAAACTTCCAACTCGAAACAAACTCCCCCTTCGGGGGGCGGGGGGCTTACTTCGGGGGTAGGGGGGCTTAAAACCAACAACGATATGCTAAACTTCTTTTTAAAAGATTACGACAAACTCTGGAAAGAGGTCGACAGCCTCGAACAGAAAGGACTTGTAGAAAGTGCCTATAAAAAAGCTGCGGATATTTACGAAAAGGCGAAAAAAGAAAATAACGCCGACCAATTTGTAAAAGCTGTGATTTTCAAAATGAAATTCTTTGAAAATAAAGAGGAAGATGCCATCGCAAAATTGATTGAAAGCCTTGAAATTGAGGTAGAAAAGGCAAGTTTTCCTATAAAACCTGTGCTACATTCTATGTTGGCAGAAACGTATTGGTCGTATTATACGCAAAACCGTTGGAAATTTCAAAACCGTACTGTAACCGTTGATTTTGTGCAGAAAGATATTCGGACTTGGGATATTGAAAAATTGACGTTGGCAGTGATAAAAAATCATTATTTGGCAATCAATGATGTTGAGAATTTAAAGAAAACAGAACTCAATATTTATCGAGAAATTTTGGGTGACGCTAAATATATTACAAAAGAGGAGTTTGCAAAAAGTCGTTTTCGTGAGTTAAGACCTACTTTATATGAATTTTTGGCTCATCGTGCAGTAGATTTTTTTGTGAACTCTGAGGCTGGATTGGCAAAACCAACTTTTGCTTATACAATGGCTGAGCCTGTTTATTTTGCACCTATTACGGACTTTGCAAACTTCAAAATTGAGAGCAAAGACGAAACAAATTTGTTATTGCAAGGTGTGAAAATTTTGCAGGATTTGGCGAAATTCCGACTTTCAAAAAACTTACCAAGCCCCAAAGACTTACCAAGTCTTAAAGACTTGGTAAGTTTGCCTTTTTCGGAACTCGATGCTCTGTTAGATTTGGATTTAAAACGTATTGAAATTGTGTATAAAAACTCGGTTTTGCAAAACAAAGACGTGGCATATTTAGCAGCTTTGCAACAGATGAAAAGCAGTTATTCAAATTCCAAATTAGTTGGAGATGTGGACATAAATATTGCGGAATATTGGAACTCGAAAGCCGAAAGTTATACCAAAGGACAAAGTGAGGAATTTCGTTTGGGCTATATCAAGGCTATGCAAATTTGTGAGGAAGTGAGCAAAAAATATCCAAGCACTTACGCAAGTTCTAATGCTAACTCCTTGATTATCAAGATAAAATCACAAAGTTTTGGCTTGCAAATGGAAGATATTACCGCAGCCAATAAGCCACAATTATTGTTGGTAACTTCTCGCAATATTGGAAAATTATATTTTAGGGTTGCAAAAATTAGTTCAGAGGATTTGCGAAAACTCAAACAAGACGACTATTACGAAAATCTTAAAAAATATTATTTGCAACAACTCAATCAAGCAACCGTAGCAACTTTTGAAAGTTCAGGTGAATTGCTAAAAGATAATGATTTTCATTCACACAGTTTTGAGATTAAAATTCCTGCCTTGCCTTATGGCGAATATGTGGTAATTGCTTGCGAAAATGCCAAATTTGATATACGAACTTTGCCAAATTCTTACATCAATTTTCAGGTGTCGGATATGAGTTTTATTAGCCGAAAAAATAACAAAACAGGCGAAGAAGAATTTTTTGTACTCAATAGATTGACAGGAAAACCTTTGCCAAAAGTGAAGGCATTGCTCGAAAGTAATGAATATAATTACAGTTCTCGCAAATATGAATACAAAAATTTGGGCGAAAAAATGACTGATGACAACGGTTTTTTTGCAGTTAGTCCACGAAAAGACGAAAGAAATAACAGTTTCAGAGTTTCGCTAACCAATACCAAAAATGACAAAGATAAGTTATTAATTGACAATAATTTTTATGTCAATGTGCCTTATCAGCAACCAAATTATACAGAATATCAAACTTTTTTCTTTACAGATAGGGCAATTTACAGACCTTCGCAGCCTATTTATTTTAAAATTTTGGCAGTTGCAAAAAATGGAAATAACGAACCAAGCAGTCGAAAAACAGATATTTTGCCAAACAAAACTGTTACAGTAAAATTGTTAGACGTTAATTATCAAGAAGTTAGCAAATTGGAATTGACAACCAACGAATATGGAACAGCATCGGGAAGTTTCATAGCACCTACGGGCAGGCTTACAGGTATGATGTATTTGCAGTGTGATAATGGCAATTCGCAATATAATTTCAGAGTAGAAGAATACAAAAGACCAAAATTTGAAGTCATTTTCCCCAGTACGTTGGCAATGGTCGAAGACCTTGACAATCGTACCAAACAACTCAAACCCTACAAATTAGGCGAAAAAATTACCATCATTGGGCAAGGAAAAGCCTATTCAGGTGCAAATATTGACAATGCAGCAGTCAAATATCGAGTTGTCCGCAAGGCACGTTTTCCATATTGGCGTTGGTGGTGGGTTTCTGCACCAAGTTCTCCACAAATGGAAATTGCAAACGGAATTGCAACAACAGATGCACAAGGAAAATTTGAAGTTATCTTTGATGCTGTGCCAGATTTGACTATTGATAAAGCTACAAATCCTATATTTTCTTACACCGTTTATGCGGACATTACGGACTTAAATGGCGAAACACAAAGCGGAGAAAAAACCGTTAGTGTGGGTTACAAAGCAATAGAAATTTCGACAAACATACAAGATAAAAACTTGTTAGGTTTCGAAAAACCTAACAAGTTTACAGTGAAAAACCTCAACGGAGAACCCGAAAAATTTAGCGGAACTTATACTTTATCGCAACTTGCAACACCAAATCGTATTTTGCGAAATTGCTATTGGGCAAGACCAGATAAATTTTATATTGCCCAAGCTGAATTTGAGAAAGATTTTCCAAATGACGTTTTCCAAAATGAAGACAAAATGGAAAATTGGGCAAAAACACAACTAAAAAATGGCGAAATTAACACAGAGAAACCTGAATTGACAGACTTAAAAACCTTAAAAACAGGTGCTTATTGTCTGAAAATTGAAGGGAAAGATGTGTTTGGGGAAGTGGTGGAATATGAAAAATATTTTACAGTTTACAACCCACAAGATACAAAACCAAATTTGCCGACAGATTTTGAATTTACAGCTTTAAAAGCAAGTTGCGAAGTTGGCGAAACTGCAAAAATCTTAGTATCAAGTAGTTATACTGATTTTATGTTGCGTTATGAAATTTGGCAAGGCAGCAGTTTGTTGTCAAAACAAGAAATTGCGTTGTCAAATTCTCAAAAAGTCATAGAAATTCCTATCATAGAAAGTTATCGTGGCAATATTTCGGTTATTGGCATTGCCATTTATAATGGTCGTGAGTACAAATTTCAGCAAAATATTGACGTGCCTTACACCAACAAAGACCTCGATATTAGTTTTGAAACTTTTAGGGACAAACTCCAACCTGGGCAACAAGAAGAATGGAAAATTAAAATCAAACCCAAATTAGGTGATAAAATGATGGCAGAAATGGTAGCAACTTTATATGATGCTTCACTTGATGTTTTTGCTAAAAATAATTTTATGTTTGATTATTTGAACTATAATTATTTGGCTGCCAACTGGAATGGTTACGGTTTCAAAACTGAAAATGGTAGTTTTTTAGTCAATTATCCTTCGGGCTATTATTCACCAATTCAACGCTATTACGATAACTTAAATTGGTTTGGTTTTAACTTAAATTCTTGGCAGTATCGTTATTTTGGGCGTATGCGAAATGAGGGAATGGTGATGAAGATGGCTGCACCAATGAAAAAGGCAAAAAATGGTGGTGGAAAGGAAGATAAAGAAATAGAACTAAACGTACAAATGGAAACTGACGATAGTTCTTTAAATGAAGTTGTTGTAACAGCTTTTGGTGTAGAAACTAAGACAGCAACAACAGGGAATGCAGTAAAACAACTTCCAAATGAAATTGAAAAAGAAGAAACAGATTTTAGTGATGTGAAAGTCCGCACAAATTTTAATGAAACTGCGTTTTTTGAACCTCATTTGCAGACAGATAGCGAAGGCAATATTGTGGTAAAATTCACTGTTCCCGAAGCCTTGACGAAGTGGCAACTATTGGGTTTTGCACATACCAAAGATTTGAAATATGGTTTTGTGGAAAACAGTTTGGTAACGCAAAAAGATTTGATGCTTGTGCCAAATGCACCGAGATTTTTCAGAGAAAATGACAAAATTGTGTTTAGCACAAAAATTACGAATTTGTCAGATAAAGACTTAGATACAGAAGTACAACTAAGCGTAAGCCCCAACGAAAGCCCCCTAACCCCCAAAGGGGGGATTACCGCCATTCCTTTGCAGGTATTTGAGGGTGGCGTTTTAGTTCCCTCCCCTTCGGGGAGGGTTAGGGTGGGGCTGAAAGCAGGACAAAGTAGTTCAGTTTCTTGGTCTTTTGCCATTCCTGAAAGTGTGCAGGCTTTGACATATAAAATTGTGGCGAAGTCGGGCAGTTTTTCTGATGGCGAAGAAATGACTTTGCCTGTGCTAACCAATAGAATGTTGGTAACAGAAACTTTGCCTTTGCCTGTTCGCAGCAAAGAAACTAAACACTTCACTTTCAATAAGTTAGCCGAAAATAAATCGACAACTTTGCGAAATCATAAATTGACTTTGGAATTTACCTCTAATCCAGCTTGGTATGCTATTCAGGCTCTGCCTTACTTAATGGAATATCCTTATGAATGTGCAGAACAGACTTTTAGCCGTTTTTATGCCAATAGCATTGCTTCACACATTGCCAATTCAAGCCCAAAAATCAAAGCCGTTTTTGATAGTTGGAAAAACACGCCAGATAGCAAAGCATTGGTTTCAAATTTGGAAAAAAATCAAGAATTGAAAGCCTTGATGCTCGAAGAAACTCCTTGGGTCATACAGGGACAAAATGAAACAGAACGTAAAAAACGGGTTGGTTTGCTATTTGATTTGTTGCGTATGGGTTCAGAATTGGACAAGGCAATGACAAAATTAGAGAAAATGCAAGTATCAAATGGTGGTTTTCCTTGGTTTGACGGTATGCCTGATAGTCGTTGGATAACGCAACACATTGTTTGTGGCATTGGACATTTGAAAAAAATAAAAAGCCCCCTAACCCCCGAAGGGGGAATAAGCCCCACCCCAGCCCCCAAAGGGGAGGGAGTAAAAACTCCCCCTTCGGGGGCTGGGGGGCTGTCGGCAGGTGAAAGTCGCATTATTTCCAAAGCTATTCCTTATCTTGATGCAAGAATTAAGGAAGATTACGACAGATTAGTGAAATATTGCAAAGAAAACAAGCTAAAATTGGAGGAACAACGTGCAGGAACTGATGTTATTCACTACCTCTATACCCGCAGTTTTTTTGTGGAAATGGAAATTGCAAGCAGTTCAAAAGAAGCAGTTAGTTATTATTTGGGACAAGTTCGCAAGTATTGGTTAGAGAATGGAATTTATATGCAAGGTATGATTGCCTTAGCAGATTTCCGTTTTGAGCAAAATAAAAACCTTATAAGGTTTGACAAACCTTATAAGGTTTGCTACAACGACATCATTAACTCCTTGAAAGAGAAGGCATTACATCACGAAGAATTGGGAATGTATTGGAAAGATATGATGAATGGTTATTATTGGTATCAAGCACCGATTGAAACACAGGCTTTGTTAATTGAGGCTTTTTCGGAAATAAAAAGCCCCCTAACCCCCGAAGGGGGAACAAGCCCCACCCCAACCCTCCCCAAAGGAGAGGGAGTAAAAACTCCCCCTTCGGGGGCTGGGGGGCTTCACGCTGGGCTTGTTGATGAGATGAAAATTTGGTTATTGAAACAAAAGCAAACGCAAGACTGGAAAACTACCAAAGCTACTACGGAGGCTTGTTATGCCTTGTTATTGCAAGGTACGGACTGGTTGGCAGATAGCAAATTGGCAGAAGTTACAGTTGGAGGAAGCCCCCTAACCCCCAAGGGGGGGACTGACGTAATTACGTCAAAAACTCCCCCTTTGGGGGGTGGGGGGCTTGACATACAGGCGGAGGCAGGTACAGGTTACTTCAAAACTTCGTGGAGTGGCAGCGAAATTACGCCAGAAATGGGCAAAATTACCGTTACAAATCCTAATAATGTTGTGGCTTGGGGTGGAATGTATTGGCAATATTTTGAACAATTAGACAAAATTACACCTGCTGAAACTCCATTGAAAATCAACAAACAGTTGTTTTTACAGAAAAATACGGATAAAGGTTTGGAATTAAGCCCATTAACTGACAAAAATGTGTTAAAAGTTGGTGATTTGGTGAAAGTTCGCATCGAAATTCGTGTGGATAGGGCAATGGAATATGTGCATTTGAAAGATATGCGTGCAAGTTGTTTTGAGCCTGTGAATGTGTTGTCGGGTTATCGTTATCAAGGTGGTTTGGGTTATTACGAAGCCACAAAAGATGCCTCGACAAACTTCTTTATTGGTTGGTTGCCACAAGGTACTTACGTTTTTGAATATCCTTTGCGTGTTACTCACGAAGGCAATTTCTCAAATGGCATTACCTCTATTCAATGTATGTATGCTCCTGAATTTAGTAGTCATTCGGAAGGGATAAGGGTTGAGGTTGGGAAGTAGAAAGTTTGTGAAAACCTTACAAGGTTTTAAAAACCTTGTAAGGTTTTTTATGTTAAAAAACCATTTTCTTGTAAATAAATTTTGAGTGAATTATTGAATACTATGGCTGTTTGCAATAGATTTTCTGCAAGTTCTTTGTCTATTGTTGTATAAATATCATATTTGATAAAATTTTCGGCTTTATCGTGAAGCAATTTTATTTCCTCCATAGTTCTATGCCCTCCTTTTTTATATTAAGGTACAAAGGTGCTTTTTTAGTTTCAAATAACTGTAAAGAAGTAGGAATAAGGCTAATTACGTAGTTATTTTCTAAAATTATTTATAAATTTTACAAAAAACCTAAAAAAGTAAAAGTAACATTTCTTTAAGAAATGTTACTTTTTGCTATCTTTTACCTCCTAATCTTAGCCTTACACTTTTCATACATCACCTTTACTTTTGCATCTTTAAGCAAAGTAGGATATTTATCTACAAATTCCACATATTTTTGTTCCGAACCAACTACTTTATTATCTACGTCTTTGGAAAGTTGGGTAAGAGTTGTTTGTAGCTCAGGAATTACAAATTTTTCCAAAAATTTTGTTGATGCTTCTGCTTTCTTTGTTACTTCTTCTGCTTCTTTGTGTTTTGCATTTAATTCATCTAAACCATCTTCTAAACCTGCAAATGCCTTGTCTTCTACGGCACTTTCTATTTTCTCTACTACATTTGTTTCTTTTTTTGCTTTCAAAAAATCAATCATTGCCTTATATTCTTTATCTTCTTTTACGCCTTTTGTATAAACCAAATCTATAAATGCTTGTTGTTTGTAGGTTTTTCCTTTGTAGGTATAAGTAACTTTGCTTATCGTGTCTGCTTTGAGTGAGGCAGGAATGGTAATGGTTTGGGCAGTCTTTTTTTGTGCTTGGGCAACAAAACTACCGCAAACTAAAACGAGAAATAGACAGAATAAAGTTTTCATAATTGTATAGTATTTTTGGATTAAAATGTGTTTTTGATGAGTAGCAAAGTTAAACATAAAAATTAAATATGTAGGGTATTGCAATGAAAAAATAGAGTTATCCCTCGTAAGAGTTATATTTTTGGAAGTGAAAGCTTGTATTACCTCTATTCAATGTATATATGCTCCTGAATTTAGTAGTCATTCGGAGGGGATTAGGGTTGAGGTTGGGAAGTAAAATTTGTTAGTAAACTTTGCAAAATATTTTGAAAAATTATCAATTTAAAGTATCTTTGCATAGAGTTACAAAGACGTTTTAGACGTGAGAGGAGGGATTTAGAGAAATTTAAAGGCACTTACTCGTTGTATCCAAAGTCCAATAGCTTGTTTTACAGGTTATTGGACTTTATTTTTTGAGTATCCACATACTGTCCAGTGAAATTACTTTGTTTTTAGGGCGTATTTCCTCAATAATAATATGTTTGTGTGTTTCTTTTTCTCGTGTTTTATCACTTCACGCCCAAGTCTATTCAAACCATCAAGTTTACTTTTATTTGTTTCTGCCAATAGCGTAGGCAAATTTTCTATATCTTTTTTTGTAACAGCTATTTGTCCTCTTGTGGCTTCTGTTTTTGGATTTCCGTGATTTTTGAAAATATGCTTAATGCTATAACTATCCACCATACGTTTAAAACCTGATAAATCTTTTCCTGTTTGTTGTTTAAGATTTTCTATTTGTTCGTTAGGCAATTCTCCTAAATCTACAAAACCACGCTTATTTTCTGTATCATTCAACGTAAAATCTACTAATTCACTAAGATTATTGAGTTGTATATCATTCTTTTTTATCATAGCTATTCATATTTTGGATAAAGTTCCTCATAATTTTCAAATTCATTTTCTAAATGCAATGTTTCTGTATGGCTAAGTTGTGCAGTTTCTTGTTGCAGAAAATCTACCCAAAGTTCTTGCTCAAACTGTTCGGGGAAAAGGTTTTTCTTACGCACAAATAGAATAAAAGCAGCTATTTCTTTTAAACTTTCTGTCGATAAACCTTGTAAGTTTTGCCAAATTACTTGTTCTAAATTTAGTGTAGTTGTCATTTATGCTACGTTTTACACAAAGTTACTAAATTATTTGTTTTTTACTTTCAATAAAATGATAATTTTTGCTAAGTCTTTGATTTGTTGGTCATTACATCCCAAACCTCTTTAAGTTCTGTTATAATTTGAGTAATATTTTGTGCTGCTATTGGTTCGTGAAATTTAGGATTTTCCAAAGAATGTCGATGCTAGCCATTTATTGTATCTTTATCTCTTGCCCACTTTCTTTCGTTATCTACAATAAGACTTAAACTAAATTTTAGCCACTCTGCTCTGTAATAGACTTTCACATAGCAAGCATATTGCAAATTTATACGCCCATCAAACACACTTTCCTCAACAGATACATCGATATTTTCAACAAAATCTAAGTTGTTAATTTCTGCTCTTAGTTGGTTTTCAAATTCTGGTAGTGGTAAAAAATGTATGATAGTTTTTTCTTTTATGTCTGTAATTCCACAATTTCGACACAATGATGTTTCAACGTAATTTTTAACAACGGGGTTACAGCCTTGATTTTTATACTCAGTTTGAAATTGTTTACCACAAGTACGGCATAAATAATTTTGCTTGCTATTAGCTTTTTTACCGTTTTTATTTATATTTTTGCTTTGACAATGAGGACAGTGTATCATTTTTGTAAAGTTTTAGAAGGTTTTACAAAGATAACTAACTCATTGTCAATTACTTAGATTATCATACATTTTTTACCACTACCAAGAATTTATTGCAATTCAAAACAAAGCCCACACAATAAAATAATAACCGTTGAAGGAAGAAAATACCAAATTGCTGAGATTTCTGTATAGTAGTTTAAAAAAGATTAAGTTTTGTCATATTTTATCTCTATATTTGTTTAGGTTTTTTAGCAGACGGGGCTGTTCTCACGATTTTCATACAACATGAGGTTTTGCAACACCAAGTTACACAAAAAGCCCATTTAAACAATATTAATCGTTGCAACAAAGCCATAAATAGTTATGATGAAAGAGCTTTTTTATAAACTTCGCAAATACGAATTGCGGATACGCAAAGCTGTTAATTCGCAGATGCAGGGAGATTTTCATTCGGTTTTTAAAGGGTCGGGGCTTGAATTTGATGATGTGCGTGCCTACCAATACGGTGATGATGTGCGAAGTATAGACTGGAACGTAAGTGCAAAAGGCGACGAAACTTTTGTGAAAACTTTTAAAGAGGAAAAAGAGCAAAATCTGTTTTTTATCCTCGATGTGAGTGCCTCGCAATATATAGGGGTAGCTAATCAGCAAAAAATAGATATTGGTTGTGAAATTTGTGGTGTTTTGACTATTTCTGCCCTCAAAGAAGGTAGTTCTGTCGGTATGCTCTGCTTTTCTGACCGCAGAGAGAAGTATGTGAAACCCAACAAAGGTATCAAACATGCCATCGGGTTGATTGGTATGATGACCAAATTAGAACCGCAATCTCTGAAAACCAGCCTAAACAAAGCTATTAATTTGGCTTTGAATATTATCAAACGCAAAAGTATTATTGTAGTAGTTTCGGATTTTGTAGATGACAATTACGAAAAAGAACTCAAAGCTCTTGCCAAAAAGCACGACCTGATTGTTATTCACTTGGCAGACCAACGAGAAACTAGTTTGCCTGCTTTGGGCATTGTGCCTTTGTTTGACAAAGAAAGCAACCAAACTATTTGGATAAATTCTTCGTCTTTAGCTTTTCGCACCCGACTCTTGGGACAATTTGCAACCAAACAGCAAAATTTAGAAAAATTATGCGCACAACATGGAGCAAGTTACTTATTTGTGCAAACAGACGAAGATTATGTGCCTAAGTTGGTAAAACTGTTTAGAATACGAAATAGAACAAGAAGGTAGAAAATAAAACAAGAAATATGAAATTAATTATAACCAAACTAATTGAGCATTTTGTCCATCTACGGTTTTCCAAAATCAGAAAGGCTATGCAGCCTTAAAACTATTCAGGAACTTTTTAATCCACCAAAAGGGAAAAAAACTACCTCAGTTTTTTTGTTTCCCTTCAAAATTGTAGCTTTGTATGAAAATCAACCAACAGTGGAATCTATTACCAAAACCGAAACCGGGGCATTAATTTATCCTAAAATTTTGATTTCTGTTCCAAAGAAAAATTTTAAACACGCAGTACAACGCAACCAAATTAAACGACAAATAAGAGAAATTTATCGGACGACCAAGCATGAGGTATTTCATAGCACACCAACAGGCAATTTACCTTCGTCCATAGCTTTTATTTTTATAGCTAAAGAGTTACAGCCCTTTGAACTGATGAAAAAAAAATTACAAAAGAGTCTGAAACAACTCCTTAAATAATAAGACTAAATAAATTTGGTTGTCCAACAATTTTTGTGGAAACGTAATCTTATTGTTTCGTAGTTGCCAATCAAGTAATTACAGAAATGAATAATCGAGTATCAAGGTTTCAATTTCTCATTATTTGCGTGCCTTTCGGCATCTCTTTTGGTTTTCTTGTCTATATTTTTTTTCAAGGCTTCGGTCAAATCTATGCCTGTTTGGTTGGCAAGGGCAATGAGGACAAACAAAACATCTGCCATTTCGTCTGCCAAGTCCACTTCTTTGTCGGAGGCTTTGAAAGACTGGTCTCCGTATTTTCGTGCCATAATGCGGGCTACTTCGCCCACTTCTTCGGTCAAAATTGCCATGTTGGTCAATTCGCTGTAATAACGGACACCTGTGGTGCGTATCCATTCATCTACGGTCTGCTGTGCTTCGGTTAAGGTCATTGGATTTTTGTTTTTGAAAAATGTAAAGGTAAAAATTAATATATTTTTATGAAAATTCTGATTTCGTAGATTAAAATTTGTATTTATTTTGCAACAGTTTCATAAACAGAACCTATCACATCTCCAATAATTGCACCTATCATTTTGAGATATAGAATTTATCGTTTTACGCAGTTTTCCTTTACTTCCCAATCCACCCCACATTTTCAAACAAAGTTTTGCAATCTTGATAAAACTGTTGGCTGTCAAAAGCTACTTTTTTCATACCTCGCAAGGTTGGAATTTGCAAAATACCAGCTAAATAGGCTTCGGCTTGCATAGTCAAGGCTTCGGATTCGTTGGCTTTCTCGAATTGGTGGTAATCGAGGTGCAGGTTATTTTCAATTACTTCGTCTTTTTTATAAAATCCTTTTTTCCATATTTTTTCGGGGGGCTTATTGTTTGGCAATTCAATAATAAAAAGGAAAAAATAAGTTTGCACTTCCTTTGAATAATTGCTAATTTTTAGATTATGATTTAACAAATTACGAATTTGAAGTAATTGCATTTTGGAATAGACCTCGTGCCAACAAACAGCAGTGAGGTCAAAATTTAGCATAGGAGTTTCACTAACAAGTTTTTTCTTGTTTTGAGCCGTATTAATTGCATAGGTATTTAAAATATCGAGAGAAGTTGTGATCATAATTTTGATTTAATTAGTGGTCATAAGGATTTGCAGGTGGTCTTCCTAATCTTTTTTCGGCACTTCGTTTTAAATTTTCGGGTAGTAGCGGATATATTACTATTTTTTTACGTTCCTCTACCAAACATTGTTGCAAATTTCCTTTAAACTCCACAAGATACACCAAGTTTTTAAACGTACTCTTAGGATAACGCATTTCTTTGCCGTTTATTGTTACACCATATCTCCAAACTTCATTTTGATAAAGCCATATTGCAGTTGTATCTTTACAAGTAAAACAAGGATAATAACCTGATTCTAAGGCTATTAAAACATATTGCTCTGCATTTTGAAGTTTTAAGGTGTCTTTATGCAATTTTTCTAACCTTTTTTCGGTTAGTTGCACCTTACCATTTTCATCTATTTTTGTAAACTTTTCAAATTCACTAACTCCTGCATACACAAGCACACACACGCAAGCCACCAAAAACCAAACAAAAGTAGTTTCTTTTTTGGGGTTTGGATTGTGTTGTTTTGAGTTTTTCGGTTTTGGTAAACTTGCAATTTCGTACATAAAAATAATTATTTTTTTGCAATCCACCCCACATTTTCAAACAAAGTTTTGCAATCTTGATAAAACTGTTGGTTATCAAAAGCTACCTTTTTCATTCCTCGCAAGGTTGGAATTTGCAAAATACCAGCTAAATAGGCTTCGGCTTGCATAGTCAGGGCTTCGGATTCGTTGGCTTTTTCGAATTGGTGGTAATCGAGGTGCAGGTTATTATACAAGGTGTTTTTTTTGATAGAAAAACCTTTCTGCCAACGGTTGTCGTGCAGATGATTGTCTGGTTGTACGATAATAAAAATGAAAAAATATCTTGTAACAAGTTGATTATCAATATAATTGCTAATTTTTATATTAGCTGCTATCGTATCTTCTATTTGCACACATTTCAGTTTTGCACCCAATTCGTGCCAACATACTGCCGAAATGATAAAATTACGAGGTTTATCACCTAATTGATAGGTTGCTTTTTCTGCGTTTGGGTAAGGTTTTATTATTTGCGTTATCATCTTGTTTGTTTTTTTAATGGTCGTAAGGATTTCCTGGTGGTCGGGCAATTCTCTGTTGCAAGGGTCTTGCCTCATTTTCGGGCAATAAAGGATAATTGATAATTTTTTTACGTTCCAATCTTTGCGGTGTAAGTTGCCAATTACCATTTTTGTCCACCTCCACCACGTCTGTATAACGCAGCCCCGCATACACAAGCACACACACGCAAGCCACCAAAAACCAAACAACAGTAGTTGCTTTTTTGGGGTTTGGATTGTGTTGTTTTGAGTTTTTCGGTTTTGGTAAACTTGCAATTTCGTACATAAAAATAGTTATTTTTTTGCAATCCACCCCACATTTTCAAACAAAGTTTTGCAATCTTGATAGAACTGTTGGTTATCAAAAGCTACTTTTTTCATACCTCGCAAGGTTGGAATTTGCAAAATACCAGCTAAATAGGCTTCGGCTTGCATAGTCAAGGCTTCGGATTCGGTAGCTTTCTCGAATTGGTGGTAGTCAAGTTGAGCAGTATTGTATAAAATATGCTCTTTTTTAGAAAAATATTTATGCCCTGCACTTTCATAATGACTGGCTACGTGAATAACAAAAGCATAGCAAGTGATGGTTGCTGTATAATTTTTGAGTTTTAAGGTATCTAATAAAATGGTTTCAATAGTTCTGTTAATCATTTTTGCACTTACGGTGTGCCAAGCAATAGAGCCAACGACAAAATTAGGGCAAACAATATTTTCTGTTTGTTTCTCTATATTTTGTAGTTGCAACTCGTTTTTGTCCAATATTGTTGTTTCCATAAGTTTTTTTAGTGGTTAAAAGGATTTCCCGGCGGACTTGCCAACCGCAAGGTTAAGGCTCTTGCCTGATTTTCGGGTAATAAAGGATAATTTGCTATTTTTTTACGTTCCTCCAACATACATTGTTGCACGCTGCCCCTAAATTGTTCTTGCACTTCAAAGTCTTTGAGTTCTTTTTTCGTATATCTTGTGTAAATGCTATTGATAGTATAACCATACTTCCAAATTTCCCCTGCTTTCAAAAAAATATGACTTGTATCAGCACAAGATAGACAAGGATACCATTGACTCTTGCTTGCTAACAGGGCATACTGGATAGCATTTTCCAACTTTATTGTGTCTTCGTGCAGTTTCTCCATTCGCTGCGGTGTAAGTTGCCAATTCCTGTTTTTGTCCACCTCCACCACGTCTGTATAACGCAGCCCCGCATATACAAGCACACACACGCAAGCCACCAAAAACCAAACAAAAGTAGTTGGAGAGTTTACTTTTCTCTTTTTGAGTCTGTAAATCTTTGTTTTGGCTCTTTAACGTACATCAGATAAAATTAATTATTTTTATACGTTGTCAATGGCTTAGGCAGCCCGTCCAGACCTTGACAATCGTATAAAAATAATGACAAACATTCGCCTGAATGCGAATATACTGAAATTTTATTTACTCCAACTCAAAGTCAAACTAATGGTAGTAGTTCCGTTGGTTTTGGTAACTCTGGTTGGGTAAGCATTTGCTCCTGTGGTATAATCTGACATTTTAAATAACACGTTGCCCATTGGCTCTTTTACTGTGCCATCGTCATCTGCCACATTAACCGAAAATTGGTTGTCAAACCCTCTTAACTCCACTGTAATTGGTGCATTATTGGGGTCCACCAGCGTATGTTCCAAAGGAAAAGCACCAGGAATACGGTCTATGTATTGCAAAGGATTGGGCTGTGTATAAACAGCAGTGGTGGCGGGCAAAGGACCTGTCATGGTGATAAAAATGTCGGGGTAGCCCACGCCAGAATCCCAAAATGTGCCATCGGGTTTTAGGTTAGGTACTTTGTCTATGCTTATTTTGCTCACAAAAACTTTGCTAATAGGCACATCTACAAACACTTCTTGCTCGGCTTGGGTGCTGCCTCCTTTGCCTGTGGCTACCAACGTAACTTTGAAAGTCCCCGATTTGGTATAAGTATATTTAGGGTTGGCTTCGGTAGAAGTGGCACTGCCATCGCCAAAATTCCAACTGTACGTATCTGCATTGAGTGACCTATTGGTGAAAGTAACCTCTACGGGTGGCAATTTGTCTGGTTTGGAATAAGCAAAGGAAAACAAGGCAAAAGGTTTGGGCTGCGGTGGTGTGGACTTTTCGGCACAAGCAGCCAACAGCCCAACAAAGCAAACCACAAGCAGACTTTTTGCAAAAGTCATACAAACGCCATTTATCAGACACGTTAAAGGTGTCTGATAATTATTTTTAGAACTTACTAATTGCAAATATTTTTTTGATTTCATGTCTATGATAAATTTGTTTCCGCAAAATTACAAAAAAAAATTTCACACCAAGCAACCTTTCTTTGCAACTTTACATCTTAGTATCAAAATAGTTTATTCAACTTAATTTTTAATTTCTATCCTTGTTCGGTTTTAAGAAAATATATAGCGAAGCAGACCTCATCAACGACTGCATGGCGGGCAAAAAAGCTGCACAACAGGCTTTGTACGACCGTTATAGCCCGAAGATGTTTGGCATTTGTTTTCGATATATGCAAGACCAAATGGAGGCAGAAGAAGTAATGATTGGTGGTTTTTTGAAAGTTTTTGCCAATTTAGAAAGGTTTAGGCAAGATGGCAGTTTTGAGGGCTGGATACGGCGAATAATGGTAAACGAAGCCTTGACTGCCCTCCGCAAACGCAAATTGTCGTGGATAGAACCCTTAGAAAATGCACGTCATCAGGGTTCTTACTCTGATAGTGATTTGCAATTTGAGGCGGAGGAATTGCTGCAAATGATAGAAAAATTGCCAACAGGCTACCGCACTGTTTTTAACTTGTATGCCATAGAAGGCTATAGCCACAAGGAAATTGCAGACTTGCTCGATATTACAGAAAGTACCTCGAAGTCGCAACTAAACAGGGCAAGAAATTTATTGAAAGAACAATTAGCAGTTGAGCTTTTAAACTGAAATATTATGCAAGACCACGAAATAGATAAAATGTTCCGCAAGCAGTTGGAGGGTTACGCAAAACAACCTTCGCCAGAGGCTTGGGATAAATTGGAAGCAGCCTTGCACCCACGCAAACGGCGTTTGGTGGTGGCGTGGCGAATGGCAGCAGGGGTGGCATTGTTTGCAGGCTTGTTGGGCATAGGCAGGTGGTATTTGGCAACTCCCACAACTAATGACATCATTGCAAACAAACAAGTATTGCCTATTGCTAAACCAACAGATTCGACTGAAAAATTGTTTTTGCCCGCCACACAAGCACAAGCAAAACAGTTGGTTGCCACTACAAATAATGCAAAATATTTATCAGACACCTCTAAGGTGTCGGATAATGCAAAATATTTATCAGACACCTCCAAGGTGTCGGATAAATGGGATTTTAAATCTGGGGAGGGAATTGCCAAAAACGAAAAAGCAGGCAAAAAAACTATCCAAAGAGTATATTTATCAGACACCTCTAAGGTGTCTGATAAATGGGGCTTAGCAAAGGTAGAGCAAAATCAAACTGTTGAGATTGAAAATATTGCTCAAAATAAACAAGTTGTTCAGTTGCCAATAGAGCCAACAAATGAACAAAATGTGCAAAATAAGCAAGAAAACGCAACCATTGTGGCAAAAAATGCAACGGCAACGGAAGAGGAAAGCAACGCAATAGAAGTAGTGGTAAAAGTTGATAATTTGCCAACTACCACACAAACAGAGGAAGTAGCACCCAAAAAACGCAAATTCTTTGGTAGAATTTTGAATAAACTCAAAGAAGGCGAGGCTTTGACCCTGAAAGATGTAGGGGTAAACACCGCCAAGTTGCCTAAGTTTTTGCAAAGAGAAAACAGTGATTAGTTAGTAAGTTAGTAAGTTAGTAAGTTTTTAGTTAGTACGTTTTGTAATTAACTAAATGAAAATCAACTAATTATAAACTTATTAATTTGCCAACTTACTAACTAAAAACTTACTAATTTACTAACTTACCAATTTACTAACTTAATAAAAATCATGAAAAACAAAATTTTAAGTTTCGTTTTACTAGTTGGCTTGTTTGTGATGCAAACAGCCGATGCTCGCCACAAGTTTTTGGGCGAGGAGCAGCCGACTGCCATAGTCCGCACTGCCGACAGCATTATTATCAATTTCGGTAAAAAAGGAAGTCGAATTGCCATTTATGTAGCCGATGCCAAAGACAAAGAGAAATTGAAAGACTTGGATTTGAATGCGTTGTTGGCAAAAATTCAAGACAAATTGGCAACTATAGACGACAAAAACACCGAAACCACCATTACCGAAGGCGACATGACCCTCAAAGTTTATAAACAATCTAATGCGGAGGGAACAGAAAACCAAAAAGTGATAGTTACGGACACCACCAAACGCAGAAATATTAATATCAAATGGGGCTGGGACAAAGAAAAAAACAGTGGCAAAAAGAATAAACGAATGGTGCGGAGTTATTTGGACTTCGATTTGGGTCTGAATACTTTGCTGGGTAATCCGAATACGCAATTAACAGAATTGTCGCCTATTGGGTCGAGATATGTAGCCATTGGTTTTGGTGTGCGTATTCGGTTGAGTGAAAGCAAACCTTTGCGACTTAACACAGGCTTGGAGTTTGCGTGGAATAACTTGATGTTTGAAAACAACAACGTGAGGATAGACAGAAATGATACGCAAGTGTTGTTTTCGCCAAGTTTTGCACCACAAAGTAAGTCGAAGTTGGTAGTTGCCAACCTCAATGTACCTCTTACGTTTAGCTACCGTTTTCCAAACACACCGTTTGGCGTTGCGTTGGGAGGTTATGTAGGCTATCGGATAGACAGTTACAATGCGTATGTAGAGAGTGGAAAAGACAAAGAACAATATCACAATTCGTTTTTTCTCAATGCTGTGCGTTATGGCGTGAGAGGAGCAGTAGATTTCAAATACGCCACGTTGTTTTGCAACTACGACCTTAGCCCACTTTTTCAATCAAACAAAGGCATAGCCGATATGCAGGTGGTAAGTTTTGGGGTGAAAATCTTGGCGGGAAGTTTGTAGGCAGGAAACAGCTATCAGTTATCAGTGAAAAAAGTAACTGTTTACTGATAGCTGATAGCTGATAACTGTTTACTGTTCAAAGTAAATTATTTGATACAAAAATTTGGTTTTTTGACTAAAAAAAGTAGCTTTGTCTGTAAAGTGTAAACCTACGAGTAAAATGAAAACACTCTTACGACTAACTATAATTTGTTTAATACTCTTATCTTTTTTGCCAATTTTTGCTCAACAAAATGATTCTGTTTTTACTGCCAACGTGCAAGAAGTGCTGAATATAGAACGAAGAAAAACTTTAAAAGATGAACTCAATATTCAGATAACCTCTGCCTCCAAAAAAGCCGAAAGTTTATTGGAAGCTCCTGCCTCTATGCTGGTTATCACAGCCGAAGACATCAGACGAAGAGGCTACACAGATTTGGAACAAGTTTTTCACGACCTGCCTGGGTTCGACGTGTCGCGTGGCAATGGCAACGACTATGCTACTATTTTTCAGCGTGGCTACCGTTCAAACAACATAGACCGTATGCTGATGCTGGTCGACGGGCTGGAGGAAAATGACCTCTGGCGGGGCAATATTTGGCTTTCTCGCCAATATTCATTGAGCAATGTGGAGAGAATTGAAATTATCTACGGAGCAGCCTCCACTATTTATGGTGCAAATGCTTTTGCAGGAACTATCAACATCATTACCAAAAATAATATTTTCAAAAGTGGCAAAAAAATTGGCGTTACAGGTTCTCTCAATTATGGCTCTTGGAACACAGCCTTAGCCGACTTGACAGTGGCTGGTCGTTATAAAAGTGCGGTACTTACCGTTACAGGCAGATATTTTAAATCTAACGAAATGGATTTTTCTAAATTTGCAGACTACGACTTCAATTTAGAGCAAGGTGATGTTTGGAAATATGACCTCAATTATTATAAAACTTTAATGACTGTTCCCAACAGCAGCAGTGATTTTAAAAACCTCTCTGATGCCTTGCAACGCAACCCTGCGTTGAGCCAACTCTACACCATCAGTGCAGACCGCCAAAGTATAGTACCTACTGATTTGGCTGCTCAACGAGCAAAAGATTTGGACAAAAACCTCACAGATAGTGTATTGAAACTTCCCAATGCTACGCTAAACCCCGACTATGCCGAAGATTGGCTGGTCTATGCCAAATTGAAAATTGACGATTTTACCTTTGGTGTGCAAACGTGGAGGCGAAATGAAGGGCAAAATGGCTGGTATGCAGAAAATAAAATGGTGCCACTGCCCCAAGCCACGCCTTGGGTGCCTGCTTTCTCTTCTTTTTATGCCAACTACAACAAAAAAATAAACAATGTCCTCACTTTTAGTTTGCTCAATAATTATCGTATCCACGAGTTAGAAGACGAAAGAGTTTACAATATGCGTAACTATCTCCGCAAATCTTTTCGTTTGCGAGATTTGGTCAATAATCGCAAACCTTTTTTAGAATACAGAGGATTTTATGTTATTTCCAAACAATTTAGGTCAGAAGGCAAATTATTGTACCAGCCTTCTCCAAAATTTAGTTTGATAACAGGCTTAGAGTGGCGAAATAGTATGATACAGGGAGATTATGTAATTGGCTCAGGCGAATATGCCAGCGAAACAGGCACAGTCAATACAAGTTTTCCAGAAGGCAATCATTTTAACGGACAAAATTATGCTTTCTATGCACAAGGAAAGTACGAAATCCTGAAAAATTTGCTCTTTACCTTCGGTGGCAGGTTAGACCACAACCGCATACGCACCACAGGCGGATTTGGCTGGGCTTTCAATCCTCGCATAGCATTGGTTTATAATAACGAAAAGTGGACTTTCAAAGCCATTTATGCAGAGGCTTTTAAAGATGCAGACTTTTGGCAACGCTATTCGACTACGACCACCACCCGAAGACTAAACAATCCAAGTTTAGAACCTGAAAAAGTGCGAAACATAGACCTCAACATAGGCTGGCACCCCACAGAAAACTTGTATGTAAGTGCCACAGGTTATTATGCCCATTATAGCGGGGCAGTTGGGCTGGCAGTTGTCCCCTTTCAAGGTGGCACAACTACCCAAAATCAAGCCGTTGGCGAGTATGTGATGACAGGTTTGCAAGCCACAGCTACTTACAAGCTGAGTAAAAACTACTTTTTCAATGCCAACTACACCTATTGCAACCCCCAAAATACCAAAGATTTGGAAGGAAAAGATGCCAACCTTCGCATTGGCGATATTGCAAGCCACCGCCTGAATGTAGAGGCTAATGGAGAATTTTTTAGCAAACTTAATGTCAATTTGCGACTCAATTATGTAGGCAACAGACAAACAGGAGCAGGCACTACCATTGCTACCAATCCTCTGACCAATATAGATGCTTATACTACACTGCACACCACGATTGGCTATTCCAATTTTTTGGTAAAAGGATTGTCTTTGCAATTTACGGTGCAAAATATTTTGGACAACCTCTATTATCACCCTGGTCTGCGAACTGCCGATGGCATAGAATACACAGCCCGTGTGCCACAACCTCCCCGAAATTTTATGGCAAGGGCTTTGTTTGATTTTTAAAACTTGGCTTTGACTAATTAGAGGTTATTACGATAATTTTTGTATAGAAAAATAACTTTTTGATTTTCAACTAATTGACCCTGCAGTTGGAGGCAACCCCGCCAAAGGGTACGGTACAAATCGTAATAACCTCTAATTAGCTGTTTGGTAAGGTTTAGGAAATTTTTACTTACAGTTCCTCGCCCACCTTCACTTTTGTTGCATTATAAGCTGGCAAATAAGACGAAAACAGGGTAATGCAAACTACTACGCAACAGATAGCTGCAAAATCTGTCCAAAATAATTGAATAGGATAAGCATCTACAATGGCGGAGGTAATGCCCAATTTCACAAAGCCAAATTGTTGCTGGGCAAAGCAAATGCCGTAGCCCAAACTCAAGCCCAACAATGCCCCTGTACCTGCAATGATGCCCCCAATGAAAAGGAAAACTTGCCGAATAGTTTGTCGAGTTGCCCCCAAAGCAAATAAAATGGCTATGTCTTTTCGTTTTTCTATTGCCAACATTGCCAGAGAAAAAAAGATATTGAAAGAGGAAATAGCCAAAATGAACACAAAAGCAAGGAAAACTAACAATCTTTCTATTTTGATAGCACGCAAAATGCTTACTTGCTGTTCCTCTCTGTTTCTAACAACAAAGTTTTTACCAAATAATTGCTGTAAATTTTGCTGCACTTCCAAAATTTTACCTTGCTCGGTTTTTATTTCTAAGGCAGTTCGTTGTTGGTCGTATTGCATGAGTTCAGCAGCAAAAGCCAACGGCACAAGCACATTGTTTTGGTCGAACTGCTGCTCTAGCGAAACAGCCCCTGAAGCCAAAATAGGCAACTTTTTGAAAGCCTTGTCGGGGTCTAAGGAAATGCCTTTTTGCCTTTTCGGATACCAACAAAACAAAGGCTTCAAAGCATCGCCAATTTCTACCGAAAGTTGGTTAAATACGCCAATACCCAAGAGCATATAAGCCCTGTTGTCTTTTTCGGTTGTAAATTCTCCTGTTACCAATCTGCTTTCCAAGTCGTATTGACTGTTGAAATTGGAACTTACACCTTTGATAGTTACCACAGCCTGTACTTCGCCATATCGGAGCAGGGCGTTGTCTTCTATCACTTCTGTAATTGCCTGAATATCAGGTATAGTTGCCAATATTTTTTGCAAAGAATCTGTATAGATAAAAGTTTTTCCTTTGGTTGCTGTTAGCTGAATCTCAGGATAAAACACATTGTATTGTGCCATAGTCAAAGCCTCCATGCCGTTGAAACCACCCATAACCACCACCAAAGCAGCCGTAACCACAGCCACACTGCCCATAGCTATCAACGAGAGGAGGTGAATAATATTTTTCTTTTTCTTAGAAAAAAAATATTTCTTGGCAATAAAAAAAGGTGTTTGCATTTGCAATTTTATGATAAAAACCCCAAAAATTCTATAAGTTTTCAAAAAAAGAAAAAAGAGTTATTGGCAGGGTCTATCGACTACTGCTGAGGCTTTACTTTTCACAGCTTATCCTTTAATTTTTGCAAGTCTGCCTCTTGTGCAGTTATAAAAGCCGAAATTTCTTCTCTGGTCTTGTGTTTGCTGTCCGAAAAATCGGCAATATCGACTTGCAAAATTCTTAGCAATTCTAAAAATTTTGTCAAAGATAAATCTGATTTGCAGTTTTCATACTTGCTGTATTGCACCTGCGTAATACCTAACTGGGTAGCTACCTCTGCCTGACTCATGCCCAACTCCTTACGGGCTTGTACGAGTTTATCAACTATTTCTTGTGCTGTCATGGTGGCACATAAAAGTAAAAAGATTTCCAATGAAAATATAATTTATAGTTTTAAGCAAAGAAGTTAAATTTTTTGTAAATATAATTTTAAACTTTCTCTTTACAACTATTAGGTTTATTATTAAATTTGAAAAATATTTTAATAACTTTAAGTTATTTGTTTTTTGTTATAAGTTTATAAAATATAAAAATATAACTAATTGATTATTAGTTAATTATATTCAAAAAATTATAAAGCTAATTGATTCTAATTCTATTTTAATTTTGTTTTAATTCTATTTTAACTCTTGTCGTTTGCTTTTGACTTTTTATCGTCAAAAGTGCTTAACTGAACGAATAAAGAAAAACAGATTTTGTATGTGGCGTACATTTGTTTATTCAAAAACAAAAAGTATTAAACAAAGCCTTTTATTTTTTGGTATTTTGTTTAATAATTGTTTCATAAAGTTTAAAATATTGTTTTATGGAAAAAATTGTACAAGATTTGGAGTTGCAACTTCAACATTATATTTCGGAGTTGCGAGTTTCTAATGAAGAACTAAATATGCTCAACGAGGAGTTTCAGGCTTCCAACGAGGAGTTGAGTATGCTCAATGAGGAGTTACATACCAAAAACAATAGGTTAGAAGAACTATCTTTATTGGCTACGCATAGCCATGAGTTAGTATTAATGACTGACCAGTACCAACGGATTTTGTGGGTAAACAGTGCCTTCGAAAGACTAACCGAATATACTTTGGAAGAGGTGCGAGGTAAAAAACCTAATTTGTTGCAAGGCAAAGACACTGACCCTCGCCATATGCAAGCCATGCGTGAAGGAATTAGAAGTCTAAAACCTTTTTCGCAAGAAATATTGAATTATAGCAAATCGGGCAAGCCTTATTGGTTGTTGGTAAGTATTACACCTATTTTTAATCCAGAGGGTAAACTAATAAAGTTTATAGCTGTGGAGTTGGAAATTACCCGCCAAAAGGAAAACCAGTTGCAGTTGGCTTACCAAAACGAATCTTTAAAACAGTTTTCTTATATTGTTTCGCACAATTTGCGGTCTAATGCTGCCAATATTATGGGGTTGCTTTCTTTGGTGGACATCAATCAAATTGGAGATACCGAAACTTTGGGCTATTTGGCTATGCTCAACGAGCAAGCCCAGCAGTTAGACCATACCATAAGAGAACTAAACGAAGTGCTGATGCTCAGGGGCGAAGTAGCTACGCAGATGGCGGTTTTTCAGTGGCAGGAGTTGATAGAAACGGCTTTGATAGATTTTCAGTTGCTTGTCCAAGCGTTGCAGATAGAGATAAAGGTGCAAATAGACAGCCCAACCGTAAAAGGTGTGAAAGCCTATCTCAAAAGTATGTTGTATAATTTGATAAGCAATGCAATAAAATACAGACAACCACAAAAAGTTTTGCAAATAGAAATTAAAACGTATAACTTATTGAATTTGAGCTATTTATCTATCAAGGACAATGGCATAGGCGTAGATGTAGGCACCAACAAAAATTATATTTTTGGTATGTATAAAAGAGTAAGTTCTCACATAGAGGGCAGAGGGGTAGGCTTGTTTATTACCAAAGCCCAAATAGAGGCAATGGGAGGCAGAATAGATGTAGAGGGCAAATTGGGCGAAGGGACAGAGTTTGTGGTGTGTTTGCCTAAAAAGTAGAGCAATTTCAAAAACTTTGGCAGGGTAGTAAAACCTCGGCAGTGGTCGATAGACCCTGCCGATGGTTTCTTCGTCCTCCGTTCAACCATCGGCAGGGTCTATCGACCACTGCCGAGGTTTCACTTCATTTCTACCTCCTCCGTTCAACCATCGGCAGGGTCTATCGACCACTGCCGAGGTTTCACTTCATTTCTACCTCCTCCGTTCAACCATCGGCAGGGTCTATCGACCACTGCCGAGGTTTTCACTTCATTTCTACCTCCTCCGTTCAACCATCGGCAGGGTCTATTGACCACTGCCGAGGTTTCACTTCATTTCTACCTCCCGCCGTTCAACCATCGGCAGGGTCTATCGACCACTGCCGAGGTTTCACTTCATTTCTACCTCCTCCGTTCAACCATCGGCAGGGTCTATCGACCACTGCCGAGGTTTCACTTCATTTCTACCTCCTCCGTTCAACCATCGGCAGGGTCTATCGACCACTGCCGAGATTTCACTACGCTATTTATTCAACCTACTATGGTGATAACTATACGAAAAATAGATAATCAAGCCCGCCGCCAGCCAAATGCCAAAACCCAACCAATTATAAAAACCTAATGTAGTCATTAGGTATAAATTAGCAAGCAAACCCAAAACAGGAATTAGCGAAAGTTGTTTTTCTATGGCTTGATAAGTTACTAACAAGGCAGCTACCCAAAAGAAAAACAAGGGAATTTTGTCTTTGAAAGTATCCCAAGATTCATAGGCAAAGAAATTGGTAATTATTTTGCTATCGTAAGCATACAACCCAAAAATGACACTCAATAAAAACAAAGGCACTATAAATCGGGAGTTGATATAAGGCACTTTGAATCTGCCTTCTCTTGCCAAATTTTTCATACTGGCTGTGTTTTGCATCACCAATACGCCACCACACACTGCCATAAACGCAAACAAAGTGCCTATACTGGTGAGGTCTGTTACCAAAGTTAAGTTGGCAAACAAAGCAGGCACACCCACCACAAAACCTGTAACGATAGTAGAAAAAGCAGGAGTTTTATATTTGGGGTGAATTTGGGCAAATTTTTTGGGTAACAGTCCATCGCGGCTCATGGTCATCCAGATTCTCGGTTGCCCCATTTGGAACACCAACAGCACACTTGCCATGGCAATTACGGCACTGAAAGCAATAATTCCCTCTATAAAAGTTAAGCCTACTCTACCAAAAACATAAGCCAATGGGTCGCCAACGGCTAATTCTGTATAGCTGACCATACCTGTCAAGATGAGAGAAATGAAAATATACAAAACAGTGCAAATGGCTAAGGAGGCAAACATAGCAATAGGCAAATCTTTTTTCGGGTTTTTGCACTCCTCAGCAGTGGTAGAAATGGCATCGAAACCTATGTAAGCAAAAAATACAGCAGATACACCTTTTAGCACGCCAGTAATTCCGTTGGGGGCAAAAGGACTCCAATTTTGGGGCTGCACATAAAAAGCACCAATGGCAATAACCAAAGCTATAACCACTAACTTAAACAAGACCAATAAATTGCTTGCCGTTTTCGATTCTTTGATACCAATATAGACCAAGTACGTAATGGCAATAACTATCATCAGGGCAGGAAAATCTAAAATCAACCGCAAATTGCCGAACAAAACAGGAGCTTGTTGCCACGCCTCATAACCTTCTATTTGTTTGGTCGTCAGTTGGGCAAGGGTTTGTCCGTTTGCCAGCAGTTTGCTTACTTCGGCGTAGGTATCGGAGGCAGAGAAAAAGTCGGTGCAGAGCCACGCAGGGAGGCTGATTTGCACCCCTCGCAGCAGCGTGGTAAAGTAATCACTCCAAGAAATGGCTACTACTATGTTGCCAACGGCATATTCCATAATCAAATCCCAACCAATAATCCAAGCCACCAACTCGCCAAAGGTGGTGTAAGAGTAGGTGTAAGCACTGCCCGACACAGGCACAATAGACGCAAATTCGGCATAACACATAGCCGAAAAACCGCAGGCTATTGCCGTAAATACAAACAAAAACATGACCGCAGCCCCGCCATCTGCACTTGCTTTGCCTATGGTGCTAAAAATTCCTGCCCCTATAATGGCAGCAATGCCAAACGAAGTAAGGTCTATCACAGATAAGTTTTTGGCTAAACTATGCTCGTGTTCACTGCTTTCCATGGCAGCGGTGAGGCTTTTGCGTCTAAATAAAGATTTGATAGTCATTCGGTTTCTATTTTGGTATGGTTTGCAAAGTAATACTAAGAAATGACATTTTTCTGAAAGATGTTAGTGTTTACAAATAATTTTTTTACTTTCGCAACAAAATATACTTGTCCGAAAATTTTTTTGGAATGGAAACAATGTAGGCTTATGATTTATCAAATGCTTTGCCTGAAACTTTGATAAATCAAAGACCTATGTTTCCACAAAAATTGTCGGACAACTCAAAATATTTATAGCTACTCTTGATATGAAATTTCGTATAGCCTCTGTATTGCCTCATTTGGTTTGCATCTTCGTCATCTATGCAATTACAATTATCTATTTCAAGCCTGAGTTTTTTGAAGGCAAACTGTTAGTAAAGTCCGATATTGTCCACTACGAAGGTGGGGCAAAAGAAACGCAAGACTATAATTATAATCCCAAAAATACCGAGCATACTATGTGGACAGGTAGTATGTTTAGTGGTATGCCTGTGTATCTATTGCACACTGTATTTTATGACCAGCCTTTGGTATGGATAGACCATACTTTTAAAGGCATATTTTTTAACGATGGCGATGCCAAAAACTTGTTTATTTTGCTCTTGGGTATGTATGCAGGTTTGCTTTGTTTTGGTATTTCGCCTTATTTGGCTTTGATTGGGGCTATTTCCTTTGCCCTGAGTACCTATAATTTGGTCATTATCTATGCAGGACACCTTACAAAAGTTTGGGCTATTGCTTATTCTCCTTTGGTCTTGGGTGGTGCTTTTTTGGTACTTCGCCAAACAGCCCTGCACAAAAAATTGTTGGGTTTTGGAATTTTTGCTTTGAGTTTGACTTTGGAGTTGAGAGCAAGCCACATGCAAATTTCTTATTATTTGGCTTTTATTTGTATTTTTCTCATTATCAGTGAGTTGTATAGTGCTTATGCAAGCAAACAATTCAAACCTTTTGTGCAGTCGGTTGCTCTGTTGGCAGTAGGCGGGGCATTGGCAGTTGGCACATTTGCAGGCAGGTTATTGGTAACTTCCGAATACAGCAAATATTCGACCAGAGGCAAGGCAGAATTGAGCAGCAATGCAGACGAAAAAGGCACAACAGCCGAAAAACAAGACGGATTAAGCAAAGAATACGCCTTCGGGTGGAGTCAGGGCAAAGCCGAAACTTTGACTTTGTTAATTCCTAACCTCTATGGTGGGGCAAGTGGCGAAACTATCAAACAAGGCACATCTGAAAGCAAAAAATTGGCGGAGTTGGCAGGGCAGGAGCTGCGTGATGATGTGCAGTTGCCAACGTATTGGGGTGAGCAGCCCTTCACCTCCGCACCTGTGTATGCGGGGGCAGTGGTTTGTTTTTTGTTTGTGTTGGGTCTGTTGTTCTTAGAAAACAAGCAAAAGTATTGGTTTTTGGCAGGTTTTTTACTCATGTGTATGTTTGCATGGGGTAGCAATTTGGCGTGGTTTAACTATACCTTATTCGATTATTTCCCCGCCTTCAATAAATTCAGGTCAGTTTCTATGGCGTTGAGTTTGGCAGTGATGCTGATGGCAATGGGCGGCGTGGTAGCCTTAGACCAAATTTTAGACCAAAAATTTAGTGCCGATGCCCAGAAAAAACTATTCCTTGCCTTTGGCATTACAGGAGGTTTTGCTCTGTTTTTGTGGCTGATGGGAACAGCTTTTTTCAGCTTTTCCTCACCCAAAGATGAGCAATACAAGCAAATGATAGAAATTATTATCAACTACCGCAAATATATGTTCAAGGCAGATGCTTTGCGGACAGCCTTTTTCATTCTCTTGGCAACGGCAGCTATTTGGTTGGTGTGGAAAGAAAAAATAAGCAAAATCGTTGCCTTAGCCCTTATTGGTATCGTCAGCACCATAGATTTGTGGGGTGTGGGCAAAAGATATGTTAGCGAAGACCAATTTCAGGCGAATGTAGCCAAAACTTTACACCAACCTACACCCGCCGACAATTTGATTTTGCAAGACAAAGATTTGAGTTACAGGGTGCTGAACTTCCAAAATCCGTTTAATGATGCCGAAACTTCTTACTTTCACAAGTCGGTTGGAGGTTATTTTGCAGCCAAATTACGCCGCTACCAAGAGTTGTATGAAAGGCAAATAGAAAAACAAATGCAAAAAGTGGGAGCAGACCTCAAAACAGCACCACAATTTGAGAACTACCACATCTTGAATATGCTCAATGCAAGGTATTTCAAATTTGGTGATGAAACCAATGCGGTACTCAAAAACCCTGCTGCGTTGGGCAATGCGTGGTTTGTGAGTAGCCTGAAAACAGTAAACAGTGCAGACGAAGAAATGGCAGCCCTCGACCAGCTCAACACCAAAACTACGGCTGTTGTCGATGGGTCTAAGTTTAAGGTAAGCAGCCAACAATTTGCCTTAGACAGCACAGCCTCTGCCCGCATGACAGGCTACACGCCAAGAGAGGTAAATTATGAAACCAACAACGCACAAAAAGGCTTTTTGGTGTTTTCAGAAATCTACTACCCCGAAGGTTGGGAAATAACCTTAGACAACCAACCCGCCGAAATGGTGAGGGTAAACTACGTTTTGCGAGCAATGGAAATTCCTGCGGGCAAACACACTGTAAAAATGGTTTTTAACCCTTCTTCTTACCGCACAGGTAGCTTGATAACGCAAATTTCTGCTATCTTGGTTGGGTTGCTTTTCTTGGCATCAGTAGTTTGGGCAGTGAAAAAAGAGGTTGAGGCTTAGTTGTAAAATATTTAGTTGGCAGCAAAAAACCTCGCAAGGTGCTAAAAATCTTGTGAGGCTTAGCTATATTAGAGGTTATTACGGTACAAATCGTAATAACCTCTATTGTAGCTATTGTTTTTCAACCCCTTTACAAATTGTTTTCCTTACTTTTGCAAATCCAATAGCTTTTTTTTACCTTTCGGCAATGCAAAATTTCACAGACGTTTTTATCTCTTATGGCAGGAAACAGTCCAAATTCTTTGCCACCCAACTCTATAATCAGTTGTTGGCAAACGGCTATACGGCTTGGTTTGACCAAAACGATATTCCGTTGGGTGTGGACTACCAAAACCAGATAGATGACGGCATAGAAAAAGCTCACAATTTTTTGTTTATTATTTCTCCACACTCCGTAGTTTCGCCTTATTGCCGTTTGGAAGTGGAGTTGGCTTACAAACACCGTAAACGGATTATCCCTATTTTGCACGTAGAGGGGTTTGAGTTTGAGAAATTGCACCCCATTATTGGCAAAATTAATTGGATTTATTTGCGTGAAACTTTGCCCCAAGATAGCATAGATTGGCATCAAGCCCAACCCGCAGACGACTTCGAGAAGGGTTTTGCAGGTTTGCTCAACTTGCTTACAACCCAACAAGATTATGTAGCCCAACATACCGCACTGCTTTACCACGCTTTGGCTTGGGAAAGAAACCAACAGACTACTCACAATCTTTTGGTGGGCAACGACAGATTAGCTGCCGAACAGTGGCTTTTAACCGAATTTAAACCACCCGCCCAGCCCCCTTGCGAACCTTCGGATTTGCACGCCGAATTTATTTGCGAAAGTAAGAAAAACGCAAATAACCTCATGACTGATGTTTTTATTTGTGCAGCCGACAAAGAAAATGTGATTGCAACCACCACAGAAGACAGCTATGGCAACATAAATGAGGAGGATTTGAAACAGGCAATCAAAAAAATGCTCGAAAAGTCTTGCATTACCACGTGGGTACATCACAAAGATATTCAAAAAGGCGAGGACACCGAAAAAGCAATTTTGCAAGGCATAGAACAGGCAGATAATTTTTTGTTTTTTATTTCCAATGCTTCCCTTGCTTCGCAGCGTTGTTTGAAGGAATTGGAATATGCTGCATTGTGGAAAAAACGCATCATTCCTTTGCTTATAGAAAAAGTGGAGGAGGAGAAATTTCCAAAAGAAATAAAAGGTTTGCACTACATCAATTTTATAGACAATATAGAAAGAAAATTGATTAGGCAGGAAATGTCTGATTTTCAGAAAGATATAAACGAATTGTTGCACGAAATTCAAACAGACGAAACCTATCACAACCAACACAAAGTATTTTTGACCCAAGCCCTCAAATGGCAACGCAACCACAAAAATAATGCGTTTTTGTTGAGAGGTTACAACTTGCAAAATGCTCAAACTTTTTTGGCATCGGGCAAAAACCGCACACAACACCAACCGACAAGGTTGCACAAAATTCTTATCTCTGAAAGTGCAGCCAAAATAGGGCAGTTGAGCAGCGAAGTGTTTATTTCCTATTCTCGAACCGATGGAGATTTTGCCCGCCAACTCAACAATGAATTGCAGAGCATAGGCAAAACCACATGGTTCGACCAAGAAAGCATAGCCACAGGTGCTAATTTTCAGAAAGAAATCTACAAAGGCATAGAAAATTCAGACAATTTTTTGTTTATCATTTCAGACAAAGCTCTTGCCTCGCCTTTTTGCAGAGATGAAGTGGAGTATGCAGTCAGTTTGAACAAAAGATTTGTTACAGTCCTCATACCCGAAGGGCTGCACAACCCCGAATTATTGGCAGCTTACCCCGATTTGGCAAAAATTCAATGGATTGATTTTTGCAAAAAAGACTTCGAAAAAGCATTTTTTGAATTGATAAACACCCTCAATACCGACAGGGAGTATATTCACAACCACACCAAATATTCGCAACGGGCTACGGATTGGCAGGACAGACAAAGAAGTCCCGATTTGCTCTTGCAAGGTGAATTTTTGCTACTTGCCAAAACGTGGATAGAAGAAGCCGAAAAATTGCGAAAAAAACCCTTGCCACCCGAAAATGTGAAGGACTACATTGTGGCAAGTGAAAGAGCATGGCAAAGTCGGTTGCAAAAAGAGGAGGAGCAACGCAACCGAGAGGCACTATTAGAACAGGAAAAAATAGAGGCTTTGCAAAAAACCATAGCCTTGCAACAGAGGTCTGCCCGCAGGCAACGCTGGTTTTTGTTGGCTGCTCTGTTGCTTACAGGCGTGGCGGTGGCGGGCTATGTGCAGGCTTACTTTTCGCAAAAGCAAATGGAAAAGCAAAGCATAGAGTTAGCAAAGCAAAGCAACTATGCACACGAACAGGCAGTTTTGGCAGCACAAGAGCAAAAAGAAGCCAAAATTAATGCAGACAGAGCCGAATTGGAAAGGAAAAAAGCCCAACACGCATTTTATGAACTCCAAACCCAAAGTCAAGCTACTGAAAAACAACGCCACTTGGCTCTACACAACTTAGAAAAAGCAAAGGAAAATGAGGAGGCAGCCAAACGCAATTTGCTCTTAGCCGAAAAAGCCCAGCAAGAGGCATTGAAAAATTTGGAAATTGCAAAAGTGAGTGAAACCAAAGCAAACGAAGCCTTAGAAAAACGCAACAAATTGATAAATTTCTTCGGTTTTGGGGCAGAAAACAGGGCTTGGGCATACAGAGATGGCAAGTTTGCAATCATAGACAAAGATGGGAATAAATTTACAGATTTTGTTTTTGGCGAGCCTACGCCTTTTCAGAATGGTGTGGCACAGGCAGAATTGGACAACGATTTTGCAATAGTCAATGCCAATGGCGATACTTTAACGGCAGGTTATGAGTTTTTTGTGCATACGAATAATGATTTGATTTATACCAAAAAAAATAACCAATACGGCTTTATCAATGCCGATGGCAAGTTGGTAAACAATTCTATTTGGTTTGACAATGTATGGCAACCCAGCATAGACAATCAAGTCGGTTGGATACGAAAAAATGGCTTGTGGGGACTGATGAGTACATCGGGCAATTTGCTAATTAACCCCCAATTTGACGAAAAAACGGACTTCTCCAATCAATTAGCAAGGGTAAGAAAAGAGCAAAAATGGGGTTTGCTGAACAACGAAGGCGTAATTGTAGTGCCACCAACGTATGATTCGGTAGCTATTTTGCAAAACTCTTATTCACGTTTGCAAAGAAATGCAAAAGTAGGACTTGCAGACCCAAAAGGCAACTTGACTTTGCCCTTGATTTACAACGAAATTATAGAATTAGATGCCAACTTGCTCATGGTGGCAGACTCCAACAACCGTTGGGCTTTGTTTCCCAAAACAGGTTTGCCGCTTACGCCCAAGCCTTATTTGGTTTTGGAAAAAAGTGGCAAAAAAGGAATTTTACAGGCAAAAAATGAGCAAGGTTGGGGCTTGATAGACCTCAAAGGCAGGGAATTAATCACGCCACAGTTCGACAATATAGAAACTTTCGATGCTCACGACTGGGCAGTGGTAAGCAAACAAGGCAACTATGGCGTGCTAAATGGCAAAGGAGATTGGATAATTCCTGCTGATTATCAGGCTATTACAATTTTGCCAAATTTGGTATTGGCAGCCAAAAAAGAAAACCGTTGGGGTTTGCTCGACTCAAAAGGCAAAGTTTTATTGCCTTTGACTTACGACAAAATAGAACCTACTGAAACTGCCGAAATAGTCCGTTTGGTACAGGCAAACAAAATAGGCTTGTTCAACGTGCAAAGCAAAACCTTGTTGCCTGCGGACTATGACGAAATTTTGCCCTTTAAACCCAACCTTGCCTTTGTTCGCAAAGAAGGCAAATGGGGAGTTATCAACAAACTACTCAAAGTATTGGCAGGCACAAATTTCGACCAGATTTACGACTTTTCAGGGGGTTTGGCACGTTGCAAACGCAACAACAAATTCAGCTACCTCGATGGCAATGGCAAACTGATTTTACCCCTCAACTTAGAAGATGCCTTCGATGCTTTTGAAGGGTTGGCTGCGGTTAAGAGTGAAGGCAGATGGGGCTTTATCAACGACAAAGGCAAATTTATTATCAAACCGCAATTCGACAAGGTCTATGCTTTTTCTGAAGGATTGGCGGGGGTGCAACTCAACGGCAAATGGGGTTTTTTGAGCCACCAAACGCAAACAGTGGTCATACAACCGCAATTTGATGATGTAGGCAGCTTGCAAAACGGCATAGCCACTGTAACACAAAACGAATTGTGGGGCTATGTGGACAGCAAAGGCAGCATAATTGTAGCCCCGCAGTTTGAGTGGGCAGACAATTTTGAGAAAGAAAGTCAGGTAGCACAGGTGCAAAAAAACGGCAAAATAGGTTTTGTCAATCGCAAAGGCGAAATTGTCATTGCCCCGCAGTTTGAAAACGTGAGCAAATTTACCAACGGCTTTGCCTTTGTCCGCCGTTTCAACAAAGTTGGTATTTTGTCGCAAACAGGGCAGTTGGTAGCTTCGCCAAAATATGACGAAATCAAACCATTCAGGCAAGGATTGGCTGCGGTGCGGATAGACGAAAAATGGGGTTACATCAACGCCACAGGGCTGTTAGTCATACCTGCTTTGTTCGACTCTGCCGACTCTTTTTTCAACGACAAAGCAAAAGTAAGCCGTTACGGAGAGTTTTTTTATATCAATGCAGAGGGGAAAATGGCGATGAGGTAAAAAGTGCCTTTGTTGTTCTCTATTAGGTCTTGTTTCAAGGGCTTTTTGTGTAATTTTACGTTGCTAAACCAATGATTATCATGTTTTGTCAAGAAATTCAACTGCGAGTTCGTTATGCAGATACTGACCAAATGGGCTATGCCTATTATGGCAATTATGCTATGTATTATGAAGTGGCTCGTACAGAAGTATTTAGAAGTTTGGGCTTGCCTTACAAAGAAACCGAAGCTATGGGGTTTCTGATGCCTGTTTTAGAAAACCATTCTTACTATCATGCACCTGCCTATTATGACGATTTGCTTACCATTAAAGTAATGATAAAAGAAGTTCCAATGGTAAAAATTCGATTCCATTATGAGTTTTACAACCCCGCTAAGGAATTGATACACACAGGCGACACCTTATTAGTTTTTTTACGCAGTGATACACGAAAGCCTTGTAGGATACCGCCTGCTTTTTTGGAAAAAATAAAACCCTATTTTGAGTAAAACTTTTTGCTGAGTGCAGCTTAGAAAATTATTAAAGGTTAAGTAGTTAGACTTAAATAATCGACAGTGTTTTAGTGTTTATGTATCTGATTATCAGAATTATCCGACACCTCAAAGGTGTCGGATAATTGGGTTTAACCACTTAAGCCTAATGAAATGCAACAGTTTTTTCCTTGTAAGGGTTTAATTCAATAATCAAATAACGATGAAAACTTTACTCCTCAATACCCAACTTATCAACGAAGGCAGTATCAAAACTGCTGATGTGCTGATAGTAGGCGAAAGAATAGAAAAAATTGGTAGCAATTTGGCTGCCGAATCTGCGGATAAGGTAATAGATGCCAAAGGGCAATACCTCATGGCGGGGGTCATAGACGACCAAGTGCATTTTCGTGAACCAGGACTTACGCACAAGGCTACCATTTATTCGGAGGCGAGGGCTGCGGTGGCAGGTGGCACTACTACTTTTATGGAAATGCCCAATACAGTACCCAATGCCTTGACTCAACAGTTGTTGCAAGACAAATACGAAATAGCTGCACGCACTTCGCTAGCAAATTATTCGTTTTTTATGGGAGTTTCCAATGACAATTTGGAGGAGGTGCTGCGAACTAACCCCGCCAATGTCTGCGGTTTGAAAATTTTTATGGGGTCTTCCACAGGCAATATGTTGGTGGATAGTTTGCAAACTTTGGAAAATGTGTTTAGCAAAAGTAATTTGCTCATTGCTACGCACTGCGAAGACGAAAGCACTATTCGGAAAAATGCAGAATTATACAAACAACTCTACGGAGATAAATTGCCTGCTTATTTGCACCCCATCATCAGAAACGAAGCTGCTTGCTTGCAATCTTCCTCGATGGCGGTGCAGTTGGCAAAAAAACATGGCACAAGGTTGCACGTCTTGCACATTACAACGGAGGAGGAAACGCAACTTTTCAGCAACCAAACACCGCTGAAAGACAAGAAAATAACTTCCGAAGTTTGCGTACATCATTTGTGGTTCGACAGTGCAGACTACCACCGTTTAGGCTCGCAAATCAAATGCAACCCCGCCATAAAAGAGGCAAGGCACAAACCAAAAATTTTGGAGGCTCTGCTCGATGATAGAATAGACATCATAGCCACCGACCACGCCCCACACACTTGGGAAGAAAAACAACAGCCTTATTGGACTTCGCCTTCGGGTTTGCCTTTGGTGCAGCATGGTTTGTTGTTGTTGTTGGAGTTTTATAGACAAGGCAAAATTAGTTTGGAAAAAATAGCCGAAAAAATGTGCCATGCTCCTGCGGTCTGTTTCCAAATCAAAGAAAGAGGTTTTGTAAGAGAAGGTTATTTTGCAGATTTGGTGCTGTTTGACCCTAAACAAACGACAATGGTAGAAAAGAAAAATTTGTTGTATCAATGTGGTTGGTCGCCATTGGAGGGCTATACTTTCCAAAATGCTGTTACGCATACCTTTGTTTCTGGGCATTTGGCTTACGAAAATGGCAGATTGCACGAAAACCAAAAAGGGCAACGGATTTTGTTTGAGAGGGGGTAAATTTATTAGATTATCTGAAAAGTCTAATAAGTAATTTGCTTGATTTGCTTCTATTTTTTGCAAACAATCCAAAATAAAAAACTAACTTTGCGACCAAATTTAGAATGTAGCATTAGACTTCTAGACTGTGTATTTTTGATAATGATATTTTAAATTTGTATTTATTTTGTCATTCTGAGCGTAGTGAAGAATCTTAACCAGATTCTTCGCTACGCTCAGAATGACAAAACACAAAATATTAATGTTAGTATCTAATTGTAGTGTGGTTTTAGTCCACACCTAACTATTTTTTTTCACAAAATGTATATTCTTGGATTAAATGCCTATCATGGCGACTCTTCTGCTTGTATCTATAAAAATGGCGAACTCATTGCTGCCACAGAAGAAGAAAGATTTAGACGTATCAAACATTGGGCTGGTTTTCCAACCGAAGCTATAAAGTTTTGCTTGAAAGAGGCTAATATTTCTATCAAAGAGATAGACCACATTGCTATTTCCAAAGACCCCAAAGCCAATTTAGACAAAAAGCTGTTTTTTATGGCAAAAAAATTTGTCAATTTTGGCAATTTGTTGGATAGATTATCTAATGCCCAAAAAATAATGGGCTTGAAAGAGGAATTAGAAAAAGCATTTGGTGTGCCAAAAAACCAAATCAAGGCAGAAATTCACAACGTAGAGCATCACCGCAGCCATTTGGCAAGTGCTTTTTTTGCCTCCGATTTTGAGGAGGCAGCCCTGTTTTCTATTGATGGATTGGGAGATTTCAAATCTGCCATGACAGGCACAGGCAAAGGTAACAAAATTACAGTCTTAGAAGGGGTCTATTATCCGCACTCTTTGGGCGAATTTTATACTACTTTCACCCAATTTTTGGGCTTTCACCACTACGGAGATGAGTACAAAATCATGGGACTTGCCCCCTACGGACAACCAACTTACTACGAACAGTTAAAAGATGTGGTAAGCTGGCAAGATGGCTTGTTTAAGGTTAATACCAAATATTTTAAAGACCTGAACGAAAGAAGTCCGATGACGTGGACAGACGGTATTCCGCATATAGATTTGCTTTATACCAATTATTTGGTTGAAAAATTTGGGCAACCTCGCCAAAAAGATGAGCCTCTCACGCAGGCACACAAAGATTTGGCTACTTCGGTGCAAAAAATGTGTGAGGAAACTATTTTTTATATGCTCAATGACTTGCACAAAAAAACAGGCTTAGACAACCTTTGTTTGGCAGGTGGCGTGGGGCAAAACTCGGTGGCAAATGGCAAAATCTTGAACCGAACTCCGTTTAAAAAACTATACATTCCTCCCGCAGCCCATGACGCAGGCACGTCTATTGGGGCAGCTTTGTATGTCTATAACCAAACTCTGGGCAAGCCCCGTTTGCCAAAAATGGAGCATGGCTATTTGGGTTATCAGGCAACAAACGAAGAAATTGAAACTTATTTGCAGTCGCAAAATATTGATTACCAACGGTTTGACAACCAACAAGCATTGTTTGAAAAAGTGAGCAACTGCTTAGTCCATGCAGGGGTGGTGGGTTGGTATCAGGGCAGGGCAGAGTTTGGACCTCGTGCCTTAGGGCATCGGTCTATTTTGGCAGACCCTCGCCGCGTTGATGCCAAAGAACTGCTCAATGCTAAAATCAAACGCAGAGAAAGTTTCCGACCTTTTGCTCCTTCTATTCTCAAAGAATTTGTGCCACAATACTTTGAAAACGTGGACGATGTGCCTTTTATGGAAAAAGTTTTTTTGATTAAGCCCGAAAAACGTGCAGAAATTCCTGCTGTAACCCATGCCGATGGCACAGGTAGGTTGCAAACAGTAGATAAAAACGTGGAGCCAAAATATTATGGTTTGATTGAGGCTTTTTACAAAAAAACCAATACGCCAATTCTACTCAACACTTCTTTCAATGAAAATGAGCCTATTGTCAATTTGCCTGCCGAAGCCTTAGCCTGCTTTTTGCGGACAAAAATGGATATGTTGGTTTTGGGAGATTGTGTGGTAGAGAGAAAATAAGTTTGCAGAATCCTACTCAAAAAAATAATTTCTTTTTTCCTAACTACTTGTTAGCTATAATCATTTTTTTGTATATATTTGCAAAATTTTTTATTCACAATTTAAACATCATAAAGCTATGCCTTGCGGAAAGAAAAGAAAAAGACACAAAATAGCTACGCACAAGCGTAAGAAAAGATTGAGGAAAAACAGACACAAAAAGAAAAAATAAGTAGCCTGTTCTCTCATCTCGTTAAGTTGCCTTCGGGCAACTTTCTCCCATAAAGAATTGTTTTCAATCACAATTACTTTTTGTTTTATAAGCATACCAAGTTCTTTGAAATTAAAAATCTTTTACAACCTTGAGCAGCGAATTAATTATCAATTCAGTTCAAAGTGGAGACCGTATAGCTCTTTTAAGGGAAAAGCAGTTAGTAGAGTATCACATCGAGAGTAGCAGCGACAGTTTTCACGTAGGCGACATCTATCTCGGTATTGTGCATAGGATTCACAACAACCTGAATGCAGCTTTTATTGACCTCGGTCATGACAAAGACGCATTTTTGCACTACTTAGACTTAGGTCCTAACGTAAAATCGCAAATCAAATTTAGCCGAGCCATACAAGCCAAAAAAGCAAATTTTGCCAATAAACTTAACGGCATCAAACCTGATGCTCCCATAGACAAGTTTGGCAAGATGAGTGACGTAATGAAAGGCAACCAGCAAGTGCTGGTACAGATAGTAAAAGAACCAATAGGGACGAAAGGGCATCGTTTATCGTGTGAACTTTCATTACCTGGTCGCTATATTGTATTAGTGCCTTTTGGCGATGGCGTAAACGTATCGAAAAAAATTACCGACAATGCAGAACGCAAAAGATTGCAACGATTAGTGGCATCTATCAGACCAGAGAATTTTGGTATTATTGTGCGGACTGTAGCCGAAGGAAAAGATGTGGCTGAACTCGACAGAGACCTCAACGAACTACTCGACAAGTGGCAAGCTGGCATGGAAAGACTCCAAACTGCCAAGCCCAAAGATAAAATTATAGGCGAAATGAACCGTGCTACGTCTATGCTGCGAGATATGTTGAACGAAAGTTTTGACAATATTGTGGTAGATGACAAAGAAATGTTCGACGAAATTCGCACTTTTATCCACACCATTGCCCCCGAAAAAGAAAAAATTGTAAAGTTACACAGCGGAAAATCCAAAATCTTTGAACAATACGGAATAGAAAAACAACTCAAAATGTTGTTCGGACAGACCGTAAGCCTCCCCACAGGTGGCTACATTATCATAGAACACACCGAAGCCCTGCACGTGATAGACGTGAACAGTGGCAACAAATCAAGTACTGATGACGACCAAGAAACGACGGCTTTCAACGTAAATATGGAGGCTGCTGCCGAAGTAGCTCGCCAACTGCGGTTGAGAGATATGGGTGGCATCATTGTGATTGATTTCATTGACCTCAAAAATCCGCAGCTCAAACAGCAGTTGTATGACCACATGCGGAAGGAAATGAAACCAGATAGGTCGAAGTTTACGGTCTTGCCCCTTACCAAATTCGGTTTGATGCAGATAACAAGGCAACGAGTTAGACCAGAAATGAACATTGTTACCCAAGAAAAATGCCCGACTTGCAACGGAACTGGCAAAATATCTGCCTCTATTTCGGTTACAGACCACATAGAAAGCAAGTTGGAACATATCTTGACCAAACAAAATGATTCGGGAATTACCTTGATTACACACCCGTACCTCCACGCCTATTTTACTTCGGGCTGGATTTCAAAACGTATGCGATGGTATCTGCAATACCACAAGTGGATAAAAATATTGCCCGACTCTTCACTTGCCATCACAGAGTTTTACTTCAAAAATAAACAAGACCAACTCATAGAGTTGGAGTAAAATAAATAAACAACAAATGCAACGCCTACTAATCAATAGATTGGTAGGCGTTTTTTTGTGATTGGTCAATAAACATATCTATTTTATTGACAATGGCACTTTAATTTTCAGCATCACATTAGTCCCCAACTCATCGGCAAAGTAACGAAAACGGTTGAGGTAATCTCGATAAGTCGTATTCAGAGCATTGCGAATTTCTATGTGCAACTGCACAGGTTGCTTGCCTATTTGCAAGGTGCTACCTGCCTCCACGTGCAGGAGTAGATAACCTTCGGGCGGCGTGGCATAATCCGAATTTTCTGGCACACGCCACTGTTTTGCCACGTTTACCACTTGCAAACCTACAAAATTGCTTGCAAAAGTTTTGGAAGTTGGCAAATCATATTGCAAACCATTTTCAAACCTGTCGGGTGGCATCAAAATCAGATAATTGTCTATGGCTTGATTGTAGGCACGCAACAGCGAAATTTTAGGCAAATATTTTAGTCGGGGCAAAATTTGCCACTGCCCACTCAAATCTATTCCTCTGATAACAACATCGGCTTGCCTATACCTAAACGTGGGAAAAGCCCCGCGAATACTCAACGTAGGTGGCTGTTCGGGATTGAGGTAAATGTAATTGCTAATCAAATTGTTGTAAATGTTGGCTTGCAAATTCAATTTTGAGGAAGTGTATTGCAAGTTCAGAGCAAAATTATAAGCTGTTTCGTTTTTCAAATTCCTGTCGCCAATCTCAAACGAAGCCGAGCCATGATGCACGCCATTGCTAAACAATTCGTTCACATTTGGAGGTCGCCACGCCATGGCAGCATAAAAACCAGCGTTGAAATGGTTGTTTAGTGTATATTTTGCCCCTGCCGAAGTCGAAAAATTGGTAAAATTGAAAGTAGGAAATTCGTAGTCCTGCGGTTGGCGGTTGTTTGTCAAATCCACTTCCAAATACTTCCAATCGTAACGCAAACCCCCTTCTATCAGCCATTTGCCTCTTTCCCAATGTTCTATCCAAAACACACCTGCTTGGTAATTTCTGAAAAAAGGAATGAAATAACGACCTGAAAACGTATTGTTTTGTGCCATCAGTTGCAAACCTGCCGTACCATAAAAATTCTTTTTTGGTTTGTGTTCCCAAACCAATTCGCTGCTGTGCGTCGTGATTTTAAACGCCATTTGGGGTTGTTCGGCAGCTTCGGGGCTTGTACCCAACGGCAAGTGAGCATCATATTCTCCTCTGTAATTGAATTGGCGGGCATAAGTCAAAGTAAATTTGCCGACTTTTGCCAACTCCCAATAACTTTTGACCTTAAATAATTCGTGTTCTATGCGTTGGTAGGGTCTGCCAATGGTGTAACTAAAATCTCCTTTGTTTGCTTCATCGGGTTGTCCTTTGGCAATTATATTGTTCAGGTCTGTCAAATTGCCAAAATGAGAACCCGAAAAAATACCCAAAGACGTATTAAATTGGCTGTAAAATACTTCAACCCCTACTTTTTCTCTCAACCAGCCCAAATGATAAGAAAAATTTTGCTCTGTCAAGCCTGTATTTCGCAAGTAGTACGTGGGCGTATTGACTGTACCCGACTGTTTATACGTGCCTTGCAAACGCCAATACAGCTGATTGGTTATTTTTTTCCAAAAGGGTAGGGTAGTGGAGGAGGGCGAAGTAGCCCTGCCAAAATGACCTTCTACAATGCCCGAAGTGGTAAATTGTCTGCCATTGGAAAAACCTACCAAATTTAACTCTCCTCCTAATTTGGCGTTTTTTAGCAAAGATTTTGGTGTTACCAACACCACACCACCTATAGCATCTGCACCATACCGCACAGAGCCTGCCCCCTTAATCACTGCCAACTCCGAAGCCACAAAGGGGTCTATTTCAGGTGCGTGTTCTGCTCCCCATTGTTGCCCTTCCTGCCTTACGCCGTTGTTCATCACCAACACTCGGTTGCTATGCAAGCCCTGAATGACAGGTTTGCTGATGCTACTTCCTGTATTCAGACTGTTTACGCCCACTATTTTTTTGAGTGCCTCGCCCAAATTTAGCCCTCTGGTGGCATCTAATTCCTTGTCGGTCAGGCTTTGTGAACTTTGCACTTGCAAATCGGTGGCTACTGTTTTGGTGGCTTGTACCTCTACAGCTTGTAAGGTTTTGGTGGTTTCTTCCAAATAAACAGCTAAATTGGCATTGGTGGTTTTCACCACTATTTTTTGCGAATAGGCTTGACACGAAAGGTGAGAACAAGTCAAGGTATAAGTCCCTTCGCAGAGGGAAGTAAACAAAAAATTGCCTTTTTCGTCTGTTGTTGTGCCTTTTTGCAGTTCTTCTATCCAAATAGTAGCCCCAACTAAGGAATTGTTATTGTTTTTGCACACCACTCTACCCGCCAACTCCTGCCGACAATCTTGGGCAAAGGCTGCTGAAAAACACCCAAAACTCAAGCACCAAAACAGGGCAATAAAAGTTAATTTTGTTGTCATAGGGCTGCAAAGTTAAGGAAATGCAACTAAATTGCAAGGTAGTTGTGGGTTAAAACCCTTCGTTTTTTTATTCCATTACCACTACTGGGCGTTGTCTTAGCGGTATTCGGTAGGCTGCAAAAATCCCAAATCCTAACTTAAAAGCATCTTCCGTATTGCCATAACCTGGTATTTCATTGGCAACCAAAGCCCCCTGCCCCACAAAAGATTTAAAAGGTTCGTAAGGAGGAAAGTCATCAACTCCTTCAAATACAAAGTTTCTTTGCAATAATGTTTCATTTCCCTGCACACCTATCAAAAACATAAGCCTAATGGTGTAGCCCATAAAAAAATTACGCCAAATATTGACTCGCAAACCTGTATTGAGTTCAAACCAGTTGGCAGTTAGCCCTGATTGTTTTAAAAAACCAGCAGGAGGTGGATAAGGCAGTTCTTTTAGCTGTATCCCCCATAAAGAGTCAGCAATAATGGTACACTCGAGGCTATGCTTGAAAAACGACTGCCCATAACGAAAGCCAATGGTCATTGCCTCATTGTTAAAATACCTTCGCATAAAATTGTATTCTAAACCTACTCTAAAATAAGTGCCTGTGTTGGTGTACCTAAATCCATTGACAACTTTACGACTTGGCGTGGCACTTGTTGTAGTATTTATGTTTTGGGTGCTTGGTTTTACCCTGTTAATGTCTGAATAACCCGCATCAAGAGTTACAAAATACTTATTATCGCCAAAACTCATGTCTGCCATGAGGTCTATGTTGATGTTATCGCCAAAAAAGCTGTATTGTGCTGCTCCTTGTGGCACACCTGCGGTGGGCGTGGCATTGACCACACCCGAAGCACTGAATAGCCCTCGCAAGCCGTAGGAAAAATCATAACCTATCCGAATGGCATCGGGAATATAAAAAGGCTTTTTGGTGGTGTCGGTCAATACTGCCTTGCGTGCAGAGTCTTGCAAAATCATTCTTTTTTGCTCTTTTTCTCTGCTTTTTTTGATTTGGTTCAAACTATCCAAACTTTTGCGGAGAACAAGCATTTGTCGACTTAGGCTGTCTGAAAGCTGGTTACTTGTTTGGCTTTTGGGCTTAAAACTCAAAAAAGGAAACTTTTTGATGGTGCGAATGACAAAAAAAGGAAACTTTTTTCGTTTTTTTTCTTGTGTAGATGCAGTTGTGGTTTGCAAGGCACTTAGCTCGGTTGTATCTGTTGGGACTTGCAAAGAATCTTGGGTTTGGGCTATGGCAAAAAAATTGACAACAAACAAACAAATAAATAAGACAGTGCGAAGCAACATTTTTTGTAAAACGACGGCAAATTTCATGACAAGTTTTATTTTGGTGGTTGCAAAAAAGGTGTTGCCAAAGATGACATCTTTGCGAAAGATGTCATCTTTGGCAACACCTTTTTTGCATAACTTCCTTCTTTTGGCTGCAAAGATACAAGTTTGTTGCAAATGGCAAGGTTAAAATTTGCTAAATCTTGGAATCAATTTTGAAATGAAATTTGGCAGAATTTTAAGATAAAAATTAGTAATTCTTCAATTATTTTGCAAAATTTACAAGCAGAAACTTATACTTTACAATTAGCTAATTCATGTCCAAACATATTTTAATCACAGGAGGCTGCGGTTTTGTTGGTTCTTCTTTGGCATTGGCTTTCAAAGCAAAATACCCAACCTACACCATCACAGCCTTAGACAATTTGAAGAGGCGAGGTTCTGAGCTGAATATCAGTAGGTTACGAGAGGCTGGTGTAGAGTTTATCCATGGCGATATTCGCAACAAAGAAGATTTAGAAGGCATAAAACCCATAAGCACTTTAATAGAAGCCGCCGCCGAACCTTCGGTTTTGGCGGGCTTAGACAGCAGCACCGCCTATTTAGTCCACACCAACCTCAATGGCACCATTAACTGTTTGGATTTGGCTCTCCGCCACAAAGCCGACTTTATTTTCCTCTCTACGAGTCGAGTCTACCCTATTCACCATTTGGAAAGTGCTAATTTTTATGAAACAGCCACCCGATTTGAGTTAAATGCCGAGCAAACTTTGCAAGGCTTTTCTCAGCGTGGTGTAGCCGAAAACTTCCTGATGGATAAAGCAAGGTCTTTGTACGGAGCCACCAAATATGCTTCCGAGCTTATGATTCAGGAATACAATGAAATGTTGGGCTTGCGAACTGTAATTAATCGTTGTGGTGTATTGACAGGAGCTTACCAAATGGGCAAAATAGACCAAGGCGTAGTAGTTTTGTGGGCTGCTAAACACTTTTGGAAACAAAAATTAGGGTATTTTGGCTATGGTGGCGAAGGAAAACAAGTGCGTGATATGTTGCATACTTCCGATTTATTTACTTTGGTAGATTGGCAATTACACAATTTAAATTCCGTAAATGGCGAAGTTTTTAATGTGGGTGGCGGGAGAGAAATCAGTGCTTCGTTGCAAGAAATGACAGCTATTTGTCAGGAACTAACAGGCAACAGCATAGAAATAGCCAAGCAAACCGCAAACAGAGTGGCTGATATACGCATTTATTTGACTGATAACCAAAAAATTACGACCAAAACAGGCTGGAAACCTCAAAAAACAGTTTATCAAATTTTTGAAGAAATTTTTGCATGGATTAGCAAAGACGAGAAAATATTAAAAAGCATTTTGGGTTAGCAGCTATAACATGCACTTTTTTGGCGAGTTTCTGTTCAAATCACAAAATGTATATTATCTTTGAATGGTGCTAATTATTTCAATAACTCCGTTTTTGGTATCAAAATAATAAAAGGTCTGCCCCAGTTCGGCGTTATTTTTTGGTTGCCTGCAATAACCAAAACTTTGCCGTCTTGCGACTCTGCCACTCCTCTTGCAATGTAGTTGGTGTTGGCAAGGTTTATGTTTTTATGGTTGCCGTTTTCGTTGAGTGCATAAATCAAAATACCTTCTCTTACAGGGTTGCCACTTCCCCCAATCAATAAATTTTTTTGCTCTGTGGTGGTGTATAAGAGAACTTTTTTCTCTCCATCAAATTGTGGATTGAGTTCTTGGGCTAAGGCTCGCATACTATTGCTGTTATTGGAAGTAGGCAGCAAATTATAAGAAGGGGCAAAGTAGGAACTTTCACCACTACTTGCGTTTTTGGCTGCAAACACCACTGCCAATTTACCTTGTGCCTGATTGAGGGCATTCATAGCCCAAATGGTGCTATCTCGATAATAAACTTCGGAGTTTCCTGCGGAAAGCAACGCCATTTCCTCATTATTGACAGGAATATTGTGATAAAATGTATTGTTGTTGTGCCCCACAAAAAGAAAAGATTCATACCGCTGCAAAGCATCTGCACCAGGACTCAGCCCTGTAAAGGCACGACTACTAAAAGACTTGATACTGTCGTTGGAGTCGGCGGCTCTGCTCAAAAATACAATGTGTCCATCGCTAACTTGTTGATTGGCTGCTGCCAAACTCAAAAAGGCATAGCTTGTATTGTCGAAGTGGCGCGTAATTTTGGCAATAAAGCCGCAATCCCTGCCGTTGCTTTCGCACCGCACATTGCGGAGTTCTTTGGTAGTCAAGGTTGGTGCTTCTTTTGCTGTTGCCGAAAAAGTTACTAAAAAATAATCAAAGGTAGCTTGCCCTGTAAACCTATTCCAAACTAAAACAAACTCGTCTTCTTTGTTAGTAGTCAATACATTGCTCAAAAAACCTGTGCTTGCTCCCCTAATATTTTCATAACTTTTTTCCCACAGCACATCGCCTTTTGCATCTATTTTTAACAAATATAAAGCTGCACTTCGGCTAAATTTAGTGTTGATACTATTGCCAATAACACCAATCAATAAATAGCCATTATCTTTAGTCTTTTTTATATCCTCTATAAATACACTGGTGGCAGAAGATTCAGAGTTGTTGAGATAGACTCTTACCAGAGAAGGATTGATAATTTCTTCGGCTGTGGTGCCACAACCAGCTACCAACCAGCCCAGCAACAAACAAGACAAAAGTTTATACATATAGGTAGTTGTGATTTTTAAATAGCAAGGTATTTAGTAAACAACATGAACAAAAGATAAATTGAGGCAAAAAGGAAAAAAACTAATACCAGGCTTACTGCACATACACTCAATAGTCTGGTGTATTTTTTGAGTAAATAAGTTACCATAATTTTAATTTGATTAGTTGAATTTGTTGATGATTGTCAAAACATGTTTGAATGGTGTTTGTTATAAAGATAAATAGTTTTTTTACACTTTTTGTTTCTTAAAAGAGTATAATTTTATTCCAAAATAGACAAAACAACTATTTTCACTGCAAAACCCCAATAAAATCAAACCATTGATAGTGTCTTGCTGTAGCAATTTAGTATTTCCAACGAGTTGTTTGCCTGCTCTATAATGGGGTGCGTAAAATCCATAGCTCTGTAATTTGCAGAAAGGTATAAATTTTTTCTCCTAATTCACACCATTTTACCCAATTTTTGCGTAAGTTTAAACCAATAAACAAATTCAGGCAAAAAATGAAAAAAATAATTTTTATAGTTTGGACTTTGCTGGTCGGCTGCTTTACGCTGCACCAAGTCCATGCCACCATTTACTATGTCCGCACCACAGGCTTTACTTCCAATGACGGACTAAGCTGGGCAAAGGCTACCTCCATTCAAAAAGCCTTAGCCGTTGCAGCAGCAGGCGACACCATTTTGATAGCCAAAGGTACGTACAAACCAGACACCTTAGGTACGAATAAAAACCTTAGTTTTACCCTCAAAGATAGAATGGTTTTGCTCGGTGGCTATGCAGATACAGGAAACCCCGCCATTGGTAGCAGAAACCCTACTACTAATCTCACAGTTTTAAGCGGAGATTTGAACAACAACGATGCTTGTGTTACCATGTCATCGGGTGGTTCTGTTGCTACTTATACAGACAACAGTTTGCACGTAGTAACCATTCCTGCCGCTGCCACCACAGGTGTTTATATACAAGGTTTTACTATTTCGGGTGGTGCTGCCACCAGTGCAGTCCCCGACAATCAAGGAGCAGGAATTTTGGTTGTAAATGGTGCAAGGCAAGTCCGCATCAGAGATTGTATCATCACTTGCAATTATGCTAACAGCGACGGGGCAGGCATAGCCCACCAGTCGGGTACGAACAGCCGTTTGTGGTTGCAAGACTGCACAGTAACCCAAAACCGCAGCAACACAGGCGATGGCGGCGGTGTAATGGTAAAAGCAGACAGTGCCACCATCACAGGCAGCACCATCAGCACCAATAGAGGTTCTTCGGGTGGCGGACTTGCAGCCAAAATTATCAATGCTGCAAATTGTGTCTATTCTCTTACAAATAACACTTTTGAGAGCAATATAAGTACCTTAGCAGGTGGGGCAATTAATATAGTAAATGGAGCAAATTTGGGCTACATTATAGACGGAAATAATTTTGTTGCCAATACAGCCCTAAATGGCGGAGCAATAGGCTTTTCTGGAACAACCACAGGCGTTGTAACTTATATTCAGTCCAATAAATTTGTAGGAAACATAGCTTCTTTGCAAGGTGGCGGGGCTATTTTTATCAGCAACGTAAGCCTCGATGCCAACGGAACAGCCCAAAGCACCATTCTCAACAACGTATTTAGTGGCAACCAAGCATCGGCAAACAGTGGCACCAATGGCAACGGTGGGGCTATCATTATTCAGGGCTTGACAGCCACCCAAAAAGCCCCTGTGATTGCCAACAATACTTTTAGTAGAAATGTGGCAAATGGCAACAATGCTGGCGTTGGTGGCGGTGCTCTGTTCGTTGGTATCAACAATTCTACAGTAGATTTCACAGTTTTCAACAATATTTTTTGGAACAACACCAATACAGGAAACAGAGGAAATAATTTATTTGTAACAATTCCCATGACTTCCCCAAGTTTTAAATATGCCCATTCTATTATCAATGCTGCTGAAGCAACTTGCACAGGAGGCTGCCAAGACACAGGCGTGGCTGCGTTGATAGGCAAAGACCCCAAATTTTATGATGATGATGGAGCAGACAACGTAGTGGGTACTCTCGATGACGACCTCCGTTTGCAATACGACAATACAGTTGCTATGCCTTTTCTCTACAACTATGCTTTTGACCAAGGTGTTTATACGTACAACGGATTTACGACTCTCAATGTAGATTATTTGGGTTTTGACCGTACTTGCTTGCCCGAAGTAGGTGCTTACGAATACACACACTATTGGAAAGGTGGCACAACGGATTGGAATGTGGGTGCAAATTGGAGCAACAAGTGCGGAAACGTAGTGCCTACCAACAAAATGAATATTTTTATAGGTACAAACGACCAAAGCACCACCAACGCCACAGGAGGAATTACAGGTACAACTACCCCAACTACGCCTATTTTAGACGTTACGAACCATGTAGGTTTTTCTTTCTATGTAAACAACAACGTGCTAATGCAAGCAAACACCTTGATTACTTTGCAAGGAAATTTTAGGGTTGGTGGCAATGGTGTATTCAACAACAGTGCATCGGCTTATGCAGGCAAAGTGCTGATGAAACCAACCGATTGCAGCTATGCACAAGTAATTTCGAATGGCAATCAATGTAATTTCAATCATTTGCAAATAGACAATGCTGCCAACGTAACCAAAACAGGCAACAACGTAAACGTAAAAACAGTGGTGGAAATGACCAACGGCAATTTAGATGTGAATGGTGGTTTTACTTTGCTCTCCACTGCCACAGGTACGGCTATGGTTGCCAACGACCCCGCAGCAGGTGTTTCGCCAACTACTCGCAGAATAACAGGCACTGTTACGGCACAACGCCACGTAACAGGACACCCCACAGGGTTTACAGGCGTGGGCTATCATTATTTTGCCTCTCCTGTTGCTGCTGCCCCCATTTCTCAATTCAATTCGGTGATGAGTGTGGTCGTAGGTGGTGCTTATTATTGGTACAACCCCGCTTACACCTTAGCCAATTTCCCTAATTTCTTTTTCTACCAAGAGGGCAACAACACAGACGATGGCACCAACACAAGTGGTTTTGAAGGTGGACAAAGCATGGGAGGTTGGAGAAGTTTTGCAAACACAGGCGTAAACATGGGCATAGGCACAGGCTATTGCGTACACATACAACAAGGCTTGACCCCTACTTTTAGAGGTACACTGAACAACGGCACTTATACAACCGCAATTACCAAAACAGGTGCTGCCCCTTTTTCGGGCTGGAATTTGGTAGGCAATCCTTACCCTTCGCCCTTAGATTGGGATTTGGTTAGTGCAGCCAATTCAGGTGTATTAGAAGCCACTTTGTATAGACGTATCCCCAAAGGCACACTCAATATTGTTACGTTTAGTAAATATACAGCAGGTTTGGGCTTGTCAGAAGTGGGTGGTGGCACAGTCGGCGGGGCTTTTGTGGCAGATGGCACAGCCAATGTGGACAAAAACATAGCACTGGGGCAAGGCTTTTTTGTGGTGGCAAAAGGCAACGGCAATGTAACAGTAAACAACACCATGCGACCCACAGTAGCCACACAAACACAGCCCCTGTTTTTGCGGACAGAAGGCAACGAAAAACCAATGGCTATTAAATTGCGTTTTCAAAACAGCCAATACTATGACGAAATAGCCATTCACAGCAAAGAAGGAGCAACTGTAAACTTCGACGGCGACGGCGATGCTCGCAAAGGAATACCCAATGGCGGACAAATGCCCGATATGTATATGCTCACTGCCGACAAAGTACAGGTGGCTATCAACGGCTTGCCCTTAGAAAATTGGCAAAAAGGTGTGGCTTTGGTGGTGCAGCCCAAAACAGCAGGAAAATATGAAATCAAACTGCAAACCCAGCAAAATATGCCCGCAGGAACTACCTTGTGGATTTGGGATAAAGAACTGAATACCAAACAGTTGCTAACCGAAAAACAAAGCTATGCCTGCAATCTCGAAGCCAAAACTTACGCCAGCCGTTTCGAGGTTTGGATAGATTTGCCAATAGACCAAAAGCTAAACAATACGCTAACTATCTATCCAAATCCTGTTGAAAATGCAGAACAAGCTACTTTGCGTTTCCTCAGCAACAACCAAGCAACGCTGAAAGTTTCGGTTTATGACCTCACAGGCAGGTTGGTAAAAACCCAAACTGTTGAAAAGCAACGCAATGCCTTTGAAACTTCGTTTTCTACCAAAGAACTTCCTGCGGGGGTGTATGTGGTGGAGGTCAATGATGGAGCAAACAGTTATACAACGAAGTTGGTGAAGTAGTCAAAAAAATTAGAGGTTATTACGATTTGTACTGTACCCTTTGGCGGGGATTGCCTCCAACTGCAAGGTCAATTAACTGAAAATCAACAAGTTAATTTTCTATACAAAAATTATCGTAATAACCTCTATTATAGAGCATTTTTTCCAACTTTGCCTTGTTTTTTTCAACATTTTTACGTTAAACAAAGGTATAACGATTGGAATGGGATTTTATCTAAAAGATTGATAGGAAATAAGGCGAAATGTTTGCCCGATTTTTGTTTAAAGATTACTTTAGCCATAACAATAGCTATGGCTAAAACCCAAACAAATTTACTAAAAGAAACCCTAAAATACAAAAAAAGGCAGAAAGACTTTTCGGACAGCCTCTACGTTTTTACAAAAATTGTCAGACAACCAGATAAGCATTTTTTAGACACCTTTGAGGTGTCCGACAAATTTATTGTTATTTTTATTTTACTTTTTGAACAACGGCAGCAAAAGCAGCGGGGTGATTCATTGCCAAATCAGCCAATACTTTGCGGTTGAGAACTACTCCCTTTGCGTGGATTTTTCCAATCAACTGAGAGTAAGACATACCGTGTTCTCTTGCAGCAGCATTGATACGCACAATCCAAAGTCCGCGATAATCACGTTTCTTCATCTTGCGGTGTTCATACGCATACAATAGACCTTTTTCTACTGTATTTTTGGCTACTGTCCATACATTTTTTCTACGACCAAAGTAGCCTTTAGCTCTTGCTAAAACTTTTTTTCTTCTTGCCCTTGACGCAACGGCGTTTACTGAACGTGGCATAATAATTTTGTTTTGACTAACGGAGTTCTACTATTGCAAGAAGCTTTGTTACCGTCAATCGGGTGGAACCATTGTTTTTATTTTAAGTTAAGAGGTACACCAATTTTTTTGGCGATTTTTACTAACCTACTTAACAGCAAGCAAAAGAAGTGTGAGGACTAAGCCAACAACATTTCTTTTACTCTTGGGGTGTCTGCCTTACAAACTAATGTAGGGCCTCCCAGGCGACGTTTACGGCTTTTTGCTTTTTTAGTCAAGATGTGATTTTTAAACGCACTTTTACGTTTAATCTTGCCTGTGCCAGTAACCTGAAAACGTTTTTTCGCACTTGATTTGGTTTTTACCTTTGGCATTGATTTTAATGAATTAATTATATGAATTGAATACAGAAAGTTGCAAAACTTATAAAAGAACTTGCAGGCTAAAGCCTACGTTACAGAACTCGCAGGCTAAAGCCTACGTTACAATTATAAGGTTACAACAGACTATTTTTTGATGCCTGAGCTTTTTGGCGAAAGCAATAAGCTCATGCGTTTTCCTTCTAATTTGGGTAGTTGGTCCACTTTGGCTATTTCCTCTAAGGCTTGAGCAAAACGCAACAACAAGACTTCGCCCCTTTCTTTAAACACAATGGTACGACCCACAAACTGCACATAAGCCTTCACTTTGTTGCCTTCTTTCAAAAAGGTTTGGGCGTGTTTGAGTTTAAATTCGAAGTCGTGTTCGTCTGTATTCGGTCCAAAACGGATTTCTTTCAGCACAACTTTTTGGGCATTTGCCTTTATTTCTTTTTGCTTTTTCTTTTGCTCGTACTTAAACTTAGAATAATCTACTGCCCTGCAAATGGGTGGTGTAGCCTTGTCAGAAATTTCTACCAAGTCCAAGCCTAAGGCTTGTGCCATTTCTAAGGCTTTTTTGGTAGGATAGATTCCTTGTTCTACATTATCTCCGACTAACCTTACTTCTGGCACTTTTATCTTTTCGTTGATACGGTGCAAGTCTTCTTGCTGCTGCCTGTGGCGAGGATTAAATTCGCGGCGTTGAAATGGCGGCGGAGTATCTTTCTCCTTATTAACAGGAGGATTTACAGGAGGATTATTCATGTAAGCTATTTAGGTGAAACAAATGAATCTGCTTGTAAATGAGTAGATTAGCTTTTAGTTTTTCTCAATTACAATAATAGTTGCAAAGCTACTAATTATTGTTGGTAAAATAAAAAAAAATCAATATTTTTATTTTCTACAAATCTACTACATTTGTATTGAGCTATGCACACGCTAAAGCGTATGCTACAATTATCTCATGCACACGCTAAAGCGTATGCTATATGTATGCTGTTATGAACATTTTGGTTACAACTTTTTGGTCTTTCAAAGATGCTTTGGTGCAAACTTATACCTTGCCCTACCTCAAAATTATGCACAAGCACTTGCCCAAAGGCAGCAAAATTTATTTGCTCACCATAGAACAGCCTCGTTTTGCTATAAAACCCGAAGAAGTAGCCCAAATAGAACAAGAGTTGGCTGCTTTTGGGATAGTTTCTGTGCGTTTTCCTTACTTTAATTATGGCTTGTTGTCTTTGCTAAACTGGGCAAGAATTGTACTGTATTTGTTATTTTTGGTTTTGGTGCAAAACATTCAGGTTATTCATTCTTTTTGCACCACTTCGGGCATGGCGGGCTATTTACTTTCTCTACTTACAGGGCGTAAATACCTGATAGACAGCTATGAACCTCATGCAGAGGCTTCGGTAGAAAATGGAGATTGGCAACGCAACAGTTTTAGGTTTAAGCTCTTGTTTGCTATGGAAAAATACAGTTCCAAACACGCAACTTACATTATTTCGGCTACGGAAGGTATGCGGTACTATGCCAAAGAAAAATATGGTGTTACGTTTGACAAATTTTATGTAAAGCCTGCTTGCGTAAACCTCCAAAATTTTTCTTGGGAAAATCGCAAAAATCCAGACTTGCTCAAAAAATTTGGCTTTGAGGACAAAATCGTATGTGTGTATGCGGGCAAGTTGGGTGGAATTTATTTAGACAAAGAAGTCTTTGAGCTTTTTAAGGTTGCACACAATTTTTGGGGAGATAAGTTGCGTATTTTGCTACTCACCGCCCACACCCCACAAGAAATAGCCCTCAAAGCCAAAGCCGTAGGGTTGTCTGCCGATATTTTTCAGGTTTGCTTTGTCAATCACAAAGAAATAGCCAATTACATGGGTTTGGCAGACTTTGGTATTACGCCTGTGAAACCTATTCCTACCAAAAGATACTGCACACCTATCAAAGATGGTGAATATTGGGCTTTGGGTTTGCCTATTGTCATTACGCACAATATTTCTGACGACTCCGAAATAGTAGAAAAACACCAAATTGGGGCTGTTTTGCAAGAATTTAATGAAACTGATTACTTGCGTTGTGTGCAAACGATTGACCAATTATTGGTGGCAAATACAACAGAAAATTTATACAAAAAAGTGCGTGCCGTAGCCGAGCAATACCGAAGTTATGAAATTGCCGAAAAAATATATAAGGAAATTTATGGGGGTAGTGCAACAGTTACAACATTCAAGAACCAACATTTTTTTTAAAAATGTTAGTTCTAATAGCTAATTCACAACAGAGAACGTACAAGTCTTACATTGCTGCTTTTTCGTTAAAAAACAACTCTATTCTACCCAATGCCGAATCTAAATCTTCCAAATTTGGCAAAAACACAATGCGGAAATGGTCAGGTTGTTTCCAATTAAAACCTGTGCCATGAACTACCAGCACTTTTTGTTGTTTTAGCAACTCCAACACCATTTGCTGGTCGTCTTTTACCTTAAATTTGGCAGTGTCTATTTTCGGGAACATATAAAATGCTCCTTTGGGTTTGGTGCAACTGATGCCCTCAATGGAATTTAGTTTTTCGTAGCAATAATCACGTTGTTTGCGGAGTCTTCCGTTGGGCAGCACCAATTCGTTGATACTTTGGTAGCCTCCCAAAGCTGTTTGAATACCTAACTGTGCCATCACATTGCTACACAACCGCATACTCGACAGCACATTCAGCCCATCGATATAAGATTGTGCTTTCGATTTGTCGCCACTCAAAATAAGCCAACCAGCCCGAAAACCTGCTGCTCGGTAGTTTTTTGATAAACCGCCAAAGGTCAGAAACAAGGTTTCATCGGCAACGGAGGCAGTGGAAAAATGAGCCACGTCATCATAGAGAATTTTATCGTAAATTTCGTCAGAAAAAACCATTAATTTGTGTTTGCAAGCCAACGCCACAAACCGTTGCAACAAATCCGAAGAATAGACTGCACCTGTTGGGTTGTTGGGGTTGATAATCACAATTCCCTTTGTTTTGGGCGTAATTTTTCGTTCTATGTCCTCCAAATCAGGATACCAGTCCGATTGTTCGTCGCAGAGATAATGCACCGCCTTGCCACCCGATAAATTGACAGCCGAAGTCCAGAGAGGATAGTCAGGCGAAGGCACAAGAATTTCGTCACCATCGTTGAGCAAAGCCTGCAAAGACAACAAAATGAGTTCACTTACGCCATTGCCAATATAAATGTCGTCTATTGTTACGTTGCGAATAGATTTTGATTGCGAATAGTGCATGACAGCCTTGCGAGCAGCAAACAAACCCTTTGAGTCGCAGTAGCCCTGTGCGGTGCGGATATTGGAAATGATGTCTTCCACGATTTCGTCAGGCGTATCGAAACCAAAAGGGGCAGGATTGCCAATGTTGAGTTTCGTGATTTTTGCCCCTTGTTTCTCCAATAATTGAGCTTGCTCAAAAATAGGTCCTCTGATGTCGTAGTTTACACTTTGTAGTTTGTTGCTTTTTTGGAATAGCATAGAAATTAATTATGAATGATGAATGTTGAATTTTTGTGATTATTTAGCATCACGTTTTTTATACGTTGGCAATGGTCGCAGACCTTGACAATCGTATAAAAAGTACAGTACGATTGTCAAGGTCTGCGACCATTGCCAACGTACCTAAATAGTTACAAACTTTTAATGTTGGACTTGTCAAAAAACAAAATTAGTCTTTTTCTAAAATAAATTGATTGGAGGTTTTATTTTTACCAAATTATTTATTACCTTTGTGTAAATATAGTATATGCTTTAGCCTGTGTTGCGAAAATGCACAGACTAAAGTCTATGCTACAATGCAAGTACATCTAATGGGGACGACTGGTTTTGACATCATGAGATGAGGTATGTAAGCACGTAAGGCGTTGTAGGACGAGCCTTTCAACTGAACCTTCACAACAATAATCGGCGAAAGAACTTACGCCATGGCTGCTTAATTTCGGAGAAATTAAGTGCCTTAGTCCTGTAAAGTAGCCTTTCTATCTGCTTTGCGTTTAGGGCTTCAAAATATAGAGATAGTTTTTGCTTTGTTGTGGAGCAAAGGCGAAATTTAAGCAACTACGGTGTGGGTTAGTTTGTCTTTTACTTGCCCCTGCCCGACAATCAATAAAGAATAAACGTGTAGAAAGCATATTACTTCCTTGTTTGGACGTGGGTTCGACTCCCACCGTCTCCACAAATTTTTAAAAAAGTGCCTTTACAGTAGTGTAAAGGCACTTTTTTTATGGGGTTTTTAGTGTAGAGTGTTTACTCTACATTTTTTAGGTTATAACTAATTGATTTTCAATAAGTTATAAGCATTTTTTTGAAAAATGACTATTTTGTAAGTTATTGATTATCAATAAGTTATCAATTTATGTTCAGTTTTTTTAGGAAAATGATAGCTATTCGCAAAAAAGAAATAGCAAGTGTAAGGGAACTCAAACAAGCTGCATAAATTAAGAGAGGGTTAAATTATCCTTAAAACACCCTTGAATTACCCTTGAAATACCCTTAAAATACCCTTAAAACACCCTTGAAATAGGGTTGAAACCTGTTTTTTTCTCAAATTTGCGACTTTTCGCCAATTTGAGAAATTGTTAGCCTTACCTACCCAAAAAAACAGCTACCTACTTGCAACTTGCTTGCAAATAAATAGCTGTTTTTTTTAGTGTTTTGGGCTATTAGTCCTCGTCTTGCTCGTCCTCATCCTCCTGGTCATAGTCCTCGTCCTCGTCAAGCACGACTTCGCCTAATTGGTTTTCGTTGCAGTGCTGGATTAGGGTTTCGCCTTCCTCCTCCCACTCAAAGTTAGCATAATTGGTTTTGAAAAATCCACCTTCGCTAAAATCTGCATCGAAAAGGTTTGCCAAATAGTCTAAGGTTTCGTAATGGACAAACTCCTCATAGTCCTCGTCCTCAAACAAGGCTGCTATTTTTGCCATCAGTTCTTGGGCTTGCTCGTGATACTCGTCTGCTTGTTCTTGGCTGCATGGATAGTCTTTGCCTACTTCGTAGTTCTCAAAATCCTCTAAGAACTCGGTAATTTCAGTTTCTAAACTGTCTATTGCTTTTTGCCTTGCTACCTCTGCTGCCCGTGCTGCTGCCTGCCGTTGGGCTTGTTGGTCTGCTAACTTCTGCCTTTCCAATTTCAGGGCTGCGGCTTGCAACTTCTGATTTTTTTCGTTCTGCTCAATAGCCTTGTTTTGCAACTCCAATTTTTTCAACTCTACCCCACTAAGGTTTTTGTTTTTTTCTCTTTCGGTTTGCTCTTTTTCAGCTACCTCTTTGCTCTTTACCTCTGCTAACTTTACTTCCAACTCCTTTGCCCTGTTTTGCTCTTGCAACAACTGAATTTGTAGGGCAATTTCCCTCTCTTTTGCTGTTTGAGGGGGTTGGTATTGGGGGTGTCCGTAGGGTGTTTGCAAGGGTATTGCAAAGGGTGTTTCAGGGGGGTTGGCAAGGGTGTTTGAGGGGGTGTTTGCAAGGGTGTCAAACTCTTTAATGACCCCTAAAACAGTGTGCTTTTTGATATTTAGCTTTTGCGAAATATCCGCACTACTATACCCCTCTTGGTGCATCCGAATGATGCCCTGACGTGCTTTCTCGTCTATCATTTTAAAAATTGTTTAAAAAAGTAAAAAAATGAAACTTTACACTTGTAAAGTACACAAAGATACATAATAATTTGGAGGGTGCAAAGTTTTTTTCAGGGTTTTGTGGCTTTTTGTACCCACCATTCATTAAAATCTTTGTAACCTGTGTAAAGGGTCGCACAATCCTGTATGCAAGGGTGTTGGGCTTGCAAATTTTGTAGGGTCTGTTTACCTGTGGGGTCGGTGTCAAGGTAGCAAAATACCTTTTCATAGTTTTGCAGTAGTGGCACTGCGGAGTCGGCAAAGCTGGTGCTATTCAGTACGATACAGTCATATTTTGGTTTGCGGACTTTGTAATGTGCTAGGGCACTCAAAAAGTCAATAAACCCCTCAAATAAACAAATTTTGCCGTTTTTTTCGCCTTTTATGGTGGTGATACTTTTGGGGCTGCTGCTGCCCTTGTGAAACTTGTTTCGGAGTTCTGCCCCTCCTTTGTCATTGGCAAAATGCAGGGCAAAATAAGGTTTGGGCTGTGCAGGGTTGGTTTTGAAGTAACATTCTTGCAAATAAGGTGCTGCAAACTGCAAAGGTATTTTTCTCTCTTGTTCCAAATACTGTACTAAGGCTTTGTTTTCTAAGGGTTTTACTTTCTCTATGCTAAGGCTGCTTGTTTCGGGCTGTTGTTGGGTAGTAATGGTTTGCTGTAAAAAAGAAAAAGAATTTACTGCCGACGCCGAGTCTAAATACTGCAAAACCTCCGAAACGGACTGAAAACCTTTTGTGTGCTGCAAAAAGTCTATGATTGTGCCACCAATGCCTGTGGCGTGGCAATGAAATAGGTTTTGCTGGGCATCTACTTTTAAACTACCTGTGGCTTGTGTGCCTGAAACAAAGGGGCTGTGATACCAATACGCATTACCTTTGATAGTTTGCAGAGATATGCCGATACTTGCGAAGTAGGCGACTTTGTGCAACTCAAATTTTTCAACTCACCCCATTGAGTTTTTTTTCTAAAAATCTTATGATGTTGACAGTAGTCCGTTGTACGATTATCTACATTTTTAAATCTTTGTGGCAATGAATATCAAACAAAAATTTGGCTTAAAACTTAGGCAATTACGTTTAGCACGTGGTTTTTCGCAAGAAAAATTGGCTTTGGAGGCTGATTTAGACCGTACTTATATACCAAGTATCGAAAAAGGCGAAAGAAATGTGTCTATTACGGTTTTGGAAAAGTTATCAAAAGCCTTAAATATTCCTATAAAAGACTTCTTCGATGATAACATTCACTCCGATTAACAAGACAAAATTTTACCAACTAATCGCAAAATTTCGGACTATTCAGGCGGATTTTTTGCGTGAATTTGAAGTAAATGATATTTTTTCAAATAGCAAAATCTATGAAATTCTGATAGCTAATGAATTAAATCACACCTTAATTCCTGGACATTCAGGTTCAAAAGACGCACAAGATAGCAAGGGAACTTACGAATATAAGCACTTCAAAGAAACAAGTTCTAATCATTCTTGGACTTTTAACGATTATACAGATAGTACCATTGCAAACTTAGCACTTTCCGAAGGTGTTATTTTCGCACATATTGACGATACTGTTTTTCCTGCGGTGCTTGATTGGTATATTTACGTTGATGCAAAAATTTGTTCTAACTATCTTAAAAATAGAACTACTGATTTATTGCAACGCCAGCCAAAAGGAAAACCAAATGCCCGCCGAATGATAAATATTTCAGCAAAGCAATTAGAAACAGATTTGCAACTTACTAAAATAACTATATCAACTCCTAAACAACAAGGAAAATATGTCCAATGGTTAGATAATTTGTATAATTTAAGCAAAGATTTAGAAAAATGTACCAATGTAATAAATATACTAACAAGTAATAAAATTTGGGAAGTTTTGATAGCTGTTGAGTTAAATCACAATGTAAATTCTGAACAGGGTGGCAGAGCAGGTGGACACGATGCCTACGATGCAAATGGCGATGTGTATGAATACAAAGTTTCTAAAACTTTCTCGTGGCAGTTTCAAGATATTTCTGAAAATGTGTTAGGAAAATACAAGAATGACAAAGCTATAATTTTGGCAGTTGTTGATAAAACAGCTATTACAATTACTGCAATTTATTCGGCAAAACCTGAAAAAGTGGTAGCAAGATTGCGTGAAAAATTAAATGAAAAACAAGAGAACTATGCAAACGAAAATAAAGAAGTAAGACGTTTGCAGGTTTCTTTAACAAAAGGAGATTTAGAAATCATAGCGGCTACTCAAATATTGTAGCTTGTTTCTTTTTAGCTTTAACTTGTTGATTATCAACTACTTTATTGAAAACAACAGGCTCAATATTTTCTACTCTTTTCTCTGCAATTTGTAAATATTCAAAATTTTGCTCTATTCCCACAAAGCTACGTTTGTGTTGTAGGGCAGCAACCGCAGTAGTTCCTGAACCAAGAAAACAGTCTAAAATTGTATCTCCTTCATTTGTCAATGCTAAGACTAAATTATTGATAACTTCTAAGGGTTTTTGCGATGGGTGCTTGCCAAATTCTCTTTCAGATTGTTTGGTCAATGGCACATCAAATAAATTTCGCATTTGCACACCACCATTTATTTCTTTCATTTTTTGATAATTGAAAGTCCAATTTTTAGCATTTTTCTTGCTTGCATTTACGCACCAAATTATTTGTTCTGTGCTTTCGCAAAACATTCTTTGTGTTACATTTGGAAAAGCATTACGTTTGTACCAAATAATAGAATTAATTGTTTTTAACTCCAATTTTTCAATCAAATAACCAATTTTATAAATATTGTGATAACTCCCAAAAATTGCAATATTTCCATTTGGTTTCAAAATTCTTTTCACTTCCAATAGCCATTCTATTGTAAAATTTTCGTAATCATCGTCAGAAAATTTATCCCATTTTTCGTCAATTTTCTTAAATGCTTTTTGCTTTTTCCAAAAATCATTTGATTTTAGCCAACCAATTTGTTTTTTGTGGTCATAACCCGAAATATTATAAGGTGGGTCAGTAATTAAACAGTCTATTGAATTGGAAGGAATTGCTTTAAGAATTTCTAAACAATCTCCTAAAAAAAAGTTGTTTTTTATCTCCAAATTCTTTAATGTATAGGTGCGTAAATTTTCATCATACTCACAAAATTTTTCAAAAATATCTGTAAAATCCTTGCTTTTTTTCAAAAAATTTAGGCATTTATAATCATACAACAATTTGATTAAACCACTACTTAAAATTTCATTTAAAGTTGCAGTTTGGTGAATAAACAAATAAGATTTTGCAAAATGTATAATTAAATTTTCTACCTCTGACCCTACAAGATTTTTAAAGCCTTTTAGATTTTCGTTATTTTCTTCTGTAAGTTCTTGTTTTACAGGCTTTTGCAATTTTAAAATACTTTCACCTGTTAGTGTTGTTTTTGTAGTTGTATTTTGTTTGTAAGTAAATTTTGCCGTATCTAAATATTCCTGCCCAATAAAATAGAAACCAACTTTGTCTAAAATTTCCAAAAAGGCACACATTTTATCTGGTCTGCTGTCTTTAAAATAAATAAAAATCTTTGCTTCTGTTTTCATTTTATCAAAGATAACTTGAAATGCTTTTTGCAAATTTTCTAAATACAAAACTTCGTTACTTTGGTTAATTTCACGTTGTGAAACAATAATTTCACTTTCAAAATTTGCTTGATAACCACAAAAAAATTCCCAAATTTTTGAATATTCAGAATAAGCAACTTGGTCAAAATAAGGTGGGTCAGTCAAAACAAAATCTATTGAATTATCTGGAATTTCAGTTGTAAGATTTTGAATAGGTTTATTAATCAGCAAACAAGAACTACCCAAAGCATATTTAAGGTAAGCAAAATTTTCAACTTCTTTAATTTCGCCTTGATTAACTAACTTTTTCAAAGACTGTATTTTGTTTTGCATAGTAATAAAAATATTCCTATCCACAAGGTCAGTCTTAGGCAACCAAAACGGAAATTGCGACTGCGATTTTGTATCTGTTAGCTTGCAAAGTTGTAAAACAGAAGCCAAGATAAATTTTAAGTTTTCGTTTGATGTGATTTTTTCTTTAAATTTAGACAAAATATAAAAAGTAATTGGGCTAAAAATATCAGCCAAAAACATATTTTCTTTAATTGCAATACGTGAATTTTTTACTAACTGTGGGTTTTCTAAATCTTTTATACGTGCTGTATATTTATGAAAATTTTGTAAATACAACTCAATAGTTTCAGGATATTGTTCAGAAGTGAAACGGTTGCCCTCTAAATCTTGTAAATGAATAATTTTTATTTCAGGAGTTTCTTTATTATCAAACACAACTTTAATGAACTCTAAAATTTTCCCTTCTTGTGTTTGATAATGATAAATTTCATTAAATTCTTTTGCAATTTCTAAAAGTTGATTTTCTAAATTTATAATAAAATGATTATCAATAGTTTGCAAATTAAATTTTGCTATTTTATTTGGTAATTCATTAATATCAACACCAATAAATTTATAATTTGCATTACGAATACCATACAAAGATGAACCACCACCTAAAAAAGCATCGAGGATATAATCTCCACTTTTGCAATTTTCGGCATAAATTTGTTGTGCTATTGCAGGACTTTTTTGCGACCAATAAAACTGAACCCCATTTGTTATTTCTGGTAACTCCTCTTGATTTTCATTATACTCAACAAAACTTTCCCACACTTCATTTTTTACAATACGTCTTGCACCTCCAATTTTTATGGAGGGAATAGTACCTTTTGAGATGTACCTTTTAACAGAAATTTCAGAAACTTTTAACAATTCTGCTGCTTCTTTTACTGTTAGTAATTCTTGATTTGTATTTTCGTTGTACATAAAAGTATCAATTAGTATCAATAGTTTGCAAACTTATTCATTATTTAGCTAAAAATAAAATTTAGTGAGTCTTTTTTATTTTTGTATGAAAAAAACTTTTTCTATGTCTGCCAATGCTGATATTTCTTTCAAATATTTGTTGTATTTGCCTAAATTCAGCACTGTATTTTTCATATCATTTGCATATTTGTTCAATATTTCGGCTGCTTTCGGAAATAAAGGCAATAGGGTTTGGACACCTGTTTTTTCTCTTTCTATGCGAAAAAAATGTTGTTTTCTACCGTAATAATGTGTTTTTCATAGCTAAATGCTTGTGTATCTCCATAAGTAAGCCCAGTGTGTATCTGAAAAAGAAATAAATCTAAGGCTCTTTGCAGCGTAGCCGATGCAGGTTTTAAGCCCTGTAATTTCTCTATTTCGGCACTTTCTAAGAATACCTGTTTTTCTGCCTTTGCTCTTTCGGTTTTGTAGTGTTGCAAGGGGTTTTTGTCTATCATTTCTCTCTCTACTGCCCACTTAAAAACCTGTTTTAGCATACGCAAACTGCGTGAAACGTAGTTTTTGTTGTTAAATCTGTTATAATAGTTTTTGGTAGTAGAGATATACAATACGAATTTATCGGCTTGTGCTTTGTCAAAATCTATCATAGGCATTGTTTCGGCTTTGCAAATATTTTTGAGGTAATTGGCAAAAGTTATCCTAAAACTTTCGTATCGTTTGAGGGTACTTTGCCTGATTTTACCTGCTGTTTGCAGTAGTTCTTTTTCGTCTATAAAACTGTGATAAACCTCCAAAACAGTAATTAAGGGCTTGTCTTTGGAGGTATAAGCATTGCGAATATCGTTAGCAGTAAAAGGCTGATTAGTCCGCACAAAATCGGAGTGTAGGAGGTCTATTTCTGTCCGAATTTGTTGTAACCTGTGGTTCATGCCCTCATATTGCTTGCCTGTTATGGCTTGTTCTGCCCTATTCCAATGTTTGGCTGTTAGTTTCATGCCCAATGAAAAATCACTTGTTTGGGTGTCGTTATAGGTTATGCGACCATATAAAAGCACCATTTTGTTAGTTTCTGTACTCTTGCGAGCAATGACCTTAAAGCTAAATTTGCGTAGTTTGAGGTCGGGTATTTCGGTTTTTTTCATGTTGTAAAAAATTTAAAAAGTTGAAAAAAATACTAAACTAATTGGTTTACGTCTATCTTAAAATAGTCTGCAATAGCCCTTAGTTCTACTGAATTGGCTAAGGCTGTGCCTTTCATAAGTTGCCCAAACCGTTTTTGATTAATCCCTATCTTTTCATAAAAAGACATTTTGGGTTTCATCTCAAAATCTAAGGGAAGTTTATAAACTTCTCTTATTTTATCCTGTAACTTGCTTTCTGTGGGTGTCATACAATTAAGTTGTTTTGCTTATTAAAAAATAAGCAAAGATAGTAATTTATTTTTGTAATGCAACTATTTTTAGAAAATTTGCTTATATTTTTTTCAATTTTAAATATTAAATTTGCATTATGGATATTCTGGAAAAAATTAAGGCTTTGAGGCTGCAAAAAAGGCTTTCGCAATTAGACGTAGCGGAGGCATTGGCTATTAGTCAAAGTGCGTATGCACAATTAGAAAGTGGCAAAACAGAAATTACTCTGACTCGTGTGGAGCAACTTGCAAAACTATTTGGCATGACTGCAATAGAGTTATTGCAGTACGGCGAGGAAAAACCACAAATAGTTGATAATGAAAAAGTTAAGGTGTTAGAGAATAGGATTAAGGAATTGGAAAAGGATTTGGTGTTGCTCAAAGATTATTATTTAGGTGCAATTTTGCGAGTGCAAGAGAGTTTTACCTTTGTCAAATACATGATTAAGACTTATATAGCAGTGCATAGTAAAGTCAAAGACCATGATTCGAGTCTTGTTACTTTACAAGATTTACAAGATGAATGGCAAAAAAGAGTAAGGTTTAATTTATTAGACGATGCGGAATTTAACCAACATAGGGAAGAAAGTCCGTTGGGGATGGCAAAACTAAGGGAAATATTTACAGTCTTAGATAATCTAAAAAATGATTTGGGTGGCTATCTTGAAAGAATGAAAAAATTATATGTTTTGATAAACACACCAAAAAATTTGTAGTTTCTTTTAGTTTTTTGAGTTTAAACATTGGGTTTTATGCAATTTGATGACAACGGCTATTTAGTTCCTGCCACAGTGCTGCCGAGTAGTTTGGCTGCTCTGGAGTCTGTCTTTTGCTTTACAGCCCAGCGTAATGCCTTGTATGCAAATTTGGTAGATTTATTGGCTACTATACAGGCGTTGGTAAGTGGTGAGGTAGAGGTGTGGGTAAATGGTAGCTTTATTAGCAAAAAGCTCATACCTAATGATATTGATATAGTGTTTTTTATTGATTATCAGGCTTTTGAGTTATTAGAAAAGCAATTTGTTCAATACAGTGGTTTCACTTACAAACAACGCACAGGATTAGATTGTTATTTTGTTCGTACCTATCCTACTACGCATCCGTATCATTTTCGGTATGAATTTGACCGAATAGAATACTTGCATTTGTTTAGCAAGACAAGGAGAAAACAACCCAAAGGATTTGTAAGCATTAATTTAAACTCTTAGTTCTATGGAAATTCAAGACGAAAAAATGATAGAAATATTCTACACCTTAGAGAATATTCAACGTGTGGATAAAGCCATAGCTTTTCACACTAACCAAGAAAATGCAGACAAGTTTGCTATTTGGCAATACCAACAAATAAAAAACAATTTTATCATGCAACTAACCACTTTGTTAGGTGGTTTAGGTATTCCTTTGCAGACTCCTCCCCTTGCAGACTATCAACAAGCTGCATAGGTTGAAAACAGGTAAAAATAGGGTTTCTAATTCTTTCAATTTTGGTACTTGGAAGTGAGCTATTATCAGAGCACAAAAGCACTGTTTTAATAGACGAGGCTTTGTTACTTTTTTTAGAAAAAGATAAAAAACGCAGCCCTGAACTTTTTTTAGATACACTTACATTTTTACATTCTTTGGGAATTGTTGAACTACAAGGTTACAAATTAAAATTTTTGAAAAAAAATGATACTACTCAATCGTCTTTATTCTGAAACGGGGCTGTTTAATGAAATTACCTTTAAACAAGGTATAAACATTATTCTTGGTCGTTATTCTAATAACGAAAAACGTGAAGGAATTAACGGAATTGGCAAATCATCTGTTGTGAGATTGATAGATTTAGCTTTTTTGGGTGAAGGTAGCAAAAAACATTTCTTGACAAATAAATATTCTTTTTTTGAAGGACATTCCTTCACACTGGAATTTGAGGTAAATGAAAAAAAATATAGTATAAAAAGATTGTTTAAACGCAAAACAATGCCTATTTGGTTTATGCAAAAAAACGAAAATTATCAAGAAATAGAAGAAAAAGACTTAAAGGCTAAGTTAACAGATTTGTTCTTTTTAGGAGATAATACAAATTGTTTTGTTGAAAATACTTGGTTTCGTGATTTAATACGTTTTTTCGTTAAAGATGATATTAAACGACAAGGAAGGAAAAACCCCATTGATTTTATGAGTGGTGGTGAATACAATCCATCTAAAATTTCTTTACTTCTTGGAATCAAGTTTGAAATGAAATTTGGGGAAAATTAAAAAAGGTTAAATACTGTCATATTTTATGTTTATTTTTGAATTGCGAAATAAAAAATCAAAATAAAACTATGGCACATTTAACCCTAAAACAAAGATATGAAATTTCTGCACTTTTTGCAAGGAATATATCACAAAAAGAAATTGCTTTGCAAGTTGGAACTAGCGAAAGTACGATT
>JAAFKA010000009.1 GCA_013299115.1 Cytophagales bacterium
AAGACCTTTCAAATGTAAAGGCGGTTGTCTATCTACAAGGCAAGGCTTTTTATGCTCTTTTTGAAAAATCAAAATTTAAAAATGAATTTGAATTAGAAAATCAAATTCAAAAAATTACTAAAAATTTAGAAGAAGTAAAACCTACTTTGATTACAAATTTACGAGATGAAAACGAAATAGATAAACGTCATTTAGCCCAACTACTTTTTAATAGTTTGGCTAATACTTCTAATACTGAAAATGCTAAAAGTTCAAATATTACAGGTGGTTTGTATTGGGTAGTAGAAGCTATCAATTCAAAAGAAGATAAGGAAAAAAATGATAAGCAAAGGGTGATTTGGCAATACATTACGCTGAAAGTGGAATTAGATTATTATTTGCATATAAAATTAGAAGTAAAAACATTTTCTAATTTCTTAATGACTGGTAAAATGGATTTTGATAAGAGGGTAACTAAGTTAAAAGACCTTGTTCAATATGAAATATTGCCTGATAATGTTAGAAGTATGAGAAGATTAAAAAGTTCTGAACAAGTAATATTTAGAAGTGAAGAAGAGCAAGAAAAATTATCAGAACAACAAAGAAAAAACGACAAGGTAAAAGCATCACAAACTTATATCATATCCCAAATAGACAGAAAGAAAAGTACAGTTTCATTTTTAGATTTTTCTAATTATGAAAATTTTGCTGTTTCAAAAAGTGGTGTGCTATATGAATTTCTGAAAGAAATAAAAACCCAACTGAATAAATACATTACAGTCAAATTTATAGCATTACCTTTTAATGAGGAAAAAATAGAGTTTGACAAACAACTTTCTAAAAGTGTAAAAACAAGAATAGAAAATTTTTATCGGAGTAAACCTATTGTTATAAATATTGCTAAAAGTTTAGAAAATGACGGAAAGGCAATAAAGTTAGCAAAAGATTTATATTCTTTCTTAACAGATAAAGACAGGGATTACAAAGCACCTAACGTAAATCTTGGAGATTTACAAAAAGATGCTATCAATATTCGCATTATTCGCAACAAAGATTATTACAAAAATAGCAACCTTGTAGATGAACATTTGGAAGATAAAAATTTTATTGTGCAACACATTACTACTGATGATTTTGATGTAGATATTGAGAAAAAGACCAAGAAAGGTGAAAAATTAGATGCGTTGCCTGAAATTGATAAAATACTTAATGAAATTTATATCAAAAATGATATTAAGCAGGGTAAAATTACAATTTTAGATTGGACTTTTGGCGAGTGGGTTTTTATTGACAGGGAAGAAATCAAAAATGAAAAAGAGTCTAATACAGAGAATCAACCCAAACGGTATTGGTACAGAGTTGTTAAAATTTTTGAAAATGGAGGTTTAGATTTTGAAATTTTTGAAAATGCAACAGAGTTCAAAAAATATCAGAAAGAAGTACAAAAAATACTGCCTTATCTTAGTGGAGATGATAAACACTGGGAAGAAAGAGCCAAATTTAAAGGCTTAGTTATTTCCAATAATGGTGATATAAATTTCATCGAAGACACCCAAAAATTTACTATCCAAGAAATAGAAACCATAGGCGAAACTTTGGAATTGGAAAGCAAGCTAACTGTTTTTAGCAAAAATGAACTAATTAAACTGTTTAATCAGTTTATCACTCAAAATAGTGAGTTTAGTAAAGACGAAAAATGGTTAAATACCTTTTCAAATCTTGTAAAATATAAAGAAGAAATTACAAAAGACGAATTAAATAAACTGTTTGAAAATAGTGGATTGAATAACAGAACTAAAATAAAGAAAGAATTTTGTAAGTTCTATTATGAAAATTCTGAATCTATTCTCGGTAGAAAAGATGTTTTATGGCATTTTTTTAAGGGAGAGGAACAAATGGAAGAACTATTTGCTTCTAAAACTAATGTTTACTATCAAATCAATAATGAAACAGAAGCATTTTATTTCGTTGGAGTCATACCAGAGCAAATACAGACAGATTTTACAAATGCTACTAACATTCGTAAAATAAAAACAGTAAAAAATCTGCAAGGACAACAAAGTAAACTTGTTTTTGACCAGCTTTTAGAAACAATGGCTGTAGATTTTGTAAAACAAGGCAACTTAACGGTTGTACCTTTTCCTTTCAAATACCTAAGAGAAAGCAGACAATAAAAACGGTAGGCAACACTGTATTTGGTATTTGTGCAAGGTGAGTAAACATACTAAAAAGAACTTTTGTGCTTTCTATTTGGTTTAGTGCTTTGCGGGGGGTAGCACCACCCTACACAAATGCTTTCCATTAGGGGCTTATTTCAGTTTTGAAAAACCCAAAACCACTGAATACCTAAAAAATACCTTACAAGTTCTTTGCTACTCTTGATTTGTTTGTATATTCGCAACCAAAGACCTTAAACCAAACCTTACAAGGTTTTGGAAACCTTGTAAGGTTTTTACAAAAAAATTCATAAAATAAACCTCAATAATTCCATGAAAGTAACCGTAGTAGGTGCTGGCAACGTAGGTGCTACTTGTGCAGACGTATTGGCGTACAAAGAAATAGCCAACGAAATCGTATTGGTCGACATCAGAGAAGGTTTTGCAGAAGGCAAAGCCCTCGATATTTGGCAAAAAGCCCCCATTGATTTGTACGACTCTCGTACCATAGGCTCTACCAACGACTATGCAAAAACTGCCAATTCAGACATAGTAGTCATTACTTCGGGCTTGCCTCGCAAACCGGGCATGACCAGAGATGATTTGATTGCAACCAATGCAGAAATTGTAACAGGTGTAACCAAAAACATAGTGGCTCACTCGCCAAACGCCATTATCATTGTCGTTTCTAATCCATTGGACGTCATGACTTATGCTGCCCACATCACTTGCAAATTGCCCCGCACCAGAGTAATGGGCATGGCAGGTATTTTGGATACGGCTCGTTATCGTGCATTTTTGGCAGAAGCTTTGAATGTATCGCCAAAAGATATTCATGCTATGATTCTTGGCGGACATGGCGACACGATGGTGCCTTTGCCTCGCTATACAACCGTAGGCGGTATTCCTGTTACCGAATTGATAGACGCAACTACGCTTGATGCCATTGTAAAACGAACTATCAACGGCGGCGGCGAATTGGTAAAACTCATGGGTACTTCGGCTTGGTATGCACCAGGTTCGGCTGCTGCTCAAATGGTGGAAGCTATTGCAAAAGACCAACGCAGGGTATTGCCTGTTTGTATCAACTTGGAAGGTGAATATGGTATCAAAGATTGTTACTTAGGTGTACCTGTTATTTTGGGCAAGAATGGTGTTGAAAAAGTAATAGAATTGCAACTGAATGATGCTGAAAGAAGTTTGTTAGAAACTTCTCGCAAGCACGTGAAAGATGTAATGGAGGCTTTTGATAAAATGAGAAAATAATTCTTAATGTTGAATGTTGAATGTTTTTAATTCAACATTTAACATTAGAGGTTATTACGATTTGTACTGTACCCTTCAGGGTGTAAGGTCAATTAGCTGAAAATCAACAAGTTAATTTTCTATACAAAAATTATCGTCATAACCTCTCATGTTAGATTTATTCGTTGTTGTAAATGTCTGAAAGATTCTGGTAAATAAACATAATACATTTAACCCTTACAAGGTTTTAACGCAAACCTTACAAGGTTTTTGAAACCTTGTAAGGTTTTTGAAAATTACACTGCTGGTTTTTCGTTTACCACCACTGCATTATCGGCAGTTTCTTTGTTGCCGTATTTCTCTAAGGTATCTGCCACAATAGCCGTAGATACATAGATAGACGAATACGTACCAAACAAAATACCCATAATCATAGAAAAACAAAAGCCTTGCAAAGTTTGTCCACCGAAAATCATCATGATAAACAACACAAGCAACGAGGCTACGGCTGTAATCAAAGTACGGCTTAACGTATCATTTACAGAGTCATTCAAAGTTTTTTCTATTTCTTCGCCTGCAATTCGTTTGTTCATAAACTCACGAATACGGTCAAACACAACCACCTTGTCATTGATAGAGTAACCCACAATAGTCAAGATAGCAGCCACAAATACTTGGTCGACCTCGAAAGAGAAACCTACCAAATTGGCTATGGCATAAAGGGCTATTACAATCAAAACGTCGTGTAACTCTGCAATGACTGCACCCAAACCAAACTGCCAGCGTTGGAAACGGACAACGATATACAAGAAAATGCCCAACAAGGCTGCCAACGTAGCTTGCCATGCCGAACTTTTAATGTCGTCTGCTATGGTAGCCCCAACTTTTGAGGTACTTACAATTTTCGGCTCAAGGCTTGCCATATCTTTCAAACCTGTTTCGAGGGCTGTTTGCACTTTTTTGTCTGCCTCTTCGGTTTCGTCATCTATCAAGTAAGTGGTAGTGATTTTTACCTTGTTGTTAGAGTTGTAAGATTTTACCTCTGTACCTTGGTTTTGGAAATTATCTACTACTTTGTCTTTAATTTCAGACGCAACTACGGCATTTTTAAACTCTACAATGTAAGTACGACCACCTTTGAAATCTACGCCCAAATTCATTCCACCTTTGACAATAATTGCAACCAAACCTAACACAATGATAGCAGCCGAAGTCAAATAAGCCATTTTGCGTTTGCCTTTGCTGATAAAATCGTAGTTTGTGCCTGTTGCAAAGTTGTTGGTTAGGCTGTTGCCAAATTTCATTGTGTCGGGAGATTTTTTAGCCCACCAGAAAATAATCACTTTTGAAACGTAAACAGCCGTAAAGAATGAAATCAAAATACCAATAACCAATGTAACAGCAAAACCTTTGATAGGTCCAGAACCGAACAACAAGAGAATAACACCTGTCAATAAAGTAGTAACGTTAGAGTCAAAGATAGCAGCAAAGGCTTTTTCATAGCCTAATTGCAAGGCTTCGATAATAGATTTGCCTAATTTGATTTCCTCACGCACCCTTTCATAAATCAATACGTTGGCATCGACAGCCATACCAAAGGTCAAAACGATACCTGCAATACCGGGCAAGGTAAGGGCAGACCCAATTTGTGCCATGATACCAATGAGGAAGAAAATATTGAAAGATAAGGCTACGTTTGCCACCAAACCTGCTTGGGCGTAGTAGAAAATCATAAAACCAACGACCAACAACAAACCAACCAAAGACGAAATCAAACCTTGATTGATAGCCTCAGCACCCAAAGAAGGACCTACTACGGCTTCCTCTACTATGCGTGTGGGGGCAGGCAACTTACCAGCTTTCAGAATATTAGCCAAATCTTGTGCTTCTTCTATTGTAAATTTACCAGAGATAGATGAATTGCCACCGCCAATTTCAGACTGCACCACAGGAGCAGAATAAACCAAGCCGTCAAGCACAATCGCAATGCGGTTTTGAATATTGGCTGCGGTTACTTTTTTCCAAGTTTTAGCACCTTCGGGATTCATTTGCATCGCAATATCTGGTGTGCCGCGTTGGTCAAAACCTTGACGAGCATCGTCCACCACTTCGCCACCCAAAGCAGCTTTGCCATTTCTACCTTTTTTCAATACATACAACGTGTAGTAGGCTTTGCCTTTTTCTTTGTCTTCAAAAGAAGGTTTTGCGTCCCACGCAAAGGTCATGTTTTGAGGCAAAATAGCACGCACTTCTTTGTCGTTAATCAAACGAGTGATAACAGCCGTATCTGCACCTTCATAAACCAAATCTCTTGGGCTTGCCAATTTTGAGAACAAAGGCGAAACCTCCGTAGCTTTGGGGGCTTTGGTAGAGTCGGCTTTGCCTGTGCTGTCGGTTGGCGTATTTCCTTTTAGTTTGTCCGCCAAATTGTCGGTTTTTGCAGTGTCCGTAGGTGTAGTACCTGCTTGTTTCAATGTATCAGGTGCTGCTGTTTTTACGGTCGTATCACCCAATAAAGATTTAGATTTTTCTCTTTTTACGAGCAAATCATTAGCTTTTTGAATGTATTGGGCGTAGTCTTTGCTTTCGTAAACTTCCCAAAACTCTAATTGAGCCACCCCTTGCAAGAGTTTACGCACCCTTTCTGGATTGTCCACACCGGGCAACTCCACCTGAATACGACCTGTACCTGGTATCAACTGCACGTTAGGTTGCGTAACACCAAATTTATCGATACGAGTTTTTACAATTTGATAGGCTCTTTTAATTGCCCCTTTTACTTCCTCCTCAATAATTCTTTTGATTTCGGCTTCGGGAGTTTTCACGTCTATTTTGCCTTGATTGGAAGCATTTGCAAAAATTTCAGCCAATTTGCCTGCACCCGCCACTTTTTCATACTCCTCAAAAAACAACTTCACAAACTCTGTTTGGCTGTCTTTTTGGCGTTGTTTGGTGTTTTCCAATGCTTTTTTGAAGTTTTCGTTTTCAGCCTCTTCGTCTGCCAAACCTCTTAAGATTTCGACAGGAGAAACCTCCAAAACCACGTGCATACCACCTTGCAAGTCAAGACCCAACTGCAATTCGGCATTTTTCACTTCTTTATAAGTAAACTCTGTAAAGCCCAAGTTATAAACAGGCAAATTCCAGATAGAATCCAAATATTTTTGGCGTTTTTGGTAATCTACGCCATTGCTTGTTTTCGCATATTCGTTGGCTTGCCCTTGAATTTTGCGAGAAACTAATGTGAATGATAAATAATACAAACACAAAAGAGAAACTATCACCGTCAATGCGATGATGCCATTTTTGTTACGCATGGTAATTTTAAATTTTAAATTTTTAATGAATAAAGTAGTGTGGACTTTAGTCCACACAAACCTACTGCCGTTGTTTTACTGCCGTTGTTTTACTGCCGTTGTTTTACTGCCGTTGTTTGTGTCCGCACAAACAACCTCTTTTGGATTAATAAAAGTAAAAGCAAATTTGTTTTGCACAGACTAAAGTTCAATACTGTTAAGCTAAGAAAGTATATTTACAACCTCGAAGAGCAATTCCATTGTGGGTTGAACAATAATAGCCCTACGTGCAACGTAGGGACACTAAGGAGCATTGATGAGAATAGCCGAATTGAAGATATTTTGGAAGTAAGACAACAAAAAGACAGACCAGTTGGCTGCATTTGTTAGTCTTTCTTTGGGGGTAGTAGCAAAAAAAGCAACAATGAACTGGGGAATGTCGAGGACAATTTTGTGAAATTCGCACTGCCACGCCACTTGTATCAGGGCATCGAAAGGCAGAGTTTCAGACAAAGTAGGTTGGTCTGAACTTTGTTCGGTGGCTGTTATGGGCTGTTTTTCAGCCTTTTCTATTGGTGTGGGATAAACAGCAAGAAAACTTGCGTGTAAGACCAGCAATAGAAACAGCCAAGCAATGCTTTTTAATATGGTTTGGTTTCTCAACATAAAAAATTGGCTGCAAAACTATAAAATGATTTACAAACTACAAAATAAAAGTTAAAAAACCTTTTGGGTATAACTAAAACAGGGGCTAAGAGTTTTTAATGCGGTTGCCATAGTCTTGACGGGACTGCCGATGGTTAAAAAAATATTGGTTTCTTTGCCAATTTTGTTTACATTTGCAAGAATAATTTTGTAAACCGAATGAAAAAACTATCCTTACCTCTCAACGATTTTGCCAATGTGATAGAAGGCAATCGTATTTATGTGGACAAAACAAGGTTCTTGCTTCCTTTAATAGAAAGTCAAGGCTTTTATTTTCTTTCTCGTCCTCGCCGTTTTGGTAAATCTTTGCTATTGAGTACCTTAAAATATATTTTTCAGGGTCGCAAAGAGTTGTTTGCAGGGTTGTATATAGAGGACAAAATAGAGTGGAAAATCTACCCTGTTATTCATTTAGATTTTTTGAATATTAGTTACAAAGATACAACCCTGGCAGAAGGGTTGAAATATTATTTGCGAAAAGAAGCAAAAAAAGAGAATATTACCTTAGAAAGTGATTCGCCAAGAGATTTATTTTCTGACTTGATTACAGCATTGAAAGCCAAATATCAGCAAAATGTAGTTATTTTAATAGACGAATACGACAAAAGTATTGTGGACTACATAGACGAACCTGCCCAAGCTGCAATTAATCGAGATACTCTCAAAAATTTTTTCGGTACATTAAAAGGAATGACTGCCGATTTGCAGTTTATTTTCTTGACTGGTGTTTCTAAGTTTAGCAAAGTTTCGCTATTTTCTGACCTCAATAACCTAACAGATTTAACTTTAAAAGACCATTTTTCCACTGCCTTAGGTTATACGCAAACAGAATTGGAAACCTATTTTGTGGATTATTTGGAAAGGGAAAGCAGCAAAAAAAATATGCCTCTCCCAGAATTATTGGCAGAAATCAAACGATGGTACAACGGGTATTCGTGGAATGGTGTGGATAGTGTATATAATCCCTATTCAATTCTAAATTTTTTGGACGACGGCGAATTCTTGAACCATTGGTTTAGCACAGGCACACCGACAATGGTGGTGAAAATGCTAAACAAAAGGTATCTCAAAGATTTTAAAGATGTGCCATTTGGTATTTTCGAATTAGAAAGATACGATATTACCCAAATAGAAAAACATTTGGTTTCCTTGCTGTTCCAAACAGGCTACTTGACTATTACCACAAAAATAGATGCCCAAAATTTTCTATTAAACTATCCGAACCAAGAAGTTCGAGATGCTTTCAATTACTTTCGGGTTGCCGAATACATTGAGGGTGATACCAGCCTCGATGAATTGAAATATAACCTCAAAAATAGCTTGTTTGCTGGCAATATAGACTTGTTTGTAGAAAACTTAACCATTTTGTTTGCCCAAATACCTTATCAAATTGTAATTCCTAATCGGGAGGCTTATTATCAACTGATTATTTATTTGACGTTGAAAATTTTAGGTGTCGAAATCATAGCCGAAGACAACACCAACAAAGGTAGAATTGATGCCGTTATTTTTGTACCCAATTATATTTACATCATAGAATTTAAGTTTTCGAGCAGTACCAAACAAGCACTGTTGCAAATCAAAGACAAGAAATATTATGAAAAATATCTTACAGACAACAGACCAATTTGTTTGGTGGGCATGAACTTTGACTACGAAAACCGAACTGTGGTGGAGTGTGTGATGGAGAAAATAGAACAAGATAAATCAAGAAAATAAAACTTGATAAATCAAGTTGCTACGACTACTTATTAAAAAAGGCTATTCGGTGCTTTGTAAGCATTGAGTAGCCTTTTCTTTTTCAGAATCCCACCAAAATCCTGCCAAAATACTGAAAAGTCCTTATCAATCTTGACTACTCCACCCTACTTTTGAGAGGACAAAAGCAAAAAAAACAGATGTATCATTAGTATTGACGTTTCGCTGCATTGTCTAATTGCACAACTTTGTAAAAACATTAGACAGACAAAGTTTATGTTTTGGCTATGCAAGTTTTTTGCCTCTAAACTTTTCTCAGACTTTAAAACGAATGACGATTATGAAAATCTTAAAAAATTTGGCTTACCACCTCTTGTTGATAGGCACAGTGAGCTTTGCCACTGGTTGTAAAGACGAACCCAAAGAACCTCTTTTAGTAGGACAAGATGGCAATCCTCGTTTCAACTTGCAGTTTACAAACCCCGATGGCGTGGACTTAGACCTTTATGTGCAGGACACCAACGGCGAAATTATCTATTACAGCAATAAGTTTTCTCGGTCAGGAGGTTCTCTTGACGTAGATTGTAGGTGTGAGAGTTGTCCCAACGGACCGAATGAAAACATTTTTTGGCTCGATGGCAAAGCTCCCAAAGGTGTGTATAAATATTGGGTGGAGTATTATGACTATTGCAAAAATCCTGATGATGCTTCCGAATTTACATTGAGGCTTATCCAAAATGGTAAAATCATAGCTACCCAAAAAGGTAGGTTGATTAACGGAAAAAGCCAAGTGTGGACACACGAACAAAAGTAGTTTTAAACGATTGGTGCTTTCGGTTGCTCACAACCGAAAGAATATAGCATAGACTTTAATCTGTGCCTATTCTAAGTACAAAAAATGCACAGACTAAAGTCTATGCTACAAAATTTTCACATTTTAAACCAAAATCATTAAAAACAATGAAAACATTAAAAAATTTGGCTTACTGCCTTTGGTTGGTGGTGGCTGTGTTCGGATTAAATGCTTGTGGGGGAACTGATACGGTGAATCCTGCTGTTCCCCAACCTCTTCCTCCTCTAAGAGAAGGTACAGGAAAAATGACAGCAACTATCAATGGTTTATCTTTTGTTCCAGATAGAGATATTTATTGTAAGGAAAACTTACGAGGATTTGTTTCTATTGCTGGTAGCTTTTATCAATATAAATTAGAACTTGTAGGAGTTCCTTTAAAAGTGGGTAAATACCAACTTTATATTACGCCAAGTTTTCCAGGTACAACACCTATGGTTGCTGGTGCAAGTTATGACGGTGCTTATGCAAGGTCAGGAGAAGTAAATGTAACAGAAATAACAAATACAAAGTTAAAAGGTACTTTCAGTTTTATTGGTACAGGTAATGGACAATCTGTCAATGTTACCAATGGCGTTTTTGACTATAATTTTTAACCATTAAAAGTTTGATGGTGGCTTTTAGGTTGGCAATTTTTGTACGATTGGCAAGGTCTGCGACCCTTGCCAATCGTAAAAAAACAGTGCTACCAATATAAAGTCCCTATCGGGACAAAAAAATGGTGGTGTTGTGTATCAATTTCTACCAATATAAAGTGCCTAAATGCACAAAAATACGGTATGTCTTTTTTGCTACCAATATGTAGTGCCTACGAGACGGAAAACATTGTGTCTTTTTGTCCCGATAGGGACTTTATATCGGTAGAAAATGCAAATGGATAACGTGATTTTGTGCCTTTAGGCACTTTATATTGGTAGCACTTTCGGTTTCGCAAAACCGAAAACATACGAAACAAACCATCGGCAGGGCTTGCAGCCACTGCCGAGGTAATAAAAAAACAAGTACAAAAGTAAATAAAAACCGCAGGCTGAAGCCTACGCTACATTCATTTTTAAATCTAAATTTCAATTTTATGAACAAGTTAATTTATTTGTTTGTTGTGTGCTTTTTTGTAAGCCTCAACAGTTTTGCAGCAGGTGTTTCGGCTGCTAATCCACAGACTAAGGCTGTCTTTGTAGGGTCTTTGGTTGCTTTGTCGGGTGGTGCTGGCGGTGGTGCTGCCAATCCACAAGATTTGCGAGCCAAGCAAAACCTGACTTTTACCCAAAGACTTGCCTTGCGAATCTTGCAGAACAAAGCTGCAAAGACAGAGGCAAAAAAGGCTAAGTTAGAACAAGAACTGGCTACGGCAGTGGCAGAAAACAACACCAAAAAGGTGCAAAAAATCAAAGACAAGCTAAAAACAGCAGGAGATATTGATTTTAAAGGTTGGGGCATCAAGTTATTGATTGGGGGGTTGTTAGCTGTTGTTTTGGGTTATGTCTTGCTATTTGCAACAGGATTATTATTTGGTGCTTTATTTATTTATTTGGGCTGGCTCGTTGCCACTGTGGGTGGCGTGTTTTTACTTATTTGGTTAGTCAATAATAGCAAATAAAAAATGGTGGTTAAATTGCTACAACCAAAAGTGTCTTGGGTTGTAGCAACCCCCAACACAGGTGCTACTAATATGAAGTGCCTGCGGCACAAAAAATTATTTCTAAAAGGCTATCCTATGTTTCAAAAGCACCCGATAGCCTTTTCTTTTTCAGAATCCCACCAAAATCCTGCCAAAATCCTGAAAAGTCCCTATCAATCTTGACTATTCCACCCCAATTTTGTGAGAACAAAGGCAAAAAAAATGGCATATCGTCAGCATTGACGTTTCGCTGCATTGTCTAATTGCACAACTTTGTAAAAACATTAGACAAACAAAGTTTATGTTTTGGCTATGCAAGTTTTGCCACTAAATTTTTCTCACACTTAAAACGAATGACGATTATGAAAACATTAAAAAATTTCAGTTGCTGCCTTTTGTTGGCAGTAATTTCAATGATGAGCTTTGAAAGCTATGCACAAGGCTTTTTGAAAGGATTGAAAAAAGATGTTGATGACATCAAAAACAGCATAAAACAAGGTCAAGATGCGGTACAAGCTACCCAGGCAACTTTTCAAGAACTCAAAGAACTGCACGACGATTTAAAAAGTTTGAAAGGTAGTTTGAAATCCAACAAAGATTTTGACGAAAAGGTAAAAGTTTCTACGGGCAACAATCCGAACAGCAAAGAGGCTGGTATGTTGGCAAAAACTGCCGAAAAATTAGAAATTAAAGACAGTAAAACTGTAAATCTGTCATGGGATTATACAGCTTATTTTGAAGACCAACTTTTTCCTTCGAGCATTATCAGTATGGCAAGTTATCAAGGACCCGTTAGTTCAGAGTTAGCAGCCATTAAAAGTAGTGCATTGGGTTTTATCTTCAATAGTCTTTCGGCTAATATGGCTGTGAAATGGGAAATAGAATGTGGCGATGAAAGATATTTTAAGAAACAATCAGGGACTTACATTTGCGAAAGCCCACGCCAATTCTATTATTTCATGCCCGAATTAGCTTGGAATTATGGATTACTTGCCAAACAAGAAGTAAGCACTAAGTTGTCAATCACTTTTAGAGTTTTTGACGAAAAAGGCAACAAAGAGGAAAAAGTAGTTACCATTGATTTACGAAGTGTAAATGATTGTATCTTATCTTACAGGGGAACTAATCTACTATTTTTATTTGCTGCCTATGTAAATGAAGAGCATCCTGAAATAGATAAAGTTTTGCGTGAAGGATTAAATACCAAAATTATTAATTCTTATGTAGGTTATCAAAGGGATAGTGAAACTGTACTATTGCAAGTAGAGGCTGTTTGGAAAGCCTTACACAATAGAAAGTTTACTTATAGCAACATTGCAGAAACAAGTGGTGATAATAAAGGAGTTTTTAGCCAATCTGTTCGAAGTTTTGATAAAGCAGTCAAAACCAGTCAAGCTAACTGTGTAGACGGTACGGTGGTGCTTGCGTCTATTTTGAAAAAAATAGGTATCAAACCTGTGATGGTTTTGGTACCAGGACATTGCTTTTTAGGTTTTTATACAGATGAAGAAAAAAACAATATTGCATTTTTAGAAACTACTATGCTTGCCTCAAAAGATGTAATAAACCCCAAAACAAAAAAAGTAGAGCAAACTGCTTTTAGTGCTGCTTTGGTAAAAGGAAAGCAACAATATCAAAAACATACGCAAGGCAATTCTAATTCGGTCGAAATCATAGACTTAGAAGAGGCACGCAGAAAAGTAAAACCTTTGCCTGTGGCTACGAACTAAAAACAGATGTGCTTTGGGTTATTCACAACCCAAAGCACTTTAAAGCACATTAAAAATTTCATTTTCACTTTAAACTCAAAAAATCATGTCTATTATAAAAAAAGTTGGCTATCCGTTAGCCATAGTGGTTGCTTTGGCAACAGGTTTTGTTATTTATAAATACACAGCCAAATCTGACCCCGAAGAGCTATTTGAAACCTACTCCAAAAGTGTGGTAATGATAAAAAATGAGTACGTTTATGTTGCCAAACTTCGCAACAGTAAAAATACAGAACTGTATTTTACAGATGTGGAGGCAGGCGAATTTAAAAACATGGAAGTAGGTTCAATGGAAAAAGTGCCTACCAAAACAAGTTACGGGACAGGTTTTATTATTTCGAAAGATGGAAAAATAGCCACCAACCGCCACGTAGCAGCACCTGCCATAGACAATGCCCAGCAACTCCTCGATGTTTTAAAAACTCGTTATGAGGCAAAAAGACCAGCTTACATGGACACTTTAACCTTATGTGGACAAAGAATAAGGGAACTCCAAGACCTCGCGGACAGACACGGTGATAATTTAGACGAGGCAACAAGGCAAAGAATTAGAGAAAGGATAGCATACTGGGAGCAAAAACGCAGGATTGCCAATGAGGTATTAAGTATCATGGATTTTAACCCCAAAAATGCTTCTATTGAGGCAAAAATAATCAACTTGGGTATAGTCTATGAAAATACTCACATTACCGAAAAGACCGACTACGAGGAATGTGTTTTATTGCAAGTTGCCAAAGACAAGGCAGATTTGGCGGTTATTCAGCTAACAGATAAATCTTTGCCTGAAAGTGTCAAAAATATTTTTGAAGTGCCAGAAAACGACGGCAAAAAAGAGGAGGGCTATAAGCTAAAACTAAATACAGACCTTTATATGATTGGCTACAATTACGCCAGTGTAATAGGAGATTCGGATGGGGAAGGACTAACAGCACAACTTACGCAAGGAAAGTTGAGCCAAAAACCAAAAAAATTTAAGTTTTTGCACTCCATTCCCACCCTAAGTGGTTCCAGTGGTAGCCCTGTTTTAGACGAAAACGGTACTTTGGTTGGGGTTAATTTTGCAGGCATTGGGTCGCAAAGTTTTAATTATGCAGTGCCTGTCAAAAACCTCCGCAAACTCTTAGACGAATAACACTTTTTTGCTTAATTTCCCAAAATTATACAAAAAAAGTGTATAAAAAACATTGGCAGGGTTTTGCAACCACTGCCAATGTTTAGTTTCTCACACGCTAAAGCGTATGTTACATTCTCACACGCTGAAGCGTATGTTACATTCTCACACGCTGAGGCGTATGTTACATTCTCACACGCTAAAGCGTATGTTACATTTTAGCCCAAATAAGTTTTCAGTGCTTTGCTGCGTGAAGTGTGTCGCAAACGGCGAATAGCTTTTTCTTTAATTTGGCGTACTCTTTCTCTTGTCAGGTTAAATCTCTCGCCAATTTCCTCCAAAGTCATGGCGTGTTCTCCGTTCAAACCGAAGTATAACATCACCACATCAGCCTCTCTTGGTGTGAGGGTGGACAAAGCACGTTGCACTTCTTTGCGTAAAGAGTCGCTAATTAAGCCCGAGTCGGGAGTTTCTTCGCCATCATTTTCCAAGACATCGAGCAAACTGTTTTCTTCGCCCTGCACAAAAGGTGCGTCCATAGATACGTGCCTGCCCGATATTTTTAGTGTATCAACTACTTCGCTGGTCGTAACTTCCAAAACTTCTGCCAATTCGTCAGGTGAAGGTTCACGTTCAAATTTTTGTTCGAGTTCCGAAAAAGTCTTAGAAATTTTGTTTAACGAACCCACTCTGTTCAAAGGCAGACGCACAATCCTCGACTGCTCGGCTAAAGCCTGCAAAATAGATTGGCGAATCCACCAAACAGCATAAGAAATAAACTTAAAACCTCTGGTTTCGTCGAATCGTTGGGCAGCTTTGATAAGCCCCAAGTTGCCTTCATTGATTAAATCTCCCAACGAAAGTCCCTGATTTTGATATTGCTTTGCTACGGACACCACAAAACGCAAGTTTGCTTTGGTTAGTCTTTCCAAGGCAAATTGGTCGCCATCTCTTATCCTTTTTGCAAGATCTACTTCCTCGTCAGGGGTAAGCAAATCCACTTTTCCGATTTCTTGCAAATACTTGTCTAAGGATTGCGATTCTCTGTTGGTAATTTGCTTACTGATTTTCAGTTGTCTCATCTTTGTTGGGTTATTTTAAAATGTTATGCGTTTTTTACTATTCTTTTATTTTTAGAATATTTATTTTAACTCTCAAAAATATCATTTGTTACATTGTCTTGCGTTTTTCGTTCTGCTTTTTTCACAACTTGTATGGTCGTGGGCAAATACATAGTTTTTCCGTCTAAAATTTGTTGCACTTCAACCACTTCTATTTTTGAATAAGTATGCCCAACCAATTTATTTTGGTAAGTCCCATATTTTGCAGCCTCTTTTGCCAAATTAGGCATCGGATATAGCGTAAGCAAATAACCAATGGCTGCATTTTCTCTGTCCAGCACACCCGCCAAATCACGAATGACCGAAGGCGAAAGTTTTTTGCTGGATTTGACCGAAAACAACACTTTTTTTAGTTCTTGTTTGTTTTGCTCGTCAAAATCTAACATAAAAGCCGTACCGTCTATGCCGCCATCACCACCTTTTTTGTCGTTGATAATTGCCCTATTATTAGAGTAGGTTAATACAAACCATTTTTCAAACTCTTTTCGCACCCTGTCGTCTTGTTTGTTTGCCAAAGCCACAGCACTATCAAAATCTTGTGGAATACCCGACAAGGTAAATACGTCTTTTTCTAAAACAGACTTTCCAAAACTTTCTTCCAATCTTTTCATAATTAAAGAAACAGATTGATAGGTAATATCAATCCCTATCCAATTTCTTTTCAATCTTTCGGCAACGGCAATCGTAGTTCCGCAACCACAATAGGCATCAAGAATTACATCACCTTCGTTTGAACTTGCTTTGATAATTCTCTCTAACAAACTTTCAGGCTTTTGAGTTGGGTAGCCCAATCTTTCTTTTGATTGTGAGTTGATTGGAGAAATTAACCACCAATCTTCTGGAATTTTACCTAATTCATTTGGGGCATAACTTTTATCAGAACCTTTATGACTTCCCCATGCTTTGGGAGATTTATATTTCTCTATGTCTAAATTATAAGGAACTCGTATTTCATCTGCATTGAAAACGACTTTATCTGTTTTTGAGTAACGTAGAATAACATCATGTTTCCTTGCAAAATCCTCATTTGGTCTGCCACCACCAGAGTATGCCCAAATAATTTCATTCCTAAAATCTCCACCTTGCGAACAGAAAATGGCATCTAAAACCAATTTCAAATAATGGCTTGCCGTAGGGTCGCAATGCAAATAAAATGCACCTGTTGGCTTCAACACCCTATAAATTTCTGCAATTCTTTGCGTCATGCTCACCAAATAGGCAAGTAAACTACCTTTGCCCAAGACTTGCGAAAGTCCTGCAATCAAACTAATGCTTTGGGCAGTAAATACACCATTTTTATTGCTAATAATTTCGTCATAGCCTTCATTGGCTATCATGTTCCAAGTCCATGTATCTACAAAAGCCTGTGCTTGGGCTGCATCTTCTTTGCCAATGTTGTTATAAATCTGATTATAATTTCGTTTGGAATTAAAAGGAGGGTCTATGTAACATAAATCCACACTTTCATCTTTCACGTGCTTGCGTAAAACATCTAAGTTATCTCCATAGTAGAGTTTGTTTTTAGTCATGCTTTGCTAATTATAAAGAGTTGTTTGTCAATAAGGTTTAATGTAACATTACCTTAACGTAAGGTAGCAAAAAAAGTTCAGGAATTGTTAAAAAATCTTGTGTTACCTCCCAATCTTTTCTGCCAACAAATATAAAACTGCCATTCGGACAGCTACCCCATTCTCCACTTGCTGCAAAATAATGCTATGAGCCGAGTCTGCCACATCACTGCTGAGTTCTATTCCTCTGTTTATGGGACCTGGGTGCATAATCACTATTTCCTTGTCTAATTCGTCTAACAAAGTTTTGTTGATACCAAAATACAGCGTATATTCTCTCAAAGAAGGAATGTTTTTGCCTTGCTGCCTCTCCAACTGAATACGCAATACATTGGCAACATCACACCAATTGAGGGCTTGCCTTACGTCAAACGAAACTTTGATACCTAAACTATCTATATATTTGGGTATCAAGGTTTTAGGTCCGCAAACCATTACTTCTGCACCCAATTTTTTGAGGGCAAAAATATTAGACAAAGCAACACGAGAATGTGAAATATCACCAATAATTGCCACTTTGACTCCTTCTATTCTGCCCAATTTTTCTTTAATAGAGTAGGCATCGAGCAAAGCCTGTGTGGGGTGTTCGTGTGTGCCATCGCCTGCATTGACTATGGCTGCGTTGATGTGTTTGCTCAAAAAGTGAGGGGCACCAGGACTTGCGTGTCGCATCACGAGCATATCCACCTTCATTGCCAAGATATTATTGACCGTATCGAGCAAAGTTTCGCCTTTTTTAACTGAACTTTGGGCTGAAGAAAAATTGAGGGTATCTGCCGACAACCGCCGTTCTGCCAACTCAAACGAGAGTCGGGTACGGGTAGAGTTCTCGAAAAAGACATTCGCAATGGTAATATCTCTCAACGAAGGTACTTTTTTGATAGGTCGGTTTAGCACCTCTTTAAAACGGTCTGCTGTTTCTAATATCAACTGAATATCAGTTTCTTGCAGGTCTTTAATACCTAATAAATGACGGACACTGATAGAGTTCACTGGTCGTAGATTTTGGAGTTTGGTTGCGTAGTTGCAAATATCTATAAAATTTCTCTAAAAAATGATTGCGTGTTATTTTTTTTCGTAACTTACCAACTCTTAAAAATTTTCAATACATTTTCAATCCATGGATATTGCAGCTATTCGCAAAGAATACACTTTAAAAGCCTTTGATGTGGCAGATGCCCATGCCAATCCTTTTGAGCAATTTAAGATTTGGTTGCACGAGGCAGAAACTACCCAAATCAACGAACCTACGGCTATGCACTTGGCTACGGTTTCCTTGTCGGGCAGACCTTCGGGGCGGATTGTGTTGTTGAAAGGTTTGGATACAGGTTTTGTTTTTTATACCAACTACGATAGTCGCAAGGGCAAAGATTTGATTAACAATCCTTTTGCTTCTATCACGTTTTTTTGGGCAGAAATGGAAAGACAGGTACGAATAGAAGGCACAGTAGAAAAAGTAAAAACCGAATTGGCAGAGCAGTATTTTGCCAGCCGACCTTTCGACAGCAGAATAGGGGCTATTGCATCACCGCAGAGCCAAATTATAGAAAGTCGCGAAGTTTTAGAACATAAATATGCCGAATTGTGGCAGCAATATGAGGGTGCAGAGCCACCAAAACCCGAAAATTGGGGTGGTTTCAGGCTCTTACCCGAAGTTTTTGAGTTTTGGCAAGGACGCAAAAGTCGCCTACACGACAGGCTCCGCTACAAACCTACCACCGAACAAGCGTGGAAAATAGAAAGATTGGCTCCGTAAGAAAGTTTATGAATAACAGAGGTTATTACGGTTTTGTACCGTACCCTTTGGTGGGCGTTGCCTCCAACTGCAAAGTCAAGTAACTGAAAATCAATAAGTTATTTATCTACACAAAAATTATCGTAATAACCTCTAATAAGTTTTTTATTTTTCATTCGCAATTTCCAATTTTTTTGTAACTTGCCTTTGTATGGAGAATTTTATTGTTTCGGCACGCAAATACAGACCAGCCACGTTTGACACCGTAGTTGGGCAAAGCCACGTTACAACGACCCTCAAAAATGCTATCCAAAATAATCACTTGGCACAAGCATTTTTGTTTTGTGGACCCAGAGGCGTAGGCAAAACGACTTGTGCAAGGATTTTGGCTAAAACTATCAACTGCCAACAACTCACCGCAGAAGGCGAGGCTTGCGACCAGTGCGACTCTTGCGTTGCCTTCAAACGAAATGCGTCTTACAACATCAGCGAATTAGATGCTGCCTCCAACAACTCCGTAGAAGACATACGCAATTTGATAGAACAGGTGCGGATTCCTCCGCAGATGGGCAAACGCAAGGTGTATATCATAGACGAAGTACACATGTTATCTACGGCTGCTTTCAATGCTTTTCTCAAAACATTGGAAGAACCGCCAAGTTATGCCATTTTTATTTTGGCTACTACCGAAAAACACAAAATTTTGCCTACTATTCTTTCCCGTTGCCAAATTTTTGACTTCAATCGGATAAAAATCACGGACATGGCAAACCATTTGGCAAGTATTGCCAAAAAAGAAAGCATAGAGGCAGAAGACGAAGCCCTGCGACTCATAGCCCAAAAAGCTGATGGTGGTTTGCGAGATGCCTTGTCTATGTTCGACTTGATTGTTACATTTTCGGGCAAAACTATTTCGTATAAAAAGACCATAGAAAACCTGCATATCCTCGACTATGACTATTATTTTAAAATGACTGATGCTTTTTTGACCGAAAATTTACCGCAGGCTTGGCTTTTATTCGATGAAATTTTGCGTCATGGTTTCGATGGACATAATTTTGTTGTCGGTTTGTGTGAGCATTTTCGCAATTTGTTGGTCTGCAAAGACCCCGCTACGGTTATTTTATTGGAGGTTTCAGAAAATATACAAAAAAAATATGCAGAGCAAGCCCAAAAATCCTCTGTTTCTTTCTTATTGTCAGCTGTAAACATTGCCAACCAAGCCGACCTGAACTACAAAAGTAGCAAACAATCCAAACTGCACGTAGAGGTTACGCTAATGAAATTGGCTTACCTCCACCGAGCCTTAGATTTACCTGCTCTGATGGAGGACTTAAAAAAAAAATCTGAACTAAAAAAGCAAGCTACCAATTCGCAGGTTTTGCCACCTGTTAATCAAACTGTACCTAATCCACAAGTGCTTGATAATGAGCCTACACTGAAAAGTACGCCCAAAATTACACCCACTTCAACACCTCAACCCCAAAGTGCTAAGCCTGAAACAGAACAGCAAAACATGGTCAAAGAACCTACTATTTTGTTGAATAAACCTATTCAGGAGGAGGAATTAAAGGCACAGTGGCTACTATTTGCAGAAAAAATAAAGGCAGATGGCAAATTGCGAGCCTATACAAGTCTTACCTCCTACCCTATCAATATCAAAGGTACAAACATAGAACTACCTTTGGCTAATTCGACCATAGAAGAACCTGGTATCAAAGAAATACGCGAGGCTTTAACTCTGCACTTGCGGGCTACTTTGCAAAATAGCCAAATTATGTTCACGACCACCAAAGCCACTGCCAACACCGAAACCCCAAAAAAGGTATTTACCAACCAAGACAAGGCTCGAAAATTAATGGAAAAATACCCTGTATTTGCAGAACTCAAAAACCTATTAGGTTTAGATATTGATTTTTGAAAAATTATTTAACTTTACTATCAACTTTTATACGAATTATTGCGTTTAAGCTAAAATATAGCATAAACTTAGTTGCTTTTTTCTATAAAAAAACTAAATTTGAGGTTAGTTAGTATTAATTTTTGGTGTTTATTCATAGCAATTATAAAATATCTACAAAATGATAAAATCTCTTACAAAATTTAGAACAAGTAAGCTATTTACTTGTTCTTTTGCCCTTTTGTTAGGTGCGGCAGTACCTACTCTTGCCCAGACTGGTCCGGGTGGTGTAGGCAACCCCACAGGTGCAGGCGGACAGCCTCGCGTAGCTTTGTGGCTCCGTAGTGATTTGGGTGTAACGCCAGGCACCAATGCAGTAGGCGTAAGTGCATGGGCAGACCAGTCAGGCAATGGCAATAACTTTGCCCAAGCTGCTGCAGGCAACCAACCTGTTTATAATACCAACATCATCAATGGCAGACCTATTTTGCGGTTTGATGGCATAGATGATTTTATTCGTGCTTCGGGTGCAGGTTTACACTCTGCCAATGCGTTGCCTATTTCCTTTTTTGCTGTAACCAATAGCAATGCCTCTCAAACCAACCCCAAGGGATTGTTTGACTCTGCTCCTGGTAATACCAATGTGTTTCGTTTTTTTAATGACGGGGGCGGAGCAGGTAATGTACCACCAGCTGGTGCAGATAATACAGTAGAATTTTGGGCTAATAACCCAGCTCTTGGTGGATATACCCTCAATGCTTCTGCCCCAAGTGTGCTAAGTGTGATAGGAGATTTGAATGCGGGCAACAGAAGACTTACCGCATTTAGAGATGCCGTACAAATACGCACAGCCACAGGTAATAATACAGCCGTAGTATTTGCAAATAATCCTCAATTTGGACGTATAAATGCAGCAGATGGTTTTTTTAATGGCGATATAGGTGATGCTATTATTTTCAATACAGTAGCCCTGAATGCAGCCCAACGATTGGTAGTAGAAAACCACTTAGGAGCTAAGTTTGGGAGAAATCTGGGAGCAAATGATTATTATGAACACCCAAACACTTCGGGGGCAACAGGTTTCAATTATGATGTAATTGGCATTATGGGCTTAAATACAGGTGAAAAACAAAGCAATAGTAGCACACCTAATGGAGCAGTTAATCTAACAGAGCAAACAGGTACACTAACCACAGCAGGTACGCCTAAGTGTACTTTCATTGGGCATAATAACACAGGCATAGCAGCTACCACTAATTTTATGACTGGGTTGTCGCCAACCTATACCCATAATTTAAGTCGTGATTATTGGATACAATCCACAGGGACTCACAGTTACGCCATTACCTTTGATTTCGCAGCAGCAGGTTTCACTTGTCTGCCTTCTACTAATCCAAATGATTATATGTTTATTGCGAGGTCAGACCAAGTAAGTAACTATGGTCCTGTACCTATTGTAGGCACCCCCGTATTAAGTGGAACAAAAGTAACTTTTATACACAGTACCACTGGTGGTAGTGCTTTTATCAATGTTGGTTATAAAAATTCAAGTGTTGTCACACCTACTATTTATTCTTTTAATACAAACTGCTCAGGTGGTTGTGATTGGAGCAATAATGCCAACTGGACAGCAGACCCCACAGGTCTTACTTATGTAGCACCGCTATTTTGTTCGGTAACTTCTCGAGTTATTTTAAATGGACATACGGTCAATATACTTACCAATGGAGCAACTTCTCCTTCTGTAACAATCAATGCAGGAGGCAGACTAAATTTAGGAACTACCACAGGACATACATTTACTACACTTGCAGGTGGCGGTACGTTGGGTTTGGCAAGTGCAACTTTCCCAACTGTTACCACCAATACACACATTACCACAGCAGGGAGTACAGTGGAGTTTAATGGCACAAATAATTACAATGTACCTGCACCACCTAATTTAGCAACAACTTATAGAAACTTGACAATAACGGGGGGCGGCAGTTCTATCAAAACTCTTGTAGCTAACTGCAATGTGGCAGAAAATTTGGTTATTGCTAATTTAACCTCGTTTCAAGTAGCTGCCAATAATCTTACTGTATTAGGCAGCACCAATATAGATGGAAACTTTTTAGATGGTAACGCAGTGGGGACAACTTCCTTGCAAAACGTAGCCTTAAATGCAGGGAGTATAGACGGCGGTGCTGTTGGAATTGTCAATATTGCAGGCACTTTAGCTTTGAGTGTAGGTAGTAGCACTATTGGACAAACTACCCTAACCGTAGCAGGTGCAACAACTATTCCTGTGGGTGCAACGGTTAATTTTACCAATGCCAATGGAGATAAAACCTTTACAGGGGCAATAACTATTGACGGAAATTGGACTAACTCAGGCAACGAGGAGTTTTTCTTTGGCAATAATTTTACCCTTAATTCTACTTCTTCTTTTGTAGCTGGCATCAACTGTAACTATACTTTCCAAGGAACAGGCACAATTGGCGGCACAATGACTACCTACACCTTGCCTATCATGCGGGTGCGCGGTGCTTATACCAATAATGTACAGCAACTTTTTGTAACAGGGGATATTAGAATAGAGCAAGCAGGTAAATTAGTCAATGCAACAGGTATTGTTCCGCCTTACTTTATGGGTTTTAATACCACAAGACTTCCTTGTTGGCGAATGAATGCGACAAGTGTGTCTAATGATGTAGGAAATTCTGCTGTTAATAATACAACGAATACAATAACCTTTACAAGGGCAGCAGGTGCTTTATATACGGTTCGTCATACAGACATTCAAACGAATACACCCCCAGTAACTGCACAAGCTATTATGGTACAGTTTACACTGGGAACTAATGCAAATGCTGCGGCAACAGGTATAGCTACTATCAGTGTGGGCAACGGAGGAGATTTTGCAGACAATGCCAACGTGCCTACTGCTGCCAATACCACTGCTGCTTTAACAGTAAACTTTGAAACTGGTAATTCTATGTCCCTCACCGCAGGAGCTACCAATGTAGGCGTGGTAGCTAATTCAGGCTATACCTGGTTTATCAATCCTACAGGAGCTACTATTACCTATAAAACACCTTTTACCAATGGCACATCTACCGTTGGTGCAGGCACTATGGACGTTTGGCGGGGCAATGCACTGGGTGCAGATGAGATACCAATAACCAATACAGGCGTAACCCCAACAGATTTTAAATTTGTGTTTAATAGTGGAGTTGGAAATGTTGTGATGTCTAATCTACTCATTAACCCAATCACTACGCCTATCATTGGTACAGTTGCCACTGGTTATTGTACTTCCTTGACAGCCCCGTCAGCTCCTTTCAATGTGCCTTTTTCTTTGCCACCTTCGGATGGTGTGGACACACATTTTAATCCGAATAATACGATACAGGTGCAGTTGTCTAATGCAACAGGAAGTTTTGCTACCCCTACCATTATTGGTACTTTAACCACAACAGCCATAAGTGGTACTGTAACTTGTGCCATTCCTGCCAATACACAAGGAGCAGCTTTTCGTATGCGTGTAGTAACAAGAGAAAGTGGTGGACAAGGAGGATTTGTATCAGCAGACAATGGAGCAGATATTGCTATCAATGGTTACCGAACATCGCCCACACTGCCCCAAGTCGTAAACATAGCAGGAACAGGTGCCACATTGAGTATTACCAATTTTGCGGGTGGGGCACCAAGTCCAACACCGACAAGTTATCAGTGGGCATACCGCATTTTAGGCTCACCAACGGTCTATAATATTGCAGGGGCAACAACTTCTACTTATGCACCTGCACCACCAATGACCAATACAACAAATACGTACTATGTATTTTGTATTTTAACCTCCTCATGTGGGTCTTCTTTCTCAGATGCTGTGGCTGTATTGGTAAACTGTGCCGTAACTACAGATTTGCTAACCAATGGCAATTTTTCGGCAACAAGTGGCACTTATGCAGGTACATTGCCTGTTACAGCACCAAGACCTCACGTAGATACAGGTTTATCATTTGCTACCCAATACGGACAGCCCGCAGCAGGTACACAAGCCCTATCTGTAATTAATTGCAGCAGTGGTGGTCGTGAAACTTGCTCTATGTTCCCAGAAACTACTTACGCAGTCAGCTTTAATCCGCGAAATCACCACACCAACTTCTGCGACCTGAGAACAGATAGAGGCTTAAATGTTGTTACCACTCGTACAGGTGATATCAATGCTGTTACTAATGGTTCTACGGCTGTTACAGGTACAGGCACAAACTTTACTTCTATGGGAGGATTAGTAGGCAGTGTGCTAACCAATGAATATACCATACAACGTGATTATGGTACATTAACGATTAATGCTAACTTCTTTACTATCACAAGAGCAGGTGGTACTTTCGCCTTTGATGCAGGATTAGTTGGTTCTTACTTGACTATAACTGTTGCAGGTACTACCCAAACAAGAAGAGTTACAGGTTTTACAGATGCAAGCACAATTAGCACAGACCCAACAAACTTATTCACAATGACAGGGGCTTCTGCTTCGGGTAGCTATAATTTTGCCTATTCTAATGAAAGAGTTATTGCCTCTGTTACAAGTGCAACAGCCATGACCGTAACACCAGCTTGGAATGTAACAGATGCTTATTTTTCTACTAATCAAACCGCCAGAAGCTACCGATACATTCATGGCTCTCGTGTAGTAGGTGGTTCGGGTGGGTATATGCTCACTGCCAATGGTGCTGTAGGGTCTTCTATCAATCTTTGGCAGCAAAATGTAACCGTAACACCAGGGAAAGACTATATTTTAAGTTTCAATGCCATCAATCTGAATAGTGCAAGTCCTTTGCAATTTGCCACTATCTTTAACTGCGTACAAGTGGGTACAGCCATAGATAACCCTGCTCCTGAATTGTGTAGTTGGGCAAGATACTCCGTACAGTGGAACAGTGGGTCAAAAAATTCAGTAAGCATAGCCATCAGAAACATTGGTGCTTTTGCCTCTGGTAATGACATGACCATAGACGACATTGTATTCTATGAATGTGCAACCCCAGTAGGCTACCCAACAGGCGAAAGTTTTGTTTGGAGAGGCATTACCAATGATTGGTTTAATGGAGATAATTGGGGTACTTGCAATGCGCCGCTTTGTGGTGATGATGTACTAATACCCGTAGTGCCTTTTGGCAGATTCTATCCTGTCATTAATAACACAGGAGCAACAGCAAGAAATATACAACTCGACGCAGGGGCATCGCTGACCATGTTTCCAAACAGAAACTTAGATGTCTGTGGAAATTTTAACAACGATGGCACAACTATTTTTGACCCTTCTTCTTCTGTTAGTTTTGTTACAGACACTCGCAACCCACAATTAGTAACTGGTAATTGGACAGGGGCAAACCGTTTTGCAAACGTCATTGTAAACAAAGCAACTAATGGCACTGTTCTGCGTTTTGATACAGACATCGATATTTTGCGGAATTTTACCATTACCAGAGGAACAGTAGATGGAAATTCAAAACAAATAACTGTGGGTGCAAATTTTACCAATGATGTAAATGGTACTTTTACGGCGAACAATAGCACAGTTACTTTCAATGGTGGAAATTTAACCAATAATGGTGCTGTAAACCAAGTGTTTACAAACAATGCAGCAGCTACAGCTTGTCAGTTTTACAATGCTACGCTGAATCAAAGTGCTACAAACTTCATTTTATTGAATCACGACTTCACTGTTATCAATGTATTGACTTTGACAAGGGGCAAGTTTCAACGAAATGGGGCTAGTGGTTTCCGTTATGTAAATGTAACCAACAATGCAGCAGCAAGTATAGTAGCCTATAACACCAATAGTTATATTGCTACCATACCTTTCAATAATGACAGGCTAATTTTAAGACGTGCCATAGCAAATACGTCCAGAGTCTATGATTACCCAGTGGGTGATATTACCAATTATGAATTAGCACGTTTGGAAATTACAGCAGGTTTGGGGGCTGCCGTTACGCAAATAGACGGTTTCTTTACGACATTAGATGCAGGAGGTACACTATCTAATGGAAATTGTAACTACCAACCTTGTTCAGGTGGTTATTGGACACTAAACCCCAATGCAGCTTTGGGCGGCACAGCCTTGTATAACATGGAGTTGTTTCCTATCGGATTTACTTGTGCAACTGTTTGTACGGTGCAGCCTATTACCATTGCCAAAGGAACTTATCCTAATACGTGGAACTTTGGAGGTAGTTCTTTCACAAGTGCCTATAAACGAAGTGGTTTTACTTCATTTACCGACTTTGTGCCTATGGGTGGCTTTGTAATTTTGCCTGTAACTTTGGTTTCTTTTGAAGCTGTAGCAAAAGGTGATGTAGCCGAATTGACTTGGATAACTTCCTCCGAAAGAGATAACAAGCAATTTATCATACAAAGAAGTGCCAACGGCATTGATTTTCAAGACATAGGCATAAAACAAGGGGCAGGAAACTCAAACAGATTAGTCAATTACCAATTTATAGATACCAAACCCCAAGCAGGTACAAACTACTACCGTTTGTTACAAGAGGACTTAGACGGCAAAAAGTTCTATTCTAAAATAGAAGCAGTCAATTTCAGCAACGCAATAGGTGGCATAGCAGTCTATCCAAACCCTGTGCAGGGCAATAGCTTGACTGTAAAAGTTCCTGTAGAATTGGGTGAGGAAGTGCTGTTTACCTTGACTGATATGTTGGGTAAAATAATTTACCAAGACAAACAGACCTACAAAGGACAGTACAATTTGGAAGGCAACTATCCAACGGGTGTTTATATCTTGACTGTTATCACACCCTACAAAATTTACCAAGAAAAGGTGAAGTATTTGCAGAAGTAATTTTGCTATATAAAAACACAAAACTTATAAGGTTTTTTAAACCTTATAAGTTTTTAATACTACTTTGCCTCATAACCCTTCCAGCCAAACCACGCAATATACACATAGCAAGCAGCAGGTAACAAAAAGGCGTATTGCAAACCTACGGCATCTGCCAATAAACCTTGCACCAAAGGCACAACCGCACCACCAAAAATAGCCATACTCAAAAACTCTGTTCCTCTGTTGGTAAGGCTACCCAAATTTTTGATAGCCAAGGTAAAAATAGTTGGAAACATAATAGAATTGAACAAACCAACGGCAAGCATTGTCCACATACCCAATTCGCCTGCCACCAAAATAGAAATTATAATCAAGACCACAGCCACCAACGCATTGAAAGCCAATACTTTATGTGGTGCTAATTCTTTGAGTGCTAAAGCTCCTGCAAACCTGCCAATCATAGCTCCGCCCCAATAGTAAGCCAAATAGTTACCAGCCTGATATTCAGACAAATCCATAATGTAAGGCTCGCCAATGTAGTTAATCAAAAAATTGCCAATCGTAACCTCTGCTCCCACGTAGCAAAAAATTGCCACAATTCCAAAAACTAAATGCGAATGGGCAAACAAACTTTTAGGTGCTTGTTGTTGGTTGGGGTTGTCCTGCGGTTTGATAATGGGTAGTTTCAACACAGCTACAATCCCTGCAATAGACATCAGGGCTATTGCCAACCCAATATAGGGTGTTTGTACGGCTTGGAGGTTCATTTCCAACTGTTCGGTAGTCAAAGGTACACCCTCTACGGGCTTTATCATCTTACTCAATATGATTTCCGTACCAAAAAGTGGGGCAATGAAAGTGGCTAAGGAATTGAAAGCCTGCGTCAAGGTCAAACGGCTGGAAGCAGTTTCAGGCTTGCCCAAAATGGAAATGTAAGGATTGGCAGCCACTTGCAACAGTGTAATACCACAAGCCAAGATAAAAATAGCAAACAAAAACAAAGGATAAGAATGAGATTGGGCGGCAGGCAAAAAGAGCAAACAACCCACGCTGGCAACTGCAAAACCAATAATCATACAAGTTTTGTAGCTGGTGTAATGAATAATACGCCCTGCGGGAACAGACAAGAGCAAGTAAGCCGAAAAAAAGAAAAATTGGATTCGGGCTGCTGCTGCATAATCTAAGGCAAAAGCATTTTTGAAAAACGGCGTTAAATTGTCGTTCAAACAAGTGATGAATCCCATCATAAAAAAGAGAATCATCAGCGAAATTAAGGCGGGTGCATAACTCTGTTGCGAGTTTTCACTGCCCATTGGTTGTGATGTAGTCGAAAAATTTGCCATATTTTACAAGATAGGTTTAGATTTTTTGCAAGTTAATAGAGTTTGTGAATAAATTGGAAAAATAATTTTGAATTTTGTTGCTTGTGTCCTCACAAACAATAAAAATTGCCTATGCGGACACCGGCAATGGCGTAACTTCAAAACAAAAAACTAAAAATTCAACATTAAAAGAAATGAAAACTTACGGCTTAATTGGTTTCCCACTTACTCATTCTTTTTCGCAACGCTATTTTAGCGAAAAATTTGCAAAAGAAGGAATTGCTAACTGTCAATACCAACTGTTTGAATTGCCTGACCTCAAAGATTTGCCTGCTCTTGTGGGCAATACACAAGGACTTTGTGGGCTAAACGTAACCATTCCACACAAACAAAATGTGTTGGCTTATTTAGATGAGTTAGACCCCGTAGCTGCCCAAATTGGTGCTGTCAATGTGATTAAAGTGCTTGCAAATGGCAAGCTAAAAGGCTATAATTCAGACTATTATGGCTTTAAATTATCTTTGGAAAAAATGTTAAGAGCAAGCAATTCGTTTGCAGATTTCGGTTGTGAGCAACCTCAAACACAACTGCAACCTCAACAAACACAGCCATTGCAACAAACATCTCCCCTACCCTCTTTGCGTGCCTTCATATTGGGCAATGGCGGCGCTGCCCAAGCTGTAAAAGCTGCCCTCAATACTTTGCAGATAGACTACCAAGTTGTTTCTCAAAAAAATACAACAGAAAGTATTGGTTATGAAGAAGTTAGCAATTTGATGTCTTCACATCATTTGGTTATCAACACCACGCCTTTGGGTATGTACCCTAACCTTGCTACTGCCCCTCTCCTACCCTACTGCCAATTTACGCCCCAACATTTTGCTTTTGATTTGGTCTATAATCCTGAACAAACTCTGTTTATGCAGCAAGCAGCCCAGCAAGGAGCTACTGTAAAAAATGGATTGGAAATGCTATATTTACAAGCCGAAAAAGCATGGGAAATTTGGCAATAAGTTTGTTACATTTGTCTAAACTGGTGGCAGTTCCTCATTTGGCAAATCTTGATTTTCCTTGCTGGCTATGGCTTACAATATCAGTTGCTTGCCTTCGACTATAGCCTCTTTTGTAATGCTTTGCTATAAATCTACAAAAAAAATTCCAATGAAATACAGATAAAATACAATTTTTTATAGCAAAATTTTGTAATTTTGTATTTACACTGCGAATAAGTAACTTTTAAGCAGCATTTTCGTAACAAACAAAAAGATTGTTTTATTTGCAATTGTTTGTGTACTTTGATAACGACATTTCAAATTTGTATTTTCGTTTTGTCATTTTGAGCGTAGTGAAGAATCTGGCAGATTCTTCACTACGCTCAAAATGACAAAATACTAAATAGTTTTGTCGTTATCAAACTTACAAACAATAAAATTTAGTTGCTTGTGAGGACACAACCAATGGCATTAAAAAAATTCAAAACTCCAAATTAAACATTCAAAATTCAAAATTATCTATGTTTGACCGTATCTTCAATATTTTAAAAGCCAATATAGGCGATGCCCTCCACAAAGACGAGATAAAAGTGGGAGATAAGACCGTAGATGAAATTTATGCAGATTACCTCAAAAAAATGAAAGAAGACGAGGAGCAAGCCCAAAATTCTCAATATACGCCCCATAACTCTACGCACTACCAACCCAACCAACAGCCACCCAAACCGCAGTTTACTGCCGAAGAATTGGAGGCTTACAAAACATTGGAGGTAAAAGCAGGGGCAAGTTTTGAGGAAATTAAGGTGGCTTACAAGGCAATGATAAAAAAATATCACCCCGACAAGTTTCACAACGACCCTGTGCGTTATAAAACTGCCTTAGAATTGTCGCAAAAAATAAACAAGGCATATAACGTCTTGGAAGTAAAATTTGGTAAGTAATTGTAGCATAGGCTTTAGCCTGTGCATATCTGTTGTAACATAGGCTTTAGCCTGTGAGTAATCAATTTCAGCCATTTCGTACCCATGTTAGATATACTCAAACGGATTTTTAACTTAGGCAAAGCCGCAGCCTCCAAAAAAATAGAGAAAGCCGAAGACCCTATTTTGCTCATCGAGCAACAAATCAGAGAACTCAAAACAGCCTTAGCCGAAAGCCTTAAAAGTTTGGCGGAGGTCAAAGCCTCACATATTCGGTCTAAAAGAGAAATTCAGCAGCAACTTTCCGTAGGCAACGACTATGAAAGAAAGGCTATTTTGCTCCTCCAAAAAGCCCAAACAGGCGAAATAGACAGCAAACAAGCCGACTTTTTGGCTGCCCAAGCCCTGAGCCGAAAAGAGGAAATAGAGCTAAGGGTACAGCAAAACTCCAAAAATCTTGCAAATTATGAGGCAATGGTGCAAAAATTGGAAACCAATGCTTCGCAACTCCGCAACCAAATAGAAAATTGGGAACAAGAGCTGCGTGCCTTGAAAGCAAGGGCAAAGGTAAGCGAAGCTACTCGCAAACTGAATGAGCAAATGGCAGGTATGGACATCAACGGCACAGTCAATTTGATGAACAGACTGAAAGAAAAAGTTGACCAACAAGAGGCATTGGCAGAGTCTTACAACTCGGTATTAGGCTCGCAAAATTCCTTAGATGCAGAGATAGACAAAATTTTGGGTGGCAATTTTTCTCCCCAAGTCAATTCTAAGCTTGACCTCCTCAAATCGCAGTTGCAAACACCACCTAATTTAGAAAGTGGTAAAAGCCTTGACAATCAACCTATTAACGATAATCTGAACGCAGAAATAGAAAGGTTGAAAGAGCAACTGAAAAAAAAGTAGAAAAAAATGAAAAAAAGTGATTGCAAAATTTGGAAAAATAAATTTAAAGCCTCACTTTTGTAACGCAAATCACAAGGGGAGCAGAACTAAAACGGTTTTAACAACTTAAAAGATTTGTTTGAAATAGGAAGTAAGCCTCTGTAGCTCAGCAGGTAGAGCAACTGACTTGTAATCAGTAGGTCGTCGGTTCGATTCCGTCCGGGGGCTCAAAAGGATAATCAATTTATTTTGGTTATCCTTTTTTGTTTTTAAAATAGTAAACCTCTTTGGTAATTTTGCATAATTATGGTTGGTAAAATAAATTAAAGAGCAAAACTAAGCATAACAAAAATAAAAGAGTAACAAAAATAAAAGAGTAACAAAAATAAAAGAGTAACAAAAAATAAAAGAGTAACAAAAATAAAATAACAATGGAAAATCCTGTACTTATCTTTGGAGCAAAAAACTTAGGCAAAATAGCCTTAGATATTTTTAATAGTAATGAAGTAGTAGTTTATGGCTTTCTCGATGATGACAAGAGCTTACACAATCAAGAGATTCGCCACTTAGTAGTCTTTGGAGATACAGAAAACGAAGATTTTTTGAAACTCTTAGGCAAAGGCTGTGAAGCTTGTGTAGTAATAGACGATAGCAAAGAAAGAAAATTTACTGTAGATATGCTCAAGGAACAATACAAAATAGTGCCTATCAATGCTATTCATCGCAGAGCTTTTATAGAAAATAGTGCCTCATTAGGTCATGGAAACCTCATAGGAGCAGATGCCAAACTGCTAACTGAAGTACAGGTCGGCAATCATTGTCTGGTTCATGCAGGAGCTACTCTGGATTATGGAGCAAAAATAGCAGATTTTGTAGAAATAGGGGCAGGGGTTTTGGTCGGAGCAGAAGTTACCGTAGAAGAAGGTGTTTTCATAGGGGCTGGTGCAGTGATAGTGTCAGGGCTAAAAATAGGCAAAAAAGCAAAGATTGGGGCAGGCTCGGTGGTCGTGCAGTCTATTAAGGCAGGCGAAACAGTTTTTGGTGTTCCAGCTCAGAAAGTATAGTTATAATTTTGGGGTTCGACTATAGTTTTGATATTAGTAGAAACCACACATCACTACCTTTTCAAAAACCCATGTTCATACACTTTTTCGGCTATTTTTTCTCCCAAAACTTGCAAAGCCTCACGCAAATTGCCTATCAATTCATTGTAAGTTTCGTCAGTGCTTTTGTTGTTCATTTTGCCTGCTGCGTTGCGACCTTGAAAATAGACTTTTATGTCATAAAAAGAAGCATTAGAATTACAATTTGGTTGTTTGTGATAATAAATCCACAATAATTTTCCTGTTGCAAAAACAGTTTGGGCTTCATCTGAAAAAATTAAAGGGGCTTGTGGTAAAGACATAGTTGCTTCAAATAAAGCCTCTTTGTTATCATATTTTAGTTTACCTGCCATGAATTGGGACATGAAATTACTTGCAAATTTTTCTTTTGCATTGATTTCATATTCCGTAAAAGGTAGCCAATGGTTGATAGTGTGGGCTGCACTTATCATATTTTTGCCATAAAACAGACTAAAAGCTAAACAGTTATTTTGAAATTCAACGTCTTGCTGCCAAGCATCGTGTGGATATAAAAATTGGTCTTGATTATTCAACCAAGTGTGTTTAACAGCATGGCGAACAGCCAAATAAATAGCCATTGGTATCACATTATTTTTTGTAATTAAGGCTGTTTTGTGCTGCTTTATATCACTTTCTGTAGGTTCGGAAGTAAAATACACACCACCCTGTTGCTGCATATCAACACCAGGTAGGATAATATAACCTATTTTTTCTCCTTTTTTGTCATAAAACTTACGCAACCAATTACTAATGGAATTGATTTTTTCCATAGCATAAAAGGATTTTTGCAAAGGCTTAGTTTTAGAAACAGGAGTTTCCTCTATCATATCTACATCTATCTTTACAATTTCGTTTTTAGCAGATAAATCCCAAATTAAAAAACTAATAGGGAATTGCCCTTTTACATTATCAAAACTATTAGCCTTACACATAAATCCTTTTTCATATTTTGCTTTAAAATATTGGCGAAATTTTGAAAAATTTTGAGAATTAACAAATTTTACGGTACAAAAAGAGGCTAATCTTACATCAGGCATTTCTTTATACACACGCAAGAAAAATTGTGCAAATAGTTCACGAGTGGCAGTACCTACTATTGGGTTAAAACTATCATAGACCTTGCTCGTAGTGGCTACTTTGGATTTGTGTTTGCCTGTGGCTCCAATGGTTGTTCTGTTGCCATGTTCTGCATAAGGCGGATTGATATAGACCACTAACTTTTTCCTTTTTTCGGGGCTGTTGATAATTTCTTGCAAACTTTTTGGCAGTTTTTTGAAATCATCATTCAAAAAATCAAATTGAAAAACATGGCTTTCTAATAAATTTGTTCCATTTTGTATTCTGTCTTTCATCACGTCCACGTCTTGCCTGTCCAGCGTAGAAGCCCAAATATTGTACTTGTTTGTTAGTCCTGCCAATAAATTGCCTGTGCCTGCTGCACAATCCCAGATGTAATATTCGTCCTGCCAATCTTCGCCCAGCACTTTTGCCAAATATTCTTGCGACAACTCCACCCAAATTTGTGGCGTAAAAAAACTACCTTTTCTTTCCCTTACGTCTTGCGGAACTAACAAATCTCTGCGATTGATGATATACTCCCAATATTGCTCTTGTGGTGGTCTTTCGTATCTGTTCCAAAATTGCGTATGAGCAACTTGCTTATCTGTAAAACTTGTTTTGCTGGAATTGAACAAACCTATTTCATTCACTGTTCTATCCAATTCATAGTGATTCTTTCGCAACACAACATACAATTTTTCCCGCAAGGTTTCATTGTCAGCAGCCAACAAATCTGCCAAAAAAAAGTCCCCATCGATAATACCCACGCTGCGAGCCACTTCCCAATTAACAGCTATGGTGGGCTTGACAGCAGCCAACCATTTGTTATAAATCGTAATAAAATTATTTTTGTCAATGCGGGTTTTAGTCAAACCAAACTTACCAACCACAAAATTAGTTTTGATAAATTCACGCAATTCTGAGTCGTCTTTTTGGTAGTAAAACAGCAAAGTTTCGTTCTCAATCGTAGTTTTTACCTTGTCATAAACTTGCTTAAATTCTTTGGTTTCATGGTTAGAAGGGGCAACATTCCAATTAAAATCATTTTGATAAAAAACCTCCTGAATGGCATTGTAAGGCAGAAAAGCAATTTTTTCGGCATCAAAAGCACCAAAAAAGGGCGGAGGCAGCACCTTGTCAAAAGTCCTCGCCTTGCCAATGGTCAAAATCAACTGCACCACAGATTTATAAACGTCTGATACGCCTTTTTTGGCTTCTGCCCAAAGAAGACTAAGCCCCCCAGCCCCCAAAGGGGGAGTAGCCCCCCAGCCCCCAAAGGGGGAGTAGCCCCCCTGCCCCCCAAAGGGGGAGTAAATGCGTCAAAAACTCCCCCTTCGGGGGGTTGGGGGGCTTTTGGACTTACACAAAAATCCACATTCCCCACAATTTGTGTGCAGTCAAATTCGCCAAAATAATTTTGGGCTATTTTGTTTTTCAGCTCTTCTTCTCCAAGGTTTTGTAAATTTTGTTTCATTAGTTAGTTTGGCTATCCAGCAAAATATTTTTTCCTTGTTTCACTATCAAAGTGCGGTGCGGATACGGAATCTCTATGCCCACTTGCTCAAATTTTTCTTTTATTAGTTTGTTCAGGTCGCAGTGCATATCAAAGGCATCATCAGCATTTTTTGCCCACACATTGGCACGCAACGTAACACCATAATCCGATAATTTGAGAGTCCGCAAACGAACTTGTGGTAGCCCACGCCTTTTGTCTTCCTCTGTTCGTTGGTCTATGCAGAGAGGGTGATTCAGGGCTGCGGTTTCCATTATTTTCATAGCCGTTTCAATGTCCGATTCGTAACTGATAGTAGCCTCCACATAACGGCAGACTTTATTTTCAGGAAAAGACGAATTTTTGATAACCAAACTATCAATATTGGCATTGGGAATAATCACACTGCGGTTTTCGTAGTTCAAAATCCGCGTATGTCGCAGCGTAATGTCTTTCACTTCACCCAAGTTGCCATCGACTTCTATCACATCACCCACGCGAAAAGGCTTGAAAATGACAATAAAAATACCACTGACTAAGTTGGCAAAAGCCTTTTGCGAAGCCAAACCAATGAAAGCAGCAAACAAGCCTGCACTGGCAAACAAAGTAAGAGCAAAAGACCTTAATTGCGGAATAGAAAAAATAACGGCAAAACCCGCCACCAAAAACACCAACAAATCTAAGGTATTTTGCAAAAACGAAAACTTTGTTTTGTCGTTATTGTCCTCTAAGGCATCTAATTTGGAATTAATGTAAAATACCAAAACTTTGTGCAAGAAAAAAGCAGCCAAAATAATTTCTATTCCTGTCAAATATTTGTTGGCAATGATAGGAATTTCGCTGGCAGCCACCAAAACAAAGACCGCAGTGGCAATAAACGAAATCAAATCTTGCAAAAAATCAAAGAATTTTACATTTTCAGTAGGTTTTCCTTTGCGGTTTACCAATCGCCGTATCACATAATTGATGGACTTGCTGGCAAGCAAAGCCACTAAACCCACAAAAACAATTTCGAACAATGTATCGTCATTAATCCGAAAATTGCGAAGTAAAACTTGTTCAAATTTGCGGTATAATTTAGCAAATTCTATAAAAAAGAAATCCATTGGAATTAAGTTGTAAGGTTGTCCAACAATTTTTGTGGAAACGTAGTCTTTGATTTATCAAAGCCCCTTTTTGGGCAAAGCATTTGATAAATCATGAGCCTGCATTATTCTCATTCCACAAAAATTGTTGGCTAATCAGTTGTAATTTGTTTTGAATGCAAAGTTTTGTTTTTTTAGTTTTCTTTTTCCTCTTTCATTTTTTCGAGGGCTGCAATTTTTTTGTCTAATAAAAACAAGTAAACAAATAGACCACTTAAAATAACCATAATTACTGCTACGACCACATAAATTTTTCCATCGGCTCGAAAAGTATCAGCCATTTCTACATTAGAATTGCTATAATCTTGGGTTACTATTTTTATTTTTTCGGTTTTTTCTTGAGACTTTGCTGGCAAAGAATCGGGTTGCTGGGCAAACAACGTGGGACAAAGAGCCACGACAAGGAACAGAGATTGGAAGTATTTTTTCATAATTTTTTTTACAAAAATAGAGGTTATTAAGGTAAATTATGTTGCGAATTTAGTATTTCTTGAATAGTTACGTAAATTATGTAGTGCTGCTGCAATTTGTGCTACACTATCTCTGATGCTTTCGCCCTTCATTCTTATCTTTTCTCGTACAATCCTTAGCGTTTCGAAAGCCTCAATCAAGAGTTTTATCATGAACTTTCCCTTCCACCGTAGGACTAATAAAATGAATAACCCGTTTGGTATCTACAACTAACTCATTTTTACAAGTATGCATTTTTTGCTTGCCTGAATCATCAGTTTCCTGGTTGTCCTTGTCTGTTTGTCTTGGTATAGGTCTTTCTACGGCCTCATGGAGAACAATTTTTTCTTCTTCGGCTACTTTGAGCAACCTTGAATAAAGTTCCTCAGCAGTGGTGGCAGGCATACAATCAACTTTTTTCAGGCTTTTATGCAACAAGGGCAACAAGACCTTAAGCCATTGGCTTACTTTACTTTGCGAGAGTGTAAACATAGTCCCAATAACCTCTTGCAACGTATTGGTTTTCAGATACACCAGAATAAAAAATAATTTGGCAGTACTGCCGTAGAGGATACTATTTTTAGCTTCATTAAATTTTTGGAATTTACGTGGATTACCAAAAGCATCATGGTATGCAAAGTATTTTTCACAAATGGGGGAGAAAGCACGCAATAAATCGTCAAACTCACTGGGTTTAAGGCTGGTTAAGGCTAAAAAACGAGTTGAGTTTTGGTAAATAGTTTCAAAAGATTGCATAAAACGAAAAATTTTGCTAAGTTAGTAAAATTATTTTAATAACCTCTATTTCTTAAAATTTATTTTCTAAGTCCGTTAGGACTTAAAAAAGGCAGTTTATTTAATTTTCATTCCTAATGTTGCCAAAGAAAATTTTTTAGGTTTGTATTGATACAAATTTGCCGTATCTTCAAAAACATAATTGCCTAATGCTTTGTATTTTTCATAATTTGCCTCCCTTATTGTCTTTTCCAAACTATCCATTTTTCTATGTTGCCCAAATCCCAAAAAGGCAAAAAAAGATAAGCAAACAACCCAAATAGGGAAATATTTGTTGGGATTATAAAATAAATTGCAAAGGTTTTTTATTTATTATTGGTTTTTTGTAACTACAAAGGTACAAAAAAAATTAACACACAAGTTTTAAAACTTGTCTTGTCATTTTCGTAAAGTTCTTTTATATTTGTTAAATACTAAACTACTAACCTCATTTTTTATGCTCACTTTTCAAGACATAGACCTTTTAGCCGAACTCTATCAGAGTGAAGACAGCATTGTCTTCAAAGGCTACGAGAAAACCAACAAGCAAAACGTAATTGTCAAGGTGCTGAAAGAGGATTTTCCCTCGATGAATTTGGTTGCCCAATTCAATGGCGAATATGACATCACCAACAAGCACGACTTGCAAGGCATACGCCGAGTGTTGAACAAACGAAAGGTGCAGAACAAGCACGTATTGGTGCTGGAATACATAGACGGCGTAACCATTCAGGAACACATAGCCAATCAGGTGCTTGATGTGGCGGCTTTCCTCAAATTGGCTATTCGATTTGCCGAAGTGTTGGCAGAAATTCACCAAGCTGGTATTATTCACAAAGATATTAACCCAAAAAATGTAATTGTTACGACTGATAACAAAATCAAAATTATTGATTTTGGTGTGGCAACTTCGGTCAAACGTGAACTGCAACCACAATCTAATTTGTATATTCTGGAAGGAACTTTGGCGTATATGTCGCCAGAACAAACAGGACGTATGAACAGGTCGGTGGATTATCGCAGTGATTTGTATTCGTTGGGCGTAACTTTTTATGAAATGCTAACGGGGCAGTTGCCTTTTGTGTCTGATGATGCAATGGAATTGGTGCATTGCCATATAGCCAAATATGCCCGACCAATTCACGAAATTCGCAAAGATATACCCAAAGCCTTGTCTGATGTGGTGGCAAAGCTGATGGAAAAAAATGCAGAAAATCGTTATCAATCGGCTTATGGTTTGCAAATGGATTTGGCTGCTTGCCTCAAACAGTGGCAAACTAAACGGACAATTAGCTTAGAAAAATTGGCTACGCAAGATGTATTCAACATCTTTCACATTCCTGAAAAACTCTACGGCAGACAAACTGAAATCAATAAGTTGTTAGAAGTTTTTGGTAGAACCACCAGAGGAAGCAAAGAAATGGTCTTAGTGGCGGGCAGGTCAGGTATTGGCAAAACGTCTTTGGTCAATGAAATTCACAAGCCAATGACTACCAACAACGCCTATTTTATCAAAGGAAAGTTTGAGCAGTTTCAACGTGATTTGCCTTACAGTGCTGTGATACAGGCTTTTAACGACTTGGCATCGCAAATTTTGGCAGAACCCATAGAAAAATTAAGTGTGTGGAAAGACGAAATTTTGGCTTCCGTAGGCGACAATGGACAAGTGCTGTTAGACGTATTGCCAAAGTTTGAGTTAATTATAGGCAAACAGCCTGCGGTATTGGATTTGCCCCCTTCCGAAAGACAAAATAGGTTTAACAATGTCTTTCAAACTTTTATTCGAGATATTTGCAAACCAGAACACCCCATTATTTTGTTTATTGACGATTGGCAATGGGCAGATATGGCAAGTTTGAATTTGCTCAAATTGCTGATGACAGATGCCCAAAGCCATGCCTTGCTCGTCATCAGTGCATACAGGGACAATGAAGTGGAGGCTTCGCACCCCTTTAATTTGGTGGTGGAGGAAATAGAAAAACAGACAGGAGCAGTGCAACGAATTACGTTGCAACCTCTTAGGCAAGAGGTTGTCAATCAATTAGTTGCAGAAACTTTGCACACCACGCCTGATGAAGTAGAAAGTTTGGCAGACCTGATTTACAAAAAAACTAATGGTAGTCCTTTCTTTGTCAATCAATTTTTGGGTGAACTCTACGAAAGAAATTTCCTAAACTTCGATGCCGAACAGCGTTGTTGGTTGTGGGATTTTGAGCAAATTCAAGACCTCAAAAGTACGGACAATGTGGTGGAATTGTTGGTAAACAAAATACAAAGATTGAACCCCGAAACCCAAAATGTCTTGCAATTAGGGGCTTGTATTGGCAATAATTTTCCGCTAAAAGTGCTGTCTTATATCAACAACAAAGACCAAATTACTACACTTGGTGAATTGCGAGAGGCAATAGAAGAAGGTGTAGTGTTGCCAATTCGGGGCAATATGAAAGCCGTAAGTGAGGAAACCATAGATGCCAATGTGTATTTTAAATTCTTGCACGACAACGTAGAGCAAGCAGCTTACTCTATGATAACCAACACCTTACGCCAACAAACGCAGCTAAAAATTGGGCGAATGGTGCAAGAAAAAAGCACCGAAGCATACGTAGAAGAATTTTTGTTTGACATTACCAATTATTTTAATGCAGGTCGTTTTTTTATTTCAGACGAAACCGAAAAGCAACAAGTAGCCCAGCTAAATTTGCGGGCTGCCAAAAAAGCCAAAGCAGCAGCAGCCTATAAATCTGCCTTAAAATATTTGGACATAGCCCACGAAATTTTGGGCGAGGAAGTTTGGGAAACAGACTACCAAACAGCCTATAATTTGCACAAAGAAAAAGGCGAAAACCATTTTTTAATTGGCGAATTTGCCAAAGCAGACGACTATTTGCAAATAGCCCTGAAAAATGCAACTACTGTTTTTGACAAGGTAAATGTATTGCAAATCAAGATGATGCAACTTTCTGCACAAGGTTTGTTTCATGACGGTGTGCGAACTGCAATAGAAGCTATTGGTTTGTTGGGCGAGGAAATGCCAAAATTAGAAGATGCCGAAGGACTGCAAAAAGCCACAGGCGATGTAATTGGGGCTGTTTTTCAAGCTATGGAGGGCAGAACCATAGAAAGTATTTATGAGTTGCCCGAAGTGCAAGACCAAGCCATTCGCAAAATTTTAGAATTGTTGGTCGTAAGTTTGGATATTGTAGTGATGGGAGTTCCAGATTTGATAGCCTTGTTTTCTGGGCGGATTGTGAAGTTGGTGCTGCAACATGGCTTGACCGAAAACGTAGCTTTTGGTTTCTCTTTTTGGGGGGTGGTCATGGCTGGCGGGTTCAAAAAATATGCAGAGGCATATAAATTTGCCGAATTAGCCTTTAAAATTGAGCAAAACAAGCTACCAAACAAAGGAATTAAAGCAAAATTGGCTGCTTTGGGTGGCTACTCCACCGCCTACGCCCATCACATCAGGCGAAGTGCCGAAGTGGAAATGGAGGGTTATTATGCAGGGTTAGAAAACGGCGATATGGTGTATTGTTGCTATTGCTATGCCATTGGTCCTCGTTTTACGGTTCTTTTAGACTTGCAAGAAGCAAGCGAAGTGTGGGAAAAATCCTTAACTTTCCTCAAACCTTTGAGTTTACCTTCTTATTGGATTGGGTCTTGTTCGGCAAGCTATGTAAAATTGCTGCAAAATCCCTTGGCAGACACTCAACCTTATACCTTTGCGATTGGTGATTTTCACGAAAAAATCATAGCCGAAAACAATTTTGCCCAAACTGCTCCACTTATTTACGCCTTGTTTAAAAGATACAAAACCCTCATTTATTTGATTTATGAGGAATATAGCTTGGCAATGGCAGAAGTGCAGCAACGCCAACCTTTGATTGCTGCGTTGGGTGGTTTAGACCCAATTTTTAAAGTAGATTTCCATTTGGCTGCTGCCTTGTCGGTAGCTGCTCTGTATGCAACCGCAACGGAGGAAGAAAAAGCAAATTATTTGGAAATAGTAGAAGAAAGTATAGCAGAAATAGGTTTGCAGGCTGCGGTGTGCAAAATCAACTTTGAGGCTGCACATTTGGCTGTGCAGGCAGTTAAGGCGTGGGTACAAAATCAATATAGCGAGGCAATGGATTGGTTTGATGAGGCTATGCAAGCTGCTCAACAGTATGAAATTCCGCAACACGAAGCCCTGATAACCGAAGCAGCAGCCCGTTTTTATGCAGCACGCAACAAGACAGATATTGCAAAACTCTATTACCAAAAAGCCCACCAAGCCTACAAAATTTGGGGTGCAGAGGGCAAATGTTTGCAATTAGAAATGGCTTATCCTACGTTTATTGCCCGAAAAACCAATAAAATGCACCAAACTCACGTGAAAACCAGCCACTTGGCTACGCAAGTACGCACCATGCACAGAGGTAGTTCTCACTTGTCGAGTTTAGATTTTAACAGCGTAATGAAAGCCACCCAAGCCATTTCGGGTGAAATTCGCACCGAGCATTTGCTTTCCAAAATGATTGACATTCTCATAGAAAATGCAGGTGCAGAACGTGGAGTTTTGATACAAGAAGACGACCACCACCACTTAGTTGTCAATGCAGAAGGACACATTGCCAGCACAGAAATTCGGTTATTGCAAGCCACACCCATAGAAAAAGCAGATTTGCCTCTTGCCATTATTCGGTATGTGGAAAGGACAAAAGAAACTTTGGTGCTTGACGAAGCCACCAAAGACCGCAGATTTTCACACGACAGTTACATTGGTGGCAAGCAAGCAAAATCTATTTATTGCTCTCCGATTGTGATACAGGGACAAGTGAAGGCAATTTTGTATTTGGAAAATAACCTTTCTACTCATGTTTTTGACGAGCAAAACACCTTGTTGTTGAGCATTTTATCGGGGCAAATTGCAATTTCCTTAGAAAATTCTTCGCTTTACACCAATTTGGAGAAAAAAGTAGAGGAAAGAACCAAAGAACTGAACAAAAAACACGAAGAATTATCGGAGAAAAACGCAAGAATTACGGACAGTGTGCGATATGCCTTGAATATTCAAGCTGCTATTCTGCCTTTGGAAAGTGAAATGAGCAGGTTATTTCCTCAACATTTTGTAGTTTACAAACCCAAAGATATTGTATCAGGAGATTTTTATTGGGCAACAGAAGTAGATAATTTGCGTTTTTTGGCAGTCTTAGACTGCACAGGGCATGGCGTACCAGGGGCATTTATGAGTATGTTGGGCAACTCTTTGCTCAATCAAATTGTCAATCAGGCAAACACCATTCCACCCGCCACTATCTTAATGCAACTCCACGAGGGCATTACCAACTTGCTCAAACAAGAGGAAACGGAAAACAAAGATGGTATGGACGTATGTTTGTGCAGTTTTGAAACTTTGGAAGACCAAACCACTAAAATCACTTTTGCAGGTGCAAAAAGACCTTTGTACTATGCCATAAACGGAGAATTGCAAGAAGTTCAGGGCAACCGTTATTCTATTGGTGGCATTTTGCGAAACATAGAAAGGCAGTACAAAGACAACGTATTAATTTTGCCTCCTCGCAGTATGGTCTATCTCTGCACAGATGGGCTAACAGACCAAGCAAATGCCAAACGAGATAGGTTCAGTATGTTGCGGTTGCGTACTTTCATCTCTCAAAACTGTACCTTAGATGTGCAACAACAGAAAGAAGTGCTGCTCTCCGACTGGGACTACTTCCGCCAAAACACCGAACAACGCGACGATGTTACGTTGATTGGGGTAATGCTGTAGAAAAAATAAAACCTTAACCATTATAGACTAACTTCATTTTCCATGCTCACTTTTCAGGACATAGACCTTTTAGACGAACTTTATCAGAGTGAAGACAGCATTGTCTTCAAAGGCTACGAGAAAACCAACAAGCAAAACGTAATTGTCAAGGTGCTGAAAGAGGATTTTCCCTCTATGAATTTGGTTGCCCAATTCAATGGCGAATATGACATCACCAACAAGCACGACTTGCAAGGCATACGCCGAGTGCTGAACAAACGAAAGGTGCAGAACAAGCACGTATTGGTGCTGGAATACATAGACGGCGTAACCATTCAGCAATACATAGCCAATCAGGTGCTTGACGTGGCGGCTTTCCTCAAATTGGCTATTCGTTTTGCCGAAGTGTTGGCAGAAATTCACCAAGCTGGGATTATTCACAAAGACATTAACCCAAAAAATGTAATTGTTACGACTGATAACAAAATCAAAATAATTGATTTTGGAGTAGCAACTTCTGTGAAACGTGAATTGCAAAGCCACTCTAACCTTTATATTTTGGAGGGAACTTTGGCGTATATGTCGCCCGAACAGACAGGACGTATGAATAGGTCTGTCGACTATCGCAGTGATTTGTATTCTTTGGGCGTAACTTTTTATGAAATGCTAACGGGGCAACTGCCTTTTGTGTCCGATGATGCAATGGAGTTGGTGCATTGCCACATAGCAAAATACGCAAAGCCAATTCACGAAATTCGCAAAGATATACCCAAAGCCTTGTCTGATGTGGTGGCGAAGCTGATGGAAAAAAATGCAGAAAATCGTTATCAATCGGCTTATGGTTTGCAAATGGATTTGATAAATTGCCTCAAACAGTGGCAGACCAAACGGACAATTAGTTTAGAGAAATTAGCAAGTCAAGATGTTTACAATATCTTTCACATTCCCGAAAAATTGTATGGTCGTCAGGCAGAAATAGACCAATTATTGACTATTTTTAACCGAACAACGCAAGGCAATAAAGAAATGGTCTTGGTTTCGGGCAGGTCGGGCATTGGCAAAACGTCTTTGGTTAGTGAAATTCACAAACCAATGACCGAAAAAAATGCTTATTTTATCAAAGGTAAATTTGAGCAGTTTCAACGTGATTTGCCTTACAATGCTATTATTCAGGCTTTTAATGACTTGGCATCGCAAATTTTGGCAGAACCCATAGAAAAATTGGAGATTTGGAAAAATGAAATTTTGGCTTCCGTAGGCGACAATGGACAGGTGCTGTTAGACGTATTGCCAAAATTTGAGTTTATCATTGGCAAGCAAAATGCAGTGGTAGAATTAGCCCCTTCTGAAAGACAAAATAGGTTTAACAATGTCTTTCAAACTTTTATTCGCAATATTTGCAAACCAGAACACCCCCTAATTTTGTTTATTGACGATTGGCAATGGGCAGATATGGCAAGTTTGAATTTGCTCAAATTGCTGATGACAGATGCCCAAAGCCACGCCTTGCTCGTCATTGGTGCTTATCGTGATAATGAGGTTGATACTTCGCACCCTTTTGCTTTAATGCTGGAAGACATCAAAAAAGTGAGAGGGACAATTCAAAACATTGTGCTTACGCCTTTGAGCAAAGAGGTTGTCAATCAATTAGTTGCAGAAACTTTGCACACCACGCCTGATGAAGTAGAAAGTTTGGCAGACCTGATTTACAAAAAAACTAATGGTAGTCCTTTCTTTGTCAATCAATTTTTGGGTGAACTCTATGAAAGAAATTTCCTAAACTTCGATGCCGAACAGCGTGGTTGGTTGTGGGATTTTGAGCAAATTCAAGACCTCAAAAGTACGGATAACGTAGTGGAATTATTGGTAAACAAAATACAAAGATTTAACCCCGAAACGCAAAATGTGCTGCAATTAGGGGCTTGTATTGGCAATAATTTTCCGCTAAAAGTTTTGTCTTATATCAATAACAAAGACCAAATAACCACCCTCAACGAACTGCGAGAGGCAATAGAAGAAGGCGTAGTGTTGCCAATTCGGGGCAATATGAAAGCCGTAAGTGAGGAAACCATAGATGCCAATGTATATTTTAAATTCTTGCACGACAACGTAGAGCAAGCAGCTTACTCTATGATAACCAACACCTTACGCCAACAAACGCAGCTAAAAATTGGGCGAATGGTGCAAGAAAAAAGTACAGAAGCATACGTAGAAGAATTTTTGTTTGACATTACCAATTATTTTAATGCAGGTCGTTTTTTTATTTCAGACGAAACCGAAAAGCAACAAGTAGCCCAGCTAAATTTGCGTGCTGCCAAAAAAGCCAAAGAAGCAGCAGCCTACAAATCTGCCCTCAAATACTTAGACATTGCCGAAGAAATTTTGGGTGAGGAAATCTGGCAAACCGACTATCAAACTGCCTACGCACTGCACAAAGAAAAAGGCGAAAACTATTTTTTGATTGGAGAATTTGCCAATTCGGACACCTATCTGAACATTGCCTTAGAAAAAACTACCAATATTTTCGACAAAGTAGATGTACTCAAAATCAAAATAGCACAACTATCAGGACAGGGACAATTTCAAGAAGGCACTCGAACAACAGGCATTGCCTTGCGAATGTTGGGCAATGATTTTCCCGACCTCGACAACAAAGAGGCGGTGCAAAATGCAATAGGACAAGCAATAGGTGAGGCTTTTCAAAAGATGGAAGGCAGAACTATTGAAAGTATTTACGATTTGCCCTATGCGGAGGACTTGCGGGTGCAAAAAACCATAGAACTATTGATTATTAGTTTAGAGATGGTTGTCATTGGTTCTCCCGATTTAGTTCCCTTGTTTGCAGGGCATACCATAAACACCATTCTCAAAAATGGCTTGACCGAATTTGCCTCTTTTGCCTTTTCTTTTTGGGGAATGGTGCTAACAGGTGGTTTCAAAAAATACCAAGAAGCCTACCAATTCAGCGAATTATCTTTCAAAATTGAGAACAACAAGTATCCGAACAAAGCCTTGCGTGCCAAATTGTGCCATATCAACGCCTACTTTTCTATTTTGTCAAAACATATTTCGGCAGGGGGAAAAATGAACAGAGAAGGCTATTATCACGGATTGGAAAACGGAGATTTTATTTACTGTTCTTACGCCATTGCCGTAGAGCCTCGTTTTATCATTCCTTGCAATTTGGAGGAGGCAGCAGCAGCAGTAGAAAAAGCTATTTCTTTCTTAAAAAGTATCAATAATGAGATAGTTGTGTTGGTAATGGAAGGTTACAAAGGTTTTATAGAAACCTTGCAAGGAAACTACGAAAACCATTTTGACTTTTCGCATGGCGACTTCAAAGAGCAAACCCTCACCGATGTTTTTGAGAAAAATGCACCTTTGCTGTATGCTATTTACAAAAGATACAGGTTGCTCAATTACCTAATTTACGAAGACTACCAATTAGGTTTGGCAGAACTCCAAACCCGATGGACTTGGATAAATATTTTGGGTGGTTTGGATTTTGCATTGAAAGTAGATTTTCACTTAGTATCGGCTTTTGTGGTTGCCGAACTTTTTGCAAAGGCAACAGCGGAGGAAAAAGTTAAGTATTTGGAAATAGTAGAGGAAAGCATAGCCGAAATAAGCCTGTTGGCTGCCGTTTGCGAAATCAACTTTGAGGCTGCACATTTGGCAGCAAAAGCCACCAAAGCAAGGCTGCAAAACCAACATAGCGAGGCAATGGATTTGTTTGACGAGGCTATTGCTATGGCACAAAAACACGAAATTCCTCAACACGAAGCCCTGATAACCGAAGCAGCAGCCCGTTTTTATGCAGCACGCAACAAAACAGACATAGCCAAATTGTATTACCAAAAAGCCCACCACGCCTATAAAATTTGGGGTGCAGAAGGAAAATGTATGCAATTAGAAACCGAATATCCAACCTTTGTGTTGCGAAAAGCTAACTATGTGCAGCAGACCAAAATAAAATCTACCAACACCAATACCAAAACCTTGCACGCAGGTACACAGGCAAGCATACACACAGGTACGCACATACGCACTATGCACAGAGGTGGAGGTATGTCGAGTTTGGATTTTAACAGCATTATGAAAGCCACCCAAGCCATTTCGGGTGAAATTCGCACCGAGCATTTGCTCTCCAAAATGATTGACATTCTCATAGAAAATGCAGGTGCAGAACGGGGCGTATTGATACAAGAGGACGACCACCGCCATTTGGTTGTCAATGCAGAAGGACACATTGCCAGCACAGAAATTCGGTTGTTGCAAGCCACACCCATAGAAAAAGCAGATTTGCCACTTTCCATTATTCGATATGTGGAAAGAACTAAAGAAACCTTAGTGCTTGATGAGGCAATGAAAGACCGCCGTTTTGCCCAAGATACGTATATTGGTAGCAAGCAAGCAAAATCTATTTATTGCTCACCTATCACCATTCATGGCAAAGTAAAAGCTATTTTGTATCTGGAAAACAACCTATCTTCTTATGTTTTTGACGAGCAAAACACGCAAATTTTGAGTGTTTTATCAGGACAAATTGCAATTTCCTTAGAAAATTCTTCGCTTTACACCAATTTGGAGCAAAAAGTAGAGGAAAGAACCAAAGAACTGAACAAAAAACACGAGGAGTTATCAGAGAAAAACGCAAGAATTACGGACAGTGTGCGGTATGCCCTGAACATTCAGGCTGCCATTCTGCCTTTGGAAAGTGAAATGAGCAGGTTATTTCCCCAACATTTTGTGATTTACAAGCCCAAAGACATTGTTTCGGGAGATTTTTATTGGATTGGCGAAATAGCAAATCATAAATTGTTGGCAGTCGTAGATTGCACAGGGCATGGCGTGCCTGGGGCATTTATGAGTATGTTAGGTAATTCCTTGCTCAATCAAATTGTCAATAGCAACCACATCACTTCGCCCGCCAGCATCTTGACAAACTTGCACGAAGGCATCAGCAAGGTGCTAAAACAAGAGGAAACCGAAAACAAAGACGGCATGGACGTGTGTTTGTGTAGTTTTGAAACGACAGAAAACAACCAAACCAAAGTTACTTTTGCAGGTGCAAAAAGACCAGTGTACTATATGCTCAATGGCGAATTGCAAGAAATACAAGGCAACCGTTATTCTATTGGCGGTATTTTGCGAAATACACAAAGAAATTACCAAAACAATCAAATAATTCTGCCAACAGGTAGCCTTGTCTATCTAAGCACAGATGGTTTCACAGACCAAGCCAATCAGTCCAGAGATAGGTTTAGTATGTTGCGTTTGCGGGCTTTTATTGCTCAACATGGCAAGTTGGAAATCACAAGACAAAAAGAAATCTTGCTCTCCGAGTGGGAATATTTTAGGCAAAACACCGAACAAAGAGATGATGTTACGTTGATTGGGGTGATGGTGTAGGGGGAAGTTGTAAAGCAAAAAAATTTCTTTGTTCAAAATAATTTGGTATATTCGCAAGATAAGTCCCACAGGAGTTTAAACTATTGTGAGCTTATTTTCTACGTATCATCAAAACTAAAAATTATGTTAAATAGAGAAAAATTTGAAGAGGTAAAAAAAATATTTACAGCCTATTTAGAAAAAAAGCAACTTCGCAAAACCCCTGAGAGGTATGCTATTTTGGAGGAAATCTATTCGCGAACAGAGCATTTTGATGTGGAGGCTTTGTATATCAGTATGAAAAATAAAAACTACCAAGTAAGCCGAGCCACCGTTTACAATACCTTAGACTTATTGGTAGAGTGTGATTTGGTAAGCAAACACCAATTTGGTAGGAACTTAGCACAATACGAAAAATCTTATGGTTTCCGCCAACATGACCATATTATTTGCACAGATTGCCACAAAGTAGTGGAGTTTTGCGACCCTCGAATTCATGCCATTCAAACAATGGCAGGAGAGTTGCTAAACTTCAAAATTCAGCATCATTCCTTAGTTTTATACGGCACTTGCACCCACGACTGTCCGAATAAGGAGAAAAAAGAGTAAGTTTTTTTTGCCTATCCTTCCTCTACCCTTTTACAGTTACCTCCCCTACCCCTCAAATTTGAGCAACTCCATCTTTTGCCCATCAAAAACAGCGTAAGTATTGTAGGTAAGCCATTCGCCCAAGTTGATATAACGGCTGGTAGGGTTTCCTGCCACCTCCACAGGCAGGTCTAAGGGCAGGTGGCGATGCCCGAAGACATAAAAATCGTGGTGTTGCTCTTGTTCTATGGTTTTGCAGTAGCCCCAAATCCATTCGTTTTCGCCTTGAAAAACCTCAACTTTGTGGGCATTTTTCTTTTTTCGGTGGTCAGACCACGCAAAACCAAAGCCCATGCCCAAACGGACAGGCAGCAAGTTGCGAAAAAGCCATTGACAAACCGAATTGGTAAAAACTTTTTTCAACAGTTTATAGTGGTAGTCGCCAGCACCCAATCCATCGCCATGCCCTAAGTGAAAAGTTTTGCCCAATAAAGTCAAAGAAATAGGCTGGTGATAAACAGGAATACCAAACTCGGTGGTAAAATAATCTTGAAGCCAGAGGTCGTGGTTGCCTGTAAAAATGCTAATAGGCACACCAGCATCTGCCAATGCTACCAATTTTGCCTGAAAACGGACAAATCCTTTGGGTATCACATGAGTATATTCAAACCAAAAGTCGAACAAATCTCCCATGAGGTAGATGTGGGCAGCTTGCGGGGCTACCTCGTCTAACCAGCGTATGATGCGTTGCTCACGTTCACGACTTGCTGCACCCGTAGGGTAGCCCAAATGAAAATCGGAGGCAAAATAGATTTTTTTCATACAAATTGAAAAGTGTGGGCTAAAGCCCACACTACATAAAAAACTAATAGGTTTTAGTCATATCGGCAGGCGTACAAATCATAAAATCTGCCTTTGCCTTGTTTTTGTCCTCTATTGCCTGTATGTCTTCTTGCTCTAAGGTGCTGATAGTCAAAATATTGAGAGAAGGATTGTATTTTTTGAGATACCAAACAATTCCCTCGTAGTTGTCAGAATGATAAGCCCCATTGAAGTGCAAAAAGCAAGTACCTTTTTTGGCGTTTTGCATAATTTTATACGCCATCGTTGCATCTTTTACGGCTTGTGCAGCCACAAAATTAGTGGGTTCTCCTCGCATACCTGCCCCCATCATGCCCAACATATTTTTGTAACTTGGCAACTCCATATTTACTTCCAACGGCAGGGGCGGAAAATAATTGGCTTTGACGTAACCATCGGCTTTGTCTAAGGTGGCAGCACCATTGGCAGCTACGGCTGCTGCATAACGGCGAGGAATATTGGTAGCTATAAAAGGTAGTTGGTTTTGTTTGGCAAAAGTCATCAAAGGTTTGTAGTCGGTGGCGTAGTTGTCCCAGAGCCTTGCTTCTTTTTCAAAATTACTTTCTTTGATATAGCCCGACAAATATTCGTTGATAACCAACTGCACATCAGCCTCAAACATCTCTGCACCCAACGCCAATTTGCCTTGTGTAGCCTTGTGCAAGTCCTTAGTAAGTTGCAACTGCAACCAATGCGAAATCGGATTGTTGTGAGTTTCGCCAAACAAAACCACATCAGCAGCTTGGGCTTTCTGCAACAGTTCTTGATAAGTGGTAGCTTTGCCCTCTTTGTTGTAGAGCAAATAAGCAGGTTTGTCTTGGGTGAACACAGTGGTAGATAAAAACAAACAAAAGATAAGTAATAAATTTTTCATTTTTTGGGTGTTGAATAGAATTTTACAAATTTATTCATAAACCTATTGCCAATGGCAAAGTTTCCAATTAAATTTGTAAACTTTGTGTAAGTTGTGTGGTGTTGTAGTGTGGACTTTATAGTCCACACACAAATTTTACTACCAATATACAGTCCCTAACGGGACAAAAAACAATTTCTTAGTTTAATAGCATTGGGCTTTAGTCCACACATAAATCGTCTTTTGCCAATTAAGAAAATTGTGTGGACTAAAGTCCACACTACAGTAGGTTTGCATTAATTCAAAATAACCAATGTTTCAAAAAACTTTTTGCATCTTATCTTTTATCCTTTGCCTATCTTTCATTGGCAAAGGACAAAATACGCCCGAACAAGTAATAGATAGTTTGGAAAATTTGGTGCAAAAAAAGAGCTTAGACAGCCAATCTTTTTTGATAGAAAAAGCAAGCATAGACAGTAGCAAAATAGAGGTAAGGGCTTTTGACAAAGCTACGCTGGCAAGTTACAAAGAAAAAGACGAGTTTCAATACAACCGAATAGCCCCCAGACGGACTTCATTTTGGGATGAATTTCTGCGTTGGCTTTCTAGAACACTGTTCAGAACGGAGTTTAGCGAAACAACAGATGCCACAATTAAATACGCAATTTACGTTATCGTTGCTTTGGTTACGTTGTGGGCAATATTCAAAATTAGTCAAACCGACATATTTTCCATCTTTTTTCTCCAATCTTCCAAAAAAAGTGCTACTCCACAAGGAGAATGGTTGCAAGACACTATTCATGGCGTCGATTTTGACAAGCAAATAAAAGAGGCTGTTGCACAAAAAAATTACAGAATAGCTGTTCGGTTGTTTTATCTCTATACACTGAAAAAATTGAGTGATAAAGAGCTGATTGCGTGGGAAATAAACAAAACCAACCACGACTATACAGATGAGTTGCAAAAAACAACCAAAGGTAGCCTACTCAAAGAAGATTTTGAAAAAGCCACCTACTATTTCGAGTATGTTTGGTATGGCGACTTCAAGGTCAATGATTTGCAATTTGAACAAGCAAAGGCTCTGTACGAACAGTTTATTAAACGAATTTGAAAGAACCCTACATTTTACGATTGTCAAGGTCTTGCTACGCTTGCCAACGTAAAATTAGTGAAACCTTGCCAATAGTCGATAGACTCTGGTAAGGGTTGAACGGCAGGCAACGAACCCATTAGTAGGGCAAAAATCGGAGTGCCACCCAACTACTGCCAAAGTTTACTTTTCACTCTGGTAACAACAAAGTATAGTCTTTTTTGCTTACAACTAACTGATAGGTATCATTGTCGTCGAGCCAAGGATTAAGTTTTTTGATAGTTTTGTACGAAGTATTTTGCTCTATGGCAAAAGCTGCCAAATCTGCAATAGTCCGTTTCACAGCATAAGTTTTGGTCTTAAAAGGTTGATATTTTTCGGCTGCTGTCAAATGAAAACCGTAAGTCGTTGGATTTTCCATAATCACTTTGAGAGCCAAAATTCTAAAGATATAACGATAAGTTTCTTGATTCAAGTACAATTCGTAATAAGAATTTTGTTTTTGGGCTGTTACGGCTTTTTCCATTCCTGTCATTCCTCTGTTGTAAGAGGCAGCTACCAAAGTCCAGTTTCCAAATTTTTGGTGTGCTGTTTTCAGGTATTTGCAAGCCGCTTGAGTAGCCAACAGCACATCACGTCGCTGGTCGACTTGGGGCGAAATTTCCAGACCAATTTCCTTTCCCGTAGCCCGCATAAATTGCCAAAAACCATGCGCACCCACAGGCGAAAGAGCATAGACATCTAACTCACTTTCGGCAACTGCCAAATAAAAAAAGTCTTCGGGTACGCCATTTGCCTTTAATTCGTCTTGCAAAAGTTGCCTCCAACGACCTTCTCTTTTAAGAATGAGCAACATAGCCGACAATTTGTAGGTATTGTGGATTAATTCCCTTTCCAATCTTTCTTTCACGTCTTCATTGGTCAGCGGCACTTCCTCGCCTGCAAAGGTCAATTTGTCGGGCAGAGGGACAGACTGAATTTGTTGAAATGCAGTTTTGTTTGTAGTTTTGGCAGTAGGCGGCTGTAAATTATCCGTAGGAAAAAAAAACGTAAAACTTAGTTTGCCAATCCAATAAGCAATGAAAAATATTGTAACCATAATTCTATTAGTTGCGTATAAGCAAATATACAAACAAAGATAGCTTGCTTACAAAAGTTTGTACTTATTTTATTACTTTAAATTCTTATTAATATGAATCTTGTCCGTTCAACTTCCGATAAATATTTGTTTGGTGTCTGTGGTGGCGTAGCCGAACAATTTGGCATCAGTTCTACCCTCATCAGGGCTGGCTTGGTGGCTGTTACCTTGTTCACATTCAGTATTCCCATTGCGGTTTACATTGCATTGGGTTTAGTACTGCCCAAAGACGACAAGTATTAAAAATATCTATTCCCGCAAGGGTTTAAGACCCCTGCGGGAATAATAGTTCGAAAAGACTAACATTTCTTAGCGAAATGTTAGTTTTTTTATTGCATTTATTTTTTTATGTTTGCTACCCAAATCAGTTGTTTATGCAAGAACATATTTCTGAAGATAGCACAAAAGATACTACCAAACGTCAATTCTACATAGCCGTAGGAGCAACTTTGGTCTTTCTGCTTTGTACGTTGTATCAAGTCATTGTTTGGAAACAATTTACCAGTGAGTATGAAAAAACTTTTGGCATTATTGTAAAAAATAAAATGGACAAGGAGAAAAAATATTACCCTGTCATTAGATTTAAAACTCTTGATAATCAACGAATTAGCTTTACTGCACCCGAACCTGCTAAAACCAAATACAATGAAGGCGACACTGTTTATGTCTATTATGATTTGCTCAATGCAGATGACGCAAAATTAGCAGGTGGCGAATACAGGGGCATTGCTATTTTTTCTGTGCTTGTCTTGTTAATGGCAACATGGGCAATTTATTTGTATAAAAAAACTCAATAGTCTTTGGGAATTTGCAAATTAATGTTTTTTAAAACCAAAACATCTGTATATTTTTTGCCAACGGCTGCGAAGTTTATCATAGGAATAGAAAATCAAATAGTTTTAATGGCAGAAACATCTAAATCCGTATGCCCACCACCGTAATATCGTCTGTCTGCTGCTGTTTGCCCTCTGCTATCCACTGCGAAATTGTATTGTTGAGTATTTTTTGTTGAGAACTTAAATCCATGGTTTGAACCGAAATTAGCAATTCTCGCAACTTTTTCACCATAAATTTGCGTGCCTCTTTGCCTCCAAATTGGTCTTGATAACCATCAGAAAGTAGATACAACGTAGTTTGATTGACTATATAGGGAATGGTTTGTTTGCTAAAAACATCATTGTCCGCCATAGATTTGCCACCAATAGGCATTTTATCTGCCTTTAACTCCCAAAAATCAAGAGGGTGCAAGGCTGCAAATTCCTCTGCCCTATTTGTTTGGTGTTTCACCGTATTTTTAGTTTCCAATAATCCAAGTTCTCCGTTGGCAAACACAAACATAGAGTTCATTGCCCCTGCATACTCAAAAACCTTTGCAGTTTTGTCTATCACAACCATGGCTATGTCCATACCATCTCGGTTGTTGGTAATATTTTGTTTCAGGGCATTGCAAATTCCCAAAGACAACTGGGTCAGCACAACATCAGGGCTTATTTGTTTGTCTATGTTAATAATTTGGTTCAACACCTCGTTGCCAATCATAGACATCAAGGCACCTGGAATACCATGCCCTGTGCAGTCGGCAACTGCCATAATCAAGAGGGGATTTGCGTTTGTGTTAAAATTTGCGGGGATTTCCTGAAACCAATAAAAGTCGCCAGACACAATATCACGAGGGCGAAAGAGAATAAAGAAATTATCTTGCCCCAGCCCTTTGGCTATTTCCTCCTCCAAAGGCAACATAGCCTCCTGAATACGTTTGGCATAGGCAATAGACGCAAAAATATCTTTGTTTTTTCGGGCAAGTTCTTCGTTTTGGGTTGCCACAATTTGCAGGGTACTTTGCATTTCCTCGTTGATTTGCTTCATTTCCCCATTTTTTTCGGCAATTTCGGTCTTTTGCAGCTCAATCTGAAAGTTTTTATCCGACAGCACCTTGTTTGCCCTTTGCGTGTTTTGCTTACTTCTATAAAATAAAATTGCCAACAACAACAGCAAAACCACCCCAACAGCCAAACCCAAGCCCACAAACTGTTGGATTTTGCTTGCCTCCTCTTGCAATAGCTGTTCTTTTTTCAGCAAACTGATATTGGTCTGTTGAATTTCCTTGTCTTTATTCAACAACCTAATTTGCTGTTCTTTTTCAATAGCCTGTGCTGCTTGGGTCTGTTTTTCTTGTTCCAATAACTTCAATTCTTGCGTTTTCAGGGCTTGCGTTTGGGTGAGCAACAAAATTTGTTGTTGTTTGCGGTCATTTTCTGCACTTTCTAAATCCTTGCTTTTTTGCAACAACACAATTTCTTTCTCTTTTTTCTCCATTGCATAGTCAAACTCCAATGCCTGCAATTTTTTGCTAACCGCATCACTCGAAATACTATCTTTGTAAATAACATGAATTTCACGATACTTGTAAGCCTGTTCATAATTTTTTAGTTCCAAGTAAGCAAGAGCTAACATTTCAGTACTATTTTTTATTGTAGTTTTTAATCCTATTTTTTGTGCCAACTCTAATGATTTTGTCAAATATTCAATCCCTTTTAATGGTTGTTTATATTTTACATAGTATTTGCCTAAATTAACTAAAGTAACTGCTTGCCCCTCTCTATCATTTATTTCTGTTTTTATTTTATAGGCTTCATTAAAGTATTCCAATGCTTTTATTGAGTCTCCTAAGTTATAGTAGGCATTTCCTAAATTCATCACAAGGCTTGACGCATTTTTTTTATCTCCAATTTTTAGGGCAAACTCTTGTGCCATTTTATAATTTTCAATGGCTTTGGGATAATCTCCTAAATTAGAATAGACTACACCAAGTCCCATAAAAGCTCCTAATTTACCAAAAAAATTATTTTCATTTTGCATAGCTAAGGATTTTTGCTGCATTTCTAACTGTTTCTGATAATCCTCCGTTGCCTGATAAATGTATGCCATGCTCGAGTATGTTGATGCCTGTGCTTGTGTGTCGCCTAATTCCTCCCTAATTTTTAGGGCTTTTTGGTAAGCAATCAACGCATCTGCCGAGTTTCGTTGGGTTCTGTGCAGCAAACCCATTTGGTGATAAATATCTCCCTCCAATTTTTTGCTTTTACTTTCTTGTGCCAAAATTAAGGCTTCTTTTAAATATTTAATACTTACTTGATATTCACTTTTATCAAAAAAAATCAACCCAAGGTCATATAAACTGCTTGCAAAATCTTTTTTATTTCCTAATTTTCTTCGCAATTCTAATGCCTGCAAAGCATATTTTATGGCAGGTTCAAAATTTCGTTGTTTCCGATAGGTGTCCAACATATTTTTACAACAATTAGCCAGACCCGCAGTATATTGTATTTCCTCTGCCAATTCGTAGCCTTTTTTTGATACAAAAATTGCAGAATCATAACGCTGAGCTTTGTAGTGGAATATCCAAATTTTATTCAGAATATTTACTTTTTGGCTGTCTATTTTGGAGCTATTAAATTTTTGGTGCAAACTGTCTAAACTACTTGTCTTTTGGGCAAGGGCAGGCAAAGCTACACAAGCAATGGATAGTAACCACAAGAAAGTACCCAAAAACCTGATGCAATAGCTTTTCATTTGCCTATAAAATTTGTTGTAAAGATTAAAGTGGTTGTTTGGTAGTTTTTGCTTCATTGGAACAATGTAGGCATTTAATTTGTCAAATTTAGCAACTACCGAAAAATTAACTCCGCAAGAGGTAAAAAAACCTTGCGGAGTTGTTTTTCTATTGGTCTTAGTAGGCGAAGTGCTAAGACAAATAGAGAATCTAAGGAGTTTTACATTTTTTCTTGCAATCTTTCCTTGTATTTTTTGATTTGTTGTTTGAGTGATTCGGCTACTTCGTCTGTGGCTGCCTCAAAAGTTTCGTTTTGTTCTTTGGCAAACAAAGTGGTGCCAGGCAGATTGATTTTTACCTCTACAATTTTGTTGTCTTTGCTGTGTTCTCCCTTATCCAATCGAAGATAGACCTCCCCGTCTAAAATACGGTCGAAAAAAGTGTCTAATTTGTCTAATTTTTTTTGGATAAATTCGAGTAATCTGTTGTCCGCATCGAAATGAATGGACTGAATCTGAAGTTTCATTGAGTAATTGGTTTTAGTGAAAAATAAGTTAAACTATGCTTTGGGGTGGGCTTTGTCATAAACAGCTTTTAGTCTTTCCATCGTATTGTGTAGATAGACCTGTGTAGAGGCTAAGGTCGTATGTCCCAGCAACTCTTTCACTGCATTCATGTCTGCCCCTTTTTCTAAGAGGTGCGTAGCAAAGGTGTGTCGCAACACATGAGGACTTTTTCGTTCTATGGTTGTGATTTGGTTTAAAATATTGTTTACTATTCTGTAAACCAACATTTTATACCCTTGTTCTCCTTTGTCTGTTTGCACCAAATATTCCCCACTATTAAGTTGCACATATTTTTTGAGAAAGTCAAGCAAAACCTGATTTAATGGTATAATTCTTTCTTTATCTCTTTTTCCACAAACTTTAATCGTGGCATCATAAAAATTAATATCACGTTTTCTAAGTTCCAATAACTCCGAAATCCTGATTCCTGTGCCGTAGAGCATCTCAAAAACAAAAAGGCTGCGTTGCCCATCGTAGTCGTCTGAAAATGGAATTTCGTTAAACAGTTTTCGCATTTCTTTCTCACGCACAAAAAGGGGCAAAGGTTGGGCTGTTTTCAATCTTTTCAGTCTTTTGGTCGGATTGTCTGCTACCAAACTCCTACTTTCTAAAAATTTGAAATAGGCTTTCAGGGCTGCAATTTTGCGGTTGATAGAACGAGGGTGCAGGTCTTCGTCGCCCATGAGGGTAACAATCCACGCCTTGATAACGTGAGTTGGTGTTTCGTGGATTGGTATTTCTTGCAATTCCTCTTTTGTTCTTTCTGCTTTTGGCGGTTCTCCGTTGGGGTTTTGGTAGTTTGTATAGACCGCAAAAAAATCTGCAAACTGTTCTAAATCAGTCATATACGCCAAAATGGTGTGCTTGCTACTTCGTATTTCAGATTTCAGATATTTTTCGTAGACAGGCAGCATACTAATTTTTAGTTGTTAATTCTTAGTTTTTAATGATGTAAGTTACTAAGAACTAACATTTCTTTGAGAAATGTTAGTTCTTAGCAAAACTACAGCCTTAGTTCTTAAATTTTTTAAACACCCTTTCGCCTGCCAAAATTCTCACATTCAGCATATTTTCGTCTGGTGGCACAGGGCAACTATACATTTCGTTATAGGCACAGTAGGGATTGTAAGCCAAGTTGAAATCTATGAGCAAGGCATCATTTTGAGGTTTTTCTACGTCTATGTACCTGCCCGCCTCGTAAGTTTCTGTACCCGAAGTGAGGTCTTTAAAGCCCAAAAAGTAGTAATTTGGCGTGTCTGCCTCTGCCGATTTGAGTAGCAATAATTTTTGCAACTTGTCTTCTATCATAAATTCTACGTTTGCATATTTATAGAAACGGCGAATTTCGTTGCTTGTCGTGAGGTATTTATAAACAGTGTCATTGTTTATTTTGGTCAATTTGCCTACGACTTTATACTTTTCGTCAGGAACAAAGTAATCTAAGTGCTTAAATTGGTGCTTTTGGTCTATATCCAGCGGCGAAAAGTCTGCATATTTGAAATCTTTGTCCTTCTTTTCGCGGTGTTGCCTTATTTTTCGCGGATAGTTTTCGTCTATGGCTGTATTGTTGAAAGTATAAAACAAAATAAACGCAAGGGCTACTGCAAACCCCGCCAACAAGAGTAATCTGATGGGTTTATTATTCTGCATAGTTGTTGAAAAAATTAATCAATTCGTTCAGTAAACGTAAAGTGAGGCAAAATAGTTTTGTAGGGTAATTCAAATAAGTTTGGTTGTCCGACAATTTTTGTGGAAACGTAGGTCTTCGATTTATCAAAGAACCTTTTGGGCAAAGCATTTGATAAATCATAAGCCTACTTTTATAAATCAAATGCCTACATTATTCTCATTCCACAAAAAATGTCGGACAAATAAGTCCTGTGCAAAAGCATCATTAACAATTGTATAAACAGTTACACCACTTTTTCTTGTTTAGCAGGAGTTTCAGTCAAGTCTATGCCTTGTTTACGCATTTTGATAATGTGCAACCAACTCATTATTTTGATAATAGGATAAGCAGGGTCAAACTCCCACCATTTTTTAGCAAAATTAGGGCTGGAGGCGTGGCTATGGTGGTTGTTGTGCAGTCCTTCGCCAAGCATGAGGAGGTCTATGTTCATCATATTTTTTGAGGTGTCGCTGACTTTGTAGTTGGTGTAGCCAATTTTGTGGGCAAACCAATTAATCACAGCCCCGTGAATAGGCCCCATGATATAGTGCATAGGCAGGAGCAAATACATCCACCATTCGGTTGCGAAGTAGATATAATACAAGGAGTAAAACACACCCCAAGCCATACGCACCCAGAGGTTGTCGCCAAATCTTTCCATAAATTTCCAATTAGGCAATTCTTTCAAGTATTTAGCATCAACTTTAAAGTTGTTGTTCAAAATATCGTTATAGATTTTGCGAGTTTTCCACATCATATCAAAAATATTTTTAGAAAACTTTGGCGAGTGAGGGTCTCCCTCTTTGTCGGCATAAATATGGTGCAAACGGTGCAAAGCCCCATAAACATAAGGGCTAAGAAAAGACGAGCCTTGCGAAATAAATGTAAGAAAATAGAAATACTTTTCCCAAAATTTACTCATGCTAAACATACGGTGGGCTGCATAGCGGTGCAAGAAAAAGGTTTGGCAGAACAAAGACAAGTACCAATGTCCTACGAAGAAAGAAATAATAGCCATTGTGTAATAAGTTTTGGCGGTTAATAAAAAAACACAATTCAGTCTGTGTTAGCTTTTGCTACAAAGGTGCAAAATTTATTTTAAAAAAAGTATTAAAAAATGTTAAAACTCTTTGCTTACGCCCATGCCAAAAAGAGCAAAGTCATATTTTACAGGGTCTTTGGGGTCAAACTGTTTGAGATGGGTGGTTAGTTCTACGGCTGCCTCCCAATCTGTTTGGGGTCTTTGCAACAACCCTATTTTTCGGGCTACCCTTTCCACATGAACATCTAAGGGGCAGACGAGTTGCGAGGGGCTGATGTTTTGCCACAAACCGAAGTCCACCCCTTGCGAGTCTTTGCGGACTAACCAGCGGAGGTACATATTCAGCCGTTTGCAGGCAGACTTGGCTGCGGGCGTGGCTATGTGCTTGCGTGTACGTGCAGGAAAGTCGGGCAGGCTGCAAAATAATTGGTGAAAACCCACTAAGGCTTTGCCCACGTGCTGGTCTTGTGGCGTGATAAATTGGGCAAAAGCTGTTTCCAAACTTTGGTGTTGGGTGTAATATTGCTTAAAAAAATGCACAAAATATAATAAATCAGTCGCATTAAAAGTGCGGTGTTTGAAGTGCAGCAAAGTTTTGAGGTCATTTTCGGTGTGGTGCAGCATAAAATCGTGAGGAGTATTGCCAAACAATTCGCACAATTCTTTACTCTTGTTGATAATGGTTTTGCGTTGCCCCCACGCCAAAATAGCTGCAAAAAATCCCATAATTTCTATGTCTTGCAACTTGCTGAAACGGTGAGGAATCTGCACAGGGTCGTCTGCTATAAAATCAGGCTGGTTGAATAATTTGTAATAATGGTCTAAGAGTTTGTGTGTTGTCATGTTTTGGGATTGTTTCCAAAAATATCAGAAAAACAATCACTTTTGCAAGTTATGTAAAAAAACTCTATTTTTTATAAAACACCAAAAAACCATTCAGTTGTCTGTCTATTTGCTCTATTTGCGAAAAACTTTGCAACCATTCTATTTCTTTTTTGGCAGTAACTTTCACTACAAAATAAGTAGGCTTTTTGTTTTCGACAGAAAGCAACCAATCTGTATCTCTGCGTTTGGGTGTGGAGTCGGGCATAATTTGCGGATAGAAATAGTGGGCATAGCTTTTAAACCCAACCACCTGCACATAAACATTTTTACCTTGCAAGGTCTTGTAAAAATCTATCAAACTGCCTTGCGTGTATCTTTCTATTTTGGGAACTATTACTGCCATTGCCAAAAACATAAAAATTGCTGTAGCCGACAACAGCAAATTGATTGCCCGCACATACCTCGATTGGCGAAAACAGTACAAGGCAAAGCCCACCGCCACGCCATAGACCAAACCAACTAAGCCATGATACCACTGCCAATCGACTTGGGCTTGCAAGTTGGCTACTGCAAAATCGTCTTTGATAAAAGGCACTAATTGCTGGGCATGGCTACCAACCAAAGGCAGTAGTGTAAACAACAAACTAATCAAAAAACCAACAACGCCCAATAAAATGCTATCTCTGCGTGTCCACGTGGCTTTGTACTCCAAAAATTGCCAGCAACGGTAGGCTGCAAAAAACGTCAAAGGATAGTAAGTTAGCGAAGAATAATGCACAATTTTGGTAGTTGCCAAAGAAAATAAGAGCAAAACTACCCAAAAAAGAATGAAAAACATGAGCAATAAATTGTCTTCTTGTGCTTTTTTCCAATTTACAAGCAAGGGCAGAGCCAAAATAGAAATAGGAAAACAGCCGAAAAAGACCACTACAAAATGATAATGAAAAGGTTGGTCGTGTCCTGCAACGGGTTGGGTAAACAAATCTATTTGGTATTTGACAAACTCGACCAAAAACCACAAACCATTTTCCAAAATATCTAAGCCAAACCACGCCAACGAAACCACCAAAATACAGGCACTAAACACCAATACGGCTCGCCATTCGAAAATAGCCCTGAATTTTTGGCTGATAGCATAGACCACATAACACAACAAAGGCACTAAAAAACCTACAGGTCCCTTGGTCAAAATAGCTAATCCAATACAAAATCCCGACAAAGCAGCTTTGCTTAATAAGGCAACAGATGAAAGTGCATAAGTTATATCAGCATTTTGCTTTTTCAATAAAGCTAAGGTTTGGCTCAGAAAATAGACCCCATTGAAAATAAAGAAATTGAAAACAGGGTCGATGATTCCAGATTTGAAGTAAAAATGAGGCAAAATAGCCCCTGCATAGCACATAGCCCACAAAACTCCAAAAGTTTGCGATTGGTATTTTTTGCCAACGTGATACAGCGTAAGCAAAGTGAAAACACCAAACAAAGCATTTGGAAAACGTGCAGCATATTCATTGACTCCAAAAAGGTGCATACTCAAAGTTTGCAGCCAAAAAAACAAAGGTGGTTTCTCCGAAAACGGCTGAAAATCTATCTGCACTTTGCGATAATTGCCAGTGAGCAGCATTTCACGTGCCGACTCTGCAAAGTTGATTTCGTCCCAATCAAACAAGTGGACATTGCCCAAAAAAGGGAAAAACAAGCAAGCCCCCAACAACGCCAAAACAAGGTGAAAGTAGGGAAAATATTGTCGAAAAATCATTTCCTGTATAATTCGCCTAAAGGCGAATGATTTGCAAGCTAAAAAAAGAGTGTTTGAAAAGTCAAAAATTTAAAATTTTTAAAAATATAACTTATTGAAAATCAATAGAGTTTATAAATAATCTTCGAAAGATGTCATTTTTCAAAAAAATGACATCTTTTTTCAAACCTCATAGCAAAAATTTATCCATAAACTCTAATTAATTATACTTATTTTTTCATTTTTGTGACTTTTTGGACAGCCTCTACGGACAAAATTACAATTATTTTTTATCAAACCAAATTCGCAATAAATGTGGCTAAGTTTTTCGCCTTTTTAGCTTTTAGCTTATGCAAACAGACCTTGTTGTAATCAAAAATAATTTCCGCCAGTTGATAGACAATAGAGGTTATTACAATTTGTAATAACCTCTAATAGGCAATACAAATATTTTTGGTTTCCGTAAAAAACTCCAAAGCCTCCATGCCACCTTCTCTGCCTACGCCAGATTGTTTCATACCGCCAAAAGGAGTTCGCAAATCTCGCAAGAGCCAACAGTTTACCCACACAATGCCACTATCTAAATGGGCTGCTACGCGATGTGCTTGTGTCAAGTGCGTAGTCCATACGCTGGCTGCTAATCCGTAAGGCGTGGCGTTGGCTGCTTGCACTGCTTCGTTTTCGGTGTCAAAAGGCTGCAAAGTGGCAACTGCCCCAAAAATTTCCTCTTGATTAGTTCGACAATTTTGGGTCAAACCCTCGATGACTGTGGGGGCTATGAAATAACCTTTTTCGCAACGACCTTGCAACTGTACGGCACGACCTCCACAAAGGATTTTGCCCCCTTCTTGTTGAGCTAAGTCTATGTAAGACAACACTTTGCGGTAATGCGATGCAGAAACTACAGCCCCCAAATCAGCCTCTGCCAATAAAGGGTCTTGCACTTTCAGTTGTTGCACTTTCTCGACAAATAGCTTTTTAAACTGCTCGTAAATAGACCTTTGTACCAAGATTCTCGACCCACAAAGGCAAATTTGCCCCTGATTGGTAAAGGCTGCTTTTACAGCCATTGTTGCACTTTGCTCTATGTCTGCACTCTCAAAAACAAGGGTTGCGTTTTTGCCACCCAACTCCAAAGATAATTTTTTGAATTGTGGGGCTACTAAGGCTGCAATTTGCTTGCCTGTTTGCGTGCCACCTGTAAACGAAACCGCCTTAATAGTTGGGTGTTTCACCAACTCCTCTCCTACTCTACTGCCCAAACCATGCAAAATATTCAATACGCCTGCGGGCAAACCTGCTTGCTGGCAGAGTTCACTGAAATAGTAGGCGGTGCAAGGCGTAATTTCAGAAGGTTTGGCGACCACGCAGTTGCCTGCTGCTAAGGCGGGGGCTATTTTCCAAGTAAAAAGATACAAAGGCAAATTCCAAGGCGAAATGCAAGCCACCACGCCCAAAGGTTGACGAAGTACATAGTTAAGTGCTTGATTGTCTGTTAGATAAGTTTCTGTATGCGTATGCAAAATAGCCGTAGCAAAGAAACGTAAATTGGCTGCTGCACGTGGAATATCCATTCTTTTCGACAGGCTCAAAGGTTTGCCGTTGTCTGTGGTTTCGGCTAAGGCAAGTTTTTCGCTATTTTGGTCTATGAGGTCAGCCAAATTGAGTAACAACTTCGACCTTTCTGCCGTAGGCAAAGCTACCCATGCAGGAAAGGCTTGTTCGGCTGCAATTACAGCTTGCTGTACGTCTTCTGCCCCACTATCAGGCACTTGTGCAAAAATTTCACCTGTAGCAGGATTAATACAGTCTATATATTGCCCTGAAATAGGTGGACAAAGTGAGCCATTGATATAATTTTGGAGAAATAACATCTTGTTGGTGTAAAATTATGAAAATAGTTGTGAATAGTCCGAAAGGTATTATATTTTTGTGAAAAAGCCTATTTTTTGAAATGAAAGAACTTAACGGAAAGATATTAGCCCCTGCTTCTACGGTTATTCGCAAGTTGCCTTGCAACCTTAGAGCCGAAGAGGAATTTTATTTTAGGCACGAATATACCAAAAATTTGCCTTCTTGTGAAGTGCAGATTTTGGAAAATGCTTATTTTACCGAAGATGGCGTAATCTATACTAAAGGTTTGCAATTAGTAGAAAAATCTGTGGTCGATGCCGAATGGATAGGTAGATTTGGCTTGCGTTATGTGTTGGCAACGTATTTGAAAAAAAAGCAAATTAATTTAAACGACTCCAATTATTACCTCAGTGTGGTGGATTTGTGGTCTTCGGGCTATGCCCATTGGATTCTCGATGCCTTACCTCGCCTGTATGCGAGTCGGGAATTGCATAGCCAATGTTATTTGTTATTGCCCGCCAGCCACGACAAAAAATATATTCACGAAACACTAAAATTTTTTGACTTCAAAGGTATTTATTTTTTGCCTGCAGACCACTACGCCAAAGTAAAAAATTTGGTGTTAATTACTCATGCAGCTCCACAAGGGCAACTAAACGAAAGCATCAGTAGAGGACTTCGGCAGCATGTTTGGGATTGGTGTGATGCCAAGCAACTCAATACGCCTAATTTGGGCGAAAAAATCTACATCAGTCGCCAAAAAGCACCCAAACGCCACATTCTTAACGAGGCAGAAGTGCAGCACGTCGTTCGACAACATGGATTTACTGTTATTCACTTTGAGGATTACACCATGTATGAGCAAATAGCTATCATGCGTCATGCCAACTATGTTGTAACCTTGCATGGTGCTGGCGTTTCAAATATGTTATTTATGCCTTCGGATACACATTATTTGGAAATTAGGCGAAAAGATGATACGAACAACAACCACTTTTTTTCGTTGGCTTCTGCTATGCAAATCAATTATTGGTATCAAATTGTAAACTACAAACCGTCGCCCAAAGCCGATGGCAAAAATTTTGACCTGTCCATTGGCAATTATTATGATGTGGAAGTAGACATTCCCCTCTTGCAACAAAATATAGAAGCTATGCTAAGGCACATTTAACAGGAAAGCTAAAAGAGTATTTGATAAATCGAAGACCTACGTTTCCACAAACATTTCTACAAAAATTGTCGGACAAGCATTAAAGTTTATCAGGTACTCCTTTGTCTATTTTGAAACTAAATGTAGAGCCTTGCTCTATTACACTCTGTACGGAGATTTTGGCGTTGTGTTTTTCCAAAATATGTTTTACGATTGCCAATCCCAGCCCTGTACCTCCTTGTTTTTTTGACCTGCTTTTCTCTACTCTGTAAAATCTGTCGAATATTCGTTTGATATGCTCTTTGGGTATGCCTATGCCGTTGTCCTCTACAGCTACCGCCATTCGCTGGTCGTCTTCTTTGAAATAAACAGCCACATAGCCTCCCTCGTTGCCGTATTTTATGCCGTTGAGTATCAAGTTGGTCATTACTTGGGTCATTCGCACAGGGTCTGCCGTAATATATACGCCCTCTGGTTTTGGATTTTTCAATAGCAATTCTATTGATTTTTTGCCTGCTTTTTCCTCCAACTGCTCAAACACATCTTTGGTAAGGTCTTGAATATCAATAATATCCAACTGCATAGTCAAATCTCCTGATTCGAGTTGAGAAAGCACCAACAGGTCTTGCACCAACAAATTGAGACCTTCGAGGCTTTTGGCTGCTTTTTTCAGGAATTTATACCGCACATTTTCGTCATCGACTGCCCCATCGAGCAAGGTCAAGACAAAACCTTGGGCAGCAAAAATGGGAGTTTTCAATTCGTGTGAAACATCTGCAATAAATTCACGCCTAAAAGTTTCCAATTTGCGAAGTTCCTCTATTTCTTGTTGTTTGCGAACTGCATAAGCTGCAATTTCTTGGTTGAGCCTTTTTAGTGGATTTTTCGAACTCTGAATAGATTGTTCGGTATAACTTTTAAATTCTTTGCGGTTGATTTTGTCTATGCCTATATAAATATTTTGAATTTCTTTGAATATCAAAAATTCGAGGCTTACGTAGATTAATAAAAACGAAGCTGCAAACGAAATGCAAAAAGCTACGACCAACACCGTAAACTGAATGTGGTCTAATAAAAACAAAAAAGCTGCCGTTATCAAGGCAATGGAAGTAGCCAACAAGAGGGCAAAACCTTTGGAATTTAATAACATTGGAAACTATCTTTAAATTTCGAAAATCTTTCCCTACGTGCTACGTGCTACGCATTATAGCTATACGATATTTTGCCATTCGCCCCAAAATCCACCACTTCGGGCAAATTTAAGTCATTGTACTCGATGTTTACTATTTTTTTGTATTCATCGAGTAGCAATACAAGAAATTTCTACATTCACATCTTTGGGCAAACGACTGACCTCCACAGTTTCTCTTGCGGGGTGGTTTTTCTCAAAATATTGCCCATAAATGCCGTTAATTACCTGAAAATCATTCATATTGCGAATAAAAATGGTGCATTTGACTACATTGTCAAAATCCATGTCGGCTGCATTCAAAATATATTGCAAATTTTTCATAACTTGGTGGGTTTCGGCAGCAATGTCTTCTGTTATCAACTTGCCACTTGCGGGGTCTATGGCTATTTGCCCTGATACGTATAACGTGCCATTTGCCACAACTGCTTGACTGTAAGGACCAATAGGGGCAGGTGCATAATGACTTTTAATGATAGTTTTTGACATAAAACAGTTGGGTTTAATTGTTCTGTGTTGCAAGCTACTCGTAAAAATATAAAACTGCAAGGGGGTTTAGTAAAATTTTAAAACTAACATTATTTTCTCAAACAATGTTAGCTTTTTATTTTGGTATTAATATCTTTGAAGGAAAACAATAAACTAAAATGAAACTAATAAATCTAATTTTAACCTGCCTTGTCAGCCTTTTGCTTGCAACGCAGGCACAGGCACAGATGACCGAAAATCCATTTCGTCATTTTCCCTCTTCTGATTGGAAACTACCAAAGATTGAGGTCAAAAACACAAAGGACTCCACTGCCTTCAAACCTACAATTCAAGTAGGAGCTTTGTTGCAAACGGTTGCTGTTTTACGGCAAAGAGAAGTTTCTGCCCGCGAAGCCAATGTGGGGGCTGATGCTTGGTCGAGGCAACTCAATATTTATAGGGCAAGGATTTTAGTAGGTGGCAATGTTACCAAAAAAACAAGTTTTTTTATGGAAACAGATATTGCCACGCCCATAGGTTTGACAGATGCTCAAGGCAACAAAGTGATGCAAGTCAATCCAATAATCCTCGATGCCCAAGTAGAACATACGTTTAACAAGCAAATTGGTATTATTGCAGGTTTGCAGTTGGTAGGCACAAACCGCAATGCTATGCAAGGAGCAGCTTCGCTGATGGCATTGGATTTTGGCTACTACCAATACCCTTATAGTTTATTTGATACTTTGGGGTTGCAAAACAATTTTGGTCGTGATATAGGTTTAAATTTCAGAGGTTTTATATTCAATGAAAGATTAGAGTACCGCACAGGTATTTTTTCAGGCAGAAATATAGACACAGGAGGCACTTTTCGTTACATTACCAGACTGAATTACAGCTTTTTAGACAAAGAGCAAGACCTCTACTACACAGGTACTACGCTGGGCAAAGGTCGAATTTTCTCCGTTGGTGGCGGCATGGACTTGCAAGACCGTTATCAAAATTTTAGTGTAGATGCTTTTCTGGATATTCCTGTAGGCAATGCAGGTTCTTTGACTGCCAATGCAGCCTTTAATTACATCAACGGGGGCAATAATCCCTCACGCAAAGCACTTTCTATTTATATTCCCTCGCAAACCATTCAGTTTTTAGAATTGGGTTATTATTTCAAAGCAGCCAAATTGCAGCCCTATATCAAGTTTGAAAACCAAGCCATAGACGCAGCCAATACAGTACAAACACAAGGAACAGATTTAGGTACTTTCAATACTTTAAAATCTCAAAGCAGAGTAGGTGCGGGCATCAATTATTTCTTTGCAGGTTATAATGCCAACGTGAAACTCCTCTATGAATCAGTGAGTTATGGCAGAACAAACCTATCGGGCAGGGCAGCAGAAACAGCCACAAGAAGTGAATTTTGGTTGCAGTTGCAGTTTTTTGTATTTTGAGGATTAGATATGAAATAGGAGAGATGAAATATGAAATTAAATAATTGATAACCAAACAATTAATTTCATATTTCATATTTCATATTTCACATTTCCCTTTCCACCCATTCATTTTCACTTTTGGCTATGACCAACGTAGCCACGCCGTTGCCTATGAGGTTGGTAATTGCCCTTGCCTCCGACATAAAACGGTCAGTACCCAACAGCAAAGCCACGCCTTCTACGGGTATGATTTGTAGGGCAGCTAAGGTGGAGGTCAGCACCAACAACGCACTACCTGTAACGGCAGCAGCCCCTTTGGAAGTTATCATCAAAATACCCAAAATGGTAAGTTCTTGGGCAAAAGTAAGGGGAATTTGATAGACTTGTGCCAAAAAAACAACAGCCATAGACAAATACAACGTAGAACCGTCTAAGTTAAAAGAGTAGCCCGTTGGCAAAACCAAACTCACAATAGCAGGAGAGCAGCCGTAATTAGTCAGTTTGTCCATCATGCGAGGCAGTACAGTTTCTGAACTTGCCGTACCTAATACGATTAAAATTTCTTCTTTGATATAGACCAAAAACCGCCAAAGGTTAATTTTATTGTACCAACAAATGGCGTTGAGTACCACAAAAACAAACAAAAAAAGTGTGCCATACATGGTAGCCATGAGTTTGAGCAAGGGCAGCAAGGAGGCAATACCAAACTTGCCTATGGTGTATGCCATGCCTCCAAAAGCCCCCAAAGGTGCTAACTTCATAACCATTGCCAACAAACGAAAGAAGATTTTTGCTAATTTGTCAAAGAATTTTAACACACTTTGCCCATTTTCGCCTGTTTTGTTGAGAGCAAGCCCAAATAAAACGGCAAAAAATAAGATTTGCAATAAATCTCCTTCAGCAAAAGATTTAAAAATATTGGTGGGAATGATGTGTATAAAAAACTCCAACCAATCCAAATTTTTTATTCCTTGGGTGTATTGGCTACTGTCATGTTTGGGTATGTGTTGCAAATTTAGTCCTGCCCCTGGCTGCACCCAATTACCCACCAATAAGCCAATAAACAACGCCAGCGTCGTAACAACTTCAAAATACAACAAGGTTTTTCCGCCCACTCTGCCCAATTTTTTGAGGTCTTGCATACTGCCAATGCCCGCAACCACTGTGAGAAAAACAATGGGAGGAATAACCATTTTGATAAGGTTGATAAAAACATCACCAACAAATTTGAGGGAGGCTGCCTGTTGAGGAAACAGCACGCCACCGACTATGCCCAGCACAATGGCAAGCAAAACCTGAAAAGTAAGAGAAGTGATAAATTTTTGCATAAAAAATAAAAAATTGTTGGATAACCATTTTTTAGTCATCATATTGACTACCTTTTTTTACTCCACCACTTTAAACTCTACTCGTCTGTTTTTTTCTTTGCCACCTTCGGTTTTATTGTCGGCAATGGGCAGAGTTTCGCCAAAACCCTTGGCGGTGAGTTGGTTGGCAGTAGCCCCGTTTTTGGTAAGAAAAAGCAAAACAGCATTTGCCCGCCGTTGCGACAGGTCTATGTTAAAATCATGAGTACCTGCATCATCTGTATGCCCTTCTATGCTGAGTTTCAGGGTTTTATTTGCTTGCAAAACCGCAGCCAATCGCAGCAAGTCGAGAATTGATTCGGGTCTTATGCCTTCGCTGTTGTGGTCGAAGTTGAGGGTACGCAACACAAAAGGTTTGCGGTTTTTGTTGGTCTTGTCCAAACTCGACAAGTTAATGGTAGTCAAATTTTCGGTTGGCGTAGCTGAATTTGGGTTGCTGCTTGGATTATTATTTGGATTGTTATTTTGATTACTGTTTTGATTACTGTTTTGATTACTGTTTTGATTGTTATTTTGCGTAGTCGGATTATTTGGCAACGAGTTGGTTATCAAGTTATTAGGTGTCAAATTGATGTGTACGCCACTACCAAAATAGCCTTCTTTTTCGGCAAAATAGGTATAAGGTTTATTGCGAGGCACAACAAAATAAAACCTGCCATTTTCGTCTGTGTCTATTCCTCCGCCACCTTTCATTAGTTTGGTGGTGTTTGCATTGGGGTTGTTGCCTGTGCTATTGCTATTTGAATTGGTTGAATTGTTTAGACTATTTGGGTTATTAGGATTATTGGGCAAATTGTTGGTGTTTTTGTTATTTTGATTGCTAACACCTTGATTGCCAAGAGGTTGCCAATAAATTTTTGCCGTTGTGGGGTTGCCGTTATCATCTGTTACTACACCCGAAATGGTCGTAACAGGTTCTGGTCTAAATCGTTGGGGGACAGTCATTTGGTAAATATCCAACTTGCCGTTGCCTTGCGTTTTGTCTGCCACCACAAAAGCCACTTCGCCATTGGTGCTAATATAAAAACTATCGTCAGCAGGGCTGTTGATAATTTTTCCCAAATTGACAGGGGCAGACCAGCTTGTCCACAAATTTTCGTCTAATCTTTTGGACATAAAAATATCGTAACCGCCAAAGCCCGAATGACCTTCTGAACAAAAATACAAGGTCTTGCCGTCGGGGTGCAAAAATGGTTTTTTCTCCGCAAAAGGCGTATTGATGGTGCTGCCCAAATTGATAGCCTCCTGAAAACCACCTTTTTCATTGCGAACAGCCACCCAAATATCTGTGTTAAATTCGCCGCTGCCATGATAGTACAAACCGTTTTCGGGATAGTTGGGCAAATAACCTCCTACGTTGCCCTTGCGGTCTGAGCAAAACAGAACTGCCTGATTATCAGGCGTAATACTCAAATCTGCCTCGTAGTCTTCGCTATTGACAGGGTAAGGAAAAACCTCTACTTTGTCAAACGAATTACCTTTTTTGTTTACATAGTAAATGTCGCCTTTGCCCAATCTTTTTTCGGTTTTCAAGACATAAAAAAACTCTGCCAAGCCACTGTAATTGCCAAATAAAACCAAAGTTTTGCCGTCTATGCTCACACTTAGCGGTATTTCGTGGCTTTTGGTGTTTACTTTGCCCAAAGGTTGGGCAGGCTCAAATTGCAAAATATTATTTGAAATATTGCCCGAAACATTACTTGAACCATTAGGCGTAAGGTTTGGTTTGGGATTGGCAACATAGACCTCCTCGCCTGTATTTTCTGTTCGGCGTGCAAAATACAGCGTATTGTTGTAAGCCAAAACAGGACTGTAATCTTGCAAATTGGAATTGACAGTTTTACCCAAATTAGAGAGAGCAATGTTGTCTTCGGGCATACCCAAAAGCAAAATCAAATTGCTGATTTGGTCGGCAATTTTGTTGCCTGTGGGGGCAGCACCAGCCTTTGCAAAAAGAGGTTGATAAATTTTGAGGTTGTTAATAGCCTCATTCCAATTTTTTTGCTGCAAAGCAGGGGCAATTAGGCGTTGCAGGGCAAGGTAGGCAGCATCGGCAGGGGCAAGTTTGCGAATGAACTTGTCGTACAAAGCCTTGTTGTTTGTGCCACAACCTTTGGCGTGGAGGTTTAGTTGGCAGAGCAAATTGAGGACAGTTATTTTTTCGGAGTCTGCCAATTCCTTTACCTTTTGCAAATCCTCCACACTATATTCGAAGCCGTAAAAAACGGGCAAAATATTTTTCAGTTCTTCGGCAGTATAATAATTGAGAATGAGGTCGCAATGTTGCTCGTAAATTTTGCCTCCTTTGTCCCCATAACGGCGAACTGTGGTGGGGTTTAGCATTTCGGCAAATAAATCTTTGCGAATTTGCTGAATGACTTTGGCATTGGTAGAATTTTTATAGGTTGCCAAAAATTGGTTGCATTGGTCGTGCAGGGCATCTCGCAAGGCAAGCAAAGTATCTGCATCGGCTTCTTTGTTATAGACCTGCGAAACATAAATTTGCTCAAACGGATTGCGGTAAGGCAGGGTAGAAATAATGCTAAATGCCTCATTTTCAATGGCAATGGACAAGCCTGTTTGCAGTTGGCTTTCGCTAACCGAAAAAGATTTAAAAGTTTCTTTTTGAGCAGAGGTAAGATTAGTTGCCCATTTGCTGGCTTGTTGGGCGTGGCTGTATGCTTGTGCCAACCAATCAAAATGAGTTTGGAAATTGCGGTATTTAAAACTTTGGAGGGGCTGCGACTTTTTGAGGTTTTGCTGTTGCTCATAGTAAGTTTTGGCAAGTCCAAAATAAGCAATAGCATTTTTGGTGTCTTTTTTTGCAAGAGCCGAAAATTGCTGAATGGCTTGCTCATATTGCTTGTTGTGCAGCAAAGTGATAGCCTCTTTTTCGGTCTGTGCCAATGCCCAATGGCTGCACAAAGTAAAAAACAAAATAAAACGGAGAAATAGCATGAGGGTAGTTGTAAATTGTTAGTTCTAAATTTTGTAAATTATGTTGCAATTTTTACGTCTTCACGTTGCAATCTTCACGTCCCCACGTTGCACGTGGGGCTATTGATGTTCAACCTCTTCGAGGTTGTCAATACCATAACAACCTCGAAGAGGTTGAACTCTGAATAGCCCCACGTGCAACATGGGGACATACAACGTGGGGACATAAATTGCTACGTATGCACCTATAACAAAACTAATTTTTTCTAAAACCAAAACAAGAAATTCTTACAAAAAGTTTGTAGCTTTATAAAACCTTAAATTTTTAGGAACTATGGCAACACCAACAGTAAAACTAATTCATGCTTTGCGAATAACAGCAAGCAAGATGAAAAAAGGTGCAAAATATCAGTGGGGACACATGGGGCAGTGCAACTGTGGTAATTTGGCACAAGAAATTACCAAAATGACCGAAGCCGAAATTCACCAACACGCCTTGCAAACCAGAGAAGGGGATTGGTCTGAACAAACAGCCGAATATTGCCCTATCAGCAATTTGCCGATGGACGTGATGGTTACAAAACTATTGGAAGTAGGCTTGACTGTGGCAGACTTGCAAAATTTGGAAAAATTGGGAGATAGAAATATTCTCAAACACATTCCACACCGCCACCTTTCGCACAATGTACGCAATGATGTGGTGCTGTATATGGAAACTTGGGCAAATCTCTTGGAAGAACAACTATTGGCTACCATAGATTTCTCCGAATTGGAGGCTATGAAAGAGCAGTTGGTGGAGATTTTTTAGTGCTTGGGTGAGATAAAAAGAATATCAAAACTTATAAGGTCTTAAAGCCCTTATAAGGTAGGCTGTTCAGAATCAGCCCTGTTTTCCCCCAGTTTTTAGCACTATTCTGGGGGATATTTTCTGTAGTTTTTAAGGTCTTTTTCCCTCACCGTTTCTAAGGCTTTTTTGACCTCTTGCTCCAAATAGGCACTGCCAATACTTGCTTTGGATTTGGTAAAATTCCTCTAAAAATATTTTGTTTTCTTGTAAAAAACAAAGTTCTACTTTTACTTCATTAGGCAACTTTCCCAACTAGCTAACTGTTTTTTTGCCCACAAAATAAGACCAAAAACATTAGCAAAACGTACTTTATAAGGTTTACAAATAATTATTTCCCCACCGAAATCAAATTTGCCCACAACCTATATGCACCCAGCATAGGGCAAATGAAATTTTAGGAAAGTATAATTTCATTGTCCTCATTAAAAAGAGTGAGGTGTGCTTTGCTATTATCTCCAAAGCTATTTCGCACAATAATATCATCTCTGACGATACTATATTTATTCTTTTTGTACGAAACTTGGGCAGTTTGAATAGCAAAAGTCATGTACTCATCTCCTTCTTGCTTGATAGTATGCGTAGCCTGACTTTTGTGTGAAGCACTTGCTTTTAGCTCTGCTATGTACTTAGCTAACTCTGCGGTACTCAATTCGCCACTTATTTCAAAATTGGAAGAGGGTTGAATACTAAATTTTTTACTTGCCAAAACTCCCAAAATCAGATACAAGTTGCCTTTTTTGATTAGGTCTTCATTAGCAGAGTTTGGTAAGTTGCTTTGTAAATAACTATTTAATTCTAATTCACTAACGACGGAAGAAATAGCATTTTCAAATGAAAAAATGACAGTTTTACTATTTTCTAAGCTGACTTTGGCGGAGTTATTTTGTAAAAAATTAGTAACAAAGCTACTCTTGGTTTCCAAAATATCACTGCCCGACAAAACAGAGGGCAAAGTTGCTTTCTTTATGGTGGGATATTTAGCTCCCTGCCCAGAAGGAAACAAATCTTTAAGAGAGGAACCATCTATACTGCCTTCATCAGCTTTAAAAAAACTAAAAAAGTTTTTCTCTTGGCGAATTATCAAATCCAAAGGCTTAATACCTGTACGGGGGAGCAACAAAGTATAGGCTAATTGACTAATTAAATTGTTAAATTTCATAAGTTTAAATGTCTAATTTCTGACCATTTTTGAATAATACAAAATCTGCTTTATTTGCTTTTTCTAAAACTGCTGCTGTACGCCCAGATTTAAAAGCCTGTTCAATTTCAACCTCCGTAGATAACTTAAAATACAAACCTGTGCTAAAAGCAATGGCACAAGTATCGGCAATAGCTTTTGTAGTACCAATAACATACGGAACATATTTAGCAATTACTTGGGCTTGCGTTTCTGAATAACAAGCATTGAGTACCACTAATTGCAAATTGATTTTTTCGTCTTTAAAATACTCAAACAAGACATCTATCATCTCCGAAGAAAGAGAATCATAACCATTTTTATCTTCGTTTTGCAAAATAATTCCTTCTTCGGTTTCTGCGATACCTAAATCTCGCAAATCCTCTGTAACTTTTTCGCCATGCCCCGAAAAATGTAAAATGGTCGGCTTTACTTCTTCTGTATACTCTTTAAACTCATTTTTATTGATAGCTTTTTTAACAATAAGAGAAAACTTATTGTGGTGGCTTTGCAACTTCTCTGCAATTTTGCTATGCTCTTTATCCAAATTTAATTTAGTTGTTCCTGCAGGATTGGCGGTGAGCATCAGAATAGTGGTTTTGGAAGTATGAGAAATGTCTTGTTTAGGTTGTGATAAGCCTGGATTAACAGTAATTGTAACATTGCTGTTATTATCTACTCCTTGCACATTGATATTTCCATTACCATTGTTGTTGATAACATTGCTTGTGGGTTGGTTCAATGCCTTATCCACCTCTCTTGCAAAAACCTCTAACTGCTGATAAAAATTATAGGGATAGTTTCCTGCCATAAACTTCCCTTTGTGTTCTTGATAGGGAGTTTGCAAAGCAGCAGGCACAACTTTGTCCATTTCCTCAAAATAACCCGAATAATCTGCATTTTGCAAAGCTATTAGGGCTGTTTCTATATATATATTTGACATTTCAGGATTAATATATTCTTTTGTGGTAAATAAGTGTTCTTTTAAATTTTTAGTTTGCTTTTGTATTGAAATGAGAAGTTCTAAGTCTGCTATATTATAAAGTTTATTTTTAATGTTATTAGTGAATATTGTATGCAACAAAATTTCTATATGCACACTAATATGAATAGCTTTTACTATTTCAGTTTGTGCATCAGCATATTCTTTGTCGTTTATATGGCAACTAATAAGACTTTCCAAAGCAACAACCTTATTTTTGTTGTTTAGTATATATTCTCTTGCCCCCGTCTCATCTGTATGTTTTGTAATATTCATAAATAAGCCGAGGTTTAGTCTATTTGATTTTTTAAAGCTGTTTCAAGTAATTCTCGATATTTTTGAGAATTTCCTTGTGTTTTATAAATAGTTGCCAATTCATTTAAAAATTTAAAATTATTTGGCTCTATTTTTAACAGGTATTCTAATGTATCTTTTTTCTCTTCTATATCTATATTTTGTTCATAGAGTCTAGATATAAGTTGCAATTTTTTTGCATCAGTATCTAACATTATTGCATTTTTAGGTAAAGAGTTATTTAACAAAGTAGCAAATCTTTCGAGCTGTCGATAAAAATTATTTGGATAAGTGCCTGTAATAAAATTATTCTTTAACTCAAAATACTCAGACTTTAAATCATTCATAATGATTTTATCCATTTCCTCAAAGTACCCTGAATAATTTTCATTTTGTAAGGCAGCTAAGGCTTGTTGAATAGTTGGGTGGAAAGTTTGATACTCTTTGTGTGCTTTTAAAATATTCATTTTAGTTATAGATAGATAACGGTCATTTGGTGCTATTCTTTGCCCTTTTTCTACTATTTCAATAGCTTTTGCAAAATTACCTTGTTCTTTGTAAACTATTGCTAATTCATTCAAAACCCTCACATTATTTGGCTCAATAGCCAAGGCTTTTAGCAACACTTTTTTTGCCTCCTCAAAATTTCCTTCTTCTTTGTAAACTATTCCTAATTCATTCAAAACTTTTACATTATTTGGCTCAATAGCTAAGGCTTTTAGCAACACTTTTTTTGCCTCCTCAAAATTACCTTGTGCTTTGTAAACCATTGCTAATTCATTGAAAGACTGAATATTACCTAACTCACAGGCTTTTAGCAACACTTTTTTTGCCACCTCAAAATTTCCTTCTTGTTTATAAACTATTGCTAATTCATTCAAAACCCTCACATTATTTGGCTCAATAGCTAAGGCTTTTAGCAACACTTTTTTTGCCTCCTCAAAATTTCCTTCTTCTTTGTAAACTATTCCTAATTCATTCAAAACTTTTACATTATTCGGCTCAATAGCTAAGGCTTTTAGCAACACTTTTTTTGCCTCCTCAAAATTTCCTTCTTGTTTGTAAATTATTCCTAATTCATTGAAAGACTGAATATTACCCAAAGCAATAGCCTTTTGCAAAACTTTTTCTGCCTCCTCAAAATTTCCTTGTCCTTTATAAACTATTCCTAATTCATTCAAAGTCTTAACGTCTTTGTCGTTAATAGCTAAGGCTTTTAGCAATACTTTTTTTGCCTCCTCAAAATTGCCTTGTTCTTTGTAAACTATTCCTAATTCATTTAAAACCCTCACATTTTTAGGCTCAATAGCTAAGGCTTTTTCCAACACTTTTTTTGCCACCTCAAAATTTCCTTCTGCTTTGTAAACTATTGCTAATTCATTGAAAGATTGAATATTACCCAAATCACAGGCTTTTTGCAAGACTTCTTTTGCTTCTTTGTATTTTTTCTGCCATTTGTAGGTTACACCAATTTCGTTTAAAATCACTTCGGGTTTTGGGGCTTGCCAATACACACTTTGCAGCATAGTTATCACTTCCTCATATTTCCCTGCTTTGCGTTTGTCTTTTACCCAACCAAAAAATGTTTTGTAATCTCCTTTTGTGTATGACAATTCTATTTCATTAGAATCTGATCGTCTTACTCGTTGGAAAGCTGTCATATTTCTGATTTCTGCCATTTCTGCTGAGTTTTCCATAAAAGCAAAAAAGACTTCTGCCAAATAAGGATTGAGGGCATAAGCCAAATCTTGGTCTTTGATAGAGGAAAAAACAAGCAATTTTTTCTTTAAAGACTCTAAGGTTTTGTCAAAATTGCCAATAAAATGACCTTGCAAAACCTCTTTTAGCTTGTCTTTTTCTATGGCGTTTTGCCACAAAGTAAGGGCAGCCAAAATTTGCTTTTCTGCTGTATCCAATTTTTTGATAATCACCTCCAACAATTTCCACAAACTTTTAGAGGTAGATGTAGGCTCATAAATAGCTTTCAACAGTTCGTTTTCATACAACCATTCGGCATCATTATAGGCAAGTGCCAGCAAACCCGTATGGTTGTTAAATTTTTGGCACAAATTAGCAAATTGTTTGTCTGTAAAATTTTTGTTTGCATAATACTCCCAAAACAAAGTTGTATCAATCCCTTTGAGTGGCAAAGTCTGCACAAAATATTTTTGAAAATCTTTGTCAAAACGAATTTGAAAACGGGTTTCTATCAACAACTTACATTCTTTTTCTACCAATCTATTCAAAAACTCTGTAATTCCTTTGCCTGTAATTTGGTGTAGGTTGTCGTCTTGTGCAGTCCAATGCAAAGCCTGTTCAAAGTTTTCTATAATCAACAAAGTACCGTTTTCTATACCTGAAAAATCATTGAACTTACCTTTTCCAAATAGCTGTTCTTCCAAATCATCAAAAGGCGTATAAGGATTTTGCCTAAACACAATGCGTATGTGCTTGATTTTGTTCAGTTTACAATATTCTTTGGTCAGTGCAGTTTTGCCAATCATAGGCACACCCACAATTTCCAAAATCCTTTTAGAAGATTTTAGAAACTTGTCAATCTCTTGCATTTCCTCTGCTCTGCCCAAAAAACCAATGCCTTCGGGTGAGGGTTCATAGTTGTTTTGTATTCTTAGTTCCTCTATGCTTAAACCTTTTTTCTGTTGTTTTGCCATTTTTTATGGAAAATGAAATTTTTTCGAAAAATAAGCAATAAAAAACAAAATTGCAAAAAAATTAAACCTCATACAATAAACCTTATAAGGTCTTTAAGACCTTATAAGGTTTTAGGTTTTAGGTTTTAGGTTCTAGAAGTCAGTTTTTAAAACTCCAATTCTTTTCTAAATACATATCAGGTTTTTGTTGGTGAAACTCCCAAAATGAGTGTTTATCACCAAACCATTGCAAGACTTCTTGTCTGGCAATTTTTGTGTTCTTGTCAGTCAAAAATACGTGGATAGAGGAATAATTCCAGTCCAAAATATCTTTACAAAATCCGTGGTGAATAGGATTGTAGTGGATATAATGAATGATTTTTGACAAATAAGCATCAGTATTTACTTCTTTTTTCTCCAAATGCCGCAACCATAAGCTTCCTTTTCGTTCATACATTTTATTATAGGCTTTTGCATAGCCATTCAAAAAATTTCCAAACTCTTGCATTACGCAACTATGAATAGAAAAATTTTGGGGGTTAAATTCCACTAACTTTCGTTTTTCTTTTTGCTGTGCTAATTTTTCTTTGTAGAAGTTTATCAAAGTTGTTTCATCGCTAATTTTGATTAGCAAATGAAAATGGTTTGGCATTAAGCAATATGATAATGTTTTGGCAACAGGATAAATATATTCGCCATATTTTTTCAGAAAATAGAGATAGTTCTCCTTATTTCTAAAAAGGTTTTCTGTTCCAATAGCGTGGTTATAAACGTGGTAGTATTTTTCGGCTTCAAAAAAAGTTTCCATATTTTATATAAATCTTATAAGGTCTTATTTTATAAACCTTATAAGGTCTTAAAGACCTTATAAGGTTTGCAGCAAAGGTATTAAATGATGTCCAATAAACCTTATAAGGTCTTAAAGACCTTATAAGGTTTGCAGCAAAGGTATTAAATGATGTCCAATAAACCTTATAAGGTCTTTAAGACCTTATAAGGTTTGCAGTAAAGGTATTAAATGATGTCCAATAAACCTTATAAGGTCTTAAAGACCTTATAAGGTTTTCAAAGGATTATTTCCCCACCGAAATCAAATTTGCCCACAACCTATATGCACCCAGCACCCCTGCGGGGAGTTCTCTGAAAAACGACAAGCCTGTGTAAACATAGTAGCCTTTGCCATATTTAGCCACCAACAAACTGCCCTCTTTGGCTGGTTCTCCTTTGTCGTTGCAACTCAATAGAGCCTCAAAATTGCTGTCCCATTTGTTGGGAAAATACAAACCTCTTTCTTGTACCCAGCCCTTAAAATCTTCCTCCGTAATTTTGTTTGGCGAGTTAAAAATTTGGTGGTTAGGTTTCAATATCCGCATTTCGGCATCTTCCTCCGTAACCCTATCTCTGGACAAGGTAAGTGGATAAGGGGCAAGGTTTGGCGTTACCAATTCGGTTAGTTGGTTGGCGGTGTTGTATTGCACCACCACAGTACCGCCAGCATTGACATATTTCAGGATTTGGTCTTGATATTTTCGCAACAGTTCATTCGTATTATAGGCACGAATACCAAAAACTATGGTCTCAAAACCTGCCAACTTTGTGCTGTCTTGCAATAGGGCTTCGTTTATCACCGTAACCTCGCAGCCCAATTCTTTCAAAGCATCGGGAATGGCATCGCCTGCACCCTCCACATAGCCCACTTTTTTTACCTTCGTCTGCACAGTCGTAACCATCAGCTTGGCGGTTGCCTTCGGGAATAAGGTTTGGATAGGAATGTGTTTGTAGTCAATCCGCACCAAATTATAATCATATTCTACGCTGTCCACAGTCAAAATTGCCCGAAGTTCTACTACTTTGTCCGAATTTCCATCTCCGTAGTTGTGAATACCAAACTCAAAAGTTTGCAAACTGCCTTTGGTAGCCAAATTAAAGTCAAGCACCTGACTACTTTTTATCACGTCAAGCGAAGGGACTAACCGAATAGTGCCTTTTACGTTGGCTTTTTGGGCTTGCACCGTAACAGGAATTTTGCGGTAGCCATTGTTTTTTAGCGTATAAACAGCCTGCCTAAAACCAACTGTTGCAGGTGGTGTAATTTCTACGCTGCGGTATTTTTCGCCATCAATTTCGTCTGTCCATTTGTGCAGCACAGGTCTTGTGATGGTAAAAGGCACGTCATTGATAGTGATAGAAAACACCACTTTTAGCCTTGCTTCGTTTTCGGGCAAGCCTATAACTTGCTGATTATCAACGGTAAACATTCCTTTCTTTTCGGGCTGCACCAACCAATAAGGCTGCGAGAGTGGCACTAATTTGGAAATCAAAAACTTGCGTTTGTGTTCTTGCAGCACATTGTCTTTCAAATCTACTGCAATGGGCTGCTCAGACAAAACCAAAGGCGTGGACAACATCACATCATCTTGATAACGACCTTCGCCTATCAACTGAATTTGCGTTACAACTACCTTGCAAGCATTGCGTTTGAGTGCCGCAGTGGTGAGTTCTATGCTGTCGCCCGCCACTACCGAAAACTCCTTAGCCGAACTTTCTAACCACAAACCCGCACAGTTGATAATAATGGTTTGCAATTCTTTCAACTTTTGCGTTTTCCAATGCGAAACAGGCAATTTTTGCATTGCTGTTTGCAAATCTAACAACAAAGGCAAGGAGTTTTGAGGGTTTTCAAAGTCAAAATTATTGAGAATTTTGCTAAGTAATTTTTCTATTTTGGCATTCTCCCAGTCCATTCCTAAATTTAGTCCTTTTACCTCACCCCCCAGCCCCCTCTCTTGCTGAGAGGGGGAGTTTTTTACTCCCTCCCCTTTGGGGAGGGTTGGGGTGGGGTTTTTTACTCCCTCCCCTTTGGGGAGGTCGGGGTTTGTTCCCCTCCCAGAAGGGGAGGGGTTAGGGGTGGGGTTGTTTGGGGTTAGATCTTCCAAATACTCAATCCGTTGCCCCCTTACCGCAGGCACACCAAAACCTTGACTTTTGTGTTGGCTGCGACTTTCGGCTGCAATTTCGCCATAATCTTTGCCCAACAGCACATTAAACTTACCTAAATCTATTGGTATTAACCCTTTTGTGAGTTCCTCCATTGATTTTTGGGGCTGGTTGGGGGCAAAATTTGGGCGTAGAGGTCGCCAATTATTCCAAAAAATACGTTTCGGTTGCCACACGTCCACATAAGCCAACTGTTCAGGAAATACGTTTTTGTCGCCTGCAATGCCAAAGGCAACCTCCGCCAAAATAGCCGAAGACGAATGATGCCCATGCCCTGCTTCCGAAGTTTTTGGAAATCTTGTGATGATAATATCGGGGCGAAACTTGCGAATTGCCCACACCACGTCTGCCAAGACCTGCACACTGTCCCAAACTTGCAGAGTTTCTGCGGAGGTTTTGGAGAAACCAAAGTCGTTTGCTCGTGTAAAAAACTGCTCTGCCCCGTCTGTTCTGCGGGCAGCCAACAGTTCCTGTGTGCGAATGATGCCCAACTGCTCACGCACTTCTTTGCCTATGAGGTTTTGCCCGCCGTCACCTCTTGTGATAGAAAGATAGCCTGTTCGGTAGCCCTCGTTGGCAAAATAGCCCAATAGCCTTGTGTTTTCGTCATCGGGGTGGGCTGCCACATAGAGAACAGACCCCAGCACTTGCAACTTCTTGATAGCCAATTTGATTTCGGCAGGGTTGAGTTGTTTGGGTGGTTGCGACTGGGCAAAGCTGTTGGTGATTGGCAGCAAAAAGAGTAAAAATAATAGCAAATGCTTTTTCATTTGGGTTTTGGTGGTTTTTTTGAGCTGGCAAGATAGGGAAAATTTGGGAGTTTGTAATAAAAACTATTTTGCTTTTCCTTACTTTTTTTGCTAACTTTGTGAAAATAAAAACTTCATAATGATTTTACAACTATGAAATTTAGAGATTTTAAAAATAACTCCGAAATGTTGTTATACTTTGGAGTAAAGGTGATGACAGAAGAATTTTTGAATTTAGATTTAATAGCACCAATAGAAGTTCCATCGTTGCTAAAAGAAGATTTTAAATTTTCTTTGGCAAATAGAGGTAATACCGATAAGGAATATTATGCTTGTGAAGCATTTATTTTTCCTATTTTGAGAGAGGCTTGGAAACGAAACCCGCAAGCAAAACTTTTTAGCCACCCACAAATAAAATATGAGGATATAGTTTTAGTGCCAGATTATGTGGTAACAGCAAGAGATAAATCAGGGCTTAATTATTTTCAAAAACCACTTTTAATAACCGTAGAGGCAAAAAAAGATGACTATGCAAAAGGTTGGGCTGATGCTTATAAACAATTAATGGTGGCAAGATTGCTAAACAAAAATGACGAAATTCCTATTTATGTTATCATAAGCATAGGCGAAGGGTGGCAGATTGGCAAATTAGACGGAAACCTGATTTACAAGCACCCAATTACACTGGGTTTGGACAATCCCAATAAACTTTTAGGTGTATTAGATTATATCTTTGCCGACTGTGTAAAAACAGCAGAGAAGTTTGGAATGTATGATTAGAAAATAGGTTTTTTAGCGGGCAAGATAGGGAGGATTTTGTTATTATTCCATTATCAAAATTTGTAAAGTTGCTATTTTGAGAGTTGTCGCACCATTAAAAAAGCTGTCGATTTTACAAATCTTGCCAATATATTTACTATTTGACTATCTCAAACTCTATTTCTAAACAATTCATTATTGCTTGGGGCTGTTCTACACCCCCAAAATTATCTCCCCAACCATCATCTAAATTTGAATAGACCGAAATTGGATTTCGCTGTCCTGCATAATTTAAACGCAGTACATTTTGAACTGCAATTTGTAACCTATCACCCTTTTGCATTTTTTCTATGATAATTTCTAAATCTAACTCAAATTCTTGGTTTGTATAGTGGCGTTGGTATTTAATTGGTGTTACCTTACTTTTCTCATCATATATTCCATATAGCGTAATGGTGCAAGTATCCATTTTAAAACGCAAATCTTGTGGAAAATAAAGGTCTAACAATTTATGCTCAAAACGCAAGTACAATACTTCTTTTGAAGTTAGTTTACCTTGATATTGGTGTGTTACTTTATATTCTTTCAGTTTTTCTTTCCAAAAATTACTTGATATTTGTTGCATATTTTCAGATAAAAACCGAATAGCTGGTTCACATCTTCTGCTTTCTATCAAGGGTGTGTAACCCATAAAACGCAATGATAATTCATTACAACCAAACTCTCTCGTTTTATATTGTATGGTGTCGATAAAAGTATCTTGACAAATTATACCTATCCAAATACTTTCAGTATCTTTATCTGGTACAATTATCCAACTACCATATTCGTCTAACCAAACCTTTGCTTTTCCCTTAATACATTCTAATTTGATACTATCGCAAGGCGGATTGACAACCCAAAATGGATTTTTAAATTCCCGATACAGTGTTTTTGGAGATTGAGAAACAGCAGGAATTAATCCAAAATAAGGCTTTGGTTCTTGTGCCATACAAACCATTCCACAAAAGTAAAGCAAGAATAAAATTGCTGTTTTTTTCATCTGATTTTAATTTTTCTTAACCACAAAATTACAAGAATTACCAATCAAGTGCCACAACTATTTTGTTTTTCCTTACTTTTTTTGCTAACTTTGTGAAAATAAAAACTTCATAATGATTTTACAACTATGAAATTTAAAGATTTTAAAAATAACTCCGAAATGTTGTTATACTTTGGAGTAAAAATAGAAACTTCAAAATTTATCAACTTTGAGCAAGTAACACCTATCGAGCTTAGCGAAGCCATGTTAAGTGATATAGAATTTTTAGTGGCAAACAGAGGTAATACAGATATGGAGGCTTATGCTTGTGAATTTTTTATAGCTCCTCTGCTCAAAGAGGCTTGGAAACGAAACCCCCAGGCAAAACTTTTTAGCCACCCACAAATAAAATATGAGGATATAGTTTTAGTGCCAGATTATGTGGTTACTGCCAGAGATATATCTGGACTGAATTACTTTCAAAAACCCTTATTAATTACCGTAGAAGCCAAAAATGATGATTATGCACAAGGTTGGGCTGATGTTTATAAACAATTAATGGTGGCAAGGTTATTAAACGAAAATAACGAAATTCCCATTTATGCCGTCGTCAGTATTGGTAAAGGTTGGGAGATAGGCAAATTAGAGGGAAAGATAATTTATAAACACCCAATTACACTGGGTTTGGACAATCCCAATAAACTGCTCGGTGTATTAGATTATATTTTTGCCGACTGTGTAAAAACAGCAGAGAAGTTTGGAATGTATGATTAGGAAGTTATTTTGCTTTTCCTGACTTTTTTACTAACTTTGTGAAAATAAAAACTTCATAATGATTTTACAACTATGAAATTTAGAGATTTTAAAAATAACTCTGAAATGTTATTATATTTCGGGTTAAAAATAGAAAGTAAGAAATTTATCAATTTTGAAGAGGCAACACCTGTCAAACTTAGCGAAGCCATTTTGAGTGATATAGAATTTTCTTTGGCAAATAGAGGCGATGCAGATATGGAGGCTTATGCTTGTGAGGCTTTTATTTTCCCTATTTTGCGAGAGGCGTGGAAACGAAACCCAAAGGCAAAATTATTTAGCCACCCACAAATAAAATATGAAGATTTAGTTTTAGTTCCAGATTATGTGGTAACTTCAAGAGATATATCGGGGCTTAATGCTTTTCAAAAACCCTTGCTAATTACTGTAGAAGCTAAAAATGACGATTACGCACTGGGTTGGTCTGATGCCTGTAAACAGTTAATTGTGGCAAGATTGCTAAATGAAAATAATGAAATTCCAATTTATGCTTTGGTTAGCATAGGTGAGGGCTGGCAGATAGGCAAGTTAGATGGAAATAGGATTTATAAACACCCAATACCTTTGTCAATCAACGACCCAGACCAACTATTGGGCGTATTAGATTATATCTTTGCAGACTGTGTAAAAACAGCCGAGAGGTTTGGAATGTATGATTAGAAAATAGGTTTTTAGCGGGTAAGATAGGGCAAATTTGGAGGTCTTGTAATAAAAAATAGGCAAAATCATTGAAATTAAAAATAAATTGACTACCTTTGCAGCCAAATTTTAAAAACCTCAATCTTTTAATACTAACAAAATGAAACTATCTTTTAAATCTTTTGCGTTGCTTTTTGCCGTTGCTTGCATAGCAATCTCTTGTGGTGGCAATGACCCAAGTCCTGCAAACACCACTTGCCAACTAACAAAACAAACAACAACCTCGCCTACAAGTATTCGTATAAGCACATATAAATACGGAGGAGATGGAAAAGTGGTAGAAATTAATAATCAAACAACTTCAACAAGTTCTGGTTCAGGTTCATACGCTGAAACAGTAATCTTTACTTATGATGGAAGTGGCAAATTAAGTAAACGTAAAACTACATACAGTAGCACTAATGGTTCGTTAGAGGAAGTTATGACTTATAAGTCAAACGGACAGTTGGAGAAAATGCAGCAAACCAGCATAGGTAATAGCACAATAGTAAACACGGTGCTTTTTGAGTATAATACGAATAATCAGATATCTAAAATGACAAATTCTTCAAGTGCTTCTCTTACTAATCAGGTAAATTATACTTACAACGGTAATAATTTAGCTTCATATAGTTTTGTTCTTTCTCGCGAAACAAGTCTTTTGGAGTATAAAGGATATGACGACAAGAAAAATCCTTTGAATGCTTTGGCTTATGCTTTTCCTGACCAACCAAATTATGCTTCTGCAAATAATTATACCGAAATAGTGCAGACTGTAAATGGACAACCTACAATTAACAAGCCTTTTTTTACGCATACTTACAATTCAAAAAATCTGCCAATCAAAACAGAGTTTAAGAATGTTACCCAAACAGCAACCACTGTTTATGAGTATGCGAATTGCCAATAAGCAGACTTTGTAAAATACTTTTTTGCTCCCTATTTTTTGTTAAACATAAAGTAGGGGGCATTTTTATTTTGGTATAGAAACAGCTATTGATTTTAATTTTTCTTAACCACAAAATTACAAGACTTACCAATCAAGTGCCACAACTATTTTGCTTTTCCTTACTTTTTTTGCTAACTTTGTGAAAATAAGAAATCTATGGCACTCAAAATTACCGATTTCAAAACCAATGCCGAATTGCTCACGCATTTTGGGATAAAAGTAAGTTCAGATGAATTTATAAACTTCAAATCAATTCCATCGATGAAAATTACAGCTTCGTTGAGAGATGACCTAAAATTTCTTTTATCAAACAGAGGAGATACAGATATGGAGGCGTATGCTTGTGAGTTTTTAATTGCCCCGCTGCTCAAAGAGGCGTGGAAACGAAACCCCAAAGCAAAATTGTTTAGCCACCCCCGCATGGCGTATGAAGATACGGTTTTAATCCCCGATTATGTTGTAACCTCAAAAGACAAATTGGGCTTAAATAGTTTTCAAAAACCCCTGCTAATAACCGTAGAAGCCAAAAATGACGACTATGCACAAGGTTGGGCAGATGCGTACAGACAGCTTATGGTGGCAAGATTAATCAACGAAAATAACGATATTCCTATTTATGCTATCATCAGCATAGGCGAGGGTTGGCAGATAGGCAAATTAGACGGAAATACGATTTATAAGCACCCAATAACCTTGGGTTTAGACAATCCAAACAAATTACTCGGCGTATTAGATTATATTTTTGCCGACTGTGTAAAAACAGCAGAGAAGTTTGGCATGTATGATTAGAAAGTTATTTTGCTTTTCGCTGTACTTTTTGCTAACTTTGTGAAAATAAAAAATCTATGGCACTCAAAATTACTGATTTTAAAACCAATGCCGAATTGCTTACGCATTTTGGAATAAGAGTAAGCACAGAAGAATTTATCAATTTTGACCTTATTATGCCCATAGAAATTTCTGCTTCTTTGAAAGAGGATTTGAAATTTCTTTTATCAAACAGAGGAGATACAGATATGGAGGCTTATGCTTGTGAGTTTTTAATTGCCCCGCTGCTCAAAGAGGCATGGAAACGAAACCCGAAGGCAAAATTATTTAGCCACCCCCGCGTTGTGTATGAAGATACGGTTTTAATCCCCGATTATGTTGTAACCTCAAAAGACAAATTGGGCTTAAATAGTTTCCAAAAACCCCTGCTAATAACCGTAGAAGCCAAAAATGACGACTATGCACAAGGTTGGGCAGATGCGTACAGGCAGCTTATGGTGGCAAGATTAATCAACGAAAATAACGATATTCCTATTTATGCTATCATCAGCATAGGCGAGGGTTGGCAGATAGGCAAATTAGACGGAAATACGATTTATAAGCACCCAATAACCTTGGGTTTAGACAATCCAAACAAATTACTCGGCGTATTAGATTATATTTTTGCCGACTGTGTAAAAACAGCAGAGAAGTTTGGCATGTATGATTAGAAAGTTATTTTGCTTTTCGCTGTATTTTTTGCTAACTTTGTGAAAATAAAAAATCTATGGCACTCAAAATTACCGATTTTAAAACCAATGCCGAATTGCTTACGCATTTTGGAATAAGAGTAAGCACCGAAAAATTTATAAATTTTGACGAGATTGCAACCATCGAAATTCCACAACTTTTAAGGGAAGACTTGACTTTTCTCTTGTCAAACAGAGGAGATACGGATATGGAGGCTTATGCTTGTGAGGCACTCATTTTTCCTTTGTTAAAAGAGGCGTGGAAACGAAACCCAAAGGCAAAATTGTTTAGTCACCCCCGCATGGCGTATGAAGATACGGTTTTAATCCCCGATTATGTTGTTACTTCAAAAGACAAATTGGGCTTAAATAGTTTCCAAAAACCTTTGCTAATAACCGTAGAAGCCAAAAATGAAGACTATGCACAAGGCTGGGCAGATGCGTACAGACAGCTTATGGTGGCAAGATTGATAAACGAAAATAACGCAATTTCTATTTATGCGTTGGTTAGCATAGGCGAAGGTTGGCAGATTGGCAAATTAGAAGGCAACATGATTTACAAACACCCTTTGCCTTTGTCTATTTTGTACCCTAATCAGCTACTTAGTGTATTAGATTATATCTTTGCAGACTGTGTGCGGACTGCCGAAAGGTTTGGTATGTATGATTAGAAAGGCTTTTTTACAAACCAAGAAGGTAGGAGAATTTGCTAGCAAGTTTCCAAAAAAGATTGCCTTTTTGCTATATTTTCACTAACTTTGTGAAAATGAAAACTTAAACGTATGAAATTTAGTGATTTTATAGACAGTTCTCAAATGCTATTGCATTTTGGGCTAAGAGCAACAACAGAGGAATTTATAGACTTAGATGCTATCACACCGATAGAAATTCCTACTTATTTAAAAGAGGATTTGAAGTTTGTTATGGCAAACAGAGGAGCATCTGATTTGGAATTTTATGCTTGCGAGTTTCTTATTGCACCTTTTCTCAAAGAGGCGTGGAAACGAAACCCCAAAGCAAAACTGTTTAGCCACCCGCAAATAAAATATGAAGATTTAGTTTTAGTACCAGATTATGTAATAACGTCAAAAGATAAATCTGGGCTTAATTCTTTTCAAAAACCCTTGTTGATAACCGTAGAAGCAAAAAAAGATGATTATGATTTAGGCTGGGCAGATGCTTACAAACAGTTGATAGTTGCAAGATTAATAAACGAAAATAATGAAATTCCAATTTATGCCCTTATTAGCAGTGGTAAAGGGTGGGAATTTGGCAAATTAGACGGAAATATGATTTACAAACACCCAATTACATTAGGTTTAGATAATTCAAATAAACTTTTAGGAATTCTTGATTACATTTTTGCAGACTGTGTGCGGACTGCCGAAAAGTTTGGAATGTATGATTAGAAAAAATCTTTTGAAGTGGTAAGGTAGGAAATAGTTGACAGTTTCGTAGTAGAAAATATAAGGACAAAACTATTGAAATAAAGAAGAATTCTAAAAGTCTGTTTGGAAGTTAAACACAAAAGTCCTTTCCAAGAAGCCATTCATAGAATACTCGAAACGTAGCGTGTTGCTGTTGTAAAGCACCACGTCCATGCCTACGCCTGTTCCCCAAAGTAGTTGGTTGTTGAAAACCGAAGAACCATAATCAAAATTGGAATGGACATAGCCCATATCTGCATAAATTTTTGGGAAAATAGCAATAGGCATTGTACCGAACTGCTCTAAGGGAATTGCTTTTTTCAGATTCCAAATACTCGAAAAGGCTTTGAGTTTGAGGGTATTTTTCCAAACGCCAAAATGTTGCCCACCTACTACATACACCTCCATTCCACGCGTAAAATTTTGGTTGAAACCATAGCCTCGCATTTCGCTAAAAGGCTGTTTTTCAGGAAAAGAAACAGACCCTCGCAAACTGGTAGCATAATAAAAAACTTTGTTTAGTGGCACAAATTGGGCATAAGAGCCTGTAAAAGACCAAAAACTTACGTCATCAAACGAGGTCAAACCTCGTCGAACAGCCTCGAATTCTATAAATTTACCTTTGAGTGGAAAACTTGCATTATCTCTCAAATCTCTGGTAAAATAATAGAGAAATTGAAAATAGCGTTGTGTTGTTTTGCCATCACTATAATAATTAGAATTGAGCAATTTCACTGAATCGTGAATATGTCCATAATTGTAATCCAAACGAAAACGGTGCGTGTTATAAAAATGACTTCGTTTCGAAAAACCAACAGAACCTAAAAACCTTTCTTCCAATACGGCATCATTTGGGTTGCGGTAGGTCTGTCGAAGCCCCTCACGCAAGCCATACATGACGTTTTTGGTGTTCGAGTAGCTAATTCGAAACGATAAACCCGACGTTTGGTCTTTGTTGATATAAGGAATCCGATATTCAAAATCCAACTTGCGAACAAAGCCTAATTGAAAATAAAACTTCAAAAATTCGTTTCTGCCCCTAAAATTTTGTTGCAATATGTTAATACCATAAGTTAACCTGTCTAAATCGTACCCTTTAGATGCCCATTCATTAAAATTTCTGTCTGCAAAGTCTATTACTGGAAAAGGATAAGTGTACCATTTTTCTATCAGGCTCACAATCAACTCCGTTGTATCTGCGTGAATATGGTAAGGTATCACTTCTGCCATTACAAAAAGTTGGGTATTCATCAATTTGTACGATTCTCTTTGTAGTAAACTATCCAGATTTTGTCGGCAAACTCGCATACCTTGTTTCAGAGCAAGTTCACGATAAATAATTCGGTCTATGGTTTTGCGGTTACATTCTATCTGAATTTTACTAATATACAAACTGTCGCAAGGCTGCACAACGGCGTTTGTGGGCAAAGTAGCAGGTTGCGACTGCCCTATAAGGCAAAAAGCCCAGCATTGGAGGCAAATAAAAACGCAAAAAACCAAGACCACTTTCATATTAAAATACTTTGAATGATAAAAGGTTGTAATAATTAGGGTAGTTGCCTTAGGCAATCCTTACTCCCTATACATATAATTTTCTAAGCTAAGTTTGGCAAAGTTACTTTCTCCGTAGGAGAATTTTTGCATAATTGCTAAATAAACACAAAATTAAGCTAATTTTGCTGTAATCGCAAACGCAAAGTTCGACAAAAATGTTAATTATTACTAATTAATATAGGTTGTACAAGTATTTATATAGCTTTGCAAACACCAAAATACAAATGATAAGGTAAGGATTAAATGAAATCAATTACAATGTTAAAACAACTAAGAAATATTTTTCGGTCTTTCGGGTTAGATGTCGTGAGATATAGTCCGCCAGTTGTGGACACTATTCAAAAAATTTTGACAGACCAACAAATTAGTTTGGTCATAGATGGTGGGGCAAATGTAGGGCAATATGCCAAAAAAACTTTCAAAAATGGCTATACAGGCAAAGTTGTTTCCATAGAGCCACAAATAGAGGCACATCAGCAACTATTGGCACAAGTGGCAAATTACCCAACTTGGCAAATCTATAAGCGGTGTGCCTTAGCAGACGTGGCGGGCAAAGCCCAAATCAATGTTACACAAAACTCCGAAAGTAGTTCGTTGTTGGCTCTTACCGACTCTGCTTCGCAAACAGATGCAGGTATTGCAGTCATTAGGCAAGAGGAAGTTGAGATGACTACGCTGGATATAATTGCCAAAGACCTTAATTTTTTGGCTACTCACTCGGCTATTTATCTCAAATTAGATTTACAGGGGCATGAACTCAAAGCCTTGCAAGGGGCAACTTCGCTGTTGCAAGCACCACAATTAAAAGTAGTACAGTTAGAAATGGCTTTGCACTCTACTTATCAAAATGAACCAGATTGGTTGGTCTTAATAGATTATATGAAAATCAGTGGATTTGATTTATTTTATCTTTTCCCCGGCTTTACACACAGTGAAACTGGGCAGTTGCTCGAAATGGACGGAATTTTTGTGAGGAAAAATAAGTAAGAGATATAAAATATGAAAGTTAAACAATATTAGGTACGATTGTCAAGGTGCGAAAAACACCGTTGCCAACGTACCTAATACTTGTTTAACTACGCACTTTGGTTTAATCAAAAATAACTTCTTTGTCATTCAAGGCATTAATTATACGGTCTTGCTCTTTTTTCAAGATTTTATTTTTTGCCAAGTTGAGCAACAATAAGTTTTTGAGGTTGCCAATTTTTTTAGGCAATAGAGTTAATTGGTTGTTCATTAGGTCTAAGGCTTGCACATTTGGCAAATCGCAGATAGAGTCGGGTAGTTTGGTAAGCAAATTGCCCCACAATACAACCACTCTTACATTGGTCAAGCTACCAAACTCAATAGGCAAAGCTGTTAGTTTGTTGGTGTTTAAGTCCAATGTAACTAAATTTTTCAAATTGCCAATCGTAGCTGGTAAACTTGCTAATTGGTTACCCCACAAAACCAAATCTTTCATATTTGCCAAATTGCCCATTTCTGTAGGCAAACCTGTCAAAGCATTTACATTAAGGTCTAAGGTTTCCAATTTTTGCATACTACCAATTTCTTTGGGTAGTGTCTTAATTTTATTGTTACTTAAATCCAATTCTTTTAAGTTCCACAACTTGCCCATTTCAGCAGGTAATTCTTCGAGTTGGTTGTAAGAAGCATCAAATTGTTCCATTTTAGCCATATTCCCAATTTCGGCAGGCAAACGACTGATGGTGTTGATACTTACATTGAGTTGTTTCAACCTTACCAAACTTCCAATTTCAGAAGGCAAACCTTTGAGTTGATTGGAATTAATATCAAACTTTTCTAAACTAACCAAAGTGGCAATCGAAGGCGGAAGTTGTTTGAGTTGGTTGTCCCAAATTTCCAACAAACGGAGGCTACGCAACTCACCAAAATTTTGAGGTAATGTTACCAATACATTGCTACTCATATCCAACTCCTCTAATTTTTGGAGTTTAGCAAATTCAGTAGGTAATTCTACTAATTGGTTGTGGTCTATATCCAATTTTTGCAAATTGACTAAATTACCTATTTCATTCGGCAATTTAGTTAGTTGGTTGCCCTCCAAATGCAAAACTTTAAGATTAGTAAGTTGAGTAACTTCGACAGGTAGATTTTGCAACTGGTTAGAGGACAGGTGCAAGATTTGCAAGTTTTTTAACTTGCCTATTTCGGCAGGCAAAGTTTCTAATTGGTTATCACTCAAATAGAGTTCTTGCAAATTGAGTAGCTTGCCTATGTCGGCAGATAACTTGGGGGCAGCCTCCAATCCATCGCCTCCCCACACATCGGCATCAAATTTTACCAAATCCAGTTTATACACTTTCTCTGGATTTTTTAGAGCTTCTTCTAATGAGCTAAACAATTTTTCTTTGGCTAAGGCAGCAGAGTCTAACAAAGCACCCTGTGCAAAACTAAATTGCCCGAAGAGCAACAGTCCGAAAGTGAGTATGGTTTTACGAAACATAACTGTTGGATAAATAACGGATAGACGGGCTTCATTTGCACAAAACCCTGAATAAATGTAAACATATTATTTTTTTAGAAATAATTATACATTTTCTAAAAAAGTTTTTGTTTTTTTTCTAAAATTCCTTTTCAAACAAAACACCCCCTATAATCTGGACTTGTTAATTAGTTATATTTTGCATATAACCCCACAGCTTGTGTAAACTCTTTGCGAATAACCTCTACCAAAGTTGGTGGTTCTAAAACTGTTACTTGCGACCCATAGCTGATAATTTCCCTTTTCAGTTCATTGTTGATAACCAAATTTAGGATAACAGTACAGCCTTGCTCGTCTTCTTGCACAATTTGCTGCGAATGGTGAATGGGTTGCACCTTGATATAATTAGCTGCCAAAGTTGTAAAACGCAAAATAATTTTTTCAGGATTTTCGTCAAGCACCGTTACGCCAATGCAGTATTTATAAAAATCTTCGGCATTGAAACTAACTTTTTGCGGGGGCAAAAACGGCAAATTATATTCAAAAACAGTTTCAATTCTGTCTATACCAAAAGTGCGAATTTCTTTGTAGTCTTCCACGTAGCCCAACACATACCACATATTGCGATATTCTTTCAACAGATAAGGGTGTACGATATACTGCTTGCAAAGTTCAGAATTAAATTTTTTGTATGTGATTTCAATCACCTTGTTATGACTGACCAAACTTATCAACTTGCTCAACAGCATACTACCTTTGAAGTAAGGCACTTTGTCTATCTGTACACATTGGTGTACAGTTTTTAGCGGATGGTTTTTCAGTGTGCGGGTAATTTCTACACCGTCCAGCACCTTGTCCACTGCATCAGAAAACTCTGCAAAGATGGGCAACTCCTTAAAGTCTTTCAAAATAGTTTCGACAAAAGTCAAGGCAACCAAATTGTCTTCTGAAAGATTGACCGAAAGAAACTTGTAATTTTTGTCTGTATATTCGTAGCCTTTTTGCTTTTTGTTGTAGGCAATGGGGGCATCAAATTCCTCACGCATGGCGTTGAGGTCTTTTTCTATGGTAGAACCCGAACTCACCCCAAATTTTTCGTTGCAAGAGTCTAATAATTCTTCTTTGGTCGGATATTTCTTAAATTTATTACGCAACATCTGGTCGATGAGCATATAACGTAAGAAAGCAAGTTTGCTGCTGGGCATAGTCTTTGAAATCGTATTTTATAAAAGTGATGCAAAGCTAATAAATTTTCTATACTACTTATTACTTGGCTTCATAAGGCTAAGATATAAATTTGTTTGATAAAAGTAAAACGATACCTAAATAATTAAAAAAACTTTACAATTTTTGTGGTTGTTTTGCAACTAATGCCACTAAAAAATATTTAAAAGTAACATTTCTTTGAGAAATCTTACTTTTTTGTAAATTACGCCATTCGCCTGAAGACGAATATACAGTAAAACATTTGCCTGAAGGCAAATATACAGACCTAACCAAACAGAAAAATGAAAATGAAACTCTATTTCAAAAAATTATTGGTTGCTATTCTTGCCGTATTCGGCTTTTTGCCTGGTAGCCACGCCCAGCAAATTGTAAGCACCACGCCCGCCAATCCTACTGATAATGAGGAGATTACCTTAGTCTATGATGCAGCCATAGGCAATGGTGGACTGGTCGGGACTACTTCGGTTTATATGCACTCTGGCGTTATTTTGTCCAGCCAAACAGGTACAGATTGGTCGAATGTCATAGGCACGTGGGGGCAAGACAACGGCATAGGCAGAATGACCTCTATGGGCAGCAACCGTTGGCAAATCAAAATCAATCCTCGCACCTACTACACAGGTGTACCCGCCAGCCGCCGAATTTTCCGTTTGGCTATGGTTTTTCGCAATGCTGATGGCACAAAAGAGGGCAAAAACAATGGGGCAGACATCTTTGTCGACCTCCGCCCTACGGGTTTGGGTTTGACTTTTACAAGTCCTGTGGTGTCCACTAACCCTGTTTTTGTGAATGCCAACCAAGCCATTTCTATTCAGGCTGCGGTTTCGGCTACTGCCAATGTTGCTATTTTTGACAACGCAACCCAAGTGGCTACGCTAACAGGCGTAACAGCCATAAACCAAAGCATTACGCCCACCACCGAAGGAGCAGGGCTGATAAGGATTGTTACCACCGCAGGCACGCAGACCGTAAACGACACCATACGCTATGTGCGTAACCCACAACAGGTTACGGAGGCATTGCCCGCAGGTGTGCAAGACGGTATCAATTATGTAAACAATACAAGTGTAATTTTGGTATTGGCTGCTCCTCTCAAAAGATTTGTCTATGTAATTGGCGAGTTTAATAATTGGCAATTTAACGCCAATTCTTTTATGCGGAGAACTCCCGATGGCAATCGTTATTGGCTGCAAATCAACAACTTAGTGGCAGGGCAAGAATATGCTTTTCAGTATTTTGTCGATGGCGAAATTCGCACTACCGACCCTTATTGCACAAAAATTTTAGATGGTTGGAATGATGGAAGTATCAATTCAGGCAATATCATTCGTTTTCCTAACCTCAAACCTTTTCCTGCGGGAGTGCCACAGGGCATTGTGGGTATTTTGCAAACTGCCAAACCTGCTTATAATTGGAAAGTTACCAATTTCAGGAAACCCGAAAAACGTGATATGGTGGTTTATGAACTGCATTTTAGGGATTTTACTCCCGAAAGCACCATCAAAGCTGCTACCGCAAGGCTACAATATTTGAAAGATTTGGGTACAAACGTCATAGAACTGATGCCTGTCAATGAATTTTCGGGCAACGATAGTTGGGGCTACAATCCTATCAACTACTTTGCTCCCGACAAATATTACGGCACAGAAAACGACTTGAAAGAGTTTATAGACAGGTCGCATGAGTTGGGAATGGCAGTGGTAATTGACATGGTTTTGAATCAGGCTGATGGGGCATTTCCAATGGTGCAAATGTACTGGGACGCCGCCAATCGCCGACCCGCCGCCAACAATCCTTGGTTTAACCCCATTGCTACGCACCCTTTCAGTGTTTTTTATGATTTCAACCACGAGTCGGACTGGACAAAAGCATTTGTAAAAAGAGTAAACGAATATTGGATAAGAGAATTTAAGGTCGACGGCTACCGTTTCGATTTGTCTAAGGGCTTTACCCAAAAAGTTACGTTGGGAGTTCCCAATGAAGTAAATGTTTGGTCTGCACCCGATGCCTCTCGAATTGCAATCTGGAAAAGAATAGCCGATGAAATTTGGGCAACGGACAATACAAGCTATGTAATTCTCGAACATTTGGGCGACAATGTGGAGGAAAAAGAGTTGGGCGAATACAAAAACGGAATGATTTTTTGGGGCAATATCAATGGCGACTTCCAAAGTGCAACCGCAGGACTTGGTGGCAACCTCAACTGGACTTTTCATGGCACAAGAGGCTGGAACCAGCCTGGCGTGCTTGCTTATATGGAAAGCCACGACGAAGAAAGACTCATGTTCAACGCCTTGCAAAAGGGAGCAAGCGGAGAAAATGGTTACAATATCAAAACTCTGAACACAGCCTTAGAAAGAATGAAGTTGGGGGCTGCATTTTTCTTCCCTATTCCTGGTCCAAAATTGATTTGGCAGTTTGGTGAACTGGGCTATGACGTGAGCATAAACGAAGGCGGAAGAACCAATAGAAAACCTGTTCGGTGGAACTATTTTGACGAACCTACACGCAAAAGTCTATATAAAACCTACCAAACTTTGATTAATCTCCGCAAAATGGAGGCTTTTCGCACCCTTGACGTGAGCCAAGTTACGCTAAACCTCAACAATTCGAGCCTGAAACGCATGACCATTCGCCACTCGACGATGAATGTGCATATCATTGGCAATTTTTCTGCCTTCGACTCTGAAGAATACGAATTGCGTGTGCCGAACACAGGACTTTGGTATGATTATTTTTCGGGAGATACTATCAACGTGAGAGATGTGAACGAAAAACTGACCATGAAGGCTGGCGAATGGCACATTTTGACTACGGTGCAGTTGCAAAAACCTGAAAGTGGTTTGTCTAATTGGAAAATGCAACGGTTTATACCCAAACCTCCAGACCCTCCATTGTCTTCGGCAGACGAAATTTTTAGCAACAATTTGACCGTATTCCCAAATCCTTCGGCTCATGGCATTTTCCAAATCAAAGCCGAAAATGCAGTAGCTAACAGCCTCTTAGTCAAGGTTTTTGACATCTTGGGCAAAGAAGTGGTGGCAAGGCAGACATGGAAACAAGGCTTGCAAGCTACCTTAGTCATTAATTTGCAACACCTCCCCGCAGGCGTATATTTTGTGGAGTTGAGTGATGGCAAATTGCGGGCAATGAAAAAAGTAATGAGCAAGTAAAGTTGTTTAGTTAATATAAGTAGTTAGACTTAAATAATCGACAGTATTTTAGTGTCTATGTATCTGATTATCAGAATTATCCGACACCTCAAAGGTGTCGGATAATTGGGTTTAACCACTTAAGTTGCTTAGTAGATATAAAACGGACTTTGGCTAGCAACGGTTAGTCCGTTTTAAGCAACAATGTTAAAGGCATTGAAACACATTATCAAAACATAGTTGACGTAGTCATTACAGATGTTCAGAAAATATACAGAATTTGGGCTAAACCCAGCAATGACTATCGAGGAAAACAAAAGTATTCGGTTAGTCAATCAAATAGCAGTGGCTATGATACCTGCCTTGTTTTTGATGACCGTAGTGGTTACGGTTATTCAAAAAGGCAACAATCCTTTGTTGTATTTGCAGCCCATCAATATTTTGTTGTGCTTTTTTGTGTTGTGGCTCAATTACAAGCATTTTATCAATCTTTCTCGTTTTGTTTTTTGCGTTTTTCCTGCCCTCAATATTCTGGGTTTTTCTATTATTACCAAACTCAACGGACTGACCAACAATTTGGCTTTTGCCCTCATGCCGCGTGCAGGGCTGTTGATTTGTATAGTGATGCCTGTTTTATTTTTTGGCTATGCTCGCCGCAGATTATTGCTGTTGGCAATGTTGCCCTCTGTTCTGGTCTTTTTAGGTTTTGACACCATTCATAAATTATTTGGCATCGACCTTGCCAATTTGCCTTACCATCCGCAAGATTATTTTCTTATTCGGTCAAGTTATTTAATAGCCTTGTTGGTGTTAGTGCCTGCTATTTTGACCTTGCAACGAGCAAATTTGGAATACGAACAAGCCCTTAATAAGTCAAAAGAGGAAATAGAAGCCCAACGTGATGACCTCAATATCAAAACGCAGTTGCTACACGAAAGTAACCAAGACCTCACCGCCAGCATTACCTACGCCAAGCGGATACAAAACGCCATGTTGCTTACTGAAAGTCAAATCAAACAAATGCTACCCAATAGTTTTGTGCTGTTTAGTCCGCGCGACATCGTGAGTGGAGATTTTTATTATTGCACCCAATTTCAAAACCAAACAACGGATAAAATTATTTTGGCAGCCTTAGACTGCACAGGGCATGGCGTGCCAGGGGCTTTTATGAGTATGGTCGGCAACGAAATTTTAAACGAAGTGATTTTGACCCGACAACTACACACTCCAAATTTGATTTTGGCTGCTCTGCACAAAGGCGTGCAGCAAGCTCTCAAACAAAAAGAAACTAACAATCAAGATGGAATGGACGTGGCTTTGGTAGCCTTAACCAAAAATCCGAATGACCCTAATCAATTCACAACCATAGAATATGCAGGGGCTATGAATCCTTTGTATCTTTTTTGCCAGCAAGCCAAAGAAGATAATTTGCAATTTGAATTTATAGAAATTAAAGCCACCAAACGACCCATAGGAGGTTTTGCAGGGGAAGACGAAAGAAATTATACCAATCACGTAATAGATTTGGTTGCAAAAAACTACCAAACTTGTCGGATTTATCTCTGTTCTGATGGCTACCAAGACCAATTTGGCGGAGAAAAAGGACAAAAGTTTTTGTCTAAAAGATTCAAAGAATTATTGGCAACGATGCAAACCAACTCTTTTGCCAACCATAAACAAATTTTGGCTACTACACTCCACCATTGGACTACGCACCCCAAAACAGTGGAACAGATAGACGATATTTTAGTAATGGGTGTAGAACTAATCTAACTGGTTATGCCTTAACAAGTCAAAATTCTTTGTTTTTAGTACGTTTAAGGGTTTGTAAAATAATAAAATTTAAGTTAAAATATTGGAAATCAATAAGTTAAAAAAATAATTAAATAGAGTAACAACCACTAATTCATAATTCTCATCATGTTTTCTATCACACACAAATTTTATTTGTTTTGCAGCCTTGCCTTTTTGCTTAGTGGACTAACTAATTGCAATAAACAAGCAGAGCAAAAAAACAACAACACGACAACCAATATGCCAGTCAGCACACAACCACAACAAGATATTCATACGTTTGCACGCCCACAAGAGGTGGTGATGCAGCACCTCAATTTGGAACTAAGCGTAGATTTTAAACAGCAAATTTTGAAAGGCAAAGCCACTTGTGCCATTAAAAACCTTGCAAAAACCAATAAATTTTATGTGGACACCAAAGATTTGCAAATAGAAAAGGTAGAAATAGGGCAACAAAGCACCACTTTCAAATTAGGCGAGGAAAAAGCCTTTTTGGGCAGACCTTTGGAGATAGATATTTTTGGAAGTACCGACAGCGTAACCATTTACTACCAAACCAGCCCTACGGCAGAGGCTTTGCAGTGGCTTTCGGCTGCACAAACGGCAGGCAAAAAAGCACCTTATTTGTTTACCCAATCGCAAGCTATTTTGGCAAGGACATGGATTCCTTGCCAAGACAGCCCTGGTATTCGGTTTACCTATCAGGCAAAAATCAACGTACCTGAAAATTTATTGGCGGTAATGAGTGCCAATAATCCAACAGAAAAAAACACGAAGGGTGAATATTTTTTCAAAATGGACAAAGCCATTCCTGCTTACTTGTTGGCGTTGGCAGTCGGAGATTTTAGCTTTAAGCCCACAGGCACACGCACAGGTGTCTATGCAGAAGCAGCAAGTTTGGACAAAGCCGTTGCTGAATTTGCAGACATGGAAAAAATGCTCGAAGCTGCCGAAAAACTCTACGGACAATACGATTGGGGAAGGTATGACGTATTGGTGATGCCCCCAAGTTTTCCGTTTGGAGGTATGGAAAACCCAAAATTGACTTTTGTAACGCCAACTATCATTACTGGCGACCAATCCTTAGTGAGTTTGGTGGCACACGAATTGGCTCATTCGTGGTCGGGCAACTTAGTTACCAACGCAACATGGGCAGATTTTTGGCTGAACGAAGGGTTTACAGTTTATTTCGAAAGGCGGATAATGGAGGCTGTTTACGGCAAACAATATGCTGCCATGCTCGAACTCATTGGTTTGCAAGACGTGAAAGACGAAATCGTAGCCATGAACAATGGCGAGGACACCAAATTGAAAATAGACCTTGCCAACAGAAACCCCGATGACGGCGTTACGCACATAGCTTACGAAAAAGGTTTTTTCTTTCTCCGCACCATAGAAGAAGCCGTAGGTCGTGAAAAATTTGATGCTTTTGTCAAGCAATATTTCAAAACTTTTGCCTACCAAAGCATCACAACCGAACAGTTTTTGGATTACCTGAACAAAAACTTGCTCGATGCTTTGCCCGCAGCCAAAGAAAAAATAAATGCTCAACAGTGGATTTATGCAACAGGGTTGCCAACGAACCACCCCACGCTAAAATCTGAACAATTTGCTTATGTGGACACCTGCATAGCTGCGTGGCTGAATGGCAGCAGCCCTACGCTGTTCAAAACTTCGCAATGGACTACCCACGAATGGTTGCGTTTTGTTCGGAGTTTGCCCGAAAACATTACCCTCGAACAAATGACAGTTTTAGACAATACTTTTAAGTTGTCTAACACCAATAATGCCGAAATAGCAGCCGTTTGGTTTGTTTTGGCAGCCAAAAAAGACTACAAAACAGCCTATTTGCCAATGGAAAAATTTTTAACCCAAGTAGGACGCAGAAAATTTATTGTGCCTATTTACCAAGCCTTGTATAAAAATGCAAATCCTCAAACCAAAAATTGGGCAGAACAAACCTACAAAAGAGCAAGGGCAGGTTATCATGCTGTGGCTGTAGTTACGTTAGATAAATTATTTGGATAAATTATTTAGAATATAATCAATATCAAGCTATTACATTCTAATCAGTACTTTTCAAATTCTACCCCCCATGAACCGTAATACCATTCGTTTGGTTGTCATTTTGGCTGCTGTTTCCATCATTGGCATCGTGAGTACCCAAATTTTTTGGGTACGGCGTGCTTTCGATATCAACGAAGACAGGTTTAATGAAACAGTGAGCATAGCTTTGTCTGCGGTGGCACAACGCCTTTTTGACTACAACCGCCAAACCATACCCTCGCAAAATCCTGTGAAACAACTTACCGACAATTATTTTGTGGTCAGGGTCAATGACGTGATAGATGCCAATTTGTTGGAGTATTTTCTGAAAGATGAGTTTCGAAAAAGGCACTTGCAAACCGAATTTGAATACAGCATTTACGATTGTAGCAGCGACCAAATGGTTTACGGCAAGTTTGTAGCCTTAGACAGCACTTTCAAAGACAAAAAATCAACAGTCAATTTGCCCAAATGGGACAAAACTACCTACTATTTTGGCGTGTATTTCCCCGCCAAAAACAACACCATTATAGGCGAAATGCAAATCTGGCTTTTCTCCTCTTTTGTTTTGGTATTGGTTGCAATATTTTTTTCTTACACTTTGTTTGTTATCTTGAAACAAAAAAGATTGAGTGAAATCCAAAAAGATTTTATCAACAACATGACTCACGAGTTCAAAACTCCCATTGCCACCATTGGAATTTCTGCCCAAACTTTGAGAAATCCCAAAATTTTGGAAAACCCCGATAAGCTGAACAAATACATAGACATTATTTTGGAGGAAACTAACCGACTGAAAAAACAAGTGGAAAGTGTGTTGCAAATAGCCGTTATCAGTGGCAATGAACTCAAATTGCGTAAAGAACTCATTGATATACAGACTATTATAGAAAAAGCTGTGCAGAATGTAAAACCTATTTTGGAAACCAAAAAAGGCAGTATTCATTACGAATTTTCGGCTACACAAAGCACCATAGCCGCAGATTCATTGCACCTAACCAATATTTTGTATAATCTTTTGGACAATGCCGTAAAATATTGCGACAAAATTCCTCAACTGCACATTCGCACTTTTAACGAAAACAATGGCATAGTCATAGCCCTCACAGACAACGGCATTGGGATTGACAAAAAAAGCCAAAAACACATTTTTGAGAAATTTTATCGGGTACATACAGGCAACGTGCATGATGTAAAAGGCTTTGGGCTGGGACTGCACTATGTTTGGCTTATGCTCAAAGCCCACAAAGGCACTATCAAAGTGCAAAGTGAATTAGGCAAAGGCAGTCAATTTATTATTTGGTTGCCGTTTAAGTGAAGGTTTGATTTTTAGCTACGCACTTTTATACGTTGGCAATGGTGCTTTTCGCACCTTGACAATCGTATAAAAGCTGATTGCCAAATAGTTACAAATATTTTAAACCACAACCTCCTCCGCCATTTCCGCTATAAAATACTGCAAATCCTCTACCTGATAACCTTCGGGCAGTTCATATCCTTGCAAGAAAAACGTAGGCGTATGCGTAATTTGGTTGGCGTTACACCAATTTTTGTGGCTTTCTTCATTAAACCTTACAAGCAATTCCATTGCGGGTTTAAGACCTTGTAAGGTTTTTTCGTGTGAGGTTTTTTCGTGTAAGGTTTTTTCATCAAATTTTGTATAAACCACCACCACCTGCAACTCCTCCGAAAACTGCTGCAACAGAGTTTCTATTTTGGGTTTGGCTGCTTGGCAGGGCTTGCAATCGGGGTTGGTAACAAAAACCAACTGCACAGGCGAATCGACATTGCCCCAGACAATTTGTTGCGGAACTTCGTTAGTATTTATCTGCCTTTGCTGATGTAATAAATGAGTAAAAATATCAAAATTATATTTGAATTGGGCTACTTGTTTTTGCAAAACGGGAACTTGCAAGGAGGAAGTGAAAAAAGGTTTGAGAAAAAAATAGAAAAAAGGCAAGACGACAGCCCCCCACCCCCCGAAGGGGGAGTTTGACGAAATAACGTCAATTCCCCCTTCGGGGTGGTTCGGCACTCCGATTAGGGGGCTTAGGCTTAGAGTTATTTCAATCAACAAAATAGTTGCCACACCCAAACACAAAGGACACCAAACCTTTGCTATTTGCCACTGATACCAAATAGACCAAGCCACAAAAGGCAAACTGAGGTAAGCTAATAATTTGAAAATCAACAAATTATCTAAACCTAAGAGCAAAGCCAACAAAGCACCCGCAAAATAGAAAAAGCCTATTTCTGCCCAACTAATTACACCAAATAAGGTAGCAGCAGGCGAAGTAAGCAAACTATTACAATCTGTTTTTTTATGGAAACTGCACAATCTGGCTACCGCACTATTTTTATTCAACGACTGCCACAGCAGCAAAACAGACAACACTGTACCCACTAACTTTGTACCCAACCAAGCCAAACTTTCTAAATTCGGCAACTGAAAAGCTGCATAACCTACCACCAACAAACAAGCCAACAGCAATAAAGGTAGGCGTAAGTTTTCTATTGTTTCTTGTTTTTTATTTGCTTTGTAGTTGGGTTCGGAGGAGGTGTCGGTTTTTTCTATGAGGAGGGTGATGCCAGACCAAAGTTGATGAAAAGAGGCAACAGACGACGAAAAAGACTTTCTTTGTGGGTCAAATAAAGTAACTTGGTCAGCTTCACAAGCCATAAGCACAGCAAAAGCACCATTTTTATACTGCACTAAGGCAGGCAAAGGAATTTCTGTTAATTGGGGAGCAGCCAACTCTACAGGTAAAACGGCTATCTGATATTGTCGCAATAAATGACGAATACTATTGACCGTAATACTTGTTTTGGCTATACTTTTTTGCAAAAAGTGTTTTGTATGCTGAACAGCTAAATTGGAAAGCAAAGAACTAATGACAGAGCAGAGATTTTGCTCGTTGGGTTGGGGTAGATAATCCATCATAACTATTTATTTGGCTTGTTTAATTTTTGCAAGAGTTTCTTCATACAAAGAGGTATCCTCGTTGGCAGCTTTTACTAACCTTATAACTTTTTCCATTATTACAACAGCCCTTTCTTTCTGTTTTAGCTTAGCCAACAAGTGTGCTAAGGTAAAGTAATAAGCCACATTATTTTTCTTAGCCACTACTTGTTCCATCCACGTTACTGCTTTTTGGAGGTGTGCAACATTGTTTGTATTTTGATAAAATGTCCACGCCACCTCATTGTATTGTTCCTCGTTTTCTATAAATTTCTCCCTTTCCCCTATGTATAAGTTGGCGTATTGTTCCCATTCTTTCGTTACTTTGTAATACTGCTGGTCTGCCAAATACAAATTAAAGCCTAATCTATTGGTACGTATAGGGTCATTCGATAATTTATTATTCAACAATTTGTATGAGATTACATCAGCCTCATCAGCAAAAGTAGTTAGGTTAATTTCTCTTCGCATCACATTTGTAATCATAGCATTTAGGCTGTCTTGCGTAAAAGTAGCTGGAAGTAACTTAGGATTTTTAGTATAGCAGGCAAGCAAATAGCTATTGGACTTACTTAAATTTTTTGAAATAAAGCTAATTGTAGGGTGTAAAAATAAATGTTCTATCGGATAATTCATATAATACTGCTCCAAAAGCATCGTTGTTTCTTTCGGATAATCATAAAAATTATAATTACTGCTAATAATTTCTTTTAAATCTGTTTCACTTAATCTATCCAGATTCAACAATAAGGAAGGGTAAGCACTTAAAAAATTTTTGGCAGCTATAGATTTTATTTGCGTAAGGTCTGACAAAAAAGGTTGAAATTGTTTAACAGGAAGTACCTGCTTTGGTTGTGGTTCAATAACTTTTTTGCCTATTTGGATAAACTCCTGTGGTTTTTGATAACCTTCTGCTCTATAATGTATGCTGTCGTTTACATCTATAAACAGAAAAGTAGGATAAGCAACCACTTCAAATTGGCGATTGAGGAGAGTACCAATATTGCTTTCCATGTCTAATTTTATACAAATAAAATTTTGATTATAGAAAGTAGCTACACTATCATTGGTAAACACTTCTTTCTCCATTACTTTGCAAGGTTTGCACCAAGAAGTATAGCAATCTAAAAAGATAAATTTCTTTTCTTTTTTGGCTTTTTGTTTGATTTCTGCCCAAGTACCTTTTTCAAAATTTATGCTATTTTGGGCAGATAAATTTGTACAAAATAGCACTAAAAATATACTGCTAATTGATTTAATGAAGTTCATAATTGAAAAAAGTTACTGTAAAACAAATTCTATACGCCGATTGATTGCCCTATTTTTTTCGTTGGTATTGGGAACTTTGGGCTGTGTTTCTCCTAAACCTTTGGCTGTGATATTATTTTTATTTATTCCTTTGGTTATCAAATAGTTAGCTATCCAAGTTGCTCGTTGTTCAGCTAATTTTTTGTTATACAAAGTTGTATTCGTATTATCTGTATGGGCTGTGATTTGTAGTTTCATTGTAGGTTGCTTAACCATAAAATTGTATAAACTATCTAAACTTTGGTAGCTATTTTTAGTAGGCATAACTTCATTTTTATCATATTGCAAGTTGTCAAAAATATAAATTTTAGAACTAATAAAAGTATTTTTTTGCTTATAACTATTGGTTTCCTCGTCTGTTGCCTCTCGCAACAATACATCATCTATGAAAGTGTAATCAATCCTATTTTCAAAATGTTTGATAGGTTGAAAAAGAAAACAACCAAAGTAAATATATTTTTCGTCTCCTGTGGCTTCAAAATAACCCTTGACCTCATACCACTTGCTTTGCTCTACCAAACTATCAGGGGCAAACGATATTTGTGGAGTTTGTCTAATAATATGCAAGTTTTTTTGTTTTGCAAATAGATTTTCTTTTGTCAATAAACAACCCAAAGGAATATTGAATACGCCATTTTGTTTAGTCGCAAACCAATAAGAAGTATGGTAAACTGTACCTTTTTTCAGTGGTTTGGACAATTGAGTATATAAATATTCTGCAATCGTATCTTTGTGAACAGTTCCAATCATTGATGAAGACTGTCCAAGCATTGTATTACCTGTGTGTGGCAAAAAAGCAGCCTCATTAACTTCTTTTTTATACAATTTACATTTTTCTATTATTTTGGTATCATACAATTCGGCAGCCCAGCTATGCTGCCAATTTTCGCAAGGTGAAAATTGTTTGGTCATGCTTGCCAAATTATCACAAGGCACAGAGCCGTGCAACTCAAAACTTGGATTTTTTAGCAAGTTTTGGGCAAATGATAAAGTTGATAACATCACTAAAAATAGAGTGAATGGACAGGTAAACATAAATTTTAGTAAAATAGCCCTTAGTCTTCACTAAGGGCTAAATAAATTAACAACCACAGGTAATACTACATCTTTTAGCTCCTTCACCATCACTACCCCACATAGCTTCGCAACCACCAGTGCTACAAATTTTAGCACAAGCACGAGGTCTATCTACTTCAAAATCACTGCCCCCAGTAATTTTCTTCACTTGCTCTTTACTCATTTCAAAAGCACCAAATTTACTTTTCAAACTTTCTAACGACTTTTTCATCTTTTTACTTTGTTTTTTAGGTTTATGTTAAACTCCAAAACAAAACCTATTGACAAAAATAGTGATTTGTTTTGTTGGTGCAAAATTAAACAAGAGTTTTGATTTTGTTGGTATCAAAAAGTTCATTAAAATAAACGAAAAGTTATTTGTTTATGCTAAAAAGTTTAGCTACTTTTAAGAGTAACTTAAACTATGCTATTTTATGTCAGTCAATTCACGTATTCGCCAAGTCAGAGAAAAGAAAAACTTATTAAGGAGAGAAGTAGCCAGTCAGTTGGGCATTTCTGAAGTTGCTTATGGCAAGATAGAAAATGAAAAAACAAAAGTAAAGGCAGAAACCCTAAAAAAGATAGCAGAAATTTTAGATGAACCCGTAGAAAAGTTTTTTCAAGAAAGCAAAATCTGCAATATTATCCAAAACAACGAAAATACAGAACAAATCAATCAAAATGTAGAAACAGTTACCAATGAAACTGATATAAAAAAGATAGAAGAATTGTATATCAATTTGTTGCAAAGCAAAGACAATGAAATCAATCTACTCAAAGCATTATTGACAAGTAAAGATGACAAAATAGCTTGGTTAGAAAAAGAATTGGTTGCGTTGAAAGGAAAGTAAGTTTTCTATGGCTTCTTGCTTTTTATTTTCTTTGTAGTTAGGTTCGGAGGTGGCGGTTTTTTCTATTAGGAGAGTAATGCCAGACCATGATTTGGCAAAGTCGGCTATATTTTCGGTGGTTTCTCCTTTTTGAGTGTCAAAAATGCTAATTTTGTCTGTTGCTACTTTCTTTATTACAGCAAACTTACCACTCTCCTAACGAATGAGTGCTGGAAGTGGAATTTCTATAAGTTCAGAAGGTGTAAGTTGCACAGGAAGAGCTACAAAAACATCACTTTGTGCCAGTACAAAAAAGCTATTGAGCAACAAAAATGTTGCAAGGAGTATTTTTTTCATAAGAGTTTTTTAATGTTACTTTTTAAACTGCTTCTCCAACTGTTCATATTCCTCTAATTGGTTTTTGATTTGTATTTCCAATGGCGAATCCAGTAACAAATTGTAGCTTTTCCAAAACTCCGCATCATAGCAGAGCAAAGCAATCTGTTTTTGAGAAGTTGATTGCGTAATAGGTGTTACTGGATTTGTTATAATTTTACTTATTAGTTGTTCGGTGTAAGTTTGCGAAGTCATCTTTTTGAAAGTGCGAGGATTAGGGTAATAAGAATAGGTCAGTAATTTATTTTGGTAATTGGTAAAATACTGCTTAGTAAACTTTTTATAGTTTATGGTTTCTATTGCCGAATATTTTATAGTATAAACATTGTCTTTGTTGCCTGTTTTTACTGCATTAACCGACTGAAAAGCAATTTGATAAGAAAATTCTATTTTCAAGACTGCAAAATCTTCATCATTAACATACAAAGTGCCTTGCAAATTTTCGTATTGCCCTAATAACTTGGTTTGAAAGGCTATTTTATGAACTAACTGCTCGTTTTGGGTGGTATAACCCAAATGTTCAAACTGTATAGTTGATTGGTATATTTTCTATCACTTTTTTTAGTAGTTTTTCCACTTTTGGAATTTTCTTTTTGCTAAACACAAAAACCTCTAACTCTTTTGCCTGACTTTTTAGTAAAACCAAATAATAGCTTGTCGTATCATTTTTGGTAACACATCTTTTTCCTGTTTTGTAAGCTATTGACGAAAAAAATATGCAAATACTTTTTTGCGGAATTGACAATTCAAACTGCCCATCTGCATTGGTTAAAGTCCCGATGCTCATATTTTCTACACCAATGGACACAAAAGGCAGCGGCAAATTGGTTTCTGCATCTACAACTTTCCCACGAATGGTGGTTTGACAAAAGGCTTTTGAGTTGATTATCAACAAACTAAGTAAGAATAATATTTTTTTCATTTTTACAACTTTTCAAATTCGCCTATTGTACTGCCAAAATAAATAAGAAACAAGGCTGGTTTTCCTGCCTCATTGGTATCAAAACGGACATAAACAGGTTCTAATTTTGTGCTGGCATAGTGTGACACCACCGAAAACCAATTAATTTCTTTGGTATTTTCATAAAAACTATCTACTACAAACAAATTACTATCTATGGCAGTCAATTTTTTCCTTTCTCCAAATTCCTCTAAATACAAAATGTTATTTGTTGTAACTATTTTTTTTGAAAATTTATACTCTCCAATCAAGTTTTGTTGCTGATTATCAGCTAATTGGAAGTTGGTTTTCTGTGCTTTTTTATAGGCAAGCAATCCATCTAAATAACTTTGTGTATAACTTAATTCTGTACTATCTGCAAGTTGCTGCACTAATTTTGTCCATGTGGTTTCCAAAGGTTCGGTTGTCTGCCAATCTGCTACCAAACCTTTTTGGTGAATAGTATCCAAAACCGAAATCTTAGTTTCTGGCACATGAACCTGCAAACTGCCCGACCATAATTGGTGGTGGTGTGTAATGTAGCCATAACCTCCTGTATTTTCGCCAACTATTGTTGCTTTTCTGTGTTTGCGGAGCAACAAAGCAAAATATTCACTGATGGAGATTGTTTTTTGGTCTGTTAAAATGTAAAGATTTTGTTTGAGTAGGCGTAAATTCTTGCCTTTTAGTTGCGAAAAATCTACCAAAGGTCTGTTTACATAGTCCTCAAAATTTCGCCTATTTCGTTTGCTAATCTTGTGTGGTTTTAGTTTATGTTTTTTGGTATTGAAAAAATCTTGCGTGGTCTTTGTTGGTTTGTGATAAATACTCCCCAAATAGTTTTGCGAAGGAGGCAAAAAATAACGCAAAAAATCTATCATGGCTATCACATCTCCCTCTCCAGAATCACGAATATCAAGCACAATAGCCTGTGTGTTGTATAAATAATGGGCTGCAACAGCCCAAATAGGAATATTGAGTTGCTTATTGTTTATCCAATGCTTTATTTTGATATAGCCAATATTGCCTTCCAATATTTTTAGTTCAGGAACACCCATTGCGTTGTAGCCTATTTTATGCGTAATGGCTTCGTCTATATGCTCATAAAACCAAACTTTGCCAAACCAACCCCAATTTTTCCAGCCTTTCAGGTGCTTTTGCAAGGGCAATTCTGATGTACTTCTTGTTTTTTGTAGGGATTGATAGCTGTTTAAAGATTTTTTTCGCCAATTATTTACAATATATTTCTTTTTAAGTTGGTTGTTATTCTTTTCTACGGGTGAAGCAAAAAAAACTTCAAAATGTTTATCCTGTAAAACACTCTGAATATCATGAGAAATTTGTAACAAATAGTTGATAGCATTATCAGCATACTTGTCATAATAACCCTCATTGGTATGAGTAGTAACCAAGTTATAGGCTTTTTTTGCAGTCACACTGTCTATGTAATGATGCAACAATAGAGAATCAAGAAAATTTTTGATAAGTATTCTATCGTCTTGTTCTATGTTTTGCACAGGACTTTGGGCATGGGCTAACGAGCCAATAAAGCAGGAAAAAATAATGAAATAAAAGAGAAATATTTTTTTCATTTGCAAAAAGATAAGACTCTTACCCCAAATAGACTAACACTCAAATTACGATATTTTCAAGATGAAATTTCTAAAATAAGGTCTTTAAAGTTCAATCCAAAGTTAGGTAAGAGCCAAGTAAAATTAGAAACAACCAATACAAGCAGGGCTACCTTCACATATACGTAAGGCTCTTTCAGTACCTCCTACTGATAAATAGCCAACAATTCCTTCGCACTTTCGTAAGCCGTTTGGCTTGGTTTTGCTCCGCCAATCATTTGGGCTATTTCGTGTATTTTTTCATCGGCAGAAAGTTGGCGAATTTTACTTACAGTTTTGTCCGTAGAGTTGTCTTTATACACATAATAATGTGCCTCTCCATTCGATGCCATTTGGGGCAAGTGCGTAATCACAATTAACTGGTGGCGTGCAGCCATTCGGTTCATCATTTTCGATACCTTAATTGCTACTTCGCCCGAAATACCTGTGTCTATTTCGTCAAAAATAATAGTAGGCAAAGCTGTTTTGCCCGCCAAAATATATTTTACGCAAAGCATTAAACGTGAAAATTCGCCACCCGAAGCCACATTTTTAAGGTTTTCGGGCTTTTTGCCTTTGTTGGCACTGAATAAAAGTTCTATCTGGTCGTTGCCTGTGGGTTCGTAGGCTGTGGTTTGGTGTTGCAACACCACTTTTGCATTGGGCATACCCAAATCTGCCAATAAATTGTTGATTTCGGTTTCTATCAAAGGCAGGGCAGCCAAACGAGAGGCACTCAACAGGTCTGCACTTTGTTTCACTTGGGCTAAGGCTTGGGCTGTGGTTTGTTTGGCAGCAGCTATTTCGCCATCGAGATTTAGCACTAAACTCACTTTCCTATCTAATTCGTTTCGCAAAGCCACCAACTCCGCCACCGAGAGTTTTGCGTGTTTCTTTTGCAAATTATACAACAAACTTAGTTGCTCTTGCAACTGACCCATTTTCTCCTCATCTGTAAACAATTTTTCTTCCTCTACCTCTATTTCTTTTACAATATCTGCCAACTCTATGCTTACACTTTGCAGACGGTCTGCCATATTTTGGTATTTTTCGGCATAATTTCCAATTTGGTTTAGCTGCACCAAAGTAGCTTTGATATTTTTTACTGCCCCATATTCGCCATCGGTGAGGTATTGCAAGGAAACAGCCAATTTAGATTTTATATCCTCTACATTTTCCAAAACCTCCAATTCCTGTTCTAAGTTTTGTTGGTTGAGGTTGTCCAACTTGGCTTTTAGCAATTCGTCTAACAAAAACTTGTTGTAATCCAATTCTTTTGATAAGCCTTCGGCTTCGGCTACCAATTTTTTGTAGGCTTGTTCTGCTTTTTTGTACTCTTTGTAGTGGTTTTGGTAGGTGTGCAACAAAGGCAGATGTTGGGCAAAAGCATCGACAATGCCTAATTGATATTCGTTAGAACCCAACTGTTGCGTGTCGTGTTGCGAGTGAATATCCATCAGTTTCACCCCAATTTGTTTGAGCAAATCCAAATTGGCGGGGGTGTCGTTGATAAAAGCACGAGATTTGCCCGCAGGCGTAATTTCGCGTCTTATGCAGCATTGGTTGTCATAATCTATGTCGTTTTCCTCCAAAAGTGCTTGCAAACCATAGCCTTCTACATTGAAAACTCCTTCTATCACACACTTTTCGTTTTCGTCAAACAGCACTCTGGTTTCGGCTCTGTTGCCCAGCAACAGCCCCAAAGCACCTAAGACAATGGACTTACCAGCTCCTGTTTCACCTGTGATGATGTTGAGAGTCTTGGCAGGCGTGATTTCAAGCTGCTGTATCAACGCATAGTTCTTGATAGACAACTGTTTTAGCATAGTTTTTGGTCGTAGTTGCGGTTACTGTGTTTGGTTGCAAAATTATTAGGTTTTATTTAAAAAATGAAATTTTTTAAATAAAATCTATTACTAATTTATTTTTCTGCGCACAAACCACTGGTCGTTGATAGTTAAGCCTAAGTTGAATCTAAAAAAATTTTCTTGCACCAAGTTTTTTTCTGTTGTGCCTCTTTGCCCTAAGATTAATGCAATGTTAGCACTCGAAATTCCTCGCATAAAGGGCATGGAGAACCCCAAAGATACACTTTTTTCGTCAAGCTGTATTCCACTAACTAACGATGGAAGTTGCGAATAGTTGATACCTGCCCGATAAGTAATCCTTGCCAAATAATTGTCTATCGAATTGGTGTTGGGTGTCCATTCGCCACCTGCCGAAATTTGGAAGGTGTTTGCTAAACTTACTGCTCTTACACCTTTGTAATCTCGCCAATCTTGCGTAGTGAAATCTATGCCAATGAGGTAATGAAAAGGTCTTTCGAAACTCAAACCAAAGCCGTATTTGGGAGGAACATACAAGGTGCCTATTCTATCTTGTGGTCTGGACAAAGTATCAGTGGAAATCAAGACATCGAAACGACTTAGGCGTTGGCGTGCCTGGAAATTACGGGTGCTAAGGGTTGCCCCTACATCATAAGTTACACCAAAATTCAAAGATTTGTCTTTGCCAACGGGCATACGGTAAACCGAGCCTAACTTGAAAGAAAAGTCGTTGATATTGGTTTGGTCTAAAAGTTGGGTTTTATAACTACTCAAGCCATCATTGACAAAAGATTGGGATTGATTTTTAAGAAAACCAAAATTGTAATTGACCCTTGCTCCTACATACAAATCTTTTACCAAATTCCAACCTGCCGACAAATAGGCTTGATTCATGCCCCCAGAGCCAATATAGGTGTATTCTATAAATGCAGGAGAATTTGGTAGTAATTCCTCACTTCGGTTGTTGTAATTGACAATGGAGTAAGGTGTAAGCCCTCCTCCTATGGTAACTTTGCGGGCTATTGGAAAGCCAAAAGTTAGCCCACCTAAATTGCCTGTTTGGGTGGCTTGCAAATCTGTATTAGTAATTAGGTTTTTACTCTCTGCCCAAAAAGCAGCTTCAAAAAAAGTAAGTTTGTTGCGTGCCATCAAAGCAGGATTGACAATATTGGCGTAGGCTTGGCTGGATGATGCAATGCCAATGCCACCCATGCCTATATTGTAAAGCCCACCCCTGTCGGTCAATTCGCCTAACACAAAACGTGAATAAGGTGAATTGCCATTTTGGGCTATGCTGGGCAAGGTAACACAGCACAGGGCAAGGGCAGCAAATAAGTTGATTAACTTCATGAGGTCTTGAATTTTCAAAAAACGGTAGCAAAGCTATGAAAAAAAATCAAGGCTGCAAAAAAGTATTGACTTTGCACAAGGATTTATAAAAATTTAACTTTTGAATAGCATTTTATATAAAATACTTCGTGTATATTTTCAACGTTTTTTTTCAACATTTTTTGCCTTACCTCTCTATCGAGGTCTGAGTTAGCTCCACGTTAATGCCCAAATGCTCTTTATGTATTGCAATAAAACAATTACAAAGATTTTATGAAGGTTGCTACAGCTTTCTGAGTAACTTTTGCTGCACTGACAAACCTCTGAAAATTACCTGATAGTATAGACCTTACCATTCTTCTTAGTAATGTTTTAAAAACTACTTGGTGAATGTAAATGACATACTTATCCTGAAAAGACAAGACATGGCTATAATTTTGGTCTATATTTAGGGTTTCTATAATATCTGTGTGGTTCAAAAAGTTTTTAGATGACACACTACCCTCATGTTGTCTATATAACATGAGTGACTTAGGCAAATACTCTATGTTCCAACCCTCTGCTAATACACGTAATAATAAATCATAGTCTCCTTTTTGAACCATTCCTTTGGGCAGACCACCTAATTCTCTGAAAGTTTTTACCCTGAAAGCACAGCAGGAGTTATGCCACCAGCATCCCATAAACATAGTGTTTTTTATAGACTGATGATTGCCTTCTATCATTATTGAGCCTGTCTTATCATAAGTATTATCTCCTGTTTCAAATATCTGATGCCCATCATAACTGTGATAACTGCCTGCTATGATACCTGTTCTATCATCGGCTTTATCTATGTGTTTAATAAAAGTTTCCAAAAAGTCGGGTGTAGGCACATTGTCCCCATGCATATTAAAATACCATTCGATAGAGGAATCTAAGCCAAATACGGCTGTTGTAACATTCATCATCTCCCCTAAATTTTTTTCCCTTTGTTCGAATTTTAGAGGTGGTTCTGTTAGTTGCCAGCTCTGACGAACCAGATCCAGCGTATTATCAGGTGTGCAATCATCAGCTATGACCACACAAGCCACTCGGCTAAGGGCTTCCTTTGATTGTTTTTGAAATGCTTCTAAAGTTTCTACTATGGTAGGAGCAGCTTTATAACAAGGTATTAAAATAGCTAAATTTTTTTTCATATTCCACAAGAAATTGTCGGACAATCATTCATATCAATTAACATGGTCGCAAAATTAATACATTTTGTTAGTTTCACAATTTTTATGTTTCAATTTTATTTACCTATAAAATTGTTGCGACCTAAAATATTTCTCTATATTTGGTTTCAAATTTTATTTCCAATTCTTTTATAACCATGACTTACATTCAGAACATTGTAGCAAGACAAATCTTAGACTCTCGTGGCAATCCGACGATAGAGGTAGATGTTACAACCCAAAACGGATTAATTGGCAGAGCAGCCGTACCTTCGGGGGCTTCCACAGGCAAGCACGAAGCCGTAGAACTAAGAGATGGCGACAAGAGCAAATACATGGGCAAAGGTGTATTGAAGGCGGTGCAAAATGTAAACGAAATTATCCACGACGAAATTATTGGTTTGTCTGTTTTCGACCAAAACTACATAGACAAATTGATGATAGAACTCGACGGCACGCCAAATAAAGCCAAATTAGGAGCTAATGCTTTGCTCGGTGTTTCGCTGGCAATAGCCAAAGCAGGAGCCAAAGAAGCAGGACTTTCCTTGTTTAAATATGTGGGCGGTGTCAATGCAAATACGTTGCCTGTGCCGTTGATGAATATTTTGAATGGCGGTAGTCATGCCGACAACTCTATTGATTTTCAGGAGTTTATGATTATGCCTGTCAAAGCTGCTTCGTTTTCAGAGTCGTTGCGTATGGGTACGGAGGTTTTTCACCACCTCAAAGCCGTATTGAAAAGCAAAGGTTACTCGACCAACGTGGGCGATGAAGGTGGTTTTGCTCCCAATATCAAATCTAATGAGGAGGCAATAGAAACGGTGTTGATAGCCATAGAAAAAGCTGGTTACAAGGCTGGTGAGGATATTTTTATAGCTATGGACGCAGCCGTTTCAGAGTTTTATGACGAACATACAGGTTTGTATCACTTCAAAAAATCTGATGGCAAAAAATTAACTTCCGATGAAATGGTTGCTTATTGGACATCTTGGGTAAACAAATACCCCATTCTTTCCATAGAAGACGGCATGGCAGAAGACGACTGGGCAGGTTGGAAAAAATTGACCGAAGCCATTGGTAGCAAAACCCAATTAGTCGGCGATGACTTGTTTGTTACCAACGTAACTCGTTTGAAACAAGGCATAGATACAGGCGTAGCCAATTCTATTTTGGTAAAAGTAAATCAAATTGGTACATTGACCGAAACCATAGATGCTGTTAATTTGGCACATCGCAACAGCTACAAAAGCATCATGTCGCACCGTTCTGGAGAAACCGAAGATGCTACCATTGCAGATTTGGCAGTGGCTTTGAATTGCGGACAAATCAAAACAGGCTCGGCTTCACGTGCAGACCGTATGGCGAAGTACAACCAACTTCTTCGCATAGAAGAAGAATTGGGCAGTGTGGCTTATTTTCCTGGTCGCAAATTTTAAGGATAAAAATAGATACAAAGAGTTTAAGAGGCTACTACAAAATTGTGTAGCCTCTTTGTTAATAAAAAGTCAATAGCCTAATTTGGTGCCTTTGTAATAAAAATTATTAGTATTTTTTGCAAAATCTATACAAAGCACTATATTTGCAATCCAATTTTAAATCGTACAAAAAAAATATCATGGGTATCACAAGACTGAAAAGAAAAGACCGCAAAAATGCTGCAAGAGCCAACCAAAGAGTGGCAGATATTAAACGCCTAACTGCAAAACCTGTTATCAAAAACATAGATGTAGAGGCTATCAAAAAATCTTTTGCAGAAAAAGCCTAACTAATTGCTTTTGCTTTTGCAAAACCTTACAGAATTTTAATAATTTTGTAAGGTTTTGTTTGTTGTAAACAATTTAGAAAATTAAGCAACATCATTTGAAATATAAACTTTATCTTGTCTGTCTTATTTACAATTTACAACCAACTATTTTGGACACTCTACTTGTTTTTATTCGACACCGTTTGCAAAGTTTTTTATATGCCTTTAAAGGACTTGCCTTATTCTTTAACTCCCAGTTACACGCAAAAATTCATAGTCTGGCAGCAGCTTTTGTGATACTATTGGGCTGGCTTTTCCAACTATTTTGGTATGAATGGGCTTTATTGGTGGTGGCAATTGGGCTGGTTTTTTTGGCTGAAACTTTTAATACAGCTATCGAGTTTTTGGTCAATTTTGTTTCTCCTGATGATAACGAGCAGGCAGGAAAAGTGAAAGATTTGGCTGCGGGAGCTGTTTTATTGGCTGCCCTAACAGCTTTCATTATTGGGTTATTGATTTTTGTTCCTAAATTTATGCGAATAATCTAAAAAAATATGCCTTCCATTCTTTTTGTATCCTTGCATCGTCCTGACCGCAGCCCTTCGCAGAGGTTTCGTTATGAGCAGTATCTCGACTATTTGGCAGCTAATGGCTTTGACTACGATTTTTCTTACTTGATAACAGCCGAAGACGACCAACCTTTTTATAGCAAGGGCAACTACCTGAAAAAATTGCAAATCCTATTAAAAAGTATAGAAATCAGGTTATTTGATGTGGCAATGGCAGGTCGTTATGACATTATTTTTGTGCAAAGAGAGGCTTTTATGTTGGGTACGGCTATTTTCGAAAAATTATATGCTCGCAGCAAAGCCAAATTAGTTTTTGATTTTGACGATTCTATTTGGTTGCACAACGTATCGGAGGCAAATAAAGTGTTAGGTTTTTTGAAAAGTGGCAACAAAACCAAAGAAATTATTAAAGTAGCTGCTATGGTGTTTGCGGGCAACCAATATTTGGCTGATTATGCTTTGCAATATAACCCAAATGTGAAAATAGTGCCTACAACGGTGGATACAGATAAGTTTTGCCCTGCCAATAATTTATCTGTTGGTGAGGATAAAAAACCTATCGAAATTGGCTGGACAGGTAGTTTCAGTACCATCGAGCATTTGCGTTTTGGTTTGCCAGTACTGTATCAAATCAAAGAGAAATATGGCGAAAAGGTGAGTTTCAAAGTCATTGGAGATAGCAATTTTGCCGACCCTATTTTGGGCATACAGGGCATAGCTTGGAACAGTGCCACCGAAGTAATAGACCTTCAAAGCATAGCCATAGGCATCATGCCCCTGCCCGATAACGAATGGACAAAAGGCAAATGTGGGTTTAAAGGCTTGACTTACATGAGTTTAGCTATTCCGACTGTCATGGCTGCTGTTGGGGTAAACAACCAAATTATTAGTGAGGGGCAGAATGGTTTTTTGGCAACAACAGAACAAGAATGGATAGAAAAATTGTCTTTGCTCATAGAAAATCCTGCACGCTGCCAGCAGATAGGCACAGCAGGAAGACAAACTGTTATAGAGAGCTATTCTATTTTTTCGCAGAGAGATAAGTACGTAAAATATTTTAGAGAAGTATTAGCTCAATAACCTCTTGTTGCATTTCAAAGCTAAATTTACCTCAAATTAAACATAGTTGAACTTTATCACAAATTTCGGTTATTTGTGTTGCTGTTAAGTACGGATACATTGGCAAACTCAAACAAGTAGCTGCAATTTCTTCTGCAATAGGAAAATCTCCTTTTTGGTAGCCCAAATGCTGGTAAGCCTCCTGCAAATGTGGTGGAATAGGGTAGTGAATCAGACTACCAATGCCGTTATCTGTTAAAAACTGTTGTAGTTCATTGCGTTTTTCAGTTCTGACCACAAACAAATGATAGACATGGCTTGCGTTTTCAACTGTTTTCGGCAACACTAACTTTCCTGCCTCTGCTAAGGGTTGCAATTCTTGCAGATATTGTTGGGCTATTCGCAGCCTATCAGTTGTCCAATCTTGCAAATAGTTTAGTTTCATAGAGAGCAGCCCAGCTTGCAGTTCGTCTAAACGTGAATTTAGCCCAATCACTTCGTTGTAATATCTTTTTTGTGAGCCATAATTACGGTAGGTCATGCAATCTGTTGCCCATTTTTCGTTGTCTGTTGTCATTGCCCCTGCATCGCCCAAAGCCCCTAAATTTTTTGTAGGATAAAAACTCGTGGCATTGATATGCCCAAAACTGCCTGTTAGTTTGCCTTTGTAGGTTGCCAAATGTCCTTGTGCGTTGTCTTCCACCACAAAAAGGTTATGTTTGTTAGCAATTTCCATGATTTTTTCCATTTCGCAAGCCTGTCCATACAAATGCACAGGCATAATAGCTTTGGTATTTTTTGTTATGGCTGCCTCTAATACATCAGGATTGAGGTTATAGGAATTGATTCTTGGCTCAACAAAAATAGGAGTTGCCCCAACAAAAGAAATTGCCAATACCGTAGCAATATACGTATTGGAAGGGACAATTACCTCATCTCCTTCGCCAATACCCAGCACTTTGAGGGCAATATGCAAAGCATCTAACCCATTGGCAACGCCAATACAGTGTTTGGTTTGGTTGAGTGCTGCATACTGTTTTTCAAAGTTCTTGACCATATTTCCCAACATATAATATTGAGAGTCATAAAAATTTTCAAAAGTCTTTATAGCTTCCTCACGTAGTTGTGGGTGCGTGGTGGCAAAGGAATTGAATGGAATTTTCACAAAATATTTGGAGTTAAAGATGAAATTGTTTGTTTATAAATTCTGAAATACCAAGATGTGGTTTGTACTACCAAGCTCATAACCAAGTCTTTGCCAAACTTTAAAAACTGCTCTGTTGGTACTTTGCGTGTTCATAAAAATATATTCTGCACCTTGTTCTCGCAAGTGATGGGTCATTTCTGAAATAAGTTTTTGATACCAACCTTTGCAAGAAGGAGCAACCGCAGACAAGACCATCTTAGAAATATTGGTATTTAGCAAATCCCATTCTTCTTTGAGATAGTTGGCTGTGAGAAATGCCTCACAAGGATAGGCTTTGTCATCAGGCACTAACACAACATCGGCAAAACCTTTGATAGCATTTTCCACATAAGTAGCCAAATATTCGTCTGCTGTTGCAAGGTCAAAATTTGTATCTGCGTGCAGACGGTCATAGCCGTTGCGAGTGGTACGAGCCACTTCCTTGAGCAACAAGGCATCATTTTCGGTAGCTTGACGCACTGCATAGCGTTGTGGTGTGTCAAATTTATCTAAATTTCCTCTAAAATAGGTTAGTCGTGTTTCTACAAACCGAAAACCATTGGCAGTCAATGCTTGCAGTAGTATAGTATCTTCACTGGGAATTTCGATAAAATAATAGCCCTTATGTTGTGATAAATTGAGGTCAATAAAATGACCAATAGCTTGTTGCAAATCCTTATAATTTGTACCTTCAAATAAAACGGAGGCAAGTTTATAAGTAGGAATTTTAAAATATGCGGTATCCCAAGCCAAAAATTGGGTGCAAAAGAAATAATGTTGTCCTCCAATATGTGTAGATACAATTTGAGTCTTATTCCCAAATAATAGGGATTGAAAAATGTTTAATTGTTTCTCTATTGCTACTTTTTGAACAAAATTATACGGAGAATAGAAAAAAAGTTTATCTTTTCGTGCCTCAAAAGCTGCTAATAAATTGGTGTTCATTGCTGTTTAAAATCATTGAAATTGCGAATATAATCTTGTTCATCATACGTTTTGGAAGCCAAAACCAACTGCACAGAATTATGCGAATATTGCATGGTATGCCACGCATTTGGGGGCAGATACAAACCTATGGAGGGACTGTCTAAAACAAAAGTCAAAACTTCGGGAGAATTGGACATTTCTAAATTGACAACAATACGCCCTGCTACTGCAATCAAAATTTGCTCGGTTTCTTTGTGTGCGTGTCTGCCACGTACTATACTTTCAGGAGTGTAGTAAGTCCAATAAATCCGTTGTGGAACAAAAGGCAGATGCTGTTGTTGAAATTCGCAAACAGAAATATAACCAATGGTAGCTTCGCCAATAGGTTTAAAAGTAATCAAATGTGGGGTTAAATATGTCGGCATATCATTATTAATATGATGTTGTAACAAAATGTAAATATAGAGAAGCTCTGATGATTTTTTTATAGACAAAAAATTTTTTACGTTGTCAAGGACTTGCGACCACCGACAACGTAAAAAGACTCAACTTCAACATTCAAAATTTTACTCCACCGTTACCGACTTCGCCAAATTTCTTGGTTGGTCTACATTGCAACCTCGCAACACTGCCACATGATAAGCCAACAACTGCAACGGCACAACCGAAAGTAAAGGCATCAAAATTTCGTGAGTTGCAGGAATTTCTATCACGTGGTCGACCATTTTAGGAATCAAGGTATCTCCTTTGGTAACAATGGCAATCACCTGACCTTTGCGGGCTTTTACTTCCTGAATATTCGATACTACTTTGTCGTAAGAACTATCTCTGGTTGCAATCACCACCACAGGCATATCCTTGTCTATCAGGGCAATAGGTCCGTGTTTCATTTCGGCTGCGGGGTAGCCCTCGGCATGAATGTAGGAAATTTCTTTGAGTTTCAAAGCACCTTCCAAAGCAACAGGGAAGTTGTTGCCTCTGCCCAAATACAAGAAATTGGTAGCATCTTTGTAAATAGCAGCCAATTTTTTAATCTTGTTGTTTAGTTTCAACGACTCGGCTATGCGGTTTGGAATTTGGTCTAAATGTGTTACCAAATCCGAATACATTTCCATTGTAATTGTCCCTCTTTTTTTGGCTATGAGCAACGCCATTAATGACAAGACTGTAACTTGTGCAGTAAAGGCTTTGGTACTTGCCACGCCTATTTCGGGTCCTGCGTGTGTGTATGCCCCCTCGTGTGTTGCCCTCGCAATAGATGACCCTACTACGTTGCAAATTCCAAAAATGATTGCCCCTTTGCTCTTTGCCAACTCTATGGCTGCTAAGGTATCTGCGGTTTCGCCTGATTGCGAAATGGCAATGACCACCTCATTTTTATTGATAATTGGGTTTCTGTACCTAAATTCGGAGGCGTACTCTACTTCTACGGGTATTCTTGCCAACTCCTCTATGATGTACTCTGCCACCAACCCTGCGTGCCAAGAAGTGCCACAAGCCACAATGATTATTCGTTTGGCGTTGAGCAAATGGTCTAAATATTTTTGTATGCCGCCCAACATCACGTGATTTTGAGAAGCCACCAACCTGCCTCGCATACTATCACGAACAGAATTGGGTTGCTCAAAAATTTCTTTCAACATAAAATGCTCGTACCCATTTTTTTCTATCGACTCCAATTCCAAATCCAACTGCTGGATATAAGGAGTCATGGGCATAGCCTCCATGTTTTGAATTTTCAACTCTCCTTTGCGAATGGTTGCAATTTCGTGGTCGTTTAGATAGACCACTTGGTTGGTGTATTCTATGATAGGCGTAGCATCAGAGGCAAGCAAATATTCTTGTCCGTTTTTGGCAATGCCAATTACCAACGGACTGCCCTTGCGAGCCGCAATCAATTGGTCGGGTTTGTCTTGACTCATCACCACAATAGCATAAGCCCCCACCACTTGCGTAAGAGCCAATCGAACAGCCTCTGCCAAGTCGCATTGGTTGTCTTTTTGAATATGCTCTATAAAATGCACCAGCACCTCCGAGTCTGTTTCACTCTGAAATTTGTGTCCTTTGTTTATCAGCTCTTGTTTCAGGGCTGCATAATTTTCTATAATTCCGTTGTGAATCAAGGCAATGCGTTGATTTTCAGAAAAATGCGGGTGAGCATTTACATCATTCGGCTCTCCATGCGTAGCCCAACGCGTATGTCCCATGCCTATATTGGCGTGAACATTTTTGTCGACCAATAAATTTTCCAATTCTTGTACTTTGCCCTTCTTTTTATAGACATTCAAACTGCCGTTGAGCAAAGCTACCCCAGCACTGTCGTATCCTCTGTACTCCAAGCGGCGAAGCCCTTTGATAATAACGGGACAAGCCTCAGCATCTCCCAAATATGCTACGATTCCACACATAAAAATTTCGAGTTAATTTTGTTTGTTTTATTCTTTGCTTACTAAGATTTTCCTTCTTGAAGAAGTTTGCAAAATGACTTATCTGACACCTTGCAAGTATCCGATAAAAATGACTTATCTGACACCTTGCAGGTGTCTGATAAATAGGTTTAAAAATACTTTTGCAAGAAAATTTTTACACACCTCAATTAAATATTTGCCAAAGGTAAAAATATTTTTATCTTTTTTCAAAAAATATGATTGACCTTTTTAGTTAAATGCAATTAAGCATTTTTTAGTTGCAAATAGAAAAGATAAAAATAGCAAACAATGCTGCTGTGGTAAATGTGTTGCAATAGCTGCGAGTTATGGTGGAGTATTTGGTTAGGTTGTGATGCAAAATACAAATCTTATTCCAAAATACGCAAAAAAAGAGGATAAGATACAGTAAAAAAATAAGATAACAATTTTTTAACAAAATTATAATCGTTAGGCAGTACGAACTAAGGATTAGATATAAAATATTATATAGGAGATATGAAATTAAATTTTGCTTATCAGTTAGTTAATTTCATATTTTTGTATATCATATTTGTTCCTAAGCAACTTACACTACTTACATTACTTACATAGCTTAATAACTTTGCCATCATCTTCGGCTTTGAGGGTATAAACAGCACTTTTGTTTACTTTAATGGCTGTTTCTTTTCTGAGCCGAAATTTGCTTTTGATACCATTTTCCATACTTGTATGCAAGGAATTGTTGATAAGTTCGACAGACAATTCTATTTTTTTGCCACAATTATTGTGAATTTCTACTACTACACTTTCCTCTAATTGTCGGGAAAAGGCAGGCGAAACAAGCAAAACAGAAACGGATAAGAGAAGTAATAAATTTTTCATTTTGGTTTGGTTTTAATCAAAAATATACAAAAAATAAACCAAAACAAAATTAAAACCAAACTAAAAATTTCCTTTACTCCAACCCCTCAAATAATTCTGCCAAAATAATTTCAAATCCAACTAAAATATCTTCGCCAGAAAGAGGTTGGTCGAAAGGAATAATGGTAGTGGGTTGTTGCGGTTTATAGACATGAGTGGTTTGCTGGGCAGGAATTATCAACCAGCCTAATTGTACGCCTTGTGTGAGGTAATATTGCATTTTGTTTTGGGCATCTTTCAAACTATCATAAGTAGATACCAACTCTACGGCTAATTTGGGAACTACCAAAATAAAACTTTTCATCGGCTGTCCCTTCAATTCCTCTTTGAGTAAATAGGAAATATCGGGCATTTTTACACTGTCGTCTTCAAAACGGTAAGTACCGCCACTGTCAAGAATCTCACCTTTTGATTGGTTTTGTGTTTTATTCCAAAAAAATATTTCGCCTAATAAACGGCTTAGTTTAGTTTGATTGTCAAAATGATTTCCCATTGTAATAGTTAGTTGTTGAGTGCCAATTCTTTCAAAACGCAAAGTAGGGTGTTTTTTTGCTAATTTTATCAGTTGGTCGTCTGTGATGCCACCCCACGCCGAACAGTCTAAGGTCAGTGTACCATAGAGCAAAGGCAAGTCGTCTGTTGGCTTGGCTTGAATAGTAGGCACAAAAGCTGTTTCTGTGTTTAGCATTTTAGTTAGTGATTAGTTATTAATCTTGGAATCATTAATTTTTGGCGTGTATAGCAACGCAAGTCATTTGCAATGGTGTTAGCACTAACATTTTTTTGAGTAATGTTAGTGCTGAACATTAATCACACGCTAAAGCGTATGCTACATTTTACACACTCAAAATATGCACCAACCGCATTAAGTCTTCGTTGATATGTTTCTTTTTGCGGATAGTATCGCCAAAAGGTGTATAAGTGAGTTGGTTGTTTACCATACCTGCCATCACGTTGGTTAGGTTATTGAGCAAACCCTCTACTGCACCCAGCCCCAAACGACTGCCCAATGTACGGTCATAACCCGAAGGAGAACCGCCACGTTGAATATGCCCCAACGTAGTAACTCGAATATCTAAGTGTTTGAGTTTGTTTTTTACCAAACGTGCAATGCTGTTGGCGTTGCCTATCTCCTCGCCTTCGGCTACTACAATGATAGACGAAGTTTTAGACCTGTTGAAACCCTCGCGCAAGGTGTGAATCACGTTGTCTATGCTGTCGTCCCTTTCTGGAATCAGCACCAATTCTGCCCCGCCGCCAATGCCACATTCCATTGCAATATAGCCCGAATCTCGTCCCATTACCTCCACAAAAAATACCCTGTCGTGTGAGTCTGCCGTATCTCTGATTTTGTCTAAGGCTTCCAAAGCTGTGTTTACGGCTGTGTCGAAACCCAGCGTATAGTCTGTGCCGTACAAATCATTGTCAATGGTACCAGGTACACCCACAATGGGAATACCAAACTCGGCATGAAACAACTCTGCCCCAGTGAAAGTACCATTGCCGCCAATGGCTACTAAACCTTCTATTCCGTGTTTTTGCAACTGTTCGTAGGCTTTTGCCCTGCCCTCTTTGGTTTTAAACTCTTCGCTGCGGGCAGATTTCAGAATAGTACCGCCGCGTTGAATAATATTACTAACCGAATGGGAGGTAAGCTCTTTGATGTCGCCACTTATCATGCCGTTGTATCCTCTCAATATGCCATAGACTTGCAATTTATGGTAAATGCAACTCCGAACTACGGCACGAATACAGGCATTCATGCCCGGTGCATCGCCACCTGATGTGAATACGCCAATTTTTTTCATTTCTCTTGTTGGTTTGTTACTCGATTACTTGTATTTGTAAACATAGTAAAACATTTGAAAAATGTAGCACAAAATTGGTATCTTTTTCAAAAAAAGGTAATGCCAATGTTGCTGTTTTAGTATCTCTATAGGATAAAATATCAGATAGACTATATTTTGCTACCAATATACAACCCATAGTAGAACAAAATTTACTTCACCTCCCACACATTATTACTCAAATCGTGGTCGGGTGTGTAGATAGAATTGACAACTACGGATTTCACTTTTTTTGCAAATTTCTTGTCCATCACAAACTCTTTTTTGCCGTCTTTCCACACCGCAGCCGACTCGTAAAAGTGTTCTTTTTTGCCATCTTCCAATTCTATTACCAAATTGATAGGCACAGGCAAAGCACCTTTTCGTTCTATCACCACCTTGCCGTTGGCATCTGCCGACTGAATAGCCAAATCGGGTACGCCAATCTCAAAAAACCAAGGTCGCCAAAACCAACCCAAATCTTGTTTGGCTACCTCATTGAAGGTAAAGAAAAAATCGTAAGGCATGGGGTGTTTGCCATTCCAACGCCGCATATATTCTTTGAGTGCCTTTTTAAATACTTCATCTCCCAACAATTCACGCAACAAAACATAAGCAGTGCCAGGTCTGTAATACGAACAAATGCCGTAGGTAAACCCTGTTTGTTGGTGCGAAGGCACCATCATGGGCATTTCGGCTTCTTTGCCAGAGGAGAAAGCATAGTTTTGGATATTGTCCATTTTGGCATCAGATTCGGGGGCAAGTCGCATTTGAACTTCCATTGGCAAAAACTGGGCAAAACCTTCGTCCATAAAAGCATATTTTCTTTCGTTTATGCCCATATAAAACGGAAAATAGGTGTGGGCTATTTCGTGAGAAGTTACAAAAACTACATCAGAACGGGGACTGGTGCTGCCATCGTTTACCATCATCGGGAACTCCATGCCACCTGTGCCGTTGAATACGGTGAGGTTTGGGTAAGGAAAAGGTACACCGGGCATTTCTTTGGAAAGAAACTCCACACTTCGCAAGCCAATTTCGGCTACTTCGTAAAAATCTTTTGATTGGGCTTTGTAAGCCGACCCCACTACCACTCTACGCCCATTGTCTTCGACTACTACGCTGCCTGCGTCCCAGAGGTAAGTATTGGAGGTAGCCCATGCAAAATCTGGCACATAGTCTGCCTTAAATTTGTAGGTTAGTTGGTCTTTTTGTTTGGTAATGTTGCCGTCTTTTTGGTCTTGTTTGGTAACAATATTTACAACCTTATCAGAAGTCAAAGCCTGTTTATAGCGTTGCAAAAACTTGTCGTTTAGCACCTCATCGGGATTTTGAAATACGCCTGTTGCCCATAGCAAAAAGTTTTTTGGTACAGTCAATTCCACATCAAAGTTGCCAAAGTCGTTATAAAATTCGGTTGTGCCTGTATAATTGAGCAAATCCCAACCACTAATGTCGTCATAAACAGCTAGTTGCGGATACCAATACGCCACAAAATAGTTGTTGTCGCCAAAAATACCTGTTCTGCCATCAGAGCCTTTGGGTACTTGGTAAGCCCAATCAATGGCAATGTCTATCTTGGTTTTTGGCGTAAGTTTGCGAGGCAAAGGCACATAAAGGTTTGTGCCTTTTCTCCGCAATTTTTGGCTGTCGTAAACTTGCCCTTCTATACTAATTTTTTTGATTTCCACGCCATCGTGCATATCCTCAATGGCTATTTCAGCATCACGCAAGTTGTTTTTTTTATAACGGTCTTGATACAATCGAATGACAACAAAGCTCAACGTATCGGGGCTGTTGTTGGCATAGCTAATCACCTCCTCACCTGTCAAAATTCGAGTGGTTGGGTTCAGCAAAGCCTTGATTTTGTAGTCCGACCTGTTCTGCCAATAACCTGCTGGCACTTCACCGTTGCGTTGGCGGGTTTGCTTTTTGTAAGCCTCTCTAATTTCGGAGGTAACATACAAGTCGTTTTGGGCATGAGCCATTGGAACTAACCCCAACAAACAAGTAGTGATTCCAAAGGTAGCAAAAATTCTTTTTAGGTGTTTTTTCATCTGTTTTATAAAGAAATTTTTATTAAGTAAAGTGTAACGCAATTTACTATTTGGTGTTTGCAAATAAGGTAAAAAAAGTAAATTATTTTGATAAAAATTGTTACCTAAAAATATAAATCTCAAAAAACTTTACAAAAAGGCAAACATTATTAAATTTGGGCAAAAATAGAAACCAACCACTTTGTAATCCAAACTTATGACGGAGCAAGGCAAGCAGACTACCTATAAATCACCTTCTTATTATGTCCGCCAGAGGTTATTTCGCAACAAACCAGCACTGTTTGGCTTTGTGGTGATTGGTATTGCTATGCTTATTGCACTGTTGGGCTATACAATTATGCCCGACAAGACCCCAAACGCCAAAAATGGGTCGGTAGAAATTCAACGCAAGCCGCCATTTTCCAAATTTACCTTGTTGAAAGTAGCCAAAGAAACCGAAGTAGAAAAGGTAAGTTTTTTGTGGGGACTCCTCATGGGGCAGGAAATAGACCACTCCGAAATTCCCGTAGAAAGATATTTTATTTACAAAGATAAGTTGGTTTATCAGGTGTATGGCGAGGCAGAAATGTATGCAAGTCGCCAAAAGCAAAAAGACAAAGCAAAAGACAAGCAAAACGACAAAATGAGGGAAAGAGAGGAGCAAAGGGAAAAATTGAGGCAAAAATCGAGCAAAACAAGGGATACAATCAATATAGACACTATTCCGTTAGTCAATGTAGTGCGAAAAGTATTTAGTTCGGAGTCAGCCAAATTAGACAGCACAGGCAAATCCTCAAAATTGGAAGGGGAACAAGTGATTTATATAGACGAAAAAGAAAATATCCAAACCGTAGCCTTAGCCACTTTGGTACAAGCATTTCACGAGCAGCACGTTATTCATCGGACTTATTATTTAGGAACAGACAAAGCAGGCAGAGATTTGTTGAGTCGTTTGCTCTTTGGCACACGCATTTCGTTGGGCATAGGCTTTGTTTCTTTGCTCATTTCGCTGTTTGTCGGCATTATTTTGGGGGCTATTGGCGGTTTTTTTGGTGGCGTGGTCGATAGCTTTGTGATGTGGCTCATGACCGTAGTTTGGTCTATACCGAGCATTATGTTAGTCATTGCTATTAGTTTAGCCTTGCAAAGCAAAGGCGTATGGGTAGCTTTTGTTGCCGTAGGGCTAACGATGTGGGTCGACATTGCCAGAGTAGTGCGTGGCGAAATTATGACTATCAAGCAAAAATTGTTTGTCGAGGCAGCAAGGGCTTTTGGTTTGACCAACTGGCGAATTATTTTTAGGCATATCTTGCCCAATATGTTAGGCTCTTTAATTGTGATTTCTTCCTCCAATTTTGCGTCTGCCATTTTGGTCGAAGCTGGTTTAAGTTTCTTAGGCTTAGGCGTGCAACCTCCCATGCCTTCGTGGGGAATGATGGTCAATGACGGCTTTCACACCATAGGCACAGAAAACAGTTGGTATTTAATCGTATTTCCCAGCATTGCCATCAGTCTGTTGGTACTTGCTTTCAACTTAGTGGGCAATGGTTTGCGTGATGCCTACGACCCAAAAACTCAACTCCGCTAAAATGACCCTCTCTGCCCTTGTTGCCGTAGCCTCCAATGGCGTAATTGGCTACCAAAACCAACTACCTTGGCATTTGCCCGCCGATTTGCAATATTTTAAAAAACTAACCACCAACCACGCCTTGCTCATGGGTCGCAAGACCTACGAATCCATTGGCAGACCTTTGCCCAACCGACTCAACTTGGTGTGGAGTAGGCAAACAGATTGGCAAGCGGAGGGTTGTATCAAAGTCAATGATTGGCAACAGGCTTGCGAAATTGCTACTGAAAAAGGCTATCAAGAGTTGTTTGTCATTGGTGGTGCAGAAGTTTATCGCCAATTATTGCCCTCTTGTCAAAAATTATATCTCACAGAAGTAAAAGCCACGCCCACAGGTGATGCCACGCTACACATAGACCTTAGCAGTTGGCAGGAAATCAGCCGAACTTCGAGGGCAGCAGACGAAAAAAATCAATATGCAATGGAGTTTGTGGTGTTGCAAAGGAAATAAAGTCTTTACTTTTGTTTTACCTTCCGCCAAAAATAGCAGAGCCGACTCTTATTAGCGTACTTCCTTCGGCTATGGCTATGGCGTAGTCGCCACTCATGCCCATCGAAAGTTCCTGCCACTGCAAATTAGGTGCTTGGTAAGTATTTTTATAGTGTGCAAACAAAGTAGCCAACTCCTTAAATTCTTGTCTAATTTGGTTTTCGTCTGTCGTGTTGCTTGCCATGCCCATCAGCCCTTTGATACAGACGTTTTGCAAGTTTTGCAACACAACACTTGCAAATAATTCGGTGGCTTCCTCCTCGCTAAAACCAAATTTGGTTTCCTCCGTAGCTATATGAATTTGCAACAAACAAGGCACTATTCGTTGGCATTTTTTGGCTTGTTTGTCTATTTCTTGCAAGAGTTTCAGGCTATCAACCGACTGTATCATTGCCACAAACGGGGCTATATACTTCACTTTGTTTGTTTGCAAATGCCCTATCATGTGCCACTGTATATCTTTGGGCAATGCCTCGTACTTTTCGGTCATTTCCTGCACCTTGTTCTCCCCAAAAATTCGCAACCCCGCCTGATATGCCTCCGCCAAGACCTCCACAGGTTTGGTTTTGGTAACAGCCACCAATTTTGTGGGGCTACCGTGCAAGGCTTGTTGTATTTTTTCTATAGCTTCTTTCATCTGTATATTTCATAAGTTTTACGTTGGCAATGGTCGCAGACCTTGACAATCGTAAAGTTTTTTTGTACCAATTTCAATATTTTAGCTGCTTTCATCTGTATATTCGCCTTCAGGCGAATGTTTTGTATTTTAACAAAAACTACTTCATCTGCTCATACTCTTTTCTCCCCACTCTGTTTTCTATCAAAGTAATTTCTGGTCTTCCTACCACCACACCCATCGTTACGGCACACCTCACAAAATACTCTTGTCCTTTTTGCACGTTGATTGTAAGTTGCTCTTTGGTTTCCAATTCGCCAACAAACACCTGATTTCCGAACTTTTTGGTTTTATAGGCAAATTTCTCACCATTTCGCACCCTACCAATGATAGAGTCTTTTTCAGTCTTGATTTTGTAGCCCAACAAAGCCCCAATAGGAAGGCTGGGTCTATAAAAGTAAATTACTGCAAAATCTGCATCAGCAGGCAATTTCGACTTGTTTTCTTCTTCACGCAACTTTGCATATTTTGCCAAAATGTCCTCACTTATATTGAGATTGCGGTAAATTTTTGCCTTCACACGATAGCAAGTGCTGCCCAAAGCATTAGGTTTTTTGACCTCCACTATTTTAATAATATTTGCTCCCGAACTTTTGGCAATCGTAGTGATTTCACTCATTGCTTTGTCGTAACCGCAATCTGTTGATAAACCATTGTCCCCAACTTTCACATCTCCTATGAGTTCTGAATTGGCAGGCACGTCTTCATTTTGCTCCAAAATATAAATCTTAGTTCCTTCTGCTAATTTTGAATAACTTTGATTCAACAATTTAGACGACACACTCGGTGCGCAACTTACGGCTATTGCGACCAAAATTGATAGTAAAAATTTATTTTTCATTGTTTTTTTATTTACATCTTATTTTACGTTGGCAGTGGCTTTTTGCCCTGTCGATGGTTTTGTCATTCCGTTCAACCATTGGCAAGGTCTATCGACCATTGCCAAGGTTTCACTATTGCCAAGTTTTCACTCAAACTAAGGTTTCACTCATTTTACCTCCAATTTGAACCCTACGCCATGCAAATTGACAATTTCGATTTTGGGGTCTTTTTGCAAATATTTTCTGATTTTAGAAATAAAAACGTCTAAACTTCTGCCTGAAAAGTAACTATCATTGCCCCAAATAGGTTGCAAAATATCTTCTCTTTTTAGCACTTTTCCTTTATTTAGGCAAAAAAGTTGCAAAACTTCTGCTTCTTTTTGGGTGAGTAGCAATTTTTCGTCTGCAAAAATTAAGGTTAAATTGGCATAATCAAACAAATATTGCCCAATGGCATAACCTTTTTCTTGTTGCGAAGTGCTGGGTTGCTTGCCTTTGGTGTGGCGGAGGCAAACCTCAATCCGCAGCACCAATTCCTCTATGCTAAAAGGTTTGGTCATGTAGTCGTCTGCACCTACTTTAAAACCTGCAATCTTGTCTTCTTTCATACCTTTGGCAGTCAAAAAAATGATAGGTATAATTTCATTTTGTTGGCGTATGCCTTCGGCAAGGCTGATTCCGTCTTTTTTGGGTAGCATAATATCCAATACGCATACATCAAACGACTGCTGCAAAAAAGTCTGCCAAGCTATTTCGCCATCTTCGCAGTGGCATACCTCGTAACCATTGATTTCGAGATTGTCTTTGATAACATAAGCCAGATTGGTGTCGTCTTCGACCAAAAGAATTTTTGCAGTCATATTTTTTGGGTGCAAGTGTATGAAAATAAGCCTTGCTATGCAAGTTCGTTAAAATGCAACAATATTACGTTATTCAAAAGTTTTTATTTTACTCAATACAAAACTACGTACTACCAACCTGTCATAAATACCGCATTGCCAAAGAGCAAAAAGCCGTTTTTCCAAGAGTTGCGAAACAGCACATCATCGATGAGGTAAATCATACTGCCGTTGCCTATGTTTTCTACGCCAAAGACTAAGGAGTTTTTCATTTTTTTCTTTGCTTTTGCCCCCGCAAACCCATCTACAAAGGCATTTTCTGCAATTACGCCTACATTCCAGCCGTCTTCTTTAAAAAAATCATAGACCGTTGCCGTTTGTCGCAAGGTGTAGTAAGAGTTGGCATAGCCAAAGCCCAAAGGGTGCGTATTGTCTAATTGCATTTTGTAAATGCTGCCCTGAATAACCCCTGTCAATTCCTCTCTTTCTCTGTTGCCAAAGGCTTTAATCAATTCTTTGGGATTAGGCGTTGCTTTTTTGTCTTTTTCCTCGTCTTCTTTGTATTTTTTCAAGCCAAAATTGCTATTTTCTGCAAACAATTCATTGGCATTTTCCATAGCTATCAACCTGCCACCAGCTTTTACCCACGTTTTTATTTTGTTGAGTTTGTCCTCATTTATAGACCCGTAGTTGCCATCGGGCAATACCAACACATCATAATTGCTAAGGTTTATTCGCCCAACATAACTCACGTCTATCGAGGTTGTGGGGTATTGCAACAATTCATCGAAATAATGCCACACTTGTCCGTAAGCCGTAGGGCTTACTTCGCTGCCCACCAAAATAGCTATACGAGGCGGATTGAGTTTATAGACAAAATCGGAGCCGAAATCTACGCCTGAGTCCACAAAACCTGTCATTGTCCACTGCAAAACTTGCCCTTGTTCGGCTGCTATTCTCCGCACTGTTTGGTCAAAACCTCCGTTTATTCTTTGGTTGTCTGTTCGCAACAAAATTAAAGTACCTTCTCCATAGGTTTTACCACCAATGGCAAAAGGTTTTTCAGGATAACGGACTTGCACACCAGCCTTGATTAACTTTGTCAAAAATTGCAAATCACCAAAACTTTTCCACTCGCAGAGGTAAGCAAAAGGCAAAGTTTCAGGCAAAGTTGCAGCTGGTGTGGCTGGTTTTTTGTTGAGGTCGACTGCCAATTTTTCGGCACAAGCGTAGGTTTGCACGCCAAACATATAAGGAATAGCCCAAGCCGTTGCGTCATAAGTCAAAGAGTCGGCAATGGCGGTTTTGGGGTTGAAAAACACACGCAACAAGGCAGCTTTGGGCTGGTTGGCAGGAATTACAATGTCGTTAGTCTGGAGGTTTAGACTTTCGTTTTTGCCTGTAAAATAGTTCAGGCTGTTGGCAGTTTTTGCCCCTGCCGTTGCCAATCCGTATTTGAGTTGGTGCTTATCTAAAAACTCCAAAACTTGTTTCACGCCATTTGCCGTATTGTTTTGGGCTGTTATCACATAACTTTTGTATTGTCCCGAAGGATTTTTGGCTGCTTCAAAGTATTTTTTAAACTCCTCCACTATTCTTTTTTGGTTGAGGCTTGCAATTTCTACGGTAGAAATGCCTGTGGTGTGGTGGTGTTCCAATCTTTCTAACAAGGTAAGGGTGTCGCCTTTGTCTGTAAAAGCCGAAAGTCCTTTGCCCAAACCACCTTGCTCATAGGTCATGCCAATAGCCCCATTAAACATAGGGTAGCTGTCGCCATAACTCGGATAGAGCAAATCAAATCTTTCTTTGGTGTAATACAACCAACCTTTTTTGTCGAAATACTTGGCGTGATTTTTACCAATCTCGACCTGAAATTGTCGCTGAAAAGCCGTAATTTCTGTGTGGTAAGGCTCGGCTGCGGGTGCAAAATAATAGCTGCTGTTGATACCCATCTCGTGAAAATCTGCGTGAATGTGCGGCATCCATTGGTTGTAAACCGCCATGCGTTGTTGCGTTTCGCGTTGAGTCTGCCACGCCCAATCTCTGTTCATATCAAACAAATAATGGTTTAGTCGTCCTCTGGGGTTAGGTTCATTGTTTTCGCGTGAGTCCATTGAAGGATTAGGCTGGTTGCCACGCATTTGAATATACCAATTCACATACCTATCTCTGCCATCGGGATTGAGGCAAGGGTCTAATAAAACGACAGTGTTCTCCAAATATTTTGCATTTTGGGGTTGCAATAGTTCATAGGCAGTTTTCATAGCAGCTTCGGTAGATGAAGTTTCGTTGCCATGCACACCATAACTCAACCACACAATAACAGGTGTATCTGTATTGGCTGTTCCTTCTTGTAAACCTGTGATTTTCAGGTTGTTTTGTCTTATTTCGTCTAATTTGTCTATATTGTTTTGCGAAGAAATAAAAGCCAACAACAAAGGTCTTCTTTCAGCCGTTGTGCCGTATTGCAGTAGTTTCAGGTTTTTGTTATTGGCTGCCAAATGCCTAAAATACTCTGCCAACAAATAATTGGGCGTATAATTTGAACCTAAGGAATAACCCAAAAACTCGGAAGGGCTTTTCGTTTGTGCAAAAGCAAGAGGGCTGAGAAAGTAGCAAAAACACCACAAAAGCAAGGCTTTTGTGTGGCTATTCAACCCAAAAAAATTGATTTTTGTCATTGGAGTTTATATTTGGAAATTGCGAATGAACAAGTGAAAATTATGAATAAATAGAAGTAGGCAATTAAACAAAAATTTTGCTTACACTGTATATTTGTACTCAAATTTTTGGTAGTACCACACAAGTAATGTTGCAACCCCATTAGAACTAACTTTTGGGCTTATTAGTTAAAAGGCAAAAAAACCGTCTGTCCTGCCTGAATTTCTCCATTAAAATCTTCTACCAATTTGGCTTGTTTGTCGTTTTTATAGTATTTTTTGGCAATGGAAAAGGCAGTATCTCCACTTTTGGCTATATGCACACCCTTCACAGGCACTACGTAGGCTTTTTCACCGTTAATTTCAGCTATTTTTATAGCTTTTTCACTTTTGATATTAAACTTTTTGGCAACATCTTTGTCCGTCAATTTGCCACTTTTGTCTTTGTACAAACCATAAATTTTGTAGCTTGCCATAGCCATAAAGCCATTCATACGAACAGAATCTGCCGTTTTAAGGTTGCGGTTTTCTTGTTTTAGCTTTTCTATTTCGGCTATTAATTCTTGATTGCCTTGCTTATCGTTTTCAATGGTATTTTCATTACTATCATCTGTATTTGCCTCTTCTTTTTGGGCTTCCAACAAAGCTTTGTCCACCACCAAAGTATTTTCATTGGTCGAAGTTGGTGGTAGTTCTTTTTCGTCTATTTTTTCAGTCTTGCCATTAGTAGCATTGCTAGCCTGTGCCAAAGCCAACTTTTGCTCCCAATTTGATTTATTCATCAAAAATAAGGCAATAATAAAGATAGTGAGCAAAAAAACGCAAAGTACCGTAATCATGTCGGTCTTGGTTAGGTCTTTTTTAGTGGTGGTTTCCATTACAATTAATTTTGAATTTTGAATGTAGCTATGCAAAGATAATAGAGTTTATGAATAACTTCTGAAATGAAGCTGTCTAAAAAGGCAAAATCAGCAAAATTGGTTATTTTGAAAAATTCTACCTAAACAACACCCTTCCCTCCACATTGCTATCTACCAACTGCTGTTTTTGGTGTAGTTCCTCTATGTGTTGAATAATCAAAGTGCGGACAGTTACTCCCATTGGCTCTTTTGGTAAATTTTTCAGGCAGTTCATACCATCGCCACCATTAGCCAAATAGTCGTAAGTTACTACTTTATAAATTTTTTCGGGGTCTAATTTTGCATTGCCGACTTTTGCACTCACCAACTGCCCTTCGGGGGTGTAACGCAACTCGGTATTGGAAAACGAAGTTTTGCGGTAGTGTGCCTCATAAGCCAAAAGGTCTAACATTTCTTTGCCCGACATACTCAATACCATAATTTCGTTTTCAAACGGCATCAGTTCAAAAATATTACCTACGGTTATATCTCCTGCCATGATAGGCACACGCAAGCCACCGTTATTGACTATGCAAAAATCTATGGGCAAATGATACAATTTTGCTGTTTGGGCGTGTAACAAATCCACAATAAAATTGCCCAATGGCGACTCTAAATCTGTTCTTTCACAACGCAATTCTTTGGCTGCCTTGCCAATTACTTTGTTCATCGACTCGTCTATTTGCCGCTTGTAGGGGTTTATCAACTGATAAATGCTGCTGTCTATTGCCGTTGTGGTGCCGACAGAAAGGTTTTGCAGTTGAGTAGCTGTGGGTTGCAAAGAAGTTTTGCAAGCTACCAAAAGCCAAGAAAAAATGAAACAGTATAAAAAGAGTTTACGCATTGCAAGGTTTTTCTACAAATCTAATTGGAAAATTAACCTTAGACAACTTATTTTTGCCTAAAATTTTTCTTTTGAAAAAAACTTTGCTACCTTACCCTACACAAGTTTATTTTTCGTAAAATTTCTCTGTTCCCATGCTGGTTATTTACATTTTAATTGGAATTTTAGTAGCCTATTTGCTTATCAATTTGATAGTGTATCAAATTCAAGAAAGATTTATTTTTAAGCCTGAAAAATTGCCTCAAGATTTTGAGTACAAGTACAAAACGCCGTTTAAAGAACTGTTTTTTGAGATGGAAGACGGAGGCAAAATCAATGGCTTGCTATTTCCTGTAGAAAACTCAAAAGGTTTGGTGGTTTATTTTCATGGCAACAGTAGAAGTATCAAGGGCTGGGCAAAATATGCGAAAGATTTTACCCAACATGATTTTGACGTGGCAATGATAGATTACAGAGGTTTTGGCAAAAGCATAGGCAAACGCAACGAAAGAACTTTGAAGGCAGATGCCACCAAATTTTATGAAACCTTGCTCAAGGATTACCACGAAAGCAACATTATTATCTACGGCAGGTCTATGGGGTCGGGTTTTGCAGCCAAAGTAGCCTCTATGAATCACCCTCGTATGCTCATACTCGATGCCCCGTATTACAGTTTCAGTCGGCTTACCAAACGATATTTGCCTTTTTTGCCTGTGCCTTGGATTTTGCGTTACCATATCCGCACCAATACTTTTTTGAAATATGTCCGTTGCCCTATCCGCATCATTCATGGCACGAAAGATTGGCTCATTCCTATTCAGTCCAGCAAAGATTTGGCAGAAATATTACCCGAACAGACCATTTTATACCAAATAGAAGGCGGAGGACACAATAATTTGCCCTCTTTTCCTGAATATTACAATATTTTAGGGCAAATTTTGGCAGATGCTATGCGGTTGCCTTACGAAAGACAACTGCACAGACCCGAATTATTTTAGGAAATTATTAGTGTTAATTTTCAAGTAACTGCTTTAATAAAAGCCTGTTGCACTCATTTAATCCAGCATAACCATGACCAACACCACTAACCATTTTATTTGGCAACAAAAATACCCGAAAGGTATCAACCCCACCATAAATGCAGACGAATACAGTTCTCTGCTCGATGTGTTGGAACAAGCTATACAACAATACAGAAACAACACCGCCTACATACACATGGGCGTGGAGTTGAGTTACCAAGAAATAGACAGGCTTTCCTTGCAATTTGCTACCTATTTGCAAACCAAAACCAACCTCAAAGCTGGGGATAGAATTGCTATTCAGATGCCCAATATTATGCAGTATGTGGTGGCTTTGTTTGGGGCTTTGCGGGCTGGGCTGGTCATTGTCAATACCAATCCTCTCTATACGCCAAGGGAAATGGAACATCAATTTAATGATTCGGGGGCAAAAGCTATTGTGATTTTGGCAAATTTTGCCCACCTTTTAGAAAAAGTGTTGCCAGCTACGCAAATAGAAACTGTTATTATCACAGAGATTGGAGATTTAATGTCTTTTCCTCGCCGCCAACTAACCAACATTGCCGTAAAATACCTGAAAAAATTAGTTCCACCTTACCATATTCCCAAAGCTATTTCGTTTAGGCAGGCATTGGGGGCAAGAACAGAAGACTACCAACGCCCTGCGGTAAAAAGTTCGGATATTGCCTTTTTGCAATACACAGGTGGCACCACAGGTGTATCGAAGGGTGCTATGCTCACGCACCGCAACATGATTGCCAATATGCTGCAAATTAAAGAATGGGTAAAAGGTGCAGACATTCAAGAAGGTGTAGAAACCATTGTTACAGCTCTGCCTTTGTATCATATTTTTTCGCTGACTGTTAATTGCTTTGCGTTTTTTGCCTACGGAGGTCGCAACTTGCTGATAACCAACCCCAGAGATATGAAAGGATTTTTGGCAGAAATGGCAGCTTACGATTTCACAGTGATTACAGGCGTAAACACCTTGTTCAATGGTATGCTCAACCAACCTGAATTTAAGACTCTGAACTTCAAAAACCTGAAAACAACAGTGGCAGGAGGCATGGCTTTGCAGTCTTCGGTCAATGCTCGGTGGAAAGAAATGACAGGCAAGGCTATTTGCGAAGGATTTGGACTGACCGAAAGCAGCCCTGTTCTCTGTTGCAACCCGACCAATGGCACAGCCCAAGATGGTACGATTGGTATTCCTGTTCCCTCTACCGAAGTGCGAATTTTCAATGATGAGGGCATAGAAGTACCACAAGGCGAAAGAGGAGAATTATGGGCAAAAGGTCCTCAAATCATGGCGGGTTATTGGCAACGACCAGACGAAACCAAAGAAGTGCTTGAAAATGGTTGGCTCAAAACAGGAGATATAGCCATTATGAACAGCGACGGTTTTTTCAAGATAGTAGATAGGAAAAAAGACATGATTTTGGTTTCAGGTTTCAACGTCTATCCAAACGAGGTGGAAGATGTGGTGGCTGCTCACCCCAAAGTGCTGGAAGTGGCTGCGATTGGCGTGCCTGACGATAAATCTACGGAGGCTGTTAAGGTTTTTATTGTCAAAAAAGACGATTCTTTGACTGAAATTGAGATTAAAGAGTTTTGCAAAGACAAAATGACAGGCTACAAACTACCAAAGCATGTGGAGTTTAGGCAAGAACTCCCCAAATCAAACGTAGGCAAAATTCTTAGGCGTATGCTTAAAGATAAGCCACCTTCGAAGGATAAGTAAGACAGACATCTGGCTAAAAAATGTCTGTCTTTTGGCTGTATTTTCCATAAATTGTTTTACTTTGCAATAAATTACTTTAAATTTTTGTGTATGAAAATCGACAGTTTAGAAACTTGGGTAAAACCTGTATTTGTGAATGAAAAACGCAAGCCCGTAGTGATTGCAGGACCTTGCAGTGCCGAAACAGAGGAACAACTTTTCAATACTTGCAAAGAAATATTGGAAAAAAATGGCAATGACATAGATATTTTTCGAGCAGGAATCTGGAAACCTCGCACCCGACCTAACACATTTGAGGGTGTAGGCGAAATTGGTTTAAAATGGTTTCAAAATGTACGCAAAGAGTTGGGCATACCCATTGCCACCGAAGTAGCCACACCGCAACACGTAGAATTAGCTCTCAAATATGGTGTAGATGTGCTTTGGATAGGGGCAAGAAGTACAGTAAATCCGTTTACAGTGCAAGACATAGCCGATGTGTTGAAAGGCATAGACATTCCTGTCATTATCAAAAATCCAATCAACCCCGATTTGGCTTTGTGGATGGGGGCAATAGAGAGGATAAACAATGCAGGGATTACCAAAATAGCTGCCATGCACAGAGGTTTTTCGACCTTCGAGAAAACCAAATACCGCAACAGCCCGATGTGGCAGTTGGCTATTGAGTTGCGTAGCAAAATGCCCAACTTGCCTATCTTTTTCGACCCCAGCCACGTGGGAGGCACCAGAGAATTGATAGAACCTTTATCTCAAAAGGCACTTGACCTCAACTATGACGGCTTGATGATAGAAACCCACATCAACCCCAAAGAGGCGTGGAGTGATGCCGAGCAACAAGTTACGCCCAGCCGTTTAGACGAAATTTTGGAGGCTATCAAAATCAGAACTGCGTCCTCTGATAACGAGGATTTTATCAGCCACTTAGACGAACTCCGCCAAAAAATAGACCGAATAGACAAAGAAATTGTAGAGTCGTTGGCTTCGCGTATGAAGTTGGTAGAAGCCATTGGCGACTACAAAAAAGCTAATGGTGTGGCAGTTTTTCAGTTCGAGAGGTGGATTCAAGTTTTTCAAACCAGACCAGAATGGGCTGCAAAATTGGGCTTAGACAAAGATTTTATTGCTTTGCTCTACAAAAATATACACGACGAATCTATACGCGTGCAGACAGGTAGGGTGTAAAGAGGAGTAGTTGTAAGATTTAATGCTTTTGATATTTTTGCACCATAAACTTTACAACAGTGCTTTTAAATCAAGGTGCTTTTGGTTTGCTACTCAACGCTGGGTTACAACTGAAAGCACTTTGGGTTGTAGCAACCCTTGGCACATGATTGTTAAACCCACTAAAACGGCAACTTCACGACAAACGTAGTGCCACTGCCCAAAATACTTTGCATTTCTATACTACCTTTCAGTTTTTCCACTATATTTTTGACTACATACAACCCCAGCCCATTGCCCTTAGACCCTTCGTTTGCCCTGAAATACATATCAAAAACCTTGCTTTGCAACTCTTTGGCTATGCCCTGCCCATTGTCTATTACTTTTATCTCCAAAAGTTGTTGGTCTTTCAAGTCCTTGATTTCTATGGACACAAAAGGGTCTATTCTGCCATGAAAATAAATTGAGTTTTCTACCAAGTTTTCTAAAATTTGTTCTATAAAAAACTCACCGCCTTTGTAAGTCTTTTTTAGTTGAATTGTCGATTGCAATTTGATTTTATCGAAAAGCAATAAATTCTTAAATTTTTTGGTTATTTTTTCTATAACTTTCTCAAAATCAACAGCTTGCTGTTGTTCGTGAATATTAAGATGTATTTCGCTGACTGTTTGTAATTTGCGAATCATTTTGTCCATATCCAAACTTGTTTGCTCTACCTTTTCGAACAAATCTAAGGCATCTACGTCATCAATCGTGATTTGTGCCAACTGAGAAATACCCATCAGGGCAGTCAAAGGACGTCGAAAATCGTGAGAGGTGCGGTAGAGAAACGTATCCAATTCTCTGTAAGTAGCCTCCAGCGTAGCAGTTCTTTCTTGTACTGTTTTTTCTAATCTGTCGTTAAGTTGCAAAATTTCTTCATTGGCAGCATTGAGTTCTGCGGTTTTGAGTAGCATAGCTTCGCGTTGCGATAAAATCTCCTCGTTTAGTTTTTGTAGTTGCTGGTTAGCAATATGCTTGCTGCGGTTGTATTCATAGAGAATATAAACAATAACTATCATGAACAAAAAGCTAATTAAAAAACCTGCAATTACAATGGTTTGCCTCTCCAATGTAGCTTTTTGAGAATTTATTTCTTGTTCTTGTAATTTTCTTACATTTCTCAACGAGTCATTTTCCTTGCGTTGCTCCTCAAAATGATACACCGCCTCCATGCGTGCCATTTGTTCGGTTTGGTTGGAGGTAAACAGACTATCTTTCAGAATAGCATACAATTTTTGGTAGTGCAAGGCTTTGGAATAATCTTTTTTTTGCGTCCAGAATTGTACCAAACTTTCATAACTCTCTAATACTCTGGTCTTTGACTTTACTTCTTGGGCAGTTTCCAAACCTTTGGAAAAATAACTAAGGGCAGTCTCGTGTTTGCCTAATTGCAAATAGACATCACCTATATTGTCTAACGTACCTGCTCGCATTTCCTTGTTTGCAAACCTGTCATTGACTTGCAAAGACTTTTCGTAATAAACCAACGCCTCTGCATATCGTTTGAGTTTGGCTAAAGTAAAGCCCACATTGTTGTAAGAAGTCAATAAACCTGCACTGTCTGCCAAAGCAAAACGAATGGTCATAGATTTTTCGTAATAGTTCAGCCCTTCATTCCAATCTTGCTGCATAATGTATGCCCTGCCAATTTGGTTATAAGTGGTAGCCAAAGCCAACGAATCTTGGGCTTGTTGGGCTAAGTTCAGTGCTTTTTGCAGGTAAAAAATTATTTTTTTCGGATTGTTTTGATACCGAAACAGTCGGGCTATGTCGTTGAGGAGCAAGGCAGTTTCCCTTTTGTTGTGCAGATATTTTTCTTGTATGCTCAGGGCTTGCAAATAATATTTGTAGGCTGGTTCATAATCTCCCAAATTGCTCAACGAATTGGCTATACAAAAGGCAGCTTCAAACATACCTTGTTTGCAGTTGAGTGCCGTAGCCTCGTTGAGTGCCTGCTCTGCATAGGTAAAAGCTGTTAGCGGCGAATTATTTTGGTTAGTTTCGCAATTTTGCAATAATTGGGTAATTTTTGCGTTGCAAATCGTATGAGGAGATTGTTTAGGGTGCATTTGAGCATAGCTTATCGAGGAGTGCAAGCAAAGCAAGCCCCCAAACAAGCCACAACAAAAATGCAAAAGCAACCGAACAAGCATAGAAATAAATTTCTCAACGAATTTATGACAATTAACAAATAAAAACTCGTTGTAAAAAAAAAATTTTGCTTTTGTTCTTTAAAAGTTTTACTTTCGGTGCAAAATCTTTTGTACGTAATGAAATGTCAGATAAAAAAAGGAATTTTTGTTTTGCACACTTGCGATGAAAAAGCATTTGTGGTGTGTGGCTCATGCCGAAAATCTGTATGTCCGCAACATATAGACAAAAGTTCGGCTGCCCAAATCTTCTGTGTAGAGTGTGCTGCCAATGCACTAAGGCAACAAAAAACAACCTTGCCACCCAACAAAGTACCACAGCAAACCCAAGAAGTATTAGACGACTTTTGGTACTACTCCACCCGCAGCAATTTTTATCATACCTACAATTACAGACCTTTCGACCAGCAAGACTACAAAAGTTTTGACAAAATAATAGACGAAAACTCCGCAATAGACGATTTAGACGGCGAGTCGGGCAGTTTTTTGGATAGCTAAGGTAAGTTGCGTACCATTTTGCGAGTAGGTCCGCACCAATGGTGCTTAAACAAACAAAAATGCTTTGCTTGCTACCAACGGCACGCAACTACGTTGCTTGACTAAAAATTCTCCTTTGGGAGGGGTTTTACCCCACCTTCCCCAATTACCCCCAGCCCTTTCAATTCGTTGAGCAAATCATTGCTGGGGTTTACCCTAAATTTTGTGCTGCGGGTGGGGTTGTCTAAACACCGTACAAAGTTTTTGAAACCTTGTAAGGCATAATTTTATGCGAAAGATAGTAGATTTTATAATGCTCTCTATTTTTCGCATACTAAAACCTATCTTTTATGGCTGAAATCAAAATATTCCTCGCCCCCTCTAATAAACTAAAAGCTGACCGAAACCAATTTGAAATTTTTATCCGCAGAAAAAATGACAGGTGGCAAAAAGAAGGCAAATCTTTTGATACGCTATTGCGTAAATTGGAAAATGAATTAAATCTTTATTACAAGTAAAAATTTTCACCAAAAACATCAACCGAAATGTTAGCCACCACCTTATTTGCAGGTTTGCTCACAACCTACCAAAGCGGAGCATTAGATTTTTTGAAAGACTTGGGGCTTGATACCGCCAAAGAAATAGCCAAAGATACGCTAAAAAGTTTGGGCGAAAAAGTTGTGGGTTATTTCAAAGGCAAGAAAGAGGAAGATACTTTTGATGCTTTAGAAAATGCAGTTACGAAACAAAATGCTGAAAAATTTAAGACAAAATCTGATGAAGTATTGGCATTGCTGAAAAGTGCAGTAGAAACTGATGCGGGTTTTCGGAAGGAAGTAGAAAGTATTTTGAATGGTTTAAGTGATGATAAGAAACAAGCCTTAGAAAAACAAGCATCTATTGTGGTGCAAAACTCCACAAATGTAGTTGCTGGGAGTACCTTTGGTGATATTTCAGGTGGTTTTCGTATTGGGGATGACTACAAAAAAGATTAAATTGAAACTACATTGTTGTAGTGTGGGCTTCAGCCCACACATGACGAAATAGCGTAAAATGTGTGGGCTGAAGCCCACACTACATAACTTTAATCTTAGACTGCAAAATGGCAACTATTTATAACTCAAAAAACACCCTTGTAAATGTAACAATGGGAGCTATACAAGGAAATTTCCATGTAGGAGATGTTTATCATTTGCATTTTCAAGATGGGACAAATCAAGAAATCAGACTATCGGAAATCAAAGATAAATTGCAAGATGACTTGTTAGCACAACTATTAGAAATAGCAAAAGGCAAAGATTTTTATGATAAAATAGCAAAAGCCTTACAAAAACCTAAAAAATATTTGTGGGGCACACCTTCGCACCCCGAAGTATTTTTGGGCAGGGCAAAAAACATTGAGGATTTGCACGAAAAACTATTTGATAGGGAGCAAGAAAATATTTTGCTGCTCGTAAATGGACAAGGCGGAATAGGCAAAAGTACCCTTGCTGCCAAATATTACCACGAGTATAAAAATGAATACCAACATTTGGCGTGGGTGCTGGCTTCGCCCACCATTTTAGATGCTGTTTTGAACCTTGCCATGCCTTTGAATGTAAGTTTTCCAAAAGAAATGCCCAACGAGCAACGCCTTGAAGTGCTGCTAACCGAAATGGCTAATTTGGATAAACCTTGCCTGTTGATTTTGGACAATGCCAATGACCTAACAGATTTGGAAAAACACTACAAAAACCTACGCAGTTGCACGAACTTTCACATTTTGATAACTTCTAAAATTAACAAGTTGGGAGAAAAAGAACCTTACAAGGTGCTTCCACTTTCAAAAGATTTTGCATTAAAACTATTTACAGAGTATTATCCATAACACGCAGCAACAGAAAACCAAATTTTTTACAATTTGTATGAGGCTATTGAAGGCAATACCTTAGTGATTGAGATTTTGGCAAAAAACTTAACCGAAATTAACCAAAACGAAACCTTTTATTCATTGGCAGACCTTATTGCAGATATTCAGAAAAAAGGCTTGTTGCAATTATCAGAACAAAGTCCAATTAGAACAGATTGGCAACAGAGTTTTGAGAAAACAGCACCCGAAAATATCATCAGGGCTATGTATGATTTACGCCCTTTGTCTGACGAAGAACTCTATTTGTTAAGCAACTTTTCGGTTTTGCCTCCCGAAAACATAGCTTACCAAACTTTCAAAGAGTTGCTACAACCCGAAAATCCAAAACAATTTTCTGATACCCTGACTTTGTTGTATAGAAAAGGTTGGGTAGATAAAAATATTTTGGAAGGGCAAAAGTATTACAAAATTAGTCCTGTGGTGCAGGAGATTGTGAGGGAGAGGAATAAGGAAAGGTTGTGGAGGAGTTGTGGAAAAATGATTTTTATTTTGTCTGATAAATTAAACTGGCAAAACAACTCCAGTAATTATCACCAAGACAATTACAAATTGACTACGTTGTATAGTCATTATGCAAAGAGTATAGCAAATTTATACTTAGGAATAGTTCATGGTAAAGACTTTACAATTATGCACAACATTGGTGTGCTTTGCGAAAGGATAGGTTATTTCTATGCGACCACAGGCAATCTAAACAAAGCCCTTAATTTTTATGAACAGCAAAATGAAATTAGTAAACAATTAGTAACTCAAAGTCCGAGAAACTTAGAATATAAAAATAGTTTAGCTATTTCTTATAGTTTTTTAGGTAACACTTCTTTAAACTTGGGTAATTTAAACAAGGCTCTGAATAATTATGAAAAACTTAATCAACTCTCAAAAGAACTTTACGAAGAAAATAGTAAAAATTATAAATTTAAAAATGATTATGCAATTTCTTATTCAAAATTAGGCTACGTACATGAAAAGTTAGGGAACTTAGACAAATTATTAAGGCACTATGAAGAAATGAATAATTTATTTCAAGAGTTACATACTGATAATCCAATAAATGAGGTTTTTAAAAATGGTTTGGCAATTTCTCATGAAAAATTAGGTAATGCTCATAGTATTTTGGGCAACTTAGAAAAAGCATTAGCTTATTATGAAAAATACAATCAATTAGAAAAAGAACTGTACGATAGCTACCCAGCGAATGTGAGTTTTAAAAAAAGTTTTGCAATTTCCTGTGAAAAATTAGGTACAACTTATAGGACAATGAATAACATTGAGAAAGCATTATATTTTTTCACTAAAAACAATCAATTATTAAAAGAATTGTATGATGCTTACCCTTCCAATGTGAATTTAAAAGATGGTTTGGCTATTTCTTATGAAAAATTAGGTGATATTAATTTCAGCTTTGGTAATGTAGATAAAATGTTAGCATATTATGAAGAAAGTAATAGACTATCTAAGGAATTATATACTACTTATCCTAATAATGTAGAATTTAAAAATAATTTGGCAATTTCATATATCAGATTAGGAAGTTTCTATAAAAAAACAGACGTAAACAAAGCCAAAGCTTATCACTTAGAAAGTCAAAAACTATTAGCTGAATTGGTACAAATTTCCCCTGCCTACGCAGAATTTCAAAAGAATTTGAAATGGGTGGAAAATAGGTTGGCGGGGTTGTAGTGTGGGTTTTAACCCACACAAAGCACAATAACTTGACGAAATAACGTAAATTGTGTGGGCTGAAGTCCACACTACTGTAGTGTAGGTTTTAACCCAGACAAGACACAATAACTTGACGAAATAACGTAAATTGTGTGGACAGAAGTCCACACTACTGTAGTGTAGGTTTTAACCCACACAAGACACAATAACTTGACGAAATAACGTAAATTGTGTGGACAGAAGCCACACTACTGTAGTGTAGGTTTTAACCCACACAAAGCACAATAACTTGACGAAATAACGTAAATTGTGTGGGCTGAAGTCCACACTACTGTAGTGTGGGTTTTAACCCACACAAAGCACAATAACTTGACGAAATAACGTAAATTGTGTGGGCTGAAGTCCACACTACTGTAGTGTGGGTTTTAACCCAGACAAGACACAATAACTTGACGAAATAACGTAAATTGTGTGGGCTGAAGTCCACACTACTGTAGTGTAGGTTTTAACACACACAAGACACAATAACTTGACGAAATAACGTAAATTGTGTGGACAGAAGCCACACTACTGTAGTGTAGGTTTTAACACACACAAGACACAATAACTTGACGAAATAACGTAAATTGTGTGGACTGAAGTCCACACTACTGTAGTGTGGGTTTTAACCCACACAAAGCACAATAACTTGACGAAATAACGTAAATTGTGTGGGCTGAAGTCCACACTACTGTAGTGTGGGTTAAAACCCACACAAAGCACAATAACTTGACGAAATAACGTAAATTGTGTGGGCTGAAGTCCACACTACTGTAGTGTAGGTTTTAACCCACACAAGGCACAATAACTTGACGAAATAACGTAAATTGTGTGGGCTGAAGTCCACACTACTGTAGTGTGGGTTTTAACCCACACAAAGCACAATAACTTGACGAAATAACGTAAATTGTGTGGACTGAAGTCCACACTACATAAAGTATGAAACCTATCAAAACACATTACCGCACCTCATTACCACATATTCAGCCAATAGGGGAGGTATTTTTTGTTACTTTCCGATTGGCAGATTCCTTGCCTTTGGAGGTTGTGGAGGAACTGAAACAAACGTATCAAGCATTGAAATTAGCTTTCCAACATAGTAAAACTCCTACGGAAAGAGAAAATTGTTGGAAGGAGCAAAAAAGGTATTTTGCAAAGTTTGATAGGTGTTTAGATGGTTACAAAGGAGGCAATCATTGGCTCAAAAATCCCGAAATTGCAGAGATTGTGGCAAAAAAGTTGTTGGAGTTTGATAAAAAATACTACGATTTGTATGCTTATGTTATCATGTCTAATCACGTACATCTCTTGGTAGATTTTGGCAAGCAACTTGATAGGTTGCCTTCGTCTGTGCTACTTTCAGAGGAGAATTACAAGCCTTTATATGACGTAATGCGACTGATAAAAGGTGCTACTGCAAGGTATGCGAATGATATTTTGAAAAGAACAGGAACTAATTTTTGGCAAAGAGATAACTATGACCACTATGTAAGAAATGGTATAGAATTGAATAATATTGTTAGTTATATTGTTCAAAATCCTGTACAAGCAGGGGTTGTGGATAATTGGCAAGATTTTCCGTTTGTGTATGTTGCCGAAATGTAGTGTGGGTTTTAACCCACACATTTACGTTATAGTTCATGTGTGAGTTAAAACCCACATTACGATTGTAGTGTGGGTTTTAACCCACACATAATAAAATAATTTTGACGTAATAATGTAAAATATGTGGGCTTCAGCCCACATTACGATTGTAGTGTGGGCTGAAGCCCACACTACAATCGTAATGTGTGGGTTAAAACCCACACTACAATTATCCCACCTTCCCCATCACCCCCAGTCCTTTCAATTCATTCAGCAAATCATTGCTGGGGTTTACCCTAAATTTTGTGCTGCGAGTGGGCAGGTCTATGTTTTCGTCTTTGTCCACCACCCGAACACGAAGTTCGCAGTTGCCATTGTGTTTGGCAAAAAGGCTGTTGAGGGTTTGGATAGTGGCGGAGGTCAGGGCAGAAGGTACAAGGGTAACTTCCAACCATTTTGCTTTGTCGCGCAGGTCGGCGAGGTAGCTGATGGTTTTGGGGCGAAACTCCCACATACCGGGTTGGTTGTATCTTTCCTCTACTTTTCCTCTGATGAAAAGAAACTCCCCATTTTTGAGGTAGGCGGTATTTTTGGCGTAATCTTCGCCAAAAAATGCAATTTGCAGAGAACCGTTGTAGTCCACTAAATTGGCGAGGGCAAAGGTTTTTCCGTTTTTGCTTTGCTTAATGCTCACGTCATTTAAGATGCCACCCAAAGAAATATCTCTGTTTTTGTGGATTGCATAATCCACTACACTGCACGTGCAGTTTGCGTCCATGTCTAACTTAAATCTGTCTAAGGGGTGTCCCGATAGGTAAAAACCTACGACTTCTTTCTCCTTGTCGAGGGTTTCCATTGTTCCCCACTTGTCGCAGTCGGCTAATTTTGGAATGGTTACGCCACCCGAATTTGCCCCGCTGCCTCCCAAAAACAGCGAAACATTGCCCGAGCTTTGTTCGGCTTGGGCTGCTGCACCGTATTTTAGGATTTTTTCTAAGTTGGTCATGTTGTCTGCCCCCATCACAAAAAACATGGCTCGGTGTATTTCTTTGAAAGTATCAAAAGCCCCTGCTTGTGCTAAACTTTCAAAGGTTTTTTTGTTTACTGTCCGCAAATTTAGTCGTTTGGAAAACTCAAAAATGTCGTTGTAGTTGCCGTTGGCTGCTCTGTCTGCAATGATTTCCTCTACTGCCACCTCGCCTGTGCCTTTCACTGCACCCAAACCGAAACGAATGTCGCCTTTTTTGTTTACGCTAAAATTCTTTTCACTTTCATTGACATCGGGACCCAAAACAGTTAAGCCCATGCGTTTGCACTCCTCCAAAAAGAAAGATATTTTTTCTATCGTACCCATAGAGTGTGTCATCACCGCAGCCATATACTCGGCGGGATAGTTGGCTTTGAGGTAGGCAGTTTGGTAGGCAACGACTGAATAGGCAGCCGAGTGGCTTCGGTTGAAACCATACTCCGCAAACTTTTCCATGACCGCAAACACTTCGGCAGCTTTGGCTTCGGGAACTTGGTGGTATTTTTTTGCACCCTCCACAAACTTGTCTTTCTCCTTCGCCATTTTCTCCTTGTCCTTCTTACCCATAGCCCGCCGCAACAAATCTGCACCGCCCAAACTATAATTTGCCATGACTTGGGCAGTTTGCATAATTTGCTCCTGATAAACCATAATCCCAAACGTATAATTCAAAATAGGTTCAAGCAATTCGTGGGGATATTCGGTAGTTTCTTTGCCATGTTTTCGGTTGATATAGGTTGGGATAAAATCCATTGGACCAGGTCTATACAAGGCATTCATTGCAATCAAATCCTCAATATTTGTCGGTTTCAAATCACGCAAATACATCTGCATACCCTCACTTTCAAATTGGAAAGTGCCAATGGTATTGCCTTTTTGGTAGAGTTCATACGTTTTTTTGTCGTCAATCGGTATTTTGTCTAAGTCAATCAACACGCCATGATTTTTTTGGATTAAATCAATGGCATCACGCATAATGGTCAGGGTTTTTAAGCCCAAAAAGTCCATTTTGAGCATACCAGCCTCCTCTATGTGCTTGCCGTCAAACTGCGTTACCAATAAATCTAAGGCTTGTCCGCCACCTTCCTCGTCGCCATCGGCTGCTTTTTTGTCGCCTTTGTCCTTCGCCAAGCAAACAGGAATGTAGTTGGTGATGTCGTCAGGGGCAATGATTACGCCTGCTGCGTGAATACCTGTACCCCGCACAGACCCCTCCAAAATTTCGGCACTTTGCAGCACTTTTGCCCGCAAATCACTCCCTCTGCGGATAGCTGCCAATTCTGCAACTTCCTCGTAGGCTTTGGCAAGGGTGGTGCCTGGTTTTTCGGGAACAAGTTTTGCCAACGCATTTGCCTCCTCTAAGGGCAGTTCCAGCACTCTGGAAACGTCTTTTATCGACATTTTTGCAGCCATTGTACCATAAGTAACAATTTGTGCCACTTGATTTTTTCCGTATTTGTCCACCACATAATCAATAACTTTACTCCGTCCCTCGTCGTCAAAGTCAATATCAATATCGGGCATGGAAACCCTTTCTGGATTTAAAAACCTCTCAAAAAGTAGCTTGTATTGAATGGGGTCGACGTTGGTGATGTTTACGCAATAGGCAACGGCAGAGCCTGCTGCCGAGTTATGTACCAAAAAAGAAGACGTAAGGTAATTGTGATTATTTTTAACTTCAATGTCATAAACCACCAAAGGTTTTTGATTTTTTCGTCGTTTTGCAACTTTTTCAATCTCCCGAATGGGGACTAAAAAACCATTTTCTGTTCTAATGTAGGTAGGTTTTTCATTCAAATTTCTAATCAAACTAACATATTCATTATAGACCTCAAATTTGAATTGCACCAATTCGCCTATTCTTTGGTAGAGTTTTAGCAAGTAAGGTTTTAGGGCTTTTCCAAAATTATTACCACTAATTTCTACTAAATCTTGTTTATCTCGACAACCTGCCAAAAATGCTTTCACTAAATTTTTTGGTGCTTGCAAAATCACATCTGGCAAGGAATAAACAGCTTGGAAGCCATTAGAACTAACATTTCTCAAAGAAATGTTAGTTCTTTCTTGTTCTTTGTCCATAGAAGTAACATTTCTCAAAGAAATGTTACTTCTTTCTTGTTCTGTATCAAAAACTTTTGCAATGACCCCAACCAAAAACTTGTCTGTAATTGTAATTTTGGTAGTTATGTAGTCATATTCTACATCACTTTCGTCATATCGGCTATTTTTTTCTTGACTTAGTTTATAGTTCGTAAAATAATGGTTTCGCAAGAAAGTCAAAACAAAGTCGTAATTGTCTGTTCGGTTGCCCCAACCTTCGGTTATAATACCCAAACGGACTTTATTTTCCGCCAATGAATAAGCCCCAAAATCTGCCACAATGCCGAAAAAACGAAACCAGCCTTCATTGAGTTTCACAAACCTGTCCCGCATTTCGGGCATATCGTATTCTTGCGAATTGAGTGGGTCGGGCATTACGTCTAAATCTGTCAAGAAAATTTTATCTTCGCTGATGTAACTTTCTCGTCTTTCAAATTTCCCTAAGTCAATCGTAATTGGCTCAATTTCAGCAATTTGCACGTTTGGAATAAACAAATAATCATCTTTTGAGATTTCTTGGGCTTGTTTCCAAACAAAATCTGTTTCTTTTGTAGCATAGACTTTAGTCTGTGCTTTATCTTTTCCACCAATTTTTTCACAGACTAAGGCGTCCCCGACTAAAGTCTGTGCTACAGTTTTTGATACAGTCAAAACTTTATGGTCTTTGGTTAGCGTAATTCCTTGACTATCACCATAATAAGTTTTGATATTTAGCAAATCTTCTGTAACTTCATATTGCATGGTGTTCAAAACTTTCTGCACCGAACCGTCTTGGGTAATGACCCTATCGCCAACTTGCACGTCTTTCAACTCTTTCAAACTTCCGTTCGGCATAACAATTTTTGCCTCACCTGTCAAGCAACCCCGCCCAGGTCCTACCCATACGCCCATGTCTTTGGCGGCGTTGATAAAATCTTGCACAATGAGAAAATATCCAGGGAAACCCATTTTTTGGATAATCTCCAATTCATAGTTTAGCCTTTGCTCAATGTCGGCTGTGATGGTGCCATATTTTTTGGCTGCACCCTGAAACGCAAGGTGTTTCAGAAAATCATCTTGCGTAGCAAAACCTTGTGGCAAAGGAAAGGCAGGCAAAAGAATATCACGTTTGAGTTTCAATTTCTCTACCTTGTCGGCAATTTCGCAAGTAAAATCAAGTGCTTGGGGCAAATCACCAAACAATTTATTCATTTCAGCTTGCGTTTTGAAGAAAAACTCACTGTTCGGAAAGCCAAACCGTTGCCCTTTGCCATCACCTTTTGGCGTTGCATATTTCTCACCTGTGTTGATACACAAGAGAATATCGTGAGGGTCAAAATCTTTTTCGTTTACATAATGGCTGTCGTTAGTCGCAATAACTTTCAAATCATATTTTTTGGCAAGTCGCAATAAAATCTGGTTTACATCTTCTTGACTGATGCCTGTTCCATCTATATTTTCTAATCCGTGACGTTGCAATTCTATGTAATAATCCTCTTTTCCAAACAAGTCCACATACCATTTTAGCACTTTTTCGGCTTCTGCTTCGCCTTTATGAATGATAGTTTGGGGAATTTCCGCACCAATACAGCACGAAGTCGCAATAATTCCTGTCGAATATTTTTGCAAAATTTCCTTGTCAATTCTCGGATATTTGGAATAATACCCATCAATAAAGCCCAAAGAACAGAGTTTTGAGAGGTTTTTATAACCTTCGGGGTTTTTGGCAAGCAATAATTGATGATAACGCACATCTTTGCTGGTCTTGGTAAATTGCTTTTTGTGTCTATCGGCAACCAAATAAAATTCGCAACCCACAATAGGTTTTACGCCTTGCTTGTCGGCTTCGGCTACGAATTTGAAAGCCCCAAACATATTTCCGTGGTCAGTCAAGGCAACGGCTTTCATTCCGTCTGTGGCAGCTTTTTTCATCATTCCCGAAATAGACGCAGCCCCATCGAGGAGTGAGAATTGAGAATGGCAGTGGAGGTGGCAAAAGTGTTGCATATTAGGATTTCTTATGCAACAAAGATAGAGAAAATTTGGGAGGAAAACTTTAAGAAAATGGTATGAAAAACATAAAAATAAAATAAATTGCAGCCCAAAAAATCTCAAATGAATATCATTGAAAAAATAGCTGCCTTATTTGATTTTGCATTGGTGGACAAGCTAAGTGAATTGGTGTTGCTTGATATAGGTGTAATAGATGAAACAGTAGCAAGCAAAATAAAGCAACAAATCAATTTAGATTTTCAGGGCTACCTTGTTTCTATTGATACTTTTAGCATTAAACATATTATGAAAAATCACGGAAATCCTTTTGTAGAAGCACAAAGAGGGCAAATAGCTGTAATAAAAGAGGATTTTTATAAAATATGGCAACTCATCAATGATTTTGATACAGTAAGATACGATACAAGAGTTTCTAAAAGTACCAAACAAATCATTTCAGAAAGTTTAGTTTTTACAAAAGACCTTGAAAATCAGTATGTTGTGGTTAAAGAAATTCGCAGTGTGGTAAAACGTGGTAAACAAAACCGTTTGGTTTTGCAGTCTATGTGGATACATAAAAAATCGTCTTAATTTGTAAAAATTAAGACGAGGAAACCAACGCCAGATGCTACTTTTTGTAAAGTCCTCCGCTAAAACGTCTGAATACGTTTTGGTTACACAAAGATAAGAATTTATTGAGAATTAGTAAAGTTTTTTTAGAAGTATTTTTTTATTGAAAAATATAAATTTTATTCATCAGTATTGAGCCAATTATCTAAATCTTGTTCTGTAATTCCTTGTGTTGCAATAGTGCATTGTTGTTTTTTTATACAACAAAGATAGGGAAAAGAGTAGAAAATGTTAAGTTTTGTAATAAAAAACTAAACATATTTAGGTTTTAGTTTGAGTTGGTTTATAAACCAAATGGCAACCATGCAGTATTTTCTAAATTTATAAATTGTATTTCCTTCATGGTCTATACTCATCATGCGTGTCTGCCATATTTGTAAATGTTTATCAAAAAAAGCTTTATTCCATTCTTGTAATGGCTTATCTTTTTTCAATTCATTTTGCACAACATCAAGAATAGTTTTACGATTTTTCACTAATACTTTGTTGTTTAGATTTAACACTTCATTCAAATCAAACTCTACATCTGCCAAATTAGTTTTAGATTTGATAATACCGTTTAAGTCATAACAAAGCAAATCTTCCGAATCCACTTTTGTTAATGGATTTAATCTTCTTAATTCTACTTTACCATTTATTTTTCCATTTTCACCTTGCGTTTTATCACAATGATGAACTTTCACATTTTCAGGATAGGTTTCACTTAATCCATTACAAACAGCAAGCATATTGTTATAATGCAAATCTAAGGCTGGATATGTTTCTTGCGGTTTAAAATGTTCAACTTCTATTTTGGGCTTGTGATATTCGTTTAGTTGTAAACTAATTTCACTCATACAATAAGCACAAATGTAGCCTTGTTCATCGAGCAAAGCCTTTTTTAAATCCTTCGCATTAAAGTTTCCACCTTCATACTTTGCATTAGGCGTGTTTTCCCGATACTCTCTCAAAGATTCGGGTTCGTTAGCTATGTTTTTCTTTATATGTTTCATAGACTAATACATTTCAAGATAAGATTCTGCTCGGACAATTTCAGTATCATTACTTCCAAAATCTTGTTTTAGTTCTGCTAATATATTTTTTGCAGTTTCTACATCTGTTTCCAAATAAGAATAAAATCGTTTAATTTTATTAGCATATTCCAAAGGTCTTCCTTCCACTTTAAAGGCATCTTCTAATACAGAATTATAATCACGTCCTTTAATAAATGGACTTGGAATTATTCTTCCATTTCTTATAATGTAAACATTCTCCCTATCAAAATGGGTTATTACCAACGGACTATGTGTCGTAACCGCAAACTGCAACTTGTCAAATTTTTCTACCAACACTTTCAAAATATTGCGTTGCCAACTTGGGTGCAAATACGTGTCTATTTCGTCTATGAGAACAATGCCTGAATGTTGGCGAATATCGTCTTTGTATAAGTGCTTAAATTGTTCGTTTGTATTATAAAAATCATTGAGTTTGTATAACCTTGAAACAATACCACCTATCCAATAAAACAAGTTACGATACCCTGCACTTATCAGGTCTAAATCAATGCCTTGCGGCGTATCTGGTTTTTTGATGAAAACGATGGGCTTATTGTCCTTCCGTATAAAATTATCCCAATCAAATTCAACAGCATTGCTATTTTCTCCATTAGACACAATGAGAGAAATAATAGAAAAAACCAAGTTTATTGCTTGTTTATTAGCTTCTGCACTATCGTTATTTTGCTTACTTTTATTCTCGTAATATTTATCACGTTGTTCGCCAAGCCAAGTAGCCAATTCATCAATATAATTTTCATTGACTGTATTGGTAATCAAGGGCAACAATTCCAAAGGTTCGGGGTATTGCACCTTTTGAAATTCTGTTGTTTCTTTTTTATAACCTTTGCCTTGTGGAAAACCAATTACAAAAGTATTTAAAGCTGTTTTGTATTCTTGATGGGCTAATAAAATTTTAGATAACGAGGCTTTCACACTTGAATAAGGCTGTGGATAGGCTTCATTTTCTATGGTTTCAAATCCTACTTCGTTTGTGTAGTTTTCATTTTCTATTTTGTAGCTCAAATGAATAGAACCATTTTTTGCATATCGATGCTCTCCTTTATTTACGCTGTCAATTTTAAGGTAAGCATTTTTTTTACTGTCAAAATAAGGGTTATTGATGTTTTGGCTGAATACATCATGACCTGTTAAGCCCAGTGCAATAGCTGATAAAAGGGTAGATTTGCCTGAACCATTTTCACCTATCAAAATGGTAACTCTTTTAGTTAAATCAATTTCTATCTGCTCAAAGTGTTTGATATTAACCAATTTGAGATGTGTTAATTGTAGAGTTTTACCAAAATTCTGTGTAATAATAGGTTGATTTATTGGCACAAAACTTTCTCTACTTATCTTATTTATTTTAACAGAAGTATCAAATTCTTTTTTCTTTATCAAAGTCAATCCATCTATATCATTATTATATTTACTTAATAATGCGTCTATTATTCCTTTATCATTTTCAATAAAATCACTTAATGCTTCTTGCCAAGAAATATATGTATCAAATGTTTTTTTCCATTGATAATTATTAGACAGTCTTCTAAAACCATCTACATTTTGTGTGATTTCCTCAAATAAAATATCTTTCTGCCCCCCTTGACTATTATTCAGAAAAACCGTTACTTGTTCTGTTAATGTTATTGTAATAGAAATGTTGGGTAAGTTTTTATCCCAATCAATACCTTTCCAAAAAGAAAAATATAAATTTTCTGTGTTACCAAAGAACCAATGACCCTTTGCTAACCCTTTTGGCTCTTTACGCATGGTAAAATATAACTCTGGCTCTTCCTTCCTTTTTTCCAACAGAAATTCTAATACTTTATCATGCAGTTGTGCTATATCTTGATACATTTTATTTTCAAATTTTGGGAATAGATAAACAAAGATAGGGAAAAGTTAAAGAGGGTGCAAAAAAATATTCATTGTTTGTACCACTCCGTTTTAGTTGTTGTAATATCTTGGTAATTTGCCAAGCCTCCTTTAAATTGTTCCAAAGATTTTAGTTTTTCTGTGCTGGTTTTGGGCTGTGTATATTCGTTAAACTCCGTTAAAGGCTCGTTAAAATCTTCACTACTTTTCATTAAGCCTTTGGCAGCACCAAATTTAAAAGGCAGAGGTTTTTCTTGTTCCGTTTTATTTTCTTGCGTAACTCCTTGATTTACAAGCATAAAAACCTGCACAAATTGCATAAACTTTTGCATAAATTCTTTGTCTTGCAACAAAGTTAGTTGTTGTTGCAATGCTTGAATGGTTTGCTTCATTTGCAAATATTCTTGTTCGGGTATGGTTACGGTTTGCATATTTGTCTGCATAATTTCCTACGTTTTTATAAGAACAAAGATAGGGAAAAAGAAACGAAAATCGTCTTAATTTTTTGGAAATTAAGACGACTAAACCAACGCCAGATGCTATTTCTTACGAAATCTCCCAATAAAACGTCTGAATACGTTTTGGTTGAACAAGTATATTGCTTTGCTTAAACATTAGTATAAACAAAAATAAAATAATGCAGGTGTTTGTAATAAAGTAAATTTTCCACTGTTATTAGAGTCTATCAAACAATTTAAAGTCTTAAATTTACTTCAAGATTTTGAAATTTTTTAAAAGTTTGAGGTATATTTTCTTTATTTGCGTTGTTCAGTAGTTGGTAGTTTTCTATAATTACTCGAAAATAACAAAGGTTTGTCAATTTCTCGACAAACCTTTGTTATTGTATAGCTAATGAGCCAAAATTATTTTTTAGGCATCATTACTTTATCTACAACGTGAACAGTACCGTTGCTTGCAGCTACGTCAGGCGTAACTACAGTAGCACCACCTACCATTACTTTACCGTCTTTTACAGATACTTTCAATTTTTCTCCATTCAAAGTAGTCAATTCTTTACCATCTGTCAAATCAGCAGCTTTCAAAGAACCATCAACTACGTGAAATTTCAAAACAGAAGCCAATTTAGCTTTGTCTTTAGATACTTTTTCAACAGCAGCCTTTGCAGCTTCGAAAGCAGCATTGTTTGGAGCAAATACTGTGTAAGCACCTTGACCTTTGAAAGTTTCTACTAATTCAGCAGCACCCAAAGCACCCACCAAAGAACTCAAATCTGCATTTGCACCAGCAACTTCAGCTATTGATTTTGGTAAAGCAGCAATAGAATCAGCTACAGCCTTAGCCTCTGCCTCTACTCTTGCAATAGAGTCAGCTATTCTTGTAGAATCAGCAGCAGCTTTTTCAGCAGCAGCTTTTCCACCATCACCACAAGATGACAAAGTTACGCTACCAGCAAATACGATAGCAGCACCAAATACGAAAGATTTTAAATTGAACATGGTTTGTTGATTTTAAATTTTGAGAATTAAGTTGTAAAATTTTATATCAGATTTTTCGGGTGCAAAGATAGTGTACTTTTCTATTCAATACCAAATTTTTTTAATTTTTTTTTCAACTTTTATTTTAGTCTGCTAATAAATCAAATTAAGTAGAATGTAAAATAGGCTTTGTGTTTGATTTTTTAGGTACCAAAAAAAAGGTTGGCAAATAGACAAAAGTAATAGTTTTTAGTTATTTTTGTGGCATTGACTAAGCCAAGAAACTCAATGCTTGATAAAACAGAAAAGTATGGGGAAACGGAGAAAGAGGTTATCTTTAACAAAGAATTTATGCCTCATCTCAACGCCATGTATAATTTTGCTTATAAACTCTCATTAGACGAAGACGATGCCAAAGATTTGGTACAGGATACGTATATGAAAGCCTTTCGTTTCATTGCTTCGTTTGAGCAAGGGACTAATGCCAAAGCCTGGCTGTTTAAGATACTGAAAAACAGTTTTATTAATGAGTTTAGGAAAAAAAGCAAGCAACCTGCCAAAGTAGATTACCAAGAAATAGAGCAAACTTATAATTCTGATGCGGTGGACGAAGATTTTACGATAGACCTTCGTTCTGAGTCAGTTCAGGAATTAATCGGCGATGAGGTTACAAATGCTCTTAATTCGTTGAGTATAGAGTTTCGAACCATTATTATCCTCTGCGATTTGGAAGGTTTTACTTATGAGGAAATGGCAAAAATTTTGGATATTCCCATAGGCACTGTCCGTTCTCGACTACACAGGGCAAGGTTTATTCTCAAACAAAGGTTGGAAAAATATGCCAAAACAATGGGCTATAATACTGCCAATCAGGTAGAATTTTGAATGCTTAATAGAGTTTATGAATAAATTTTTGTTATGAGGTTTGAAAAAAGATGTCATTTTTTTGAAAAATGACATCTTTCGAAAATTATTCATAAACTCTAATGTTTAAATTCAAGTTTTGATTTTCTATTGTGTAGTGTAAGTTGCGTAGTATTGTAGTGTGGTTCAGTCCACACATTCTAACTATGTAAAGTAGTATTTTTTGCAATTCTTTCCAAAAAATAGAGGTTATTACGATTTGTACCGTACCCTTTGGCGGGGGTTGCCTCCAACTGCAAGGTCAATTAACTGAAAATCAACAAGTTAATTTTCTATACAAAAATTATCGTAATAACCTCTAATAAAATTTATAAGTTTCTATATAAGTCATGTGTGAGCAGAAACCCACACAACTTACATTGTGTATTAAAAAATTAAGCATTCAAAACTAAAAATTTAACATTCAATATTCAACATTATAAAAATGCTTTTATTCTCTACACAAACCTATAACTACCTGAAAGACAGGATAGTAGCCAATACAACAGACTTTCAGGTTGGGGAAATAGAAACCAAAATATTTCCTGATGGTGAGGTGTATCACCGCATTTTGACAGCTATTCGCCACGATACAGTGGTGCTGGTCGGCGGCACAGTTTCAGACAAAGACACCCTCGAACTCTATGATTTGGCTTCGGGTTTGGTGCATTATGGGGCAAAAAGATTGGTGTTAGTCATTCCGTTTTTTGGCTACTCTACTATGGAAAGAGCAACCAAAATGGGCGAAGTGGTAACAGCCAAAACAAGGGCTTTGTTGCTCTCTGCCATTCCACAAGCACCTTACGGCAATCAAGTCGTGCTGATGGATTTACACTCCGAAGGTATCCCACACTATTTTTCCAGCAATTTGCGAACTTATCACCTCTACGTAAAGCAAATCATTATGGACATAGCTCGGCAGTTTGGTGGCAATGATTTTATCTTAGCTTCCACAGATGCGGGGAGGGCAAAATGGGTGGAGTCCTTAGCAAACGACCTGCACGTGCAAGCAGCTTTTGTGTATAAAAGGCGGACAAGTGGCTCCGAAACCCAAGTTACAGGCGTAAATGCAGATGTGCAGGGCAAAACAGTGGTGATGTATGACGACATGATACGCACAGGAGGCTCACTTATTCAGGCAGCCAAAGCCTACAAAGAGGCAGGGGCAAGCAAAATTTACGTCATTGCCACGCATGGCTTGTTTCCAAACAACGGCTTAGAAAAAATCAAACAATCGGGATTAGTAGAAAAAATAGGCGTAACAGATACGCACCCCAACGCCTTGCGATTGGCAGACGACTTTTTGCAAGTCTTTTCTGTTGGCGACTTATTACAAAAAACTTTGTTGAGTTTATAAAAAATTTATGAAAGAGAGAAAAACCATTTACGAAACCCTGACCAAACGATATTTGTTAGTCATTCACAGGGTAGAAAACCTGAAAGAAGAAGTTACCATTCCATTTACCTTTGCTCGTATGGTGGTGGTACTGTTTGCTGCTTTTTTGGTGTTGCTTGCCCTTAGCATCTTGGTCGGGAGAGGTTTGGAAGCAGCTTTGGCACGCAAAGACGATGCCCTGACCATAGACAAGCAAATTGTAAAACTTTCTATGCAGGTCGACTCATTGGAAATTGCCTTGCAAAAAAGAGATAGATTTATAGAAGATTTTAAACTCTTAGTCAATGGCGGAAGACCTGTAACTTTGACTTCGCCCACAAAACCTATCAACAACAAGAAAAAAAATGAGAATAACCCCAATCCCATAGATTTGGCGTTTCGCAAAGAATTTGAGTCGAGCAGTAGCAATGAAACTGACTTGGCTACGATAAAAATGGAAGTAAAAAATCTTAAAATGCAGTTGCCCATCAAAAAAGGGGTTTTGCTCAAAAAATATGACTACCAAAAAAAGCATTTTGGGGTGGATTTGGTAGCAAAAAAAAGTGAGCCTATTTTAACCGTAGCCGATGGCACAGTAATTTTGGCTTCGTGGACTCAAGATTCGGGCTACGTCATTGCCATACAACACGCCTACAATTTGATTTCGTTTTACAAACACAATGTGATGCTAAACAAAAAAGTAGGCGAAAAAGTAACAACTGGCGAACAAATTGCAGTAATAGGTAATTCGGGAGAACTAACCGATGGCCCCCACCTGCACTTTGAATTTTGGCGTGCAGGTGTGCCACTGAATCCAGAAGATTTGATTAGTTTTTAACACATGAGTTGTAGCATAGACTTTAGTCCAATGCTATTAAGCTAAGAAACAACTTACAACCTCGAAGAGGTTGAACAACAATAGCCCTACGTGCAACGTAGGGAAGTATTTACAAACTTGCATCCAACCTCGAAGAGGTTGAACAATATCTTGCACCTATACAGTCATTGTTCAACCCCTTCGGGGTTGTAGATTACATTCTTACTTTTTCCCTACGTTGCACGTAGGGCTATTATTGTTCAACCTCTTCGAGGTTGTTTTGAAATTTCTTACCTTAATAGCATTTTAGTAAAATCTGTTATACATTTTCCACTTAAAAAAATATGAAAAAACTTAGTTTCATTGGCTTTTTTGTTTGCTTGCTCCTAAGCAGCACAGCCTTCGTCAATTCGCCACGTCAAGATGCCATGGTTGGCAACGGCTTGAAAGAAGCCTTGTCGCAAGGCATTACCAAAGGCGTAAGTAGTGCTTCGGCAGTCGATGGTTTCCTCAAAAATCCGTTGATTCGCATACCTTTTCCGCCTGATATTAAAATGGTGGAAGACCAACTTCGCAGAATAGGTTTGGGCGGTGAGGTCGACAGATTTGTAACTTCTATGAACAGAGGGGCAGAAGGTGCAGCCAAAGAAGCCTTGCCTATTTTCCTCAATTCTATCCAAAATGTTTCTATTACTGATGCTATTGGTCTATTGAAAGGTGGCGAAAATGCAGCCACCAATTTCTTGAAAAATGCAACCTACAATACGTTGGTAACAACCTTTAAGCCCAGAATGCAAGAATCACTTGGCAAAGTGGAGGCTACCAAATATTACGGACAAATTATGGGCAAATACAACAGCATACCTTTTGTGCAGAAAGTAAACCCCGACCTCAACGACTACGCCACACGCAAAGCCGTAGATGGTTTGTTTGTGTTGATAGCCCAAGAGGAAAAAAATATCAGAGCAAATCCTGCTGCTAGAGCCACAGATTTGTTGAAATCGGTATTTAAAAACTAAGAAAAGTATTTTGTGTAACTCTTTGACAACCTATAAGCACTAATTATTTCGGATTGAGTAAAATAAACGGAATAATCATCTCCTCTAACGAGATACCACCATGTTGGAAAGTATCTTTGTAGTATTTTACGTAGTGATTGTAATTGTTTGGGTACGCAAAAAAGTGGTCTTGCGTAGCAAATACATAAGAAGTCGATACATTGGTGCGGGGCAACATAAAACTTTCAGGTTTTTTGGCTACCAGCACGTGCTTGCGGTCATAGTCTAAGTTTTTGCCTTGTTTGTATCGCAAATTGGTATTGGTATTTTTGTCGCCAATGATTTTATACGGCTCTTTGGTGCGGATAGTCCCATGGTCGGTTGTGATAACAGTCAAGCATTTAGGGTCGGTAGCAGCAATTTTCTTGAGCAAATCTAACAAAGGCGAATGTAAAAACCACGATTTGGTAAGTGAACGGTAGGCTGCCTCATCGGGGGCAAGTTCTCTAATCATTTCGGTATCTGTGCGGGCATGCGAAAGCATATCCACAAAGTTATAGACCACAGCGTTGAGGTGGTTGTGCAGCAAATTATTGAAGTTGTCCACTAAATTTTTGCCTTGGGCATTGTGAATAATTTTGTTGTACGAAACCTTGACGTTGTTCAGTTTATTTTTTTGGAGGTTTTTTATCAACAAATCTTTTTCAAAGTTGTTTTTCAGTCCTTCCTCGTCATCACCCACCCAGTAATCGGGGAAGTATTTTTGAATATCCGAAGGCATCATTCCCGCAAAAAGGCTGTTGCGGGCATAAGCAGTGGTGGTGGGCAAAATGGAATAGTAAGCCGACTCTTCCTCTACGTTAAAATATTCGGTAATGACAGACTCTAAAACTTTCCACTGGTCGTATCGCAAATTATCTATCAAAATGAAAAACAAAGGCACATCACTCAACAAAGGAAATACGTTTCTCCGCAAGATTTGGTGCGACAGTAGGGGTTTGTCCGAGTCGGGATTATTAAGCCAGATTTCGTAATTTTTGCGAATAAAGTCTGCAAAATTGCTGTTTGCCTCACTTTTTTGCATCTCCAATACTTCGGACATACTTTGATTTTCGGTATTTTCTATTTCCAACTCCCAAAACACCAATTTTTTATACACATCTACCCATGCCTCGTGGTTCATGTCTTCGGCAAAAGCCATGCTGATATTGCGAAAATCTTGTTGGTATTGTTGGTTGGTTTTTTCAGACATGATTTTTTTGCTGTCGAGTATTTTCTTTACAGACAACAAAATTTGGTTAGGGTTCAATGGTTTAATCAAATAGTCGGCTATTTTAGAGCCAATAGCCTCCTCCATGATGTGTTCCTCCTCACTTTTGGTTATCATCACCACAGGCACATGGGGTTTCATCACTTTGAGTTGTGCCAGCACCTCCAAGCCCGACATACCCGGCATATTTTCGTCTAAAAACACCACATCGAAGTAGTCTTCCTGAAATTTCTCTAAGGCATCTGCCCCACTATTGACAGGGACAATATGGTAGCCTTTTTTCTCTAAAAACAAAATATGCGGCTTGAGCAGTTCTATTTCGTCATCTGCCCAAAGGATTTGGTACTGTTGCATGAGAGGTGTGGGTTTGCTGATAAATAAATTTTCCCAAACCTACACTTTTTTTATTAGATTTGCTTACAAAGGCTAAAATTTAGTAGAATTTAACAAAAAAGAGCAAAGGTAAGCATTCTTTTAGGCAGTAATATAAGTTTTTATAGAAATCTTCGGTGTGTTCTAACTAACTTTGTTTATAGATAGTTTTAAAAACCTTATATATTTTTACAACTCTCTTCATTGATTTACGTTAAATTTAACTTATACAAAGAATTGTCCTGTTATGTATTTTATTTATTCAAGTCTAAAAATCCAAACAAGTTTACAGAATCAATAGGATTAAAAAAATTCGTAATTGTTTAGGATAGGTACAAAAACTCAAAACTAAAAATTCAAAAATTCTCTATGTGGCTCAAATTTGGCAAAAGGGTGTACAACTTGTTTGATAATCAACGAGTTGAACAGAAAAAAAATCCGCAAGATGAGGCAGCCCAACTTATCAAAATAGCAACTTCGGAGGTGGAAGTAGCCATTCGCAAGCACGAGGCTACGCTGTTGCAGACCGTAACCAACCAAAGAGAAATAGCCAAACAGTTGCAACACCACAAAACCCAATCCGACAGGCTCTATGCAGAAGCTGCCCAATACCTCAAAAAAAATCAGGACGGTTTGGCACAGCAGATGCTCAACCAAAAAGCATTGGAAGACAAGCAAGTAGAACAATACAATGCACTGTTGCAAAATATTAATCAAGTGGTACAGCAATTAGAAAGCCAGTTGGCTAAGATGCGTTGGCAGTTGCAAGAAATCAAATCTCGCGAAATTATAATGACTGCTCGTATGCAAAACGCCAAAACGCAGATGGAACTCAATGAATATCTTATTGAATTGGACACCACACTAAATTTAGGCTTAGAAAATGAAGTTATCAAGACTGAAATGCAAGCCGAAATTGTAAATGGAATCAGCGAAAGTGACAAGGTGCTTGCCGAAACACAAGGACAGTTTTTGCTCCAACAACAGATGCAAGACCTCGAAAAAGGACTGAAAGAGACAGAGGAAAAAGAACGAAAACAACGCGAAGCCAACCAACAAAAAAGAATAGAACAACTGCTGGGAACTACCCCCGAAAAAGAGAAAAAGGCAGCAGCCGAACAAGAAAGGCTGAAAGAGGAGCAAAAACGCAAATTGGTAGAACAGGTTTTTAATGCAGCAGAGGAAAAAAATTTGCAAGCTAGCAACGAAAAACAACGCAAACAGCAGCTTTTGGAGGAGTGGGAAAAAAATACAACGACCACAAAAATAGAACCGACAGACAACAAAAAAAGTTTGTTAGACAGTTTTTTTAACGATAAACAGGAAACTAAAACCAACGAAGTGCAAGAAAATAATACAAACGAAAAACCCAAAGACAAACCTAATGATAAACAAAGTTTAATTGATGACTTTTTTAAATAGGTTGTAATAGTCTTTTGAAAACGCATTTATCAGACACCTTGTAGGTGTCTGATAAATTGCATTGGGAATTTTCTCGAACAGTCTAAGCTTTAAGTTGTCAAAGTTTGTGACCACTGCCAACGTAAAACGTGAATAGTAACTTTATGCAATCGTAACTTCTTTTGCAAGGTAAACGTCTTGCACTGCATTCAACAAACCTACACCTTCGGCAAAAGGTTTTTGGAAAGCCTTGCGACCTAAGATTAAGCCCATGCCTCCTGCACGTTTATTGACTACGGCTGTTTTGATAGCATCTGCCATGTCGTTTTTGCCCGATTCACCACCTGAATTGATAAGTCCAGCACGTCCCATGTAGCAGTTTGCCACTTGATAACGAGTGAGGTCTATGGGGTGTTCAGTTGCCAATTCGGTGTACATTTTTGGGTGGAATTTACCAAATTTCAGAGCCTCAAAGCCGCCGTTGGTTTCAGGCAATTTTTGTTTGATAATATCGGCTTGAATTGTAACGCCCAAATGTGTGGCTTGCGAAGACAAGTCGGTGGCGTTATGGTAGTCTTTGCCGTCTTTTTTGAAACCATTGTTTCGGGTGTAGCACCACAAAACAGTAGCCATGCCTAATTCGTGAGCCAATTCGAAAGCCTCAGAAACTTCTTGTAATTGGCGTGTCGATTCTTCTGAACCAAAATAAATGGTTGCACCTACGGCAACAGCACCCAAATTCCATGCTTCGCGTACTGAGCCGAACATTACTTGGTCAAACTTGTTGGGATAGGTCAATAATTCGTTGTGGTTGATTTTTACCAAAAACGGAATTTTGTGAGCATAACTGCGGGACATCATAGCCAAATTGCCAAAAGTGGTGGCTACCGCATTGCAACCTCCCTCAATAGCTAATTTGATAATGTTTTCAGGGTCAAAATACATAGGATTAGGAGCAAAAGACGCACCTGCTGTGTGTTCTATGCCTTGGTCAACGGGCAAAATAGACAAAAAGCCTGTGCCTGCCAACCTGCCTGAATTGAATAATTGCCCTAAGCTGCGCAAAGTTTGCGGATTGCGGTTGCTCTGAACAAAAACTTTGTCTATAAAATTTCCAGAAGGCAAGTGCAAAGCTGCTTTGTCTATGGTTTTGCATTGGTGGTTTAGAAACTTGTCGGCTTCGCTGCCCAACAATTCGACTATTTTATTGTATGACATAGGTTTATTAAACGGTTTATTAAATGGTTTAAGACTACTCGCAAAGATAAAGGAATTTGATAAAGTACAAACTACTTCCTATATTTTTTCAATTCCTCTGCCAATGCTTGGCTAAATTTTATTGCTCCTTGATGATTGAGGTGTATATTATCAGCATAATTTTGTTTAGTTTCATACAGGTAATCATAGGCTGGTCTATTAAAATCTATGATAGGTATTTGGTTTTCGTCGGCTATTTTTTCAATCAACTGTATAGTTTCGCTGGCTTTGTATTGTGTTTGCTGAGCCAGCAAATATTCTGGTGTGAAAATCAAAATTACTTTAACATTTTCTTGTTTCAACTGTTTCAATAATTTTTTGAAGGCAACTACTTGGTTGCTATCAATCAAAGGTGTTAATTTTTCTTTAAAATTAGGCTTTTTTTCAAAATACAAAGGAGCAAAACCTCTGTCAAAAGCCCTTTCGTCTATGCCCCAACTTCTTTTGTTTCCTGTTAGCATTGTTTTAAAACTACTTCTATATTTTAGAAAAGCATACCTGTTGTAAAATAAGTCTTTCCATTCTTGCATGGGTTTGTTCCAAACTATTTTCCAGAATAGAGATTGGGGAAAATAAGCCGCATCTTGTTCAAATTGTCTTTTCAATAGGCTACCATCAAACCAAAACCAATTGACTGTCAAAATCAGATGTTTTGGTGGCTGATTATAACTTCTATAAATTTCATTGTACCATTGCTCACAAAACTTTGGATTTGCCCCGTTCAAACCAAAATTATAAAAAGACAATCCACAACTATCTATGATAGAGGGTTTTATACTATGTAAGGCTTGTGATGTGCCGATGATGATGTTTTGATATTGCTTTCTACCTCTAAAAGCCTCTCGGTATTGCTTTTGATAATGCTGATGGATAATGTCTTGATTTTCTTGCAAATAGCTGATTGCTGTAAAAATAGTAAGAAGCAAAAAGCTGAATAGCAAACAATTTTTTATAAAAACTTTCATGATTATTTAGAATTGGAAGTAAATAAAAACATTTTCTTTAAAATTTCCCAAATAAAAAATCATCAGTAATAGCCCTGTATAAATAAGCCACCGCAAATATCTGCGTTGTAATTTACCCACTTTTATAAGGGTGTGATGATGCTCTCTACCTATCCACTCTGCCAAGAAAAATAGAACAACCAAAAGTAACAAAGGTAAAGCATGATTGATAGCATAAAATTTTGGCAAAGTAAATAGAGAGGTAGAGAATATTTTAGTTATATAGTCAAAAGCTGTTGCGATGTCTATTGACCTAAAAATTATTAGAGAAAAAGTAAATAAGCTCATCGTACGTACGATTTGGAAGACTTCCTTCCATGTTGGCAATAATTTTTCTTGTTCAACAATGTCTAAATTTCTTTGTTGGATGCCGAAAAATAAGCTGGGCAACATATACAAAGCATGCAGCAAGCCCCAACACAAGAAAGTCCAATTTGCCCCATGCCAAAAACCACTGACTAAGAAAATGATAAAAACATTGCCAATATTCTGCCAACGACCACCCTTGTTTCCTCCCAATGGAATGTATAAATAGTCTCGAAACCAAGAGGAAAGTGAAATATGCCATCGTTTCCAAAGTTCAGGAATAGTACGAGAAAAATAAGGGTAGTTAAAATTTCGCAGCAGTTCTATGCCAAACAAACGAGCAGTACCCAAAGCAATATCTGAATAGCCTGAAAAATCTCCATAGACTTGAATAGTGAAAAAGACAACGCCTAATACCAAAGTACTGCCCGAATAATTGCTAACATTAGCAAAAATATCATTAACAAAAACAGCACAATTATCTGCAATGACAATTTTTTTGAACAGCCCCCATAAAATTTGTCGCAACCCATCAGTAGCTTTATCATTATCAAATGCTCTATTTTGTTTGATTTGGGGCAACAAATGTGTAGCCCTTTCTATGGGACCTGCCACCAACAACGGAAAAAAACTAACGAATAAAGCATAATCTATTATATTTTTTTCAGCAGCAATTCTGTTGTTGTAAATGTCAAAAACGTAAGACAAACCATGAAACGTGTAAAAAGAAATACCCACAGGCAAAATTAGTTGTAATGTCCATAATTCCATACCCAAACCCCATGTGTTTAATAAAGCAGCAAAAGAGGTAGCAAAAAAGTTGTAATATTTAAAAAAACCCAAAAATCCCAAATTAGTAGCCACACTAAGCCAAAGCCATGCTTTTTTGTGTTTTTTGTTATTAGTTTGGCAGATTTTTAACCCTGTAAAATAATCTAAGCCAATAGAAAACATAAGCAGACCTAAAAACCGCCAATCCCAGCAAGCATAGAAAAAAAGGCTTGCCCCCAACAGCAAAAGATTTTGTGTTTTTAATGATTTATTGAAAACAAACCAATATAAAATAAACACAACAGGTAGAAAAACGGCAAAACTAATGGAATTAAATAACATAAAGTCGCAAGTAAAGGCACGAAATAAAAGAGAACTAAGCCAAATTATTTTTATTTGCACACGCACTTATCAAAAATTGTGCTACTTTGTTTTGACTTTCAAATAAAATAAGTATTTTTGTTAAACTATCAACTCGTTATTGCACCTGTTATGCAAAAGCTCAATCAAATTCAGACCCTTACGCAAAAGTTATCGCCGCAGCAAATCCAATTTATCAAGCTGTTGCAAGTGCCTACTGCCGAACTCGATGCACGCATAGAGGAGGAACTCGAAATTAACCCTGCTCTCGAAGAAGGTGAAAAAGACGATTTCACAAGTTTGGACAGCAAAGATAGCAAACAAGATGACGATATCCCCGATTTTGACAGGGAAATTATAGACGAAGGCGGCGAATTTGACGACTACAACAGCAGCAAAGACGCCAACAGCGAAGGAAGTTCGGAGGATTATGACTACGAAGCCTCACGCACAGAGGACTATGACGTAAACGTGAGTGAATACGTGATGGACGACGACATCAGTGGTTACAAAATGCAAGGCGATGGCGATGGCTACAACGAGGAGGAAAAAGAAATGCCTTTAGCATCTGCCGAGTCTTTAAACGAATCTTTGTTTGCCCAATTAGGCTACCTCAACTTAGACGAAAGAGCATACAAAATAGGTGAGCAACTGATTGGCAGCATAGACGAAGACGGCTACATTAGGCGTGAAATTCAGGGAATTGTCAATGATTTGGCTTTTTACCAAAATGTGCAGACAGACGAAAACGAGGTAGAAAAAATATTGAAACAAATCCAAAGTTTTGAGCCTGCGGGCATAGCTGCACGCAATTTACAGGAGTGTTTGCTCTTGCAATTAGAACGAAAAAATAAGCAAGATTATGGGGTGGTGTTGGCAATTAAGATTTTGTCTTTGTATTTTGAGGAGTTTACCAAAAAACACTACGAAAAAATAGAACGGAAATTAGACATAGAAGAAGAAGACCTCAAAGATGCCATCGATGTCATTATTCGCCTCAATCCCAAACCGGGCGGCACTGTGAGCATAAGCAACAAAAACCACTACATTATCCCCGATTTTATACTCAAAACGACCAATGGCAAGTTGGAAGTTACGCTGAATAGCAAAAATGCACCCGATTTGAAAATCAGCAGGTCGTATGCAGATATGCTCGATGCGTATGAGAAAAGTGATAAGAAGGACAAAAAAATGAAACAAACCATTACCTTTGTTAAGCAAAAATTAGATGCTGCCAAATGGTTTATAGATGCTATCAAACAAAGACAAAATACCTTGCTCAGAACAATGAATGCTATTTTATTTTACCAAAAAGAATTTTTTAGAGATGGCGATGAAAGCAAGCTAAGACCTATGATTCTCAAAGACATAGCCCAAGATATAGGTATGGATATTTCCACTGTTTCGCGTGTAGCCAACAGCAAATCTATTCAAACAGATTTTGGTATGTTTCCCCTCAAATTTTTCTTTTCCGAAAGTATCTCTACCGATTCTGGCGAAGACGTGAGTAGCAAAGAGGTAAAATATATTTTGAAAGAAATCATTGAAGGCGAAAGCAAACGCCACCCTTACTCTGACGACAAGCTCGAAAAAATGCTCAACGACAAGGGCTACAACATAGCCCGCCGAACTGTGGCTAAATACAGAGAGCAACTGAATATTCCTGTGGCAAGATTGAGAAAAGAGTTATAAAATTTTCACAACCTTACCACAGCCCCATACACTCCTCTTACGACCTCTGCCATGCTGTCGAAATCTAAAGTTTCGATGGTATCATCTTCGGTGTGGTAATTGTAGTTTCGGAAAAAAGCTGTATCTGTTATCATCACAGCAGGAATACCAAATTTCCAATAATTTTGGTGGTCAGAAAAGTCTATACCTGGTATTTTAGCAGGGGCTGCTATGCCTGCCACAAGTAAATTGCCACACTGTTTCATGTTTTTTTTCATTGTACCGACTAAACTTCTGCTGCTCATATTGCCCACTACGCCAATAAAATTACCTACGGTTGGGTACAATAATTTCATAGCTCCAACAGGGTAGTCTTGAGAATCTGGTTTGGAGGAGAAAAAACCAATCATTTCTAAACAAATCATGGCTTTTACCTCCACTTTTTGGTCTATCAAACTCTTGGCGTGTACGTAACTACCCATGTTCGTAGTCCTAAAATTTGGTGGCTCCTCCAAACAATAGGCTACAAAATCTATGCGGTAAGGCAAATTAGGGCGAAGGCTGTCCACCAACCGAGCCAATTCTAACACACCCGCCACTGCACTTGCGTTGTCGTCTGCACCTTTTTGGTCGCCACACACATCATAGTGTCCGCCGATGACAATTCTTTCAGCCTTATCTGCATTGTAAGACCAAATAATGTTTTCGTAGTCATTTTCGTTGTCTGCCAAATAATGTTGTCTTTCTACTTTGCCACTTTTCAACTTCCCAAATTCATTGGCTATGTAGTCAGCAGCTTGCAACAATTCGGCTAAATTGGCGTGGTTGCGTGCAGGGCTGATGCTTGTCAAAAAATTGACGTGCTGGTAAAGCAACTTTTTGTCCACAGGAATTTTAGCTGCTTTTTGCGGTTGATAGCTGGCAAGGTCGGGGCTGGCAACGAAATAATAGGTTGCGAACAACCCAAGAACTATTGCCAACAAACCAAATAAAAGAAAGTGTAACATAGATAGTTTGCGTTTTATTTGTTTTGCGGTAGTGTTACAAATGTAATGTTTTTCCTTACCTTTGCAAAAATATACAAAATATGATTTGTATTCACCGTTTTTTTTATAAGATTAGGGAAAAAAATAGTAAAAGTTTACCAAAAGTCGGTATTTTGCACTACTTTTGCTTAGCTTTTAGCTCTTTTGGCTTGTTACAGATAACGAGGTAAACTCTTAAATGTACCTTAGTTGCACTGAAAGTACAACATTCGCCTAAAGGCGAATATACAATCTTTTTCAAGTGGTTTTATCAACAAAGGACACTTACTTCCCCAAAAATTTGAGTGGCAAACAGGATATGGTTTTTTTTCTTATACCAAATCTCATCTAACCGAAGCTACCAAACTTTTTGCAATTAGAATTATTGTAAATGCTGAACAAAAATTACTTAAAACTACTTAAAAACTACTTAAAATCTTTACATGACCACATTCCAATCTGATGCTGCTGCCGCCGATTCATTGGCACAGACGTACAAAAAACTCAATCAAGAAATATCTAAAGTCATTATTGGGCAAGACGAAGTAGTGCAGTTGGTCTTGACAGCTATCTTTTGTCAAGGACATTGCCTATTAGTTGGTGTGCCAGGACTTGCCAAAACCTTGTTGGTGCAGACCATTTCGCGTGTGCTGGATTTGCAGTTCAATCGTATTCAGTTTACGCCTGACCTCATGCCTTCGGACATTTTGGGTGCAGAAACCTTAGACAAAGACCGCAATATGCGTTTTGTGAAAGGAGCTATTTTCTCCAATATTATTTTGGCAGACGAAATCAACCGTACACCGCCCAAAACACAGGCTGCTTTGCTTGAGGCTATGCAGGAATACGCCGTAACCATAGCAGGACAACGATACCCCTTAGACAAGCCGTTTTTTGTGTTGGCTACCCAAAATCCGATAGAGCAAGAAGGTACATATCCCTTGCCTGAAGCCCAATTAGACCGTTTTATGTTTAATATTTGGTTAGACTATCCAAGTTATGAGGCAGAGTTGCAAGTGGTGAAAGACACTACCAAAGATACCAAACCAGAATTGTCTAAAATTTTGACAGGAGAGGAAATTTTGTATTACCAACAGTTGGTTAGGCGTGTGCCTATTGCCGACAACGTGGTGGAATATGCCGTAAAATTGACCCACAAAACAAGACCAAACACCAAAGGGGCTGCCGAAGTAAGCAACCAATTTTTGGAGTGGGGGGCAGGTCCCAGAGCCTCACAATATTTGGTTTTGGGTGCAAAATGCAATGCTTTACTCAACGGCAAATATTCACCCGACATAGAAGACGTAAAAGCCGTTGCCATTCCTATTTTACGCCATCGTTTGGTTCGAAATTTCAAAGCAGAGGCAGAAGGAATAACGATAGAGCAGTTGATTAAAAAATTGTTGTAGGTTGTTTTAAGAAACTTTGACAGTGGCGAAATTTTGGCTTACCAAAGGCAAGCACATAAACCCTACGAATTTGGGAGTAAAATTAACATTGAAACAGTTCCTCAATTGAACATACACATCGGAAAGTGGTTTTGGGATTTGCATTTTTCAAAAACGCCATAGAAATAACATTTTTTTGAGAAATGTTATTTCCCTTAATTCCAAAAGCACTTTCCGATTCTTTCCAGTTTGTTATTTTATAACTATATTTGGCTGGACTTTTTGATGGTATTTCTATGTAATAATTACGTTTGACAACATAAAATTACAAAAAAGCCCTTTTAAACAATACTAACCGTTGCAACAAAGCCTTTAGTAACCATGATTTTAAGTATAGAAACCTCTACTTCAGCTTGTTCAGTTGCTTTGCACCGCCAAGGACAGTTGTTAGTTTGCATAGATTTGCTAATAGACCAATCTCATTCAGGTATGCTTACAACCCTGATTGACAATGCTTTGCAAAGTGTGAGCAAAACCTACAAAGATTTGACAGGCATAGCAGTTGCGGCAGGACCTGGTTCTTACACAGGCTTGCGGATAGGCATAGCCACAGCCAAAGGTTTGTGTTTTGCACTCAATTTACCTTTGTTTGCTGTTTCTACCTTAGCCGCCTTAACAAGAGCTGTAATTGTCAATCAGCCAATTAACAACACTAATGATGTTTTGTTTTGCCCTCTCTTAGATGCCCGAAGAATGGAGGTTTACACAGCCTTATACGATAAGAAGTTTCGCATAATTCAACCTCCGCATGCCTTAGTGATAACGTCTAAAAGTTTTTCGGAGGAGGTAACCCAACAGAAAATTATTTGTTTTGGTAATGGTTCGGATAAATGTCAGTCCGTTTTAACACACCCCAATTTTGTTTTTTTACCTGAAATCAAGCCCTCTGCAAGTCAGATAGGAAGTATAGCCAGCCAGCTTACTGCTGACCAAGCTGTAGATTTAGCTTATTTTGAGCCTTTTTATTTAAAAGAATATCAGTTTGGAGGAAGTTCAAAATAACTGTACTATTTCAAAACTCTGAACAGCAGAAACCAGATATATTTTTGCAAGAAAACAGGGGTTTTTTCATATAACCAACGGCGTTTTTCTTCCCAAAGAGTTTCTACTTTTCGTTTGCTCAAATTTAAAGAAATGCCCTCTTTTTTACACAAAGTTACTGCCCCACGCATCCATTTGCCTTTTAATACAGCCGTACAAAAGTAAGTAAAAGCATAGTTTCCATACTCTAAGGGTGTGCCATTTTCGTCTTCATATACACTCAAAAAAGGCTTGGCAATGGCATTTGACCTTTTGCTGCCCTCTATCTCAAACTGCCAAATAGTTTCTGTTTCATCTATAATTTGCAAAAGTACTTCTTTGTCCCAAATAGCAGCCTGACAAGATACTCGGTAAGGGGCATTTAAATTTACTAATCCTATGTCTTGATAAGACTTAAACGCCACATCAGGTGGTGGCGTGGGGAAAACTCTTAGCAGCCCCGCTTGTTCTTTTTGTATTATCTCTAAATATTGTAAAAGTCGTTGATTATCAGCGGCTTTGAGTAGAAAAAAATCATCTTGCAAAAACAAAACATAGCGTTGTGGAATTTGTTGCAAGGCATAACGCAAACGAAAAGACCAAGTATAGTTTTTCCCAGGGGTTAGCGACACAAAGCCTTTCTCACTCACAGGTATAGTATCTGTGCAGATATAACAAGGGAAAGGACAATCTGCCCAATATCTTCTAAATAATGTAAAAAAAGGCTGCCAAACATCTGCAAAAGCATCGCAAGACATGACCAAGACGGCTAATTCCATGTTTGAAAATAGTCATTTATTAGCATCTTGCAAATTACTTTGCAATTTTTTTTTGCTGGTCTTACCAAACAAGTTTTCGTTAGTTGCTGCCAATTCCTCCGAGTTTAGATAAATTTCCTCCTCCGAAGACACCAAAGTTCTATTTTTGACATCTAACTGCAAAGACTATCCTTAATTTGCTTTTGTTGTTTCTGCATACGGCTACGGGTTATTCCCATAACTTTCCATTGACCACCACCAGTTCAATCGGTTGATTACCAAAGCTATACGGCATAAATTGGTAGCTCGGCATTTCTTTTGTGAGTAGTACATTAGCAGCTATTCCACGTCTGATGTGTCCATGCGTATTTTCCAAACCCAAAGCATAAGCAGCATTGATAGTGGCAGCATTCAGGGCTTCTTCGGGAGTCATGCGGAGTTGAATACACGCCAACGCAATGGTAAACGGCATATTTCCCGAAGGACAACTACCAGGATTGTAGTCGGAGGCAATGACCAAAGGCAGACCAGCCTCTATCATTTGTCGCACAGGAGGTTTGGGCAAGCCCAAGAAAAAAACACTACCTGGCAAGACCACAGGCAAGGTATCTGAGTTTTTTAGCACCTCAATCTCCTCTGCCCCAATTCTTTCTAAATGGTCGACACTCAATGCTTGGTGCTTCACGCCAATTTGCACGCCACCTGAAACTGCCAATTCGTTGGCGTGAATTTTGGGTCGCAAGCCTAATGCGGTGGCTGCTGCCAAAATTTTGTCGGTTTCCTCCACCGTAAAAAAACCTTCGTCGCAAAACACATCACAATAAGCTGCCAACTGCTCGGCTGCTACTTGTGGCAACATCTCATTGATAATTTGCGAAACATAACTTGCTCGGTCTATTTCTTTTGGTATGGCGTGGGCTCCCAAAAATGTTGCTTTAATGGTAATGGGTGCATATTTTTGTAGCTTTTTTATCACTCGCAACATCTTGATTTCATCTTGTGGTGTCAATCCATAGCCACTCTTGATTTCTATTGCCCCTGTGCCTGTTCGCATCACTTCGTTGAGCCTTTGCCAAGCCGAATCAAATAATTCGTCTTCGTCGGCTGCTTGCAATTTTTTGGCGGAGTTCAAAATTCCACCGCCATTGGCTGCAATTTGCTCATAAGTCAAACCTTTGATTTTGTCCACAAATTCACTTTCTCGGCTACCTGCAAAAACCAAATGCGTATGCGAATCTACAAACGAAGGCAGCACAAAACGGTTGCTTGCATCGATGACCTTCGCCCCTGCACGACTGCCTACGGGAAGGTTGGGCATGGTGCCAAAGTCTGCAATATTGCCGTTTTCTATGAGCAAATAAGCATTTTCTATACAAGGAATGGTTTGTAAAGTTGCTCCCCTGCGGAGGGTTGGCACAGTATCAAATGTTTGTAACAAACCCTTGATATGAGTAAATAATAGACGCATGAGTTTTTAAAATTGCAAGTTTTTTAGTGTAAATCTTTGGTTGTGAGAAAATGACAAAAGTTTTACAAAGATACTTTTTTTGATAAATTTACAACGAAGTAACCAAACATTACTTGTTGGGTAGTGCCACAAGTGTAATGCTCAGCACTAACAAGGGCAGTAGATTATGTATTTTACGATTGTCAAGGTCTGCGACCATTGCCAACGTAAAATACACTTTTCTTAACAATCGTAAAATACACTTTTTTTACACTGGGTCCACGTCTATTGCCACCTCTATTTGCTTATACAACTTGTCGTTTATCACACTTTGCACCTCCTCCATCAGTAGTTTTTTCACTTCTTTTAGGTTGAGTTTGTCCCTTTCCAACTTTACAAAAATTTCTTTCAGGTAACGGTTGCGGAGTTTGTCTATGATTGGCGACTCTGGCCCCAGCACTCGTTGCGTACCCAATTTGGTTTTTAGTTTTTCTGCCAATTTATTGGCTGCTTGGTCTGCCATTTCTTGACTTTCGTGCTTTACAGTGAGTTTTATCATACGGCTGAATGGCGGATAAAAATAAACCTGTCTTTCTTTTATCTCCGTATCGTAAAAATCTCTGAATTGGTTGTCTATTATTTTTTTCAGCAAAGGGTGGGTGGGATTTGCCGTTTGAATCAATACCAAACCTTTTTTGCCCCTACGCCCTGCTCTGCCTGCCACCTGTGTAATGAGTTGGAAAGTCCTTTCGTGAGAACGGAAATCGGGGAAGTGCAACATTCTATCTATGTCAAAAACGCCAACTAAACTCACCGAATCGAAGTCTAAGCCTTTGGTAACCATTTGCGTACCTACCAAAATATCAATTTGTTTGCTTGCAAAGTCTTGAATAATGGTTTGGTAGCTCATTTTCGACCTTGTGGTGTCTAAATCCATTCGTTGCACTTTGGCATCGGGAATTTGCAAGTTCAGTTGCTCCTCTATTTTTTCTGTTCCAAAACCTACGGTTTTTATTTTGGTCGAGCCACACACATTGCAAGTTACAGGTGGGTCTGTTCTGTAACCGCAGTAGTGGCAAGTCAATTCGTGTTTAGACAAGTGATAGGTCAAACTTACCGAACAGTTTTCGCATTTGGGTATCATGCTGCACTCCTCGCATGTGAGGTAAGGTGCGTAACCCCGCCTGTTTTGAAACAAAATGACTTGTTCTTTGGCGTGCAAAGCCGTCTGTATGCTATCTACTAATTGCTTGCTAAAATCTCCCCGCATGATTTTTTGCTGTTTTTCTACTTTGGTGTCCACCAAAACCATGTCGGGTAATTGGGCGTTGCCATATCTTTTGTCTGCATAAACCAAAGCATATTTGCCTCCCAACGCCTGATAATAACTTTCCAAAGAGGGCGTAGCCGAGCCTAAAAGTACCTTGCATTGGTGCAAGCCCGAAGCCACTAACGCCAAATCTCTTGCGTTGTAACGTGGGGCGGGGTCGTATTGTTTGTAAGACGAATCATGCTCTTCATCTACTATTATCAAACCTAAGTTGCTGAAAGGCAGGAAGATAGAAGACCTCACACCAACCACTAACGGAAACCTCCCACTCAAAATGCCCTTCCAAACTTCCACCCTTTCGTTGTCTGAAAACTTAGAATGATAGACTCCCATTTTCACGCCAAAAACTTTTTTGAGTCGGGCTACAATTTGGGTAGTCAAAGCAATTTCGGGCAATAGAAACAAAACTTGCGAACCACTATCTAAAACCTTCTGAATCAGGGAAATATAAATTTCTGTTTTGCCACTGCCTGTGATGCCATGCAACAAAACAGTGTCCTTTTTTTGGTAATGTTCCAAAATTTTTGCTTCCAATTCTTGCTGGTAGTCTGTTAGCTTAATTTCTTGCAAATTGGTTTCATTTAACTCTGCAAAACGTGAAACAATGTTTTCAAATTCCTCAAAAATACCGTTTTTCACTAAGGTTTGCAAAGCCGAAGACAAAACCCCATGTTGGGTTAAATCTGCTTTTGCCATGCCAAAAGGATTTTTTTCTGCCAACTCGGTGAGGGGAACAACAGAAAGATATTTGAGCAAAACATCGAGTTGTTTAGATTTTTTTTCTAAATCTTTTAGCAATTTGTCGAGCATAGCCACTTCGCAGTAGGCAGCAGCCAAACGAACTTTATTTACAATTTTGGGTTTGTATTTGTCTTTTACTTCCTCGAAAATCAAAATTACATCTTTTCGCAACAGAGATTTGAGCAAGTTGTAAATATTTTGCAAATTGACTATATTAGAAATTTCGTCAAAACTCAAACTTGGTTTTTCACGCAGGGCATCTACAATCTGCTGCTCTCTTGCCGAAAACTCTACGCCTTCGTGGTTCGATAATTCAAAGTTTGGATTCAACTGCACACAAGACTCCGAACTCAATTTTAACCCTGCGGGCAAGCCCACATTCATCACTTCGCCTACCGAACAGAGGTAATATTCGGCTGTCCACTGCCACAATTTGAGTTGGCGGTCTGCTACAATGGGTTCTTCGTCCATCAGTTCCAGAATGTATTTTGCCTGATAGCCCTTTGGCGGCGTTTCGTGCAACGCCATGACAATAGCCGTCAAAATACGCCTTGCCCCAAACTGTACCACCACTCTTGCCCCCACCTGAATATACTCATTCAACTCAAACGGCACACGATAGGTAAATAATTGTGGAATAGGCACAGGCAACAGTACTTCTGCAAATAGCGTAAGTCTTTCCTTAAAGTTCTGATTTTCAGTTAATTGTTCGACAAGCATTTCATTCGTCATATTTTCCTATTGCAAGTTTAAAGGCGAAGACCATAAAAGATGTACGTAGTTATTGATTTTTTGCAAAAAATTTCAATCCAAAAGTAAGCAATAAAAATTATATTTTTCACTTTTAGGTTATTTTTCAATAGTTAGTTTTCAGTTTTGTGCTAAGGATTTGAAACAAAATATTGAAAATCGGCAACATTATTCGTAAACACGGAGTACCGCCCAAGAATACCTTCTTGAAACCACACGCATACCTGTTTCGTCAAAATTCAATACTGCTGATTGTTCAATAATCATTCATAAAAAACACAAAAAATCCTGCCTAAGTCCTGTTTAAAAACGAGTTACTATTTTGCTTTTATCCTTTTATAAAGATAACCGTTATAATTGCCTCCCCTTAGAATTTGGAATTTAGTTGCAAATTTTTCTATTGTAGGCGGATAGCCTGACGACAATTTTAGACTGTCTATCAGTTGGAAAGTATCGGGTGCATACAAAGCAAGAGGTCGGTTACGCCAGGTCAATTCATCGGCAAATAAGATATATTCAAAATCAAATTCGGTTCTTACTCTATCAAAATTTAGCACCAACTCAGTTGCCTCTATTTTACAAGAGTTCTTTTGTAAGAGGTAGTAATAATTAAGACTTGCCATCACAGGGGTATGAGGTGGAATGTTTTTGCGAATAAAAGCCTCTGCCTTTGCACTATCTTTTTTGTCCCATAAAATAATTTCGGAAGTAAGTTTAAGGCAATTACCAACTAAATTAGTAGCCATTAGTAACGTACAACCACCAATGAACAATCTTTTGTAGGCTATACCCCAGCCTTGCGTGTGCGTACCCACATAGAGCAACCAAAGGTACAAGTAGCCCACCACCATTTGTACATAACCAGCCAAAGCTATTTTAGTGTGTATGACAACACTTGCCAATAGAAAAATGTGCAAAGGAATAGCAGGGTTTGCAAAAACATTAGCTTGGGAAGTTTTGTTTTTGGTATCTTTCCTAAAAAAATTCCAAAGCAATAAGCCCATATAAGCAATGATGACTGCAAACAAAGGCAGGTGAAAAGAGCTGCGAAAAATATCGAAACGGAATACAATGTCCCAACCAGAGGTAATGATTTGCCTGCTGGGTGTACCAGAGGTCATGTACTTAGCAAAAGTCAGTACATCTCCAAATTGAGGAACTATCCACCCTAACCAATACAACAATGGAATACCTGCCAAATACAAAGCATTAAATAAATAGATTTTTGCGTTTTTTTGCAACCAAGTATCATAAACAATAGCCAAACCCAAAGCAGCAAGGGTCATGCCTATGCGTGGCGTGGTGGTCATAGCCAAAAAAGACAAAACGACCAACGCCAAACGAATAATGTGAAACTGCCATGTATCAAGTTGATAACTCCGATAAGCAAAATAAAGATAAGCAGCCAATAAAATGGCAGCCATTGCCATTGAGTCCATTCGCCCTGAATAGAGTTGCTGCATAACTACCACATCAGTCAAAAAAAATATACCAATAAAAATAGAAGCAAAAACAGAGAGTTGCATAGCTTTGCGTGCAAAATTCATGTGCAAAACAGCAACTATGACATAAAAGAAAAAATTGAGTAAATGAAATTGATACCTGTTTGTTCCTATTAATTTGGCTATTTGGGCTTGCAAATAAAAATAGTTATAACCATAATAAAGGGCTTCTTCATACTTTTTGTTGCCTACTGTTGTTGCTGTAACTTCCTTAGATACAGAAATAATTAGTTTATTGGTAGTCAAATACTCATACGTAGCAGAAGCAAACATTTTATCTTCGCCGCCACCAACAGGGGTGTGATGCAAAAAAAACAAATGAATTGCCAAATACAAACAGATACCAATAAAGATAAAAGTTTGTAAATGACGAGCAGCACGCAACTGTTGGTAAAAAGCAAGCATAAAATTATAGGTAGAGTGTATGAATAATTAAAGTTTATCAATAAGTTTGCAAAGGTATAAAAAAATTGCCAAAACCATAAACTACACCATGCACCGCAGAGAATTTTTACGCCATTCTTTACTCACCTCCGCAGCCTTGGGTTTGGGCTTAGGCTCTTTGGAGGCTTTGGCAGCACCCGACCCCAGAGATTACCAACTCACCATTCTACATACCAACGATATGCACTCACGTATAGAGCCTTTTCCCGATGGCAGTGGGCGTTGGCAGGGCTTGGGCGGTATGGCTCGGCGGGCTGCCTTAGTGCAAAAAATCAGGCAAGAGGAAAAAAATGTACTCCTCCTTGATGCGGGTGATGTGTTTCAAGGCACACCTTATTTCAACTTTTTTGGTGGCGAAGTAGAATACAAACTCATGAGCAGCATGGGCTATGATGCAACCACGATGGGCAACCACGATTTTGATTTGGGTTTAGAAGGTTTTTTGAAACAGCAACCTCATGCAAAATTTCAGGTGTTGGTTGCCAATTACGACTTTTCGGACACAATTTTGAAGGGAATTACCAAACCTTACACCATTTTTCAGCGTGGGCTGTTCAGGGTTGGCGTATTTGGCATAGGTATAGAATTGGAGGGGTTAGTGCCTAAAAAACTTTACGGCAATACAGCCTATAAACCTCCTGTTGCCACTGCCAAAGAAATGGTGCAAGAACTCAAAGCCAAACAATGTAACTTGATAATTTGCCTTTCGCATTTGGGCTACCAATATGAAGACCCCAAATTGCTTTCTGACCTTGTGCTGGCTCAACAGGTAGATGGCATAGACCTTGTGCTTGGCGGACATACACACACCTTGTTGGAAAAACCCAATGTGATAAAAAATAACAACGGCAATTCGGTCATAGTCAATCAAGTAGGCTGGGCAGGAATCTGCTTAGGGCGTATAGATTTTACACTGAACAAAGACAAATCGAAAACTGTGGCTTATCATTCGCCTTTGGTGGTGAATGGGAAATGTTAGCAAATATACCTATCAGGTGGCTCAAAGCCACCCGATAGGTATATTTTAATTTACATTAATTTAGTCAATCTATGAGAAATTTTTTATCGGAGCTAAGTAGTTAGACTTAAATAATCGACAGTGTTTTAGTGTTTTAGTGTCTATGTATCTGATTATCAGAATTATCCGACACCTCAAAGGTGTCAGATAATTGGGTTTAACCACTTAACAGGATTAACTCTCGAACAAATCCAAGAGTTAAGAACTGAATTAAATCAATAATTATCAACAAAAACCACAAACCAATATGTATGCTACCCTCCAGCCTGTTTTGCAGCAAGAATTAGCCGATATTCAAGCAGCAGGACTTTACAAGAGAGAAAGAATTATAGCCTCGCCACAAGGGGCTGAAATTCAGGTTTTTCAACCCAATGGCTCAGTGATTTCAGTCTTAAATTTTTGTGCCAATAACTACTTAGGGTTGTCTTCGCACCCGCAAGTGATAGCAGCAGCCCAAGCCGCCATAACCACACATGGTTTTGGTATGTCGTCTGTCCGTTTCATCTGTGGCACGCAAGATATTCACAAAACCTTAGAGGAAAAAATAGCCAACTTTTTGGGTACAGAAGACACCATTTTGTACGCAGCAGCCTTCGATGCCAATGGCGGCGTATTCGAACCCTTGTTTAACGAACAAGATGCTATTATTTCAGACGAACTCAACCACGCCTCCATTATCGATGGCGTGAGATTGTGCAAAGCCAAAAGACTAAGATACAAACACAACGACATGGCAGATTTGGAGGCTCAACTCCAAGCTACGCAAGACAGCCGCCACCGAATTATTGTAACAGACGGCGTGTTTTCGATGGACGGTACAATTGCCCAATTAGATAAAATTTGCGAATTGGCAGAAAAATACCGAGCCTTAGTCATGTCAGACGAGTGCCACAGCACAGGCTTTATGGGCAAAACAGGCAGGGGCGTACACGAATACCGCAACGTGATGGGCAAAATAGACATCATCACAGGCACATTGGGCAAGGCATTAGGCGGGGCTTTGGGCGGATTTACTTCGGGCAGAAAAGAAATTATAGAACTATTGCGGCAGAGGTCAAGACCTTATTTGTTTTCAAATACCTTAGCACCTTCCATCGTAGGGGCAGGTATTGCGGTTATGGATATGCTCACCCGCACCACCGCCTTGCGTGATAAATTGGAGTGGAACACCCAATATTTCCGCAAAGGCATGACCGAAGCAGGGTTTGATATTCCAAAAGGAGAACACCCCATTACGCCTGTTATGTTGTATGATGCGGTGCTGGCACAACAGTTTGCCGAAAAATTATTAGCAAAAGGAATTTATGTCATTGGTTTTTACTTCCCCGTAGTTCCCAAAGGAAAAGCCCGAATCAGGGTACAAATTTCGGCTATTCACGAAAAACACCATTTAGACAAAGCCATTGCAGCTTTCTCGGCAGTGGGCAAAGAGTTAGGCGTAATAAAATAAGACAAGTAAGGTTTTTCATTTTTGATAGTTGTAAAAAGGCGTTGATAAAGATGACATCTTTCAAAAAGATGTCATCTTTATCAACGCCTTTTTACAACTACCTTATTTTTTTTCTATGTGTAAGACCTCATTAACAAGACGTGAATTTGCAATCTCCGCTTTGTCATTCCTCATTTTTTGTTTACCTTTGCAACCAACTAACCAAACTACTTACTTTTATGCAAATTGTCGATTTACACTGCGACCTATTGAGTTATCTGCACTACGAAAAAGGACATCAATATGACACAGCGGCTCGTTGCTCCATTCCACAACTGATGGAGGGCAATGTATTGTTGCAAACCTTAGCCATTTTTACTTATACAGCAGATGCCCAAAGTTCAGAAGCAGGCATAGCCCAAAGTGAAATTTTTGCAAATTTATTGGCAGAAGAAGAAGACAAAGTTTTTTCTGTTACCAATCTCGACGATTTGGAGGAATTGGAAGACGAGGACAGAGTTGGGTTTATAGCAGCCATAGAAAATGCTTCGGGCTTTTGTGCCGAACACGAAACAATGGAGCAAGGTTTCGAGAATTTGGAAACTATCATAGAAAATACAGGAAAGTTGCTATATATCAGCCTTACGCACCACCACAAAAACCGTTTTGGCGGGGGTAACTATACGCACATAGGCTTGACAGACGATGGCAGACAGGTGTTAGATTATCTTTCGGGTCGCAAAATTGCCATAGATTTTTCGCACACTTCTGATGAATTGGCTTACGATATTTTAACTTACATCACCACCCAAAATTTAGACCTCCCTGTATTAGCAAGCCACTCTAATTTTAGGGCTATACACCAAAATAAACGCAACTTGCCCACCGAACTTGCCCAAGAACTCCTGAACAGAGGAGGAATTATTGGCTTAAATTGGATAAAAAGTTTTTTAGGTCGTACAAAAGAAAAATACTTTCAACACTTAGCTTTTGGGCTTTCCTTAGCAGCAGAAACGCAAATTTGTATGGGAACAGACCTGTTTTATTTCAACCAACCCGAAGACAAACCAAATATCAACTTCTTTGAGCCTTACCAAACGGCTGCCGACTATCCTAATTTTATTGAGGATTTGCTAGCCCACCAACTACTCGATGAAAGACAACTGAAAAATTTTACCAAAAATAATGCTTTGAATTTTTTGGAAAAATTATTGAGATAGGCAATCTATTTATCTTATCAAGTCATGTTTTCTTACAAAAGTCAGAGGTTTTGGTAGCCTGATGACTTTTGGTTCTTGCTGCCAAATCGTAATCACTGTTTCTGTATGTGGGCAATTTTCACCACAGCATTGCATTTCTGTAACACTAATTACCACTTCCTCTGACAGTTGCCAAAGTTCACACACCCACTGTTTGATGGCTTTTGTAATTTTCACATTTTGGGGGTCTAATGGATTTCTGAACAGCATAGCTTTGGTTTGTTACTTGTAAATACTTGACAATGAACAAAATATTCTTTTGCAAATAAGTTAAAAAACACTATTAGAGGTTATTAAAATAATTTTACTAACTTAGCAAAATTTTTCGTTTTATGCAATCTTTTGAAACTATTTACCAAAACTCAACTCGTTTTTTAGCCTTAACCAGCCTTAAACCCAGTGAGTTTGACGATTTATTGCGTGCTTTCTCCCCCATTTGTGAAAAATACTTTGCATACCATGATGCTTTTGGTAATCCACGTAAATTCCAAAAATTTAATGAAGCTAAAAATAGTATCCTCTACGGCAGTACTGCCAAATTATTTTTTATTCTGGTGTATCTGAAAACCAATACGTTGCAAGAGGTTATTGGGACTATGTTTACACTCTCGCAAAGTAAAGTAAGCCAATGGCTTAAGGTCTTGTTGCCCTTGTTGCATAAAAGCCTGAAAAAAGTTGATTGTATGCCTGCCACCACTGCTGAGGAACTTTATTCAAGGTTGCTCAAAGTAGCCGAAGAAGAAAAAATTGTTCTCCATGAGGCCGTAGAAAGACCTATACCAAGACAAATAGACAAGGACAATCAGGAAGCTGATGATTCAGGCAAGCAAAAAATGCATACTTGTAAAAATGAGTTAGTTGTAGATACCAAACGGGTTATTCATTTTATTAGTCCTACGGTGGAAGGGAAAGTTCATGATAAAACTCTTGATTGGGGCTTTCCAAACGCTAAGGATTGTACGAGAAAAGATAAGAATGAAGGGCAAAAGCATCAGAGATAGTGTAGCACAAATTGCAGCAGCACTACATAATTTACGTAACTATTCAAGAAATACTAAATTCGCAACATAATTTACCTTAATAACCTCTAATATAAAAAATTATATTAGTGCTTAAATTTGAATGTAGCATAGGCTTTAGCCTGTGTTTTTGCGTTCTTTACGTCTGCACAGGCTAAAGCCTATGCTACATTCAACCTTGTTTTTTCTTTACCTTCATCATCGCCTCCGCTGTCACACATAAAAACGTAAATATTGATGGCAAGAGTCAAGGAGGCAAGCATTTTTTTTGATGTTGCAAGGTTTTTTGTAAGTGATTCATTTGGATTAAAGTTTTATATTCAATCCAAATTACTAACTTTGTAAATAAATTGTTTCCCAAAAAACACAATAATTCAAATTACTATTTCACAACTTGTTGAATATCAATAAGTTATTCAATAACTCAGTTTTGTTAAAAATTTGTAAAAGATTGAAAATCAGGAGAAAATTTGTAAAATGAAACAAATCTCTTATTTTTTGGGTTTTCAAAAAAGTAATGTAGCATAGGCTTTAGCCTGTGTAAAAAACACACCAAAAAAATGCTAACAAAAACAGTGCAATACAACGCAGATAAGTTGTACGCAAAAACGACATATATTTACACTGAGTCCAGCCCCAACCCAAATTCAATGAAATTTGTGTTGAACTCTATGCTTTCGGCAGATGAGAATTTTCTGCGAGATTATGCAGAATCGGCAACAGCAGCCGAGTCACCGTTGGCTACGGCTTTGTTTGCCTTTCCTTTTGTGAAACGAGTTTTCCTTACCAAAAACTTCATCACTATTACCAAAGACGAGCAAATTCCTTGGGAAGATATTATCCCTGGTATGAAAACTTTTTTGAAGGAATATTTTGACGAAAATAAACCAGTGATGGAGGTGGACGACTATGAAAATGAGTTGAAAAAACAATGGAAAGCCGAGCAACTCAAAATCAACGAAAACGACACCGAAACAGTCAAAAAAATAAAAGGCATTTTAGACGAATACATCAGACCAGCCGTAGAAGGCGATGGTGGTGCTATTTCGTTTCACACTTTCGAGGAAATAACAGGCACACTGAAAGTTACCTTGCAAGGCTCTTGCAGTGGTTGTCCTTCCTCTACGGTTACGCTAAAAGCAGGTATAGAAAACTTGTTTAAACGAATGATGCCCGACCAAGTGAAAACTGTGGTGGCAGAAGGAGTGTAAGACTTAAAAAATTCCTTCCCTTTTTTTGTAGCACCCAATTGGTTTTGTACCTTTGGGGCTGTTTATTGAAACTTTGGGTTTCTCAAAACCCAAAGCACTACATGTTTTGAGAAACCCAAAGACCCAAAGAACTGTCTAACTTTCAACAATTATGATTTGGATTTGCCGTTTACTTTGCTTTGGTTTGCTTGTTGGCAAGATAAGCTTTGCCTTTGCCCAAGAAAATCAGCTAAAAATTGCCAAACTCAAATACAATGGCGGGGGAGATTGGTATGCTAACAAAACTTCTTTGCCCAATTTGATTGCCTTTTGCAACAAAAATCTCAATCTTAATCTTGCTCCACAGGAAGAAGTGGTAGAAGTGGGTAGCCCCGAATTGTTTGCTTATCCTTTTGTGCATTTGACAGGGCATGGCAATGTGGTTTTTTCTGATGCAGAAGCACAAAATCTTAGAAAATATTTGTTGAGTGGTGGTTTTCTGCACATAGACGACAATTATGGCTTAGATAAATTTATTCGTTTGGAAATGAAAAAAGTTTTTCCAGCGTTAGATTTTGTCGAGTTGCCTTACAATCACCGCATTTACAACCAAAAGTTTAAATTCGAAAAAGGTTTACCAAAAATACATGAGCATGATGGCAAACCTGCACAAGGTTTTGGCTTGTTTTACGAAGGCAGATTGGTTTGTTTTTATTCTTACGAATGTGATTTGGGCAATGGTTGGGAAGACCAAATCATTTACAACGACCCCGACGAAGTACGCCAAAAAGCACTGAAAATGGGGGCAAACTTGATAATGTATGCTTTTTCTGCTGTACATTCGCCTTCAGGCGAATGAGTGTTGTGTTGTAACATACGCTTTAGCGTGTGGTTTTTATTGAGTTCATAACTTATGCACACGCTAAAGCGTATGCTACATTCAACTTAATCTTATGCAATTATTCGTTACTTTATTACAACAGATTTTATTTGCGGGGGCATTAGCCATCGTAGGTTTTGTGGTCTGGAGCAGGGTTTCTTTTATTGCCGAAACTATCAAACTCGGCAAACCCCTCGACCGTACAGACCGCAAAGACGAAAGAATGAGGAATATGCTCCTCATAGCTTTTGGGCAACGCAAGATGTTCGAGAAACCTTTGGTGGGCATCATGCACTTCGTCATTTATGCAGGCTTTTTGCTTATCAATGTAGAAGTTTTAGAAATAGTCTTAGATGGACTTTTTGGCACACACAGATTGTTTGCGGGTGCTTTGGGAGGTTTTTACACTTTCCTCATTAGTTTCTTTGAGTTTTTGGCGTTTGGTGTTTTGGCAGTTTGCGTAGTTTTCCTTATTCGCCGCAACTTGCTCATCATTCCTCGCCTGTTTTCCAAAGACTTAGATGGGTTCCCTCGCCTCGATGCCAATATTATTTTGACTGCCGAAATAGTGCTGATGCTCTTTTTGTTTACAATGAATGCAACGGACAGTATTCTCCAAACTCGAACAGCCGACAGCACTTGGGGAGTTTATGTAACCGACCACTATAAACCTGTTGGTAGTTTCCTTATCAGCCAATTTTTTATACCTCTCTATAAAAACATGACCACAGGCAACTTGTTGGTCTTAGAAAGAATGGCTTGGTGGCTGCATATTGTAGGTATTTTGAGTTTTGCGGTTTACGTAACCTATTCCAAACATTTACACATTGCATTGGCTTTTCCTAATACGTACTTTGCAAATTTGGAGGCAAAAGGCAAGTTTACCAATATGGACGCCGTAACCAAAGAAGTGCAAGGTATGTTGGGTGTGCCTGTTACAGTGCAAGTTGCCGAAGCAGCCGATGGACAAATTGGTAGATTTGGGGCAAAAGACGTGCAAGATTTGACTTGGAAAAACATCATGGAGGCTTACACCTGTACTGAATGTGGGCGTTGTACGGCTTCTTGTCCTGCTAACCTAACAGGAAAAAAATTGTCCCCTCGCAAAATTATGATGGACACAAGGGACAGAGCCGAAGAAGTAAACAGAAACCTCACCAGTCATGGGGCAAACTTTACAGACGGCAAAGCCTTGTATGGCGACTACATCACAAAAGAAGAACTTTGGGCTTGCACCACTTGCAACGCCTGTGTAGATGCTTGTCCTGTGAATATCAATCCCTTAGAAATCATTATGGAACTTCGCCGCTATGCCTCAATGGAGGAGTCGGCTATGCCAAATTCTTGGGCTTCGATGGCTGCCAACATGGAAAACAATGGGGCTCCTTGGGCTTTCTCCTCGTCAGATAGGTTTAATTGGGCGGAGGAATTGAAGGCAAAAAGTTAAGATTGGCAGTGAAAAATTGGGCATTGCCACACAAGTAATGCTGCACCTAATTATTATCAAAAAAATTAAAACTAAAACACCTGTATTTTATTGATTATCAATAGAATACAGGTGTTTTCAGTTATCAGTTAGCAGTGAAAAAACTATTCATTGCTAACTGTTCATTGTTTTTACTGTTTCACCGTTTTCTTAGTAGCCGTTTTGCCATCAGTGCTTAGGCTGATAACATAGACCCCTGCGGCTACGTGCTGCAAATGCAATTTGTGTTCGTAAGCACCTGCGGTAGCTGTTTCAGTGAATTGGTACACCTCTTTGCCCACCACGTCTGTTACAGAGATTTTCACTAAGCCAGCTTTTG